>JBCCGH010000015.1:0-85316 GCA_039029375.1 Planctomycetota bacterium
CAGAGGGTGCGTGACCGGACGCTGCTCGCAAGAAGCACCGACGCAGGCATATTGGTGGATACGTCGAGGAGGTGCGACGCAGCGAGCGGTGGCCGGACGGGTGCCATCTGTGCAGGAACTTCGGATCCAGGACACTAGCGGCGCGCCGCTTCGGGCTCTTGCTTGCGCGAGCGCAGCCGGCCGATGAGCCGGAAGAACTCAGTCACGTCGATCGGCGTGCTCAAGAACGACGAGATGTTGAGGCGCGACTTCTCCCCGGCCATGTCGCGCGCGTGGCGCTCGGTGGTCACGATCACCACATCCATCGTGCGATCGAAGGAGCGCAGGTGCTGCAGCAGCCGCAGCCCCTCACCCCTCTGCGGGTCGACCGATATGAAAACCGAGTCGTAGTGATGCTGGCGGGCCTCGTTGATCGCCGCGTATCCTTCGCCCACCGTGATGGTGAACTCCTGGAACTGCTGGAGGCCGACTTTGATTTGGTCGCGAACGAGGTTGTCGCGGACGACGAGCAGGATGTCCATGAGCGCGGTTCCCGGCGGCTCGAGCCGCCGTCTGTCCTTTCGACACCGCGTCAGCGCCGCTTGAGAGAGCTGGCCGGAGTCGACGAGGCGGGTCTCGGTCCGATCCTCGGCCCGCTCGTCGTGGCCGGCGTCGGGCTGCAACTCCCACCGGACGTGACCCCATGGCGCGCCCTGCGCGCGATCGTCTCAAAATCGCGCAATGAGCCGCGCAAGCTGCGGGTCGACGACAGCAAGAAGGTGAACCAGGGCGAGCACGGCTTCGTGCGGCTCGAGGAGTGCGTGCTGTCGTTTTGGACGGCCTGGCGCGGCGCGCTCCCGCCCACGCTCGGGGCGCTCCTGAGCGACCTCGGCGCCGACCACTGGTTGCCGACCGAGTGCCCTTGGTACCGCGAGCTCGACGTCGCCCTGCCGCTGCAAGCCGACGCCGGCGCGGTCGAGCTCCTCGCCCACCGGCTGGCCCGCGCCATGCGGGGGGCCGAGCTCCAGCTGTCGGCGATCGCGGCGCGGATCGTGGACGCCAAGGAGTTCAACGAGCTGGTCGACGAGAGCGACAACAAGAGCCGTACGCACCTGCAGGTGTACTCCGAGGTGATCGACGCGATTCTGCACCAGGTGGGCGACGGTGCCGAGATCACCGCCGACCGATGTGGGGGCCTGATGCGCTATCAAGCGGCCCTCGAGGAACTGTGGCCAGAGGCGCAGATCCGCGTTGTCACCGAGACTTCGCGCCGCTCCGCCTACGACGTCTCGGCCCGGGGCCGGACCGCCCGGCTCTCCTTCGATGTCGGCGCAGACGCCAGGTCTTTCCCCACGGCCCTGGCGAGCTGCGTGGCCAAGTACCTGCGCGAGACCCTGATCGACCGGCTCAACCGCTGGTTTTGCGACCGGGTCCCAGGGCTGCTGCCGACGGCGGGCTACTACACGGACGGGCAGCGCTTTGTCCGGGAGGTCGCGGCGCTCATGCGACGCGAGGCACTCCCCAGCGATCTGCTCGTGCGGTCACGCTGACTGCAAAGGGCCGGCGCTCCGCCATCGTCCGGGTAAGCCCGAGGGCGGGCCACGACGGCACCTGCCCCGCCTGCGCCTCATTCACGTGATAGGCTTCCGGCGGATGACGCCCACGGGGAAGTGGGATCGACGACTCTTGCGGAGAGGGTTAGGATGCCCGAGGCCTCTCGCACCCGTCTCGACCCGGCTTCGCCCTTAGCGTTACGCCACCAACGCCAGTCCAACCGGGGTTCACGCACGTGAAAATCCAGCTCATCCATCCGCCGGTTTACCTCAACGTTTATGCGCTGACCGCGCTGCGGCCGAGCCTCCCGCTCGGGCTCGCTTATGTGGCCGCATCCCTGCGCAGCGCCGGCCATGAGGTCAGCGTTCTCGACGCCGTCGGCGAGGCGCCCGACCAAGTGACGCCGGGCCTGCGGCGCCAGATCTCGGCGCTCGGCCTGACGCCCGATGAGCTCGTCGAGCGACTCGACCCAACGGCCGACGTGTTCGGCCTCACCAACATGTGGTCGTTCTCGTGGCCAATCGTGCGCGAGATCATCCACAAGATGAAGGAGCGCTTCCCGGACAAGCTTTTGGTCTGCGGCGGTGAGCACTTCACCGGCCTGCCGGAGTTCTCGTTCGAGGAGTCGCCTCTCGACTTCATCGTGTTGGGCGAAGGCGAGGAGGGCGCCACCGAGCTGTTCAACGCACTCGATCGCGGCGAAACCGACTACGCCTCCATCAAGGGCATCTGGTACCGCGACGCCGACGGCAAGCCACAGAAGAGCTTGCAGGGTCGCGACCGCACCAAGGCAGTCGACGAAGTCCCGTGGCCAGCGTGGGACCTCTTCGACGTCAAGGCGTACGACGAGCGTCGCCTCGTCACCGGCATCCACTACGGGATGACGATCCCGGTGATGGCGACGCGGGGCTGCCCGTACCAGTGCACCTACTGCTCCAACGCCAACATGTGGGGCACGCGGTGGTACGCGCGCGATCCCGTCGACGTGGTCAACGAGCTGGAGCACTGGCACAAGACTTACGGCGCCAACAACTTCCCCTTCCAGGACCTGACCGCGATCCTCAAGAAGGACTGGATCATCAGCTTCTGCAAAGAGCTGTACAGCCGCCCCTTCCTGAAGGAGATCACCTGGCAGCTCCCGTCCGGCACTCGCGTCGAAGTCATCGACAACGAGGTCGCGAGCTGGCTCGCGAAGACCAACGGCAAATCGCTGAACTACGCGCCGGAGAGCGGCAGCCAGGAGACGCGCAAGCGGATCAAGAAGCGGATGAAGGACGAGTCCTTGTTCCGCGCGGTCCGCGCCGCCGCGAAGCACCGCCTCGTCGTCGCGACGTTCTTCGTTGCGGGCTTCCCCGAGGACACCAAGAACGACCTGAAGCAGACCGTGCGCCTGGCGCGCAAGCTCGCATGGCTCGGCATCACCGACATGGCGTTCGGCTTCTTCTTCCCGATCCCGAACACCGAGCTCTACTGGCAGCTCAAGAAGGAAGGCCGCATCGAGCTCAACGATGACTTCCTCTTGACGCCGATCTTCGCCAACGAGGCGAAGGTCGATGAGGCCAACAACTACAGCTACAACTTCACGGCCAAAGAGCTGACGCGCTGGCGCTACTGGACGCTGCTGAACTTCTACGCGATCAGCTACGGCACGCGGCCGTGGCGCCTGGTGAGCACGATCTGGAACTCGTTCACCGGCAAGGAGACGCGCAAGATGGAGACCTTCCTGGTCGACATCCGCCGCAAGATTCGCGTCAACCTCAAGGGGTTGTTCAGCAGTCGCAAGCCCGAGAAAGTCGCGGCCTGACATCGGCCGCGCGCCTGCCTTCCGTCAGCGCGGCGGGTCCGTCACACCCAACCCGCCCATGGGCGAGCCCGGGAAGTCGACGTCGACGACCAGCTCTGACTGGACCAAGACACCTTCCAGCTCGACGAGGTGGGCCTGGAGTTCCCAGGTCTGGCCACAGGACCACGCGCCGTGGTCGTCGTAGCGCGGGGTCACGAGCACGGGTGATAAGTCTTCGAACGACGGCACAACCTGCTCCACCTTCTCCCTGAGCTGGTCCGGGTCGGGTCGGCCGTCGGGGGCAAGGTCGATGGTCGAGTAGCCCAACTCCGCCCGCGCCGGCGCTGTCAGGCGCTCGCGGCCGGCTTCGAGCACCTGGAGCCACCAGCCACGCTGCTCTTCCTCGCCCTTCTCGCGATACGCCGGCAGACTCCTCGGGTGCACGCGGTAGATGATCTCGGTCTTCACCAACGCGGTGCCCGCCGGCGTCTGGCCCGGAGCCAACGGCTCGGGACAACAATCGCAACCGGCGCCAAGCAGCGCCACGACGGCCACGGCGAGAGGGGGAAGCAGGCGGGTCATTGTCATAGCTCGATCGTCGAAGTGGAAGATTGCGAGGCGAATGCGGGGCCTCACGGCCGCGCGCTCTTCGCGCAACGGATGCCGAAGCGATACTCACGGACGTCGATGGGCGCCATGAACATCTTGTCGAGGCGCCAATAGCCCTCGTCATCGCTGAACGCCGCGCCCTTCAGCCGCGCGAGCCCACGATCCGTCGTAATCGGGCCGTCCTCGGCCTCGGGCCGCGAGTAGAGCGTCTCCGTCCACTCACAGACGTTGCCCAGCATGTAGAACAACCCCGCGGCCGATCTGCCCTCGGGCCGGCTGCGCACCGGCTCCACGCCGGCCAGGTACGTCGCCCACTTGGCCGCGGGGTCATCGGTGTCGACGTGCGGGACGCGGCCGAGCCCGAGGCGCTCCCGCGTGCCATCGAGGTCGACATCCTGCTGCCACGGCGTCAGCCAACCGGCCTCACCGCGCCCGGCCTTGGCCCACTCGCGATCGCTGACCAACCGCTTGCCCGCCCACTCGGCGTAAGCGCGCGCGTCCGCTTGCCCGACGTCGGCCACCGGCAGGTTGTCCCACGTCGGATCCCACTCCTCGGGCCACATGGCCGGCCACGGCTGATACCCCGTGTCCCGCAGGAAGGCGCGATACTGCCCATTGGTCACCTCGGCCTCGCCGACCCAGAATGCATCGACGCGCTGGCGTCGGAGCTGGTGGTCGGGATTGCTCGCCGATCGAGACCCGAACCAAAACTCCCCGCTGGAGATGGCCACCATGCCGTCCCGCACCTCGTTGTCCGACCGGATCCGCACGTGGTCACCGATGTCGTAGACCCGCCCCTCTGACATCAGGTGGCGCGTCAGCTCGGCGAAGCCCTCGTCCGTCTGCAGGACAAAGCGGTAGTCACCGAGCGGCAGGGTGACATCGCAGGGTGCCACGCCGATGTCCTGTCGCTCGCCGAAGGTCCAGGTCACCGAGTCCAAGATTCGATAACTCACTCGCGCACCGGCCAGGTGCGGCTCGCGGAACGTCATCGTCGCTTGGGGAACATGGCGTGGGGCCAGCGTGGCCCCGAGCCACAGCGCCGCGAGCAGCGCCGCCGCGACGCCGATCGCGCGGCGGTGCCGCCGGGCCCAACGGGCCGCGCGCTCGCCCGCCGTCGGCCGACGGGTCTCGATGGGGCGACCTTCGATGACTCGGCGCAGCTCCTCGGCCAGCACGGCCGCATCGTCGAACCGCCGCTCCGGCTCTTTGGCCATGGCCTTCGCACACAGCACGGCGAGGTCCGGGGGCACGCTGCGGTTGCGCACGCGCGGCGACGGCGGCTCTTGGTCGCGAATCTTCGCCACGACCTCGAAACCCGTGCTGCCTTCAAACGGCCGCTGCAGCGTGAGCAGCTCGTAGAGCACCACGCCAAGCGAGTAGATGTCGGTGCGGTGGTCGATGGTCTCCGACCGAACGCGGGCCTGCTCCGGGCTCATGTAGTGCCAGGTGCCCAGCACCTCGCTACGCCGCGTCAGCTGCTCCTGCGCGCTGTCATGGACCAGGCCGAAGTCGGCGATCTTGACCCGACCGGAGGCGGCATCGAGAAGGAGGTTCTGTGGCTTGACGTCGCGGTGGACCAGGCCGCGGCGGTGTGCGTACGCCAACGCGTCGGCCACCGCTGCGACGATGCCGGCGACGCGCAGCACGTAACCCGGGTCGTCGTGGCGCGGCAAGATGGTCTCGTCGCCTGTCCCGGGCGCGCGGCGCTGCCGCTCGAGCTCGGTGGCAAGGTCGTGGCCGCGCACGTACTCCATCGCAAACCAATGGATGTCGCCGTGTCGACCATCCATGTAGACCTGCGCGATGCCTTCGTGGCCCAGCTGCGCCGCGGCACGCGACTCGCGGTGAAAACGCGCGATGTCGGTCGCGGACGTGCCCGGCCCGTTGGCGAGCAGCTTGACCGCCACCTCGCGGCCAAGGGACTCCTGCCGCGCCAAGTAGACCACCCCCATGCCGCCACGGCCCAGCTCACGCAGCAAGACGAAGTCGCCGAGCCGCATGCCATCGTCCACCGGCGGCGGCGCCGGGCGCGGCGCCAGGGGCGGCGGCGGCGGTGGCTCGAGGAAGTCCTCGCTGATGTCCTCGGCTTGGCGCAGCAGCGACTCCACGGCCACCCACAGCGCTGCGTCGTCGCCACACTCGGCGCGCGCGAACGCGTGCCGCTCCTCGGGCGGCAGCTCGATCGCCGCCCCGACGATCTCGCGGATCCGCTCCCAGCGCGCGCTCATGGCTTCAGCTCTTGCCGCAGTACAGCGCGCGCCGCCTGCCACCACCGGTAGGCCTGCCGCTCGCTCAGGCCCAGGACCCGAGCGCACTCCTCCATCGGCTGACCACCAAAGAAACGCAACTCCACCAGCTGAGCCAGCAGTGGGTCCGCCTCGGCGAGCCGCGCCAGCGCCTGATCCAATTCCAGCAGGTCCCCGGCGCGATCCTCGTATTCGCGGACCAGGGCGTCGAGCTCGACCCGGCCGCCCGCCGCCGAGCGCTTGCCGGCAGCCTTGCGCCGGGCGTGATCCACGACGACCGTCCGCATCGCCACCGCCGCCACCGCCATGAAGTGATCACGGCCCTGGTAGGGGCTCGCACCCGGGCGACACAGCCGCAGGTAGGCCTCGTGGACGAGTGCCGTCGCCTGCAACGTGTGGCCGTCCGGCTGGTGGGCCAGATGCCGCCGCGCCATGTCGTGCAGCTCCCGATAGACGCGCACGAACAGAGCTTCCGGCTCGAGATCCGAGGATGAAGCGGGGGCCAAGGCAGTCACGCTCCCGTAAACGCGGTTTAACCCGCCGACCTGACGAAGATTCTGCCGCGATTCCCCACCGCGGGGCAAATCTGCGAGCGGCGCGACCGGCAGCCACGGGCTTTTTTTGGCCGGGTGCCGCGTCACCGAGAGCTTGGGCGGGCCACTACCCTTGTGGCGGCCGCGGTTCGGCCGCGCCACAGCATCCCTATTGTCCTCGCCAGTGGGTAACAACGCATACGTCGACGCGACCCGGGCGATCCCTCGGGGGGGGACGCGCACGTTCCAGGAGGTCGCGGCCATGGCCGGCCGCCCCGGCGCCGCGCGGGCCGCCGGGCGTGCACTCCGGGCCGCGGCCGCCGCCAACGGCGTGCCCTGGCATCGGGTGGTCCGCGCCGACGGCGGCCAGTGGCACCCCGAGCAGCTCGCGCGGCTGCAGCGCGAAGGGGCGCGCCCTCGACCCGACGAGCCCCTCGCCGCGTGGGCCCAGCGGGTCGGCGCGTCCCGCATCGGCCGCTGGCGCGACCGGCGGCTGGCCGCCGCCAACGACCCGCAGGCCAGACGCTGGCCCACAGCGACGGTCGAAGCGTTCGCGGACGCCGCGGCGGCCCAAGCCCGCGGCTTCACTGCCGACGGTCAACCGCCGCCACCGCTGTGGCCGGAGCCGCCGGCGCGGCGCCCGCGCGCAGGCCGCGTGCGCAGCATCGAGGACCGCCTGCGCGCCATCGATGATGCGCGTGTCGCCGCCCACCTCGAAGCCGACGGGCTCTGGCACCGGCCGCGCCTACTCGCCGCAGCCGAGTGCGCGGATCTCCTGCAGCACGCGTCAACCCGGCGCTTCGAGCGCACGATCGACATGCGCGCCAAGGGCTACGGGGTCGGCACCTACCACTACTTCTCGGAGCCGCTGCACGACCTGCTGCAAGGCGTGCGGCGCGAGCTCTACCACCTACTGCGTCCCATCGCCGAGGACTGGCGCGCCGCGGTCGGCGATCCGTACCGCTACCCGGCGACGCTGACCGGCTTCTGGCGTCAGTGTCGCGCCGCGGGCCAGCGACGCGCCTCGAGCATCGTGCTCTGCTATCCACAGGGCGGCGTCAATCACCTGCACCGTGACGTGTATGGCCCGATCTGGTTCGCCTTCCAGGCGCTGCTGGTGCTCGGCCGCCGCGACACCGACTTCACCGGTGGTGACTTCGTGCTACAGGAGGAGCGACCTGGTGAGGCGCCGCGGCGGCGGGTGCAACCGCTGAGCCAAGGCGATCTGGCAGTGTTCGCGAGCTCGTTCCGCCTGGACCGCTCTGGGCCAAAGCCGCGCCGCGTGCCGTTGCGGCACGGCACCACCCCGATCACCCACGGACGCCGCCAAGCCATGGGCCTGGTGTTCCACCTGGCGGAGTAGCGCCTACGAACCGCGGCGCCACGGCGTCAGAACTCGGCCTGGCGCGGCGCCCGCGGGAACGGAATGGCGTCGCGGATGTTCTCGACGCCCGTCGCGTACTGCACGGCTCGCTCAAAGCCGAGGCCGAAGCCCGCGTGCGGCACGGTGCCGTACTTCCGCAGGTCCCGGTACCACCAATAGTTCTCTTTGGGCAAGCCCATCGCATCGATGCGCCGGTCGAGGACGTCGAGGCGCTCTTCGCGCTGGCTGCCACCGATGATCTCACCGATGCCGGGGGCCAGCACGTCCATCGCCGCCACGGTCCGCTCGTCGTCGTTCATGCGCATGTAGAACGCTTTGATCTCCTTGGGGTAGTTGACCACCGCGAGCGGTCGCCCCACCACCTCCTCGGTCAGGTAACGCTCGTGCTCGGACTGCAGGTCGACGCCCCATTCGACCGGAAACTCAAAGCTCTTCTTCGCGGCCTTCAGCGTGTCGATCGCTTCGGTGTAGTCCATCCGTGCGAATTCCGACTCCACGAGGTTGCGCAGCCGCGCAAGACAGCCCGGATCGACGAACTTGTCGAACAGCCCCATGTCGTCTTCGCGCTCCTCCAGGACCGCGCCGAAAACCGCCTTGAGGAAGTCCTCGGCGAGCCGCACGTCATCGGTCAGATCCGCAAAGGCGATCTCCGGCTCGATCATCCAAAACTCGGCCAGGTGGCGGCGGGTGTTGGAGTTCTCGGCCCGGAAGGTCGGGCCAAACGTGTAGACCTTGCTGAGCGCCAGGCAGTAACACTCGACGTTGAGCTGCCCCGAAACCGTCAGGTGCGCCTCACGGCCAAAGAAGTCCTGCCCGAAGTCGATCTCCCCGGTCGGGGAGCGCGGCGGGTTGGTCATGTCCAGCATCGACACGCGGAACATCTCGCCCGCGCCTTCGCAGTCGCTCGCCGTGATGATCGGCGTGTGGATCCAGAAGAAGCCGCGTTCGTGGAAGAAGCGGTGGATGGCTTGCGCCATGGTGTGTCGCACGCGCGCGACCGCGCTGATCACGTTGGTGCGCGGCCGCAGGTGCGCGACCTCGCGCAGGTATTCCATGGTGTGCTTCTTCGCCTGCATGGGGTAGTGCTCGGGGTCCTCGACCCAGCCGACCACTTCGACCCGCTCGGCGCGCACCTCGCTGGACTGCCCCTTGCCCTTGGACTCGACGAGCTCACCCTCGACCCGCACCGAGCAGCCGGTAGAGATCTTCAGCACATCCTCCTCGTAGTTCGGCAGGTCCGCGGGTGCGACCACCTGCAGCGCCGCCAAGCAAGACCCGTCGGACACCTGAAGGAACGACAAGCCGGCCTTGGAGTCGCGGCGCGTGCGCACCCAACCCTCGATCGTGACCCGCTGGCCAATCGGAATCTCGCCGGCGAGGACGCCGGCGATGCGGTGGGGAGTCGTCATCGCCCGTGACTTTCGGGCTCCACTCGCTCAGGGGCAAGCGCGGGCGTCGCCGACTCGGCCGCCAGGACTGCCCAGGGCCGCCTCGAGGCCGCCGCCGCGGGTCCCTGGGGTGGGTTCCTTGCCTCGTGTTGCACCCCCTCCCCCGATCCACCAAGATGCCCGCCGCGGGTGGCCGTGGCGGCGGCGTTGGCGCACCGCCCTACTCGCGCATCTCCGCATCGCGGCACCATGACCGAGCTCTCCAAGCAATACGACCCCAGAACCGTCGAGCCGCGCAGCACCGAGCGGTGGCTCGAGGCCAAGGCCTTCGCCGCCGCCCCCAAGGCCGGTGTGACGCCCTACGTCATCATGATGCCGCTGCCGAACGTCACCGGCGCGCTGCACATGGGGCACGCCATCGACAACGTCATGCAGGATCTGCTGATTCGCTGGCACCGCATGATGGGCGACAACGCGCTGTGGATGGCCGGGACGGACCACGCCGGAATCGGCACCCAGGCCGTGGTCGAGAAGCGCCTCTTTGAGCTCGAGGGCAAGACGCGCCACGACCTCGGGCGCGAGGCTCTGGTGCAGCGCATCTGGGAGTGGAAGGGCCAGTACCAGGAGCGGATCGTCCGCCAGCAGCAGGCCATGGGCTGCTCGTGCGACTGGGACCGACAACGGTTCACGATGGACGCGATGTGCGCGCGCTCGGTGCGGCGCATGTTCTTCGCGATGTTCCGCGACGGGCTCATCTATCAGGGGCACCGCTTGGTCAACTGGGACTGCCAACTGCAGACCGCAGTGGCCGACGACGAGCTCTACAAGAAGGCAGTCCAAGGCCACTTCTGGCACCTCCGCTACCCGGTCATCGACCCGCAGCCCGGCGAGCCGACCCACATCGTGGTCGCGACGACGCGGCCGGAGACGATGCTCGGTGACACCGCGGTGGCCTGTCACCCCGACCCGGCCGCGGCTCTCACCGCGGCCACCGAGCAGGCACGCGCCAAGCTCGACGCGGCGCCGGCGAAAGAACGCGACGAGGCGGCGGCAGAGCTAGAGCGTCTGCAAGAGCGGGCGAAGACCCACCTGCCGCAGCTGCAGACGATCGCGGCCATGGCGCGCAACGGCCGCCAGATCATGCTGCCGCTGCAAGAGCGGACCATCCCGATCCTGCTCGACGAGTGGGCCAAGCCCGAGCTCGGCAGCGGCTGCGTGAAAATCACCCCCGCGCACGACCCCAACGACTACGACGTCTGGCAGCGGCATCGCGATGAGATCGACGCGATCAACGTGCTGGAGGCCGACGGCAAGATGAGCGCCGCGGCGGGCGCGGACTACGCCGGCCTGGATCGGTTTGCGGCGCGCAAGCGGGTGGTCGCCGACCTCGATGCTCGGGGGCTCCTCGACCGTGTCGAAGATCGCACGATCGAGATCGACCATTCCGACCGCTCGAAGACCATCATCGAGCCCCTGCTCAGCAAGCAGTGGTTCGTGCGCATGGGCGACGTCGAGGGCGGCGTGCTGATGGGCCGGGGCACGGAGCGCGAGTTCCGCGCCCCTGGCTTGGCGCAAGCGGCGATCGACGCCTGCGACCCGAGCTGGCGCTCCGCGAGCGGCCGCCAGGTCGCTTTTCACCCCGACGATCGCTACCGGCGCACCTACATCGCGTGGCTCGCCGAGAAGCGCGACTGGTGCATCAGCCGGCAGCTGTGGTGGGGCCACCAGATCCCCGTGTGGCGCGGCGAGGTGCAGCGCCAGCAGCTGCTGATCCTCGAAGGCTTGGTGCAACCCTGGCTCAGCCGCGATGACGTGACCGCGTGGTTGGCACTGCCCGACGGCCGGCGGCTGGAGCCAACGGCCGCATTCGCGGCTCTGCGGGAGGACGAGTCAATCGCTCGCGCCGACGTGCTCGTGTGCTTCCGCGACGAGGGACCGGAGGCCGAAGTCGCGCCCATGCTGCGCGCCGCCGGCCTCGAGCCGGACCCCGACGTGCTCGACACATGGTTCTCGAGCGCGCTGTGGCCGCACAGCACGCTGGGTTGGCCCGACCCCGCCACCGCGGAGCTCGATCCCGGGCAATCGCCCGTGGCCGCCATCGGCGACGCCCCCGACTGTCTGTCCTACTTCTACCCCGGGTCGTGCCTGGTGACAGCGCGTGACATCATCACGCTTTGGGTGGCCCGCATGGTCCTCGCCGGGCTCTACAACCTCGGCGACGTGCCGTTCACCGACGTGTTCATCCACGCCAACATCCTCGACGGCAAGGGTGAGCGGATGAGCAAGTCGAAGGGCAACGGGATCGACCCCGTCGACATCATCGAGCGCTACGGGGCCGACGCGATGCGCTACGTCCTCTGCGAGCTGCAGACAGGCACGCAGGACGTGAAGCTCCCCGTGCAGGTCGACTCGCCGTTCTCCAACCAACCCGTGGATCTCGCGAAGGCGAAGCACGGCCGCTCGATCTTTACCTACCTGTGCCCGGAGACCGGCAAGGAGTTCGACGTCATCGGCACCGTCGACGGCGTGCCAAAGGCCAACCCCTACAGCGAGCGGTTCGAGATCGGCCGCAACTTCTGCAACAAGCTGTGGAACTCGGCGCGGTTCGCCCTGCTGAACCTCGAGGGTGTGCCCTTTGCGCCGCGCGCGCGGGCCGATCTCGCGCTGGAGGACCGCTGGATCCTGTCGCGTCTGTCGCGAGCGCGCGACGAGGTGCAGCGCCAGCTCGAGGCCTACAACCCTTCCGCGGCACTCAACGCCGCGCGCGACTTCTTCTGGAACGAGCTCTGCGATTGGTACCTGGAGCTCATCAAGCCACGGCTGCGCGATGGCGCCGAGCGGGGCCAGGCGCAGCAGCTCTTGGCCACCGTTCTGGACCAGATCCTGCGGCTGCTGCACCCGTTCGTCCCCTTCGTGACGGAAGAGATCTGGGGACAGCTCCGCGCCGCGGCACCGACGCGCGGCGTCGATCGCGCGCTGCCCGACGCCGAGCTCGTGATTCGCGCCGCCTGGCCGGAGGCGCGGCCCGACTGGGTCGACGCCGACGCCGAGCGCACGCTCGAGCAGGTCCACGACGTCGTGACCGCGGCGCGCGAGATCCGCGCGCGCTACCAGGTCGCCCCCAGCCAGCGCGTGCCCGTTGTCCTCGTGGCGCCGGCAGACCGGCGGGCGACTCTCGAGGGCGCTGCGACCACGCTGATCGGACGGATGTGTGGAGCAGAATCCGTCGAGCTGACCGATCAGGCACCGCGCGGCAAAGACGCTGCGACCGCGGTGGTGGGCGACGTTGAGATCTTCGTGCCGGGCGTCGTCGACGTCGAAGCCGAACGGCGCAAGCTGGAGAAACAGCGCGAGCAGCTGACCGCACGAATCGGTGGCATCGACAAGAAGCTCGCCAACGAAGGCTTCGTCGCCAAGGCGCCACCAGCAGTGGTCGAACGCGAGCGACAGAACCTCGCTGGCCTGCGCACGCAGCTCGAGGCGCTCGAGGAAACTCTGCGCGCGCTCGGCGACGGCGACTGACCCGCCGAGAAACCCGGAGTTCTCGGGTTGAGACCGCGCCGGCCCGCTTCGCGGTCTCGACTTCGGCCCCCACGCGGCCACCGGTACGCGACCGCCGCACCGGACCTTCCGCCACCAGGCCGCCGGCGCCCACGCACCGCGGCTCCGACACCCAGACGGGATGGCCGCGCGCGTCGCCGCCGTGTCTCAAGAGCGTGCAGGCCGAGGGCGAAGAGTAGGTGACCAACCGGGACTAGCCCCAGAGGACCACCGATGAACGCGCGCAAACCCGCCATCGCCGCGACACTCGCTCTCCTGCTCTCCCTGCCATCCTGCGGCGGTGGCACCGTGACGGCCACGAGCAGCTCCGTGTCGATCGTGCTGACGGACGCCGCCAGCGACGAGCTGGAGATGTTCGAGGTCGACGTCGAGAGCATCGTCCTGCAGAAGTCCGACGGCTCGACGGCCACGGCACTCGACAAGAAAGTCCGCGTGGACTTCGCTCAGCTGGAGCTCCTCGGCGAGCTCATCGGCGGTGTCGACCTCGGTGCGGGCACCTACACCGGCCTCACGATGCGCCTGGACTTCACCAGCGCCCAGGTCTGCATCGTCGGGGCGACGACGCCCGCCACGATCGTGGACGCCGGCGGCTCGCTCATCACCGGCGACGTCGACCTCCAAGTCTCTCTCCCGGCGTCGTTGCGGCCGAGTATGACCGCGTCGCGCAACCACGTCGTCGTCCTCGACCTCGATCTCGACCAGGCGGTCGTCGTGGACAGCGGCAGCAACCAGATCTCGTTCTCGCCGGTCGTGAAGGTCAGCGTGGACCCGCTGACGCCCAAGCCGATCACCATGTCGGGCCTGCTCACCAGCGTCGACACCAGCTCGATGCTGATGACGATCCAAAAGCGGACGCCCGGCGGCGAAGACGTCGGCACCTTCGAAATCGAGGCCACGGCGTCGACCGTCTTCCAGATCGACGGCATCACTCTGGCCGCCGGCCCCGGCCTCACGGCGATGGCCGCCATGGCGTCTGGCACGCCGCGCATCTACGTGCAGGGCACGACGCTCCGATCGAGCGAGCGCAAGCTGGTGGCGACGATCGTCGAGACGGGGCTCGGCACCCCCGGCAACGGCCAGGACTGGGTCTCTGGCCACATCGTCGCCCGCGACAACGGCGCCGGCAGCGACGCGACGCTGTCGGTCCTCGGCTCGTCCTATGACGACTCGACCGGCACGCGCCAGTTCGGCCGCGTCCACACGGTGGCGGTCTCCAACACGCAGACCAAGGTCGTGCAGCGGGGCATGAGCTCCGCGCTGGATACCGATGCGCTCAACGTCGGCCAACGCGTGCAGATCTTCGGCACGCTCACCGGCACCGCGATGGACGCGACGTCGATCAGCAGCATCGCCCGCATGCTCGCCACCAGCATGTATGGCGAGGCCGCAGCGACACCGTCGGGCAATACGCTGACGCTCAACGTCACCCGCATCGACTTGCGCTCGATCGGCGCCTTCAACTTCACCGTGGGGGGCGTCAGCCAGGCCACACCGACCGCGATGGACGTCGCCGTCGATGGCGTCGACGGGATCGACACGATCACCTCGGGCATGCCGGTGCGGCCGATCGGTCACTTCGCGCCGGTCAGCTCCTCGAGCAGCATCGACGACTTCGACGCCAACTCGGTGGAGAAGCAGCCGGCCGGGCGACTCCTCGTGGCCCAATGGTCGCCACCGAGCGCGACGGCGTTCAGCAGCATCTCCAGCAACGGTCTCGACTTGGACGTCAGCTCCGCGTCGCACGCGGTGATCTCCGACGGCTTCACGTCGACGGCGGTCTCGGCCTCGCCGGGGCCGGCGGTCCAGCCATTGCTGAACATCGGGCTCTTCATCATCGTCGAGGACGGGACGCTCCAGGTGTTCGTCGACTTCGACGAGTTCCAGACCGCGTTGAGCTCGCGCGTATCGAGCACCTCGCCGGTCTTCCGGATGGCGGCCGCGGGCCCCTACGACACCGGCACGCAGACCGTGCGAGCCGTCGCCGTGACCGTCGTGCTGCGCTGAGCCAGAAGAGAGAGAGAGACAGGAGAACGACGTAGTGTCAGAGATCATCCCGACGCGTGCTCTGTGCTTCGCGATCGCGGCCGCCGCTTCGGTGGCCGCCGGCTCCTGCCCGGCGCAGGACGCAACCGCCTTCGAGCGAGCGCTCGCCGACACCCGCGCGCTGATGGCCCGGGGCGACTGGCGAATCGCGAAGGCCAATCTGCAAAGCCTGCTGCGTCGCCATGCGGGCGCGGACTACGCTCGCGCGCACCGCCAGGCTCTGGTCGAGGATGCCAAACGCTGCGAGTTCTTTCTCAGTCATCGCGCGCCTCGGCCGGGCGCGCTGATCCACGGCGAGCTCGTGTTCTATCGACCGCGGACGGGCGCGTTGCAGCTCCGCTACACGCGGCCGACGCTCGCCGACTTTGAGGTTGTCGAACAAGATCAAGCGAACCTCCTGCTCCATCCTGCCGAGTTCACTGGGGCCTACACGCTCCAGTTGTCCGGGCGCCGTCATCCGCAGCGCGGACTGCGGGTCATCGTATGCAGCGAGGAGCAAGCAGCGATCACGGTCGCCTTTGGCGATCTCGCCGAGGGCGCGAGTCACTACACGCCGATGGGCATCTTTCGCGTGGACGGCGACGAGGCCGCGGACCTGGCGCCCGAGGCCATGCCCCCGGCGCACGGCCAGGGCCCCTGGCGCGCCAAAGTCGTGGTCGACGCGCACCGCATCCGAGCCTTCTGGAACGGCAAGCAGGTGCTCCAGGCCGAGAACCCGACCGGAGCCCTCGGTCGGTTCGGCGTGATCGACGGGACGTTCGATGCGCTGTCGGTGGACGGGACCATCACGCCGGCCTGGCTCCAGGGCAAGACCGACGCGCACATGCAGGACCAACTGGCCCAGTTCGAGCGCTCGTTTGATCCACGGCGCCACCTGCCCGACTGGCTATTTCGCGGTGCGGCTGTGGCAAGCCCAACGACCGCCCCACCCGGTGCCCAGCGGGGAGCCCAGCCAGGGGCCCAGCGGGGAGCCCAGCCAGGGGCCCAGCGGGGTGCCCAGCCCGGGGCCCCACCCGGGGTGCAGCCACGTCCCGCAAACCGAAGCCGTTTCTACCCGGGCGACATCCTGCCGCAGCAGATCGAGGCAGTGAACCGCGCGGCTCAGCTGACGAACGACGACCGCTACCGAGAGACGCTGCAGTACCTCGACTCGCTCAGCACCGACGGGATGCCGCGGCCGACGCGTGACTACCTCCGCGCCATCTGCCTCCTCGCCCTCGACCGCGCCGAGGAAGCGCTGCCACACGCCAAGGGCGCGGTCCACGCCGACCCCGACTTCCTCGACGGCCGGGTACTGCTCGGCCGCGTTCACGAGCAGCTCCGCGCCTTCGCCGACGCCGAGCAGTGCTACCGCGAGGTCATCGCCGCCCAACCCGACGACGGCCTCGGCTATCGCTCGCTGGCGCTGTTGCTGTTTCGGCGTGGCCAGCCCGACGCCACGCGCGAAGTGATTCGCGAGGCGCGCCGCCAAGGCGTGCCGCTACAGCACGTGCAGGAGCTCGACCGCCTGCTCACGATGGCGCTCAAGGGCCCCGACTGGCCGCGCGTCTACGACTACCAGTCGACCAACTACCACGTCTTCTCGGACATCGACCACAAGACCTGCGTGCTGGCGACCCGCACCTTGGAGCAGGCCTACAGCGCGTACAAGTCGCAGCTGGTGGGGATCCCGCACACCAACCGCCGTTTCCGCGCCTACCTGTTCTCGGGCGAGGCGGGCTACCACGGCTACGCCGAGAAGATTGGCGCGCACGCCCGCGAGCACACCGCCGGCCTCTACAGCCCGGTGCTGAAGCAGCTGCTCGTTTGGCACCTGCCGAGCCACACGCGGCTCGAAGAGACCATCCGCCACGAGGGCTTCCATCAGTATCTCGACAGCGTGATCGCGCAGCCACCCACCTGGTTCAACGAAGGCCTTGCGCTCTACTACGAGCGCCTGGCGCGCAAGGGCGGCCGCGTCGAGGGTGGCGTGGTGCGGGAGGACCTGCTGGCCATCCTGCGCGAGAACCCGCGACGTATGATCTCCCTCGAGCGTTTCCTGTTCGAAGGCGCAGCGAGCTTCTACGACCAGGACCCAGATGTGCACTACGCGCAGGCCTGGGCGCTCGTTCACTACCTGCGCGACTCGACCCGCGCCAACCGCAAGCTGTTTCAGGACCTGTTCCGCGCCCTGCGGCAGGACGTGCCGCCACGCGACGCGATCGAGCTCGCCTTTCGCGGCACCAATCTCGACCGGTTCGAGCGTCGGTTCCAGACGTACGTTCGCGAGCTCGATGGCGGCGGCCCAGCGGCCAGACCGAACCGCTGATCGACCGGTCGCGCCCCCCGGCGGCCGCTGGCTCCTGTAGAGGCCGGGCGTATGCTCGGCGGCGCTTCGCATGCCCGAGCTCCCCGAGGTGGAAACCGTGCGCCGCGGCCTGGACCGCACGCTGCGCAACCGCGCCGTCACCGACGTGCACCTGCGGCGGCACGACCTCCGCTGGCCCATCCCCGTGGACTCCGTCCGCGATCTGGTCGGGCGCCGCCTGATCGCGATCGACCGCCGCGCGAAGTACCTCCTCCTCCGCTTCTCTGGCCCTGGCGCCCCGGTTGCGCTCGTTCATCTCGGGATGAGTGGCCGGCTGTTCGTCGACCAGGCCACCAAGCGGGCCGGCGGGCTCGCCTGGGAGAAACACGAACACTGGCGCCTCGACCTGCGCGACCGCGTCATGCGCTACACGGACGCACGGCGCTTCGGCGCGCTCGACGTGGTCGCCGCCGCCGAGCTACCGACGCACTGGCTGCTGTCCGGTCTCGGCCCCGAGCCTCTGGAGGAGGAGTTCGGTGGCGACTACATCTTCGCGCACACGCGGCGCCGCAAAGTTGCGCTCAAGACCTGGCTCATGGACGCGCGCAACGTCGTCGGCGTCGGCAACATCTACGCGTCAGAAGCGTGCTATCGCGCCGGCGTGCGCCCGACACGACGCGCGGCACGCGTCACGCGCGCCGAGAGCATGGCGCTGGCCGCCGCGGTGCAGGACGTGCTCGCTGACGCCATCCGCCAGGGCGGCACCACCCTGCGTGACTACATCGGTGTGGACCAAGACACCGGCTACTTCCAACGCGAGCTCGCGGTCTACGGCCGCCGGGGCGAATCCTGCGCCCGCTGCGCGAGCGCGGTGAAGCACCTCGTCCTGAGCGGCCGAGCAACCTACTACTGCCCCACTTGCCAGCGCTAGGAGCGAGCGCGCCTCGCGTCTACTTCGACCGCACGGTCCGATCCGGCAGCGAGACGACGCCGCCCGACCGCGCCTCGATCGGACCGTGCACCGTCCCGGCGACCTTCTCGATGTGGATCCCGGCACCCGTCGACGCCTTGACCTTGTGCACGTCGCCGAGGAAGCGGCCCACGAACATCGAGCCGCTGCTTGCCCAGAGCGAGTACCCGAACTCGCCGCGCAGGTCGATGTCGTTGCACGTCAACGTGCTGGCCTTCTGCAGCGCAATCGCCGAGTCGTTTGCGCCGACGATCGTGATCACCGCGTCCTCTGCCAGGATGTGGCCGTCATGCTCGAGGCCGATGGGCGTGTTGTTGCGCACCTTGGCGCACAGCGTGATCGTAGTATTGCGCGCGTCGATCCGCCCGCCGTTGTTGATCGTCAAGTTGTTGGACTTGGTCCAACACGTGATGCGCGCGCTCCGGCAGCCGAGTCGGATGAGGCCATAGGTGCGCACCGAAAGCGATCCGTTGCCGAGCTCGAGCGCGCCATCTCGGTCGGAGCCATACTCGATCACCCCGTGCTCGGTCGCGAGGACACCACTGAAGGTCTCGTCCCCCGCCTCGTCATGCAGCTGCTCGTTGATCCGCACGTCACCGCCGAGTGTGACGCGCCCGCCGTAGCGCGCCCAAATCGCGACGTCGCTGTTGCTCCGCAGCCGAAACGACACGTCGCGCAGCTCGACGTGAGCGGGGCCGATGACCTCGATGCCGCGACGCTGGTCGGTCGAAAACGCCCCGAACCGCACCCCGTCAAAGCGCCAGCTCCCCTCGGTCGCCAGAGCGATCGTGTGTCCCTCCCAAGCCAGCTCCGGCACCGCCTCGCCCGCCGAGTCCGTGGCGCGGAAATGCACGCTGGCGCCCGGGTGCATCCGCCGCATCAGCGGCAACGCGCCGTTGGGCGTCGCGTCACGACCGGTCTCTCGATACGTGCCCGGCGCGAGCCAGATGGTCGTGGCGTGAGTCACGGGGTCGGGGAGCAGAGCGACGGCCCGACCGAGCGTGCGCACCGGTCGTCGCTTGGTGCCCTTGGCCCGGTCGCTGCCCTTGGGGTCGACATAGATCTCCGCGGGCGGATCCTGCGGCGAGACCGGCGGGCCGGGAGTCGCCAGACCAGCGACCGCGGCGATGAAGAGATCGAGCATCGTCCCGCCATCGTCGCCAGCGCCGCGGCCGAACACGAGTGTTGTGCGCCGGGAGTGGGATGCGTATCTCGAGGATCGCTCAAGCGGGCGACAACGCACTGTCGACGCACAGCTTGGTCGCGGCTTCAAGCCCATGCACGATCGAATCGCACCTGCCGACGCCGCCGCACGATTCGGTTGGTATCGCCCGCCCGCGGCGCGTGCCGCAGCCGCGGCCGTCGTGCTCCTGGGATGCGCCGGTCAGACCGCGGCGCAAGTCGACCCCGAGGCCCTGCGCACACAGCTGCGGGCCGAGCTCCAGCAAGGCACGTTTGCGCACTACATCGCCGGCGTCGTCAACCTGACCGAGCGACCCGACGTCGCCTCCGCGCGCTACCGCGTGGACGGCGACGAGCGCACTGACGTGAGCACCTTCAAGCTCCCCATCGAGTTCGACGTCCTCGACCTCGGCCACGACCGCGCGCTGTTCGTGGAGGGAGCCGCGGGCTATCTGCGCACCGAGACGCGCGTCGCCGACATCGTCGGCGGCGGCGCCCCGGCCCTGGCGACCCAGGTCGACGCGCGGGTCGAGGCCGTCAGCGCACTGGCTGGCGTCGGCTTGAGGCTGCCACTGCTACCGGGCCTATCGGTCGAGCCCATCGCCGGCGTCGGCGGCGCGTACATCGACAGCCGTGCCCGCTATGCCGGTCCGGGCGCGCCGACCATCGCGCCGGTGCTGGACGGCATCGCGTTCAACTGGAACGCCACGACCGTCAACGCGACCGCCAGCCTGCGCTTGTCCTACGAGCTCGACCTGGGCCGCGACCACGCCTTGCAGCTGGCGAGCCGCTACAGCTACACGCGCACCTGGACCGTCGAGTCCACCGACGTGGCGCAGAACGCGGATGTCGGGACGCATCTACTAGCACAGCGCGCCGAGCTCAGCGGGCCGACCGGCCTCGAGCTCATGGACGAAAGTCTGCGCTGGCGCACGACGGTCGGACACTACTGGCTGCCCGACGACGGCGGCACCGCGCTGGGGTTCCGCGACTACTTCGAGCTCGGCGCCGGCCTGGAGGCGGACGTGACGGCCTTCGGGTTGCCGATCGACAAACTCCGCGTGGGCGGAGCCTATTTCATCGGCGAACGACTCGAAGGCTGGTCGGTCGGAATCGGCGTGTCGCTGGCGTGGTAGGCGCCTCGCGCCTCGCGCTACTTGTCGCCGCGGGGGATCGATCGATCAGCCTGACGCAGGAGCGCCTCGATCTCGACGCGGTCAAACAACCGACCCTCCACTAGAACGGCGGCAATGCGCGTCGTGTTGCGAATGTCATCGAGCGGGTTCGCCTCGAGCAGCACGAGGCTCGCGACCTTGCCGACCTCCACCGTCCCCAAATCGTCCAGCAACCCCAAGAACTCGGCGGCGTCACGCGTCGCCGCGCCGAGCGCTTGCGCCGGCGTCAGCCCGGCCTCGACCATGAGGGCGAGCTCGTCGTGCAGCCCAAACCCCGGAAAACAGTAGGGGTTGCCGACGTCGGTCCCGGCGAGTAGCCGCACCCCGGCCGCCGCCATCTCACCCACCAGCTGCTTTTGGCGAGCAAAGGCCTGGCGCTGTGCGTTCCAATCCGCGGTCGTGTAGCTCTTGAACCGGAAGTCGCGGGCCGGATCCCAGAAGCTGACCCAATACGGCGCCATGTAGCGCACGCGTGCGTCCGCCGTGAACTCGGGGTCATCGAGCGAGCTGATCGCTCGCCCCACCGTCAACGTTGGACACACCCACGTCCCGTTCTCGACCAACGTCTCCAGTAGCGCCGCGGCGCGCATCGGATCGTACGCCGCCGCCTCTCGGGCGATCCGCTGCGAACGAGACTCCGGCGCCCGATCGCCCGCCAAATTAGGCGCGGCGCAATCGGCGAGGAACCCGGACATGTGCTCGATGCACCGCTGCCCCGAGATCGAGACCTGAGTCGCCGTCATCGACCGAGGGATGTGCCCCGCGACGGGCAGCCCACGCTGCCGGGCCTCGTCCAAGATGGCAGCGTGGGTCTCGGGCGACAGCTTGGCATAGACTTTGGCGAAGTCGGCCTCGAGCTCCACGAGCTTGGTCACCGCGGCGCGGCCCTCTTCGGGAGTGGTCGCCTCGATCGAGCCGCGCCAGATCGGATCCTTCCCATCGACGATGGGCCCTGTGCTCACGATGCGCGGACCGATGACCCCGCCCGCCGCGATCTTCTCACGAAGGCCATGCAAGTAGGGCAGCTGGCCGAACATGTCGCGCACGCCCGTGACCCCATTGGCCACGTAGAGCTTCGCGAGCTCGGGGTTCGTCCGATGCACGTGCATGTCCCACAGGCCGGGAATGAGGAAGCCACCCGCGCCATCGACGACCCGCGCATCCGTCGGCACGACGACGTCTGCACCGGCCAGCGTGATGCGGCCGCGCTCGATCACAATCGTCTGCCCCGGGCGCGGCGGCGCGCCCGTGCCGTCGATCACCGTGACACCGCGGATCGCAATCACCGCGTCGGCGGGCTGGGCCGCGGCACCGCTCGCCGTGAGGAGTACGAACAGAACTCCGAGTGCCCGCATACCCAGAGCATAGCCCCGGGCAATTCCTGTCCGGAATGACCCAAGCTCGGTTCTGAGTCTCCTTGAGCGCCGCCTTTGGCGCCGCAATCCACCGACCAAGGAGCCCAAAGATGCACTTGAGCATGCGTTTCGCTCACCAGGCCACGACGCCGACGGCGTCGCGCTGGCCGTACCGGGAGGACGAGCAGTGAAGATCCACCTGCAACTTGGCGTGCCGGTCGCCCTCTGCCTCACCGCATTCAACGCCGCGGGCCAGGGCACGGAGCTGTTCAGCCCCGGTGCGGAGATCACCGAGCTGAGTGCGGGCGGGGATGCCTTCTCGCCGACACTCGACGAAGACGAGCTGACCATGGTCTTCGCTTCGACGCGGGCCAGCGGCAGCTTCGATCTGTTCGAGACCAATCGAGGCGACATCGACCAACCGTGGGGGCCACCAACTCCCATCCCGCAGCTCAGCAGTGCCGACGACGAGTACGGACCGCACATCACGTACAACACCGATCCGTCGTTGCCGCAAGAGCTCCACTTCGCGAGCAGCCGGGGGTATGCGCCTGGCATCTACGTCTCGTACCGCCCCGACCCGGGCGCGCCATGGAGCCCGCCGCAAATGGCGCTGCCGGGACTCGTTGAGGATCCCTTCCTCACCCAGGACGGCCTGACGATGTTCTTCGGCCAGGACGGGGACATCCACACCGCCGTGCGGGCGGGTTTCGGCGCGCCCTGGCAGCCGCAGGGACCGCTCCCACCGCCCATCAACGGCCCCGACTACGAACACTCGCCGCACCCAGAGGGCAACGGCGACATCTTCTGGTTCGCAAGCGACCGCGCCGGCGGCGCCGGCCAGTCTGATTTCTATCTCACCTACCGGCCGAGCTCGGGCTCGCCGTACTTGCCACCCATCCACGTCGACGATCTCAACACTGGCGAGTGGGAAAGCAACGCGTGGTGCGGCGGGATCACGGGGCGCTGGTACCTGACGCGCTACATCTTCGGCATCCCGCGGATCTTCATCTTCTGCCGCATCCCGATCGTGACCTGGATCAAGAAGTGCTTGTACCTGCCGATCCCGAAGCCGATCCCGTTCCCGCCGTGGATCATCTGGTGCCGGCAGTGGGTCTGGTCGATCCGCGTCCCGCGGCTCCGGTGGTTCTGGTTCGACTGGTGGCCAGGCCTGCCGTTCCTGTGGCCGTTCATCAGCGTCGGCGTGCTGCCGGGACCGGGCATCCAGCTCCCGGGTTTCGCCAGCAGCTTCATGCTCAACCCCGGCCAGCTCGCGGCGCTACCGCCAGTCCCGCTACAGGGCAACGGCCTCGCCACCGTGGAGCTCCCCATCCCGCCCGACCCAGCGCTGGTCGGCCTGACCCTCAGCATGCAGACCGCCGGCCTGGATCCAGCGACTGGCATGGGCGCGTTCTCCGAGGTGGGCCAAGTGACGTTCAGCAACTAAAGGCCCGGGCGTCGCCGCGTGGGGTTCCGCGCGGCGACGCCCGCGACGCATGTGTCGAACTTCTGAAGCACCCCACTAGCATGCGGTCATGCTGCGCTCCGGCTTCGCCCCGCCGATCCTCACCGCCCTGCTGCTCACCGGCTGCACGTGCGACGGCGGCGGGGCTACCGAGCCGCGCCGCCTCGACGACCCCGCCATCGTGCGCCAGCGCAATCTGGCGCTCGCGCTGCTCGAGGCCGAGCGCGCGGAGGAAGCTGCGGCCGCGCTCGACGCTCTCATCGCCAAGTTGCCCGACGAGCCGACGCTGCACGCCAACCGCGGCCTGCTCGAGCTGCAGCTGGGCGATTTGGCGGCCGCGCGACCACACTTGGACCAGGCCGGTCGCCTCGCCCCTGACCACCCAGAGATCGCGTTGTTGCGCGCGAAGCTGGCGACGTTTCAGGGCAGCGACGACGAAGCCGCAAGTGTCCTCGCGCTCGCCGCCGCCGCGCATCCGCGTCACCTGCGCGTACTGTGGGCCTGGCAAGAGGCGCGGGCGCGCGGCAGCAACGCCGCGGGACCCAGTCCGGCAGCGCTGCTCGAGCGGATGCTCGGCGTCGCACCGGCCAACGTGCTGCTGCGCTTCGCGGCGCTGCGTGACCGGCTGGCGGCGGGCGACCGCGCTGGCGCGGCGCCGCATCTCGAGGTCATCGCGACGATCCCGGTGCCGAGCGACGGCCCCGCTGCCGGGCTGCGCAAGCAGGTGCAGGACGCAGCCGAGGCGGACGACGCCGCGACCGCGAGCCGTCTGGTCACGACCCTGGAGAACGTCCTCAAGCCCGAGCGCGTCTGGCAAGACGCGCAGACCGCAGTGAAGGGCCCCCTCGCGATCATCGCCGATCCGATCTGGGACTTCGCGCGCTACGAGCTGGCCGAGCCCGAGGCCACCGCGGCGACCGGCCCGCTGACGTTCGTGGCCGACGAGCTGAGCGCCAACCCGGCCGCGCTCGGCGTCACTGCGGCCGCGAGCACGACGGCGGGCACCGCGCTCTTCGCCGTCCGCGCCAGCGCCATCCAGGAGTGGCGGGTGGATGCGGCTGGACTGCAGAGGCTCGGCGAGACGCCGCTGCGACCACCACTGCCGGCCGCCGTTGCGCGCGTCGAGGTCTTCGACGCCGACAGCGACCGCCGACTCGACGTTGCCTGCGCGCTCGCGGACGGGCGCGTGGTGATCCTGATCCGCGGCGCAACCGAGGGCTGGCAGATCGTCGACGCCGGACTCTCGGCAGGCGCACCGGCCACGGCCCTACTGCCGTGGGATCCCGACATGGATGGCGACCTCGACCTCTTGGTCGGGCGTGCGACGGCGCCGACCACCGTGGTGCGCAGCCTTGGGGGGGGAGCGTTCGACCGCGTGGATCTCGGGCCCGAAGTCGCCGCGCCGCTGCGCGATGCCGCCGTCGCCGACCTCGACGCCGACGGCGATCTCGACCTGTTGGCCGTCGACGCCACGACGCCACGTCGAGGTCTCGAGAATCTTCGTTCGGCGCGCTTCGCGCCGCGCACCGGCGACGACTGGACGCTCGGCCCGGCCGACGCGATCACTGCGGCCGACTTCGACAACGACGGTGACTTCGACGTCGTCACTCTGACGCAGGACGGAGCGCTGGCGCTGCGCCGCAATGACCGTGGTGCGCTCGGCGCGCCGGTGCCGCTCCCCCGCATTGTGCCCGGTGACGGCGGCGCCACGCTGCTGCGCGTCAGCGACCTGGACCGCGATGGTTGGCTCGAGCTCATCGCCGTCGCACGGGGCCGGCCCTACGTGCTCGGCGGCTCGGGCGCGGGCCTCACGGTCCGGGCCCAGGCCGAGGTCGCCGACGCGACGACCGTCGTGGCGACGGACGCCGAGCGGGACGGCGATCTGGACTTGCTCATCACGCGCGCCGCGGGCGCGCCGCTGCTGTTGCGACAGAGCGGCACGGGCCCCAACGAGTGGCTCGACTTGACGCTCGAGGCCATCCTCGAGGGGGGCCAGCGCAACAACGCCTTCGGCATCGGCGCCATCGTCGAGGTCAAAGCCGGCCGGCTGCTGCAGACGCGACTCGTGCGCACGCCGGTCACGCACCTCGGCCTCGGTGCCGCCGGTCCGGCCGACGTGCTCCGCGTGACCTGGCCCAACGGCGTGCCGCAGAACATCATCCACCCGACCTCGACACAGCTCATCACCGAGAAGCAGGCGCTCAAGGGCTCCTGCCCCTACCTGCTCGTGCGCCGCGCCGACGGCGCGCTGCACTTCGTCACCGATCTGCTGTGGCGCAGCCCGCTGGGCATGCGCATCAACGCCCAGACCGTTGCCCCCGTCGGCTCGACCCGGGACTACGTGCGCGTCCCCGGCGACGTGCTGCAGCCACGCGACGGTCGCTACGAGCTCGCGGTCTCGGCGACGCTGTGGGAGACCAACTTCTTCGACGAGATCGAGCTGTGGGTCGTCGACCACCCGGAAGACGTCCAGGTGTTCGTCGACGAGCGGTTTGTGGCCCCCACGATCCCACCCTTCGAGGTGCACGCCGTCGCCGCCGACGCGCTCCGCTCGCCACGCGCCGCCACGGACCATCGGGGCACCGACGTGCTCGACCTGGTCGAGGCGCAGGACGCGCGGCACCTCGGTGGCTTTGCCAAGACGCGCTACCAGGGGATCGCCGAGCCGCACTGGGTCGACATCGAGTTCGGCCCGGTCGCCGCTGATCAACGCGTACGCTTGATCGCCAGCGGCTGGATCCGCCCCACGGACACATCCATCAACGTGGCCGCGGGCCAGGCCGCCGGTCCGGCGCCGTCGCCTCTACGGGTCCAGGTCGCCGACGGCCGGGGCGGCTGGCGCGACGTCATCGCGAACGCCGGCTTCCCCGCCGGGAAGAACAAGACGATCGTGCTCGAGCTCACCGGCTTGCTCGCCGACGGCGAAGTCCTGCTCCGGCTACGCACCGACATGGAGATCTACTGGGATCGTCTGGCACTCGCGGTCGGCGCCCCGGCGACCACGCCCGAGCCGGTGCGCCTCGAGCCGCAACAGGCAACGCTTGAGTTCCTGGGCTTCCCGGAGATCGCCCGGCGCGACGCGGACTCGCCCTACCTGCCCGACTACTCGCGCCTGAGTCACCGACCGCGGTGGCGCGACCTGCAGGGCTGGCACACGCGTTTTGGCGACGTGCGCGAGCTACTGGGCGAAACCGATGACCGCTACGTCATCATGAACGCCGGCGACGTCATTTCGCTGTCCTTCGACGCTCCCCCGCCGCCACGCGCCGGGTGGCGGCGCGACTTCGTGTTCTTCTCCGACGGCTGGGTCAAAGACGGTGACTGGAACACCGTCGCCTCCAAGACCACGACCCCGCTGCCGTTTCACGACATGCCGAGCTACCCCTATCCCGACGACGCGGCACCGGCGACGCTGCGCCAGGACCATCCGGACTGGCAGGACTACCATGTACGGTGGATCGACGGCGCCACCTACGACCAAGCGCTGCGCAGCGGGACGCGGTGAACCGAAGTCACGGGCGATTGATCAAGAACGTCGCCACACCACCGAAGAACTCGAGCACGAACTCGCTCACATCCGGTGGCAGCTCGGCCTCCCGCACGGCGTCGGTCATGAGCTCCATCCAGCGATCCCGCGCCGCGCGGTCCACCGCGAACGGAAAGTGCCGCATGCGCAGTCGCGGATGGCCGCGCTGCTCGATGTAGCGCGGCGGCCCGCCAAAACGGAACACCAAGAAGTCGCGCAGCCGCTCCTCGGCCCCCGCCAGGTCGTCGGCGGGATACATCGGCGCCAGGATCGGGTCGTCGGGCACCCGGGCGTAGAAGGACGCCACGAAGCGCGCAATGCCGGCCTCGCCGACGCGTTCGAACACGGGGAGCTCTTCGGGAAGTTCCGCCACGATCGCATCGTAGGGGCCCGCGGTCCTGGCGCAGCCATCCACCCGCTCGGCACGAGAGCCCTCGCCCCTTAGCATCGCCGGACGCCGCCATGGCTCGCCCCCGCTACGTCCCCGCCATTGGCCCGCGACTGCGCATGCTCCTCTGGGTCGTGCTCGGGTTGTTCGCGGTGCTTGGCCTCAACGCCGTCTACCTGAGCGCGATCACCGTGCTCGAGTGGAGCACGGGCCGCACGTACCAGAACTACTTCTATCAGCTGATGTTCCTGGCGCATCTCGCGCTGGGCCTCCTGCTGATCGCCCCGGTCGTGGTCTTTGGCGTGATCCACATCCGCAACGCCCACGACCGGCCCAACCGCCGCGCCGTGCGCGCGGGTTACGCGCTCTTCGCCAGTGCGCTGGCGCTGCTCGGCAGCGGCCTGGCGCTCACCCGCTTTGAGGGCTTTGCGATCGTCGACCCCGGCGCGCGGAGCATCATCTACTGGACCCACGCGCTGGCGCCGATCGTCGCCATCTGGCTCTACGTGCTGCACCGGCTCGCGGGCCCGCCGATCCGCTGGCGCATCGGCGCGACCTGGGGCGCGGTCGCCACCGCAGTCGCCCTCGTGATGGTCGCCTTCCACGCCCAGGATCCGCGCGCCTGGAACGTCGCCGGCCCGGCCAGTGGTGAGCGCTACTTCTTCCCCTCGCTGGCGCGCACGGCGACGGGCAACTTCATCCCGGCCGACGCCCTGATGATGGACCGCTACTGCGCCGAATGTCACGCCGACGCGCACGCGCAGTGGTCGGTGGGCGCGCATCGGTTTAGCTCGTTCAACAACCCGGCGTATCTGTTCTCGGTCCGCGAAACCCGACGCGTCGCCATGGAACGCGACGGTGACGTCCAAGCGTCGCGGTTCTGCGCCGGCTGCCACGACCCGGTGCCGTTCTTCAGCGGCGCATTCGACGACCCCGATTTCGACGACGTGGCGCACCCGACCGCCAACGCCGGCATCACCTGCACCGCCTGCCACGCGATCACGCACCTCAACAGCCGACGTGGCAACGCCGATTTCACCATCGAAGAGCCAGTGCACTACCCGTTCGCACGTAGCGAGAACGGGTTTCTGCGCTGGATCAACCGACAGCTGGTCAAGGCCAAGCCGGCCCTCCACAAGAAGACCTTCCTCAAGCCCCTACACCGGACGGCCGAGTTCTGCGGCGCCTGCCACAAGGTCCATCTGCCGCCGGAGCTCAACCACTACAAGTGGCTCCGCGGGCAAAACCACCAAGACACCTACCACTTGAGCGGCGTCTCGGGGCACGGTGTCAGCAGCTTCTACTACCCGGAGAAGGCGACGCACGACTGCGCGACGTGCCATATGCCGCTGACGCCGTCCGGCGACTTCGGCGCCGCCGACCGCGATGGGTCCGGCGATCTGAAGATCCATGATCATCTGTTCCCCTCGGCCAACACCGCGCTACCGCACCTCCTCGGCATGCCCGAGCACGTCATCGAAGCGCACCGGCGCTTCAACGATGGCGTGATGCGCGTCGATCTGTTTGGCGTCAAGGACGGCGGGACGATCGAAGGCACGCTGCATGGGCCGCTGCGGCCGGCCCTCCCGGCGCTAAGACCCGGCCGCCGCTACCTGCTGGAGTCCGTCATCCGGACGCTCAAGATGGGTCACGCCTTCACGCAGGGGACGGCCGACTCCAACGAGATCTGGCTCGAGGTCACGGTCACCAGCGGCGGACGGGTGATCGGCAAGAGCGGCGGGCGCAACGCGGACGGCGCGGTCGATCCGTGGTCGCACTTCGTCAACGTGTACATGCTCGACCGCGAGGGGCAGCGGATCGATCGACGCAACGCGGAGGACATCTTCGTCCCGCTCTACAACCATCAGATCCCGCCAGGCGCCGCGCAAGTCGTGCACTACGCGCTGCAGGTCCCGGCCGACGCGACCGATCCGATCACCGTGGCGCTGGCGCTGCGCTACCGCAAGTTCGACACCACCTACCTGCGCTACTTCCAAGGCGAGGCGTTCGACGGCAACGACCTGCCAGTGATGACACTGGCCGAGGACACGGTGACGTTTCCCGTGGCAGACGTCGGCTCGCCGACGGCGCCGACCAACGCTCCGGCGTGGCAACGCTGGAACGACTACGGCATCGGCCTGCTACTAAAGAGCGAAGGGGCGAGCGGCGAGCTGCGCCAGGCCGAAGCGGCGTTCACCCAAGTCGAGGCGCTGGGTCGCGCCGACGGCCCGCTCAACCTAGCTCGCGTCTACCTGCGCGAGGGCCGACTCGACGACGCCCGCGACGCGCTGCAGCGCGCAGCCCAAGCGCAACCACCGGCCCCAGCCTGGAGCTTGCTATGGTTCGGCGGCGTCGTGAACAAACAGAACGGCTTCCTCGACGAGGCGATCGCTGACTTCGAGCAACTCGTGCACCTCGACACCGCCGAGACGCGCCGGCGCGAGTTCGACTTCTCACAGGATTGGCGGCTGCTCAACGAGCTCGGCCAAACCCTGGTGGAGCGCGCCCGCGCCGAGCGGGGACCGGCACGACGCGCCGATCGTGAAGCTCTGCTCCGGCGCGCGCGCGAACGCTTCGATCAAGCGCTGGCGCTGGACCCCGAGAACGTCACCGCCCACTACAACCTAGCGCTGATCGGCGATGAGCTCGGCGACACCGAGGCCGCCGCGCAGCACCGCGACGCCCACGCCCGCTACAAGCCCGATGACAACGCCCGGGATCGCGCGGTCGGCCGGGCGCGGCGCGCCGATCCGGCGGCGGACCACGCCGCTGAGGCCGTCGTCCTGTATGACTTGCACCGCGCCGACGCGTTTGGGCGCGACGGCTAACTGCGAGACCGCCTTTGACCGAAGCAGGACCAGGCTCCCCCCCGCCGGCCCAAGATGATGCCGCGATCGGCCGTGGCTTTCGCCTCAGCCTGGTCGCCATCCTCGTGATCACGACGGTCGGTGCCGGCGCATGGTGGCTCAGTCGCGCGAGCGACGAGCCGCCGCCCGTCCAAGAGGTCACCATCCGCGCGCCAGTGACCGCACGCCCGACCGCCGCCGCGCCCACCGTGACGTTCACCGACATCACCGAAGCGAGCGGCGTCACTTTCCGGCACGAGAACGGCGCCGCCGGTGACAAGCTGCTGCCCGAGACGATGGGCGGCGGCCTGGCGCTGTTCGACTACGACGACGACGGCGACGTCGACCTGCTCTTCGTCAACTCGACCCGTTGGGACGACGCCCCGGCCAAGACGGGAGCGACGATGGGTCTATTCGCGAACGACGGCAAAGGGCATTTCACCGACGTCACGACGGCGGCCGGCTTAGGGGTCAGTTTCTACGGCATGGGCGTGGCCGTCGCCGACATCGACGCCGACGGCGACCGCGACCTGTACTTCACCGCGGTCGGGCCCAACCACCTCTTCCGCAACGAGGGCGGTCGATTCGTCGAGGTCGATGCCGGAGCCGCGGGCCCTGCCGACGCCTGGAGCACTTGCGCCGCGTTCTTTGACGCCGACGGCGACCACGATCTCGATCTCTTCGTCGGCAACTACGTGCAATGGTCGCGCACGATCGATTTCGAGGTCGACTACAAGTTGACCGGCATTGGTCGTGCCTACGGGCCGCCGATGAACTTCGCCGGCACGCACTCCCAGCTCTATGCCAACGACGGCCAAGGCAACTTCGCCGACGTGACGGCCGAGGCCGGCATGCAGATCACCAATCCCGCGACCGATGCCCCCATGGGCAAAGCGCTCGCGGTGCTACCCGCCGATGTTGACGGCGACGGCCGTCTCGATCTGTTTGTCGCCAACGACACGGTGCGCAAGTTCCTGTTCCACAACCTCGGCGACGGCAAGTTCGCGGAGGACGGTGTGCCGTGTGGCATCGCCTATGACCGCAACGGCGTCGCGACCGGCGCCATGGGCGTGGACGCCGCGACCTACCGCGACGACGGCGCGCTGGGCTTCGCCGTGGGCAACTTTGCCAACGAGATGTCGTCGCTGTTCGTCGCGCAGGGCCGCGGCATGCAGTTCGCCGACGAGTCGATCGCCGAAGGCATCGGCGCGCCGACCCGGCGCCGGTTGACGTTCGGCGTGCTGTTCTTCGACTACGACCTCGACGGCCGGCTCGACCTACTCCACGCCAACGGCCACCTCGAGGCGGAGATCGAGACGGTGCAAGCGAGCCAGACCTACGCCCAGCCGGCGCAGCTATTTTGGAACGCCGGCGCCGACGCGCGGGCGACCTACGTCGAAGTCGCCGCCGACGCGACGGGCGACCTGTCGCAGCCGATGGTCGGCCGCGCGGCCGGTTACGCCGATCTCGACGGCGACGGCGACCTAGACCTCGTGCTGACGCAAGTCGCCGGCGCGCCACTCGTCCTGCGGAACGATCAGGCACTGGGGCACCACTGGCTGCGGGTTCGCTTGCGCGGCACGGCCGCGAACCGCGACGCGATCGGCGCGGCCGTGACGCTGGCGGCTGGCGGTCGCACGCAAACGCGGACGGTCATGCCGACGCGCAGCTATCTCACCCAAGTGGAGCCCACCGTGACGTTTGGCCTCGGCACCGCCACGACGGTCACGCGCCTCACGGTGCGATGGCCCGACGGTACCGAGCAGGACGTGACGGACACCGCAGTCGACCGAACGCTCGACGTGCGACGCGACCCGTAGGCGGTCGTGCTTTTCGGCAACGCGTAGGCCCCGCCCTGGCGCTGGGCCGTCACAGCCGTGATCGCCCACCGCGGGCCGGCGCTCGCTCCCGTTGCCAACGGCGCTTCGCACCAAGCGCATCCACCCCGATCAACGCGCGTTTTTTGGGACGACTCATGCCCGTCGCGGGAAGAGCCTTCGACGGCGCGAACCCGCGAGCCGCGGCCTGCGCGAGAATCCGAACTCGATCGATCTCCCATGAGACTCCCGTTCCCTGTGCTGGCCACGACTCTTGCCCTCGCGTTCACTCCGACGACGAGGGCGCAAACACCACGCTTGCTGATTGACCTCAACACCGAGGCGGTCCAAGAGCCCTCCTCGGATCCCGACGAGGCGGTCCAGTTCGGCGGTTACACGTATTTCTCAGCGCAGACCATCGACACGGGCCGTGAGCTGTTCCGCACCGCGGCGGCGCCAGGCACGGCCGAGCTGTTCGCCGACCTCGTGCCCGGCCCCTCGAGCTCGTGGCCGCGGTCGATGGTCGTGTTCAACGGCCGGCTTTGGTTCTCGGCCGATCGTCAGCTGTGGTCCACCGACGGGACGCCGGCGGGGACCCAGTCGATCAAGAGCTTCCTGGCGACGCCCGACGAGCTCACCGTCCTCGGTGGCACGCTGTTCTTCAAAGCCGGGGACACGTGGACCAATACCGAGCTGTGGCGGACCGACGGCACCGTCGCCGGCACGATCCAGGTCGCCGACATCCATCACGGGCCGCTTGCCTCGGGTCCGACCGGCATCACCGCGTTCGCTGGTCGGGTCTACTTCGGTGCCACCGATGGCATCCACGGTCGCGAGCTCTGGGTCAGCGACGGCACCGCCGCCGGGACCCAGATGGTGCGCGACATTGCTCCGGGCAGCGCCCCCTCCGCCCCGCAGGTCTTCGCCGTGCTCGGCTCCCACCTGTATTTCCTCGGCCAAGACCGCCCCGGCAACGCCGAGCTGTGGCGCACTGACGGCACCGAGGCGGGCACCCAGCTGGTGCACGAGATTCGCCCCGGCCCGGCCGGCTCGGTCTCGATCAACGGCGCACTCCTCGCCGCGGGCGGGGCCCTCTACTTCTTCGCCCACGATGGCGTCAATGGACAGGAGCTGTGGTGCAGCGACGGCACCGCCGTCGGGACCCGCATGGTGCGCGACATCGGGTCGGGCTCGGTCGGCGCGAGCCCACCGATCGTGGCCAACCAGGGCCGCCTCTTCTTCCTCGGCATCGACGCAGCCTCCGGCGCCGAGCTCTGGATGAGCGACGGCACCGAAACGGGCACCGTGATGGTGGCAGACCTCAACCCCGGCGCCGCCGGAAGCCTGACGGGCGGCATCGGCATCCTCGGCCCGTTCGGCGCGATGCAGGCATTCGGCACCGGTGTCGTGGTCGGCGCCAACGACGGCACCCGCGGTCACGAGCCGTGGTTCAGCGACGGTCTGTCGATGCAGCTGCTCGCCGACATCCACCCTGGTGCGCCAGGTTCCAACACGACGCCCATCGGCCTCGGTCCCTCGGGTTCGACGCTGCTGTTTGCGGCGGACGACGGCATCCTCGGCGACGAGCTGTACGGGACCGACGGTTCCGGAACAGGTACGCAGCTCTGGGCGGACCTGCACCAAGCCGGCCCCGACACGCAGGGCTCCAACCCCCACAATCTGCGCGATGCCTACGGCCAGCTGTTCTTCGCCGCCGACGACGGGCTCGACCTGCCGGGAGAGACCACGCCGTGGATCGCGGAAGTCCACACTGGCAGCGCGCTCGCGCTGGCCAGCGTCACGGCGACCGCGACCACGACCGCGGTCACCCTTGGTGGCAACTGGGTCTTTGAGGGACAGACCAGCACAGCAGGCCGCGAGCCGTGGCGCTCGGACGGCACGGCCGCGGGCACGGTGCTGCTCGGCGATCTGCAGCCCGGAAGCCGCGGATCGGGGGCGCAGTTTCCCACCGTGATCGGCGCCCACGTAATGATCGCAACGGAACGGACGTTCCCCCAGCTCTGGCGCACCGACGGCATCGCGATCGCAGGCTTCGGCCTGCCCTATGCCGCCCGACAAGTGCGCAGGCTGGTGGACCTGCACGGCCAGCTTCTGTTCTTAGATCCACCGGGCTACTACCAGTACCGGCCAACCGGGCTTTGGAGCTCGGACGGCACCGTGAGCGGCACCGCAATCATCGCCCACATTTCCGGTGCCTTCCGCATCGCCGTCGGCGCCGCCATCGGATTCATCGGCGTCCACCCGAACTTCAGCCAGACGACGGCACAGCTGTGGCGCACCGACGGTACGACCCCCGGCACGGAGCTCATCGCCGACCTCGCGGCGCGGTTCGACGGCCCGCGGCTGCTGACCGGCACCCAGCGTGGGATGTTCTTCGTGCTCAGAGATCGCTCGACCACGGGGTCTGAGCTTTGGTTCTCCGACGGCACGACCGCGGGCACGCAGCTGGTCGTCGATCTCGAGCCGGGTACCACCGGCTCTGGCCCCGACGATCTGACTCCCTTCGGGGACGGCGTGCTGTTCACCGCGCAAACCTCAGGGTTCGGCCGCGAGCTGTGGTTCTCGGACGGCAGCGCGGCCGGCACTCACCTGGTCATCGATCTCAACCCGGGTGCCACGAGCTCGGATCCGTCCGAGGTGGTCGCCATCGGCACGCGGCACGCTGTGTTCGGGGCGGACGACGGCACGCTCGGCCGCGAACTCTGGATCACGGACGGCACGCCCGGCAACGCTCGCCCGCTCGCCGACGTGCGGCGCGGGGCATCCGGCAGCGATCCGCGGGAGCCCACGCTCTGCGCTGGGCAAGTCGTCTTCAGCGCCGACGACGGCGTCGTGGGCCGCGAGCTGTGGGTGGTGGATCCGGGCGCGACCGCGCAGACGGTCGGGCTCGGCTGCGGTCCCCGCGGCGTGCGCCGGCCGGAGCTGACGTCGGACGATCCGGTCCTCGGCACGCTCGCGCGCGTCGAGACTCGCGCGGGTGAGCCCGGGTCGGCGGCGGCGCTGCTGCTGGGCCCACCGCGGCGCGGCCTGCCGTGGGCTGGGGACTGTTTCCTGTTCCTCGATCCGGCGGGGACGGTGCTGCTGTCCAGCGCGCTGCTGACGACGGGCCACTGGGACGTCGCCATCCCGGTGCCGCTCATCCCGACCCTCGAGGGCCTGCGGGTCGGCCTGCAGGTCGCGCTGGCGCCGACTGGCGGCGGCATCGAGCTTACGAACGGGGTGTTCTGGACGCTGTCGCCGCGCTGAGGCACAGCGCGGCGCCTCTGATCAAATTCGGGAATCCGGGACGTCGCCCCCCCGTTGCGGGATGTCGATGGAGGCCACCCCGCCCCAGCCCTGAGCCCGGCTCACCCTATGACCAGACCGTTCCCGACCCTCGTAGCAGGGGCCTCGCTCCTCCTCGCCCTCGCGCCGAGCGCCCAGGCACCCCGCCTGCTGTTCGACCTGAAGGGGGGGACGGCGAGCGCGAATCCGACCAACCTCCGTGACGGCTACGGCCGGCTGTTCTTCGCCGCCGACGACGGCATCGATCGGCCGGGTCAGATCACTCCTTGGGTCACTGACAGCAGCGGGAGCCCGCCGGTTGCACTCGCCAGCCTGGTCGTCTCCGCAACCACGACGGCGATCACCCACGGCGGCACATGGATCTTCGAAGGACGCAGCCCCACCACAGGATTCGAGCCGTGGCGTTCGGACGGCACTCCGGCCGGGACCTCGATCCTCGGCGATCTGGCACCGGGCCGCCCCGGGTCCCTCATGCAGTCCCCGACCTTGACGGGCGAACACGTCTTCTTGGCCAACGATATTGCGCCAAACCTGTGGCGCTCAGACGGCACGACCGCCACCGGGATTGCCTCTGCACCCCAGAACGTCCGACGGCTCGCCGACTTTGCCGGCCTTCTCTTGTTCCTTGAGCCACCCGGCAGCGTGTACTCCTCGGGGCCGACCGGCCTATGGCGTTCGGATGGAACGGCGGGAGGCACGACACTCGTCGCCACGATCCGATACGCGAGCCGCATCACGATCGGCGGTGGGATCGCGTTCGTCGGCGTCTACGATCCGTACGGATCCACGGTCGCCTCGCTATGGCGAACCGATGGCTCGACGAGCGGGACGGTGCAGATCGCGACTTTCCCGGCGAGCTCGTTCCTTGGTCGAAGGCATCTCACGGGAACGAAAGGCGGCGCATTCTTCGTGGCGCACGACCAACAAACGGTCGGCTCCGAGCTCTGGTTCTCGGACGGCACAGAGTCTGGCACCAGCCTCGTGCTCGACATCGAGCCCGGCACGGTGAGCTCGGCACCCGACGACCTAACTCCGTTCGGCGACGGCGTGCTGTTCACGGCACAAACCTCCGCTTTCGGTCGCGAGCTATGGTTCTCCGATGGCACGCCCGCCGGGACCCGCCTGATCACCGATCTGGCACCGGGCTCGACCGGGTCGTCGCCGAGCGACGTGGTCGCCATCGGCGCACGGCACGCGGTGTTCGCCGCGGACGACGGTGTCTCGGGCCGCGAGCTGTGGATCACCGACAGCACCGAGGCCGGCACCCGCCTGCTCGCCGACGTGGGGCCCGGTCCTCGCGGGAGCAATCCGAGCGAACCCACGCTGTGTACAGGCCAAGTGGTGTTCGCTGCCGACGATGGCGCGGTCGGCCGCGAGCTCTGGGCCGTGGACCCGGGGGCGACAGCACAGACCGTCGGCCTCGGCTGTGGTCCGCGCGGCGTCCGCCGGCCCGAGCTGTCGTCCGACGACCCCGTCCTCGGCACCCGCGCGCGCCTAGAGACAGGCGGAGCCGAGCCAGGGTCGGCCGCGGCGCTGCTCCTCGGCCCGCCGCGACCCGGCCGGCAATGGACCGGCGACTGCTTCCTCTTCCTCGACCCCGCCGGCACGGTCCCGCTGGCCAGCGCCTTGCTCACGACGCCCCGCTGGGACATCGCAATCCCAGTGCCGCTCGTCCCGGCCCGCGAGGGCCTGCGGGTTGGCCTGCAGGTCGCGCTGGCGCCGACCGGCGGCGGCATCGAACTCACGAACGGCGTGTTCTGGACCCTGTCGCCGCGCTGAGCTCGAGCGCCCCCCTACTGACCCAGCGCCCGCGCCAACGCCGCCCGGGCCCGGGCCAGCGCGTCGGGTCGCTCGGCCGACAAGTCGTGCTCCTCCAGCGGATCGGCGACCGGGTCGTAGAGCTCTTCGCTGCCGTCACCGCCGAGGATGTAGTGCAGGCGGTCGACGACAATCGACTTCATGTCGCCCTTCGAGTGCGGCAGGTCGGGCGGCTTGTTGATGCCCTCGTTGATCTCGGCGAGCACTGGCGACGGGTCTTCCGGCGGCTGCCCGCCCTCGGTCCACGCCCAGGCTAGGCTGTGTCCGGGAAAGCGCGGCTGCGCCTCGAGGCCCAGCAGGTCAAGCACGGTCGCGCCCATGTCGCGGATCGTCACAAAGTCGTCAATCCGCCGCCCCTTGGGCAAGCGGTCGCCGAAGCGCACCAACAACGGCGCATCAATCAACGGCCAGTACAGGCTGTGCGCGTGGCCGATCAGGCCGTGCTCACCAAACAGCTCGCCGTGATCCGCGGTGATCATGACCAGCGTGTCGTCGAGCACGCCGCGGGCGTCGAGCTCGCGCAGCATCTTGCCAATCTCGTCGTCGATGAACGCAATGCACGCGTCGTAAGCGCGCTCGGACAACCGTAGCGCCGACTCGGACCGGTCGCGGTCGTCGGACACGTTGCCGACGATCACGTCGCCGAACTTCTCGCTCCACTCCGGCCGCGGCTGGTACTGCACGTGCGCGTCGAAGTAGTTCAGCATCGCAAAGAACGGCCGGTCGCCGCGCTCCGCCTCCCACTGCAGAAAGCGCTCGCTGACCCGGTCCGCGTTGTTGCGCACCGTGTGAAAGAACGGCGAGCCCGTGAGGTCGCGCAGAACGAAGCGGGCGATCCCAGCGCTGCAGGCGATCGTCGCGGGCTCGAAGTAGAAGTCCTCGTAGCGGGAGAAGCCGCGCGCCAGGCCGTTCTCGGCGCTGCAGTAGATGAGGTTGCCGATGAAGGCGCCGGTGGCGTAGCCGTTGGCACCCAGGATCTCCGCGAGCGAGGGGTGCGTCGCGTCAAGCGGATCCTCGAAATCGCAGCTCAGCTCGTAGTGGTAGCGACCAGTCAGCAGCGTCGAGTGCGTCGGCAGAGTCCACGAGCAAGGCGCGACGGCGTTGTCGAACACGACACTGCTCTTGGCGAGTTCCTCCAGCTGCGGCGTGGTCGCGCGCTCGTAGCCGTGGAGGCTGAGGTGATCGGCACGCACCGTGTCGAGCACGATCCACAACACGTTGGGCGCGTCGGGCGCCGCGGCCGGCCGCGCGTCGAGATCGCGGCGCTCGAGCCAGCCCTTCGCGATCGGCCAACCGACGCCGGCGAGCACCACCGGAATCAGCAGCCAGAGCACGCTGCGGCGCGCCAGCGCCCAAGGCCACTCGGGCTGCCGCGCGACGCTGCGCGCCAGCGACGCCGCCACGCCCACCGCGAGCGCCAGGGCTGCCAGGGTATGCAGGAACTGAAACGCACGCGTCTGCCCCCATGCCAGGAGGAGCGTGGGCACAAACACCACGACCGGCGCCGCGGCCAACGGTCGAGCCACCGCGCCCACCAGCGCGTAGCCGATGCCAAGCGCGCCAAAGCCCACGAAGTAGACCGCGGGGATGTGCCACGGCCACTGGTCGGGCAAGTGCAGCATCAGGCCGAACACCGAGCGCCGGATCACCATGTGCAAGACCTCGAGGTAACCGCCGACGAGGCCGATCCAGGCCCACAGCAACGGCACTCGCGCCGGCGCGACCCGCGCGCCATGGCGACCCAGCGCGGCCGCCGACACGCTCAGCCCGAAGAACACCAGCGTCCACTGCTCGAGCCCGATGCCGACACCGCCGGCGAGACCGATTTGGTCGGCGTAGAGGCCGACGAAGGCGAGCCCCACGCCGAGCAGGGCGATGGCGATGGCGAGCATCGCTGAAGGTTAGTACTGAGCCGCGACAATGCACGCACAACCCGCCCCGGCCGGACGCAGCAACGTGGGCTGGCCGCCACCCCTCGCGACCGTAAGCTTCCCCGGATCCGCCATGACCGCGATCGATCTGCTGCGCCGGCTGCGCGAACTCGGAGTCCCACTACGCCTCGACGGCGAGGAGCTGCGGCTCGAGAGGCCGGCCGAAGAGCTGCCGCCGGAGATCCGCGACGGACTCGTCACGCACCGGGCCGAGCTGGTGCGCTTTCTGCGCGCCGCGGCGCAGATGGCGCCCACCGCGGGCGCGAAGGCCGAGGCCCCGGAGCTGGTCGCAGTCCCGCGGACCGGCCCCCTGCCACTATCGTTCGCGCAGCAGCGGTTCTGGTTCCTGAGCGAGCTGGACGACGACGCCTCGCAGAACCTCGATGCCACGTTTCGATTCAGTGGGGCGTTGGACGTCGCGGCGCTGGAGTGGAGCGTCAACGAAGTCGTCCGCCGCCACGAAGTGCTGCGAACGCAGGTCGTCATCGACGGCAGCGAGCCCAAGCAGATCGCCCGACCGCACCAGCCGTTCGCCCTGCACGTGGTCGACTTGGCTGGCCGATCCGATGCCCTCGACGAGGCGCGGCGGCAGTTGCAGGAGCTGTTCTTCCACCACCTCGACCTCACCCAGGAAGCGCCGGCGCGCTTCGCGCTGTTCAAGCTCGCCCCCGACGACCACCTGTTTAGCGCGCTGTTCGCGCACTTCGTCATGGATGGCTGGTCGTTTGGTGTGATCTTCCGCGAGCTCACCGAGCTCTACACCGCGCGCCGGGAGCAACGTCCCGCCGGTCTCGCCGAGCCCAAGCTGCACTACGCCGACTACGCGCAATGGCAGCGTCAGGCCTACGGCCAGCGGCGCGACCACCTCCTGGGCTTTTGGCGCCAGCAGCTCGCCGGCCAGGAGCACCTCGAGCTACCGACCGACCGGCCGCGCCCGCCGATCCAGAGCCTGCGCGGCATGCACGTGCACCTGCCGATCGACCCGCAGCTCACCGAGCGCGTGGCGGCCCTGGGCAAGCGCCAGGGCTGCACGTACTTCATGACCTTCCTCGCAGTTGTCGACGTGCTGCTGGCGCGGCTGTCGGGCCAAGAGGACATCGCGCTCGGCACGCCGATCGCGAACCGCGAGCGGAGCGAGACCGAAGACGTCGTCGGACCGTTTCTCAACACCCTGGTGCTGCGCACCGATCTCTCCGGCAACCCGAGTTTCCGCGAGCTCCTGAAGCGGGTCAAGGACACCGCGCTCGGCGCCTTCCAACACCAGGACATGCCGTTTGAGCAGCTCGTGGCCGAGCTCCAGCTACCGCGCGACCTGAGCCGCAATCCCCTGTATCAGGTGCTGTTCAACGCGGTCTACGAATCGGCGCCGCCGGCGCTCGGCGACATTCAGACCGAGCAGCTGGACCTCGACGTCGTGACGGCAGCCACCGACCTGTCGATCATCCTGGCGAGCGGCGGCTGCGTTCTCGAGTTCAACACCGACCTGTTCGACCGCGCCACGATCGCGGGCTTCGAGCGCTCGCTGGTGCGACTGCTCGAAGAGGTCGCGGTGGATCCAGACCGCGGCATCTGGCAGCTGCCACTCGTCACCGACGCGGAGCGGCAGCAGCTGCTGGCGGTGGCGCCGCACGAGCCCACCGCCGCCTCTAGCTTGCACCAGCGGTTTGCCGAGCGGGTGGCCACCGCGCCCGACGAGAGGGCCCTGCAGGAGCTCGGCGGCGGGGCGTGGACCGCGGGCGAGCTGTGGACCCGCGCGCAGACGCTGGCGGCGCGCCTGCAGGAACGCGGCGTCGGCCAGGGCCACGTGGTGGGCGTGTGCCTGCCGCGGTCCGCCGACTTGGCGGCCGCCCTGCTGGGCGTCGTTGCCACGGGCGCGGCCTACCTGCCACTCGACCCGGCGCATCCACCCTCACGGCTGGCGCTGATGCTGGCCGACTCGAAGGCGACTGCGGTCATCACGCGGGACGACGTCCGCGACCGACTGCCCGCCGAGCAACCCTCGACCGTGCGGCTCGACGATGCGGGCACGTGGGAGCCGGTGGCCACGCCGCAACCCATCACCATCGACGGCGAGGCCGCGGCCTACGTGATCTACACGTCCGGCTCGACCGGCGCGCCAAAGGGCGTAGTCGGCCTGCACCGCGGCGCTTTGCAGCGCGCGGCTTGGCTGGAGGCAGCCCATCCGTTCAAAGCTGACGACGTCTGCTGCCAAAAGACGTCGCCCGGCTTTGTCGACTCGGTGCAGGAGCTCTTCGCGCCGCTGCTGGCGGGCGTGCCGCTCGTCACGATCCCCGACGAAGTGGTGCTCGACCCGCCCGTCTTCCTCGCGGCTCTGGCCGAGCATCGCGTCACGCGACTCACGCTCGTCCCGTCGCTGCTGCGCACCATGCTCGACGCCGAGCCCGACCTTGGCGGCAAGGTGCCGCACCTGCGTCTCGTCATCTGTAGCGGCGAGCCACTGCCCGCCGAGCTCGCCCGGCGCTTCGCCGCCGCCGCACCGGCCGCGCGCCTGCTCAACCTCTACGGCTTCTCCGAGGCCTCGGCGGACGCGACCTGCTACGACGCCACCGCGCTGGGCACGCCCGACGCGGGCAGCGTCCCCATCGGCACGCCGATCAGCGGCACCCAAGTCCTGCTGCTCGACCGCGAAGGCGGCCTGGCGCCGCCGGGCGCCATCGGCGAGATCTGTGTCGGAGGCGTCGGCCTCGCCCGCGGCTACCTATATCGACCTGACCTGACGGCCGCACGCTTCGTCGCGCACCCGTTCGGCGCGCCCGGCGAGCGCCTGTATCGCTCGGGCGATCTCGGCAGATGGCGCGCCGACGGACAGCTCGAGTTTGTCGGCCGCCGCGATCACCAAGTGAAGATCCGCGGCGTGCGCGTCGAGCTCGGCGAAGTCGAGCACGCGCTGCGCCAACTGGACGTCGTGCGCGAAGCCGCGGTTGTCGTGCAGGAGCACCGCGGCGAGCCCGAGCTCGTGGCCGCATTCGTCGCCACCGATGCCCGGGCGGCGACGCCGCGGCGCCTGCGCGAGGCGCTGCGATCCACGCTGCCCGACCCCCTTGTGCCCACTGCGTGGCTACGACTCGACGCGCTGCCCCTACTCCCGAACGGTAAAGTCGACCGGCGTGCCCTGGCGGCGCGCGACGTCGAAGCCGAGGCCGACGACGCGGACGCCGCCCTACGCGACGCCGAAGAAGCGCTGGCGCAGCACCCAGCAGTGGCCGAGTGTGCGGTCGTGCGCGAGGCGCGCGGCGAGAGTACGCACCGGCTCGCCGCCTTCGTCGTGTTGCGCAGCACCCCGACGGCCACGGTCAGCGAACTCCGGGCGTTCTTGCGCGAGCGCGTCGACGGCGAAGCGCTGCCGCAGGCGTTCAGCATGCAGGTGTCGCTGCCGCACACGGCCGACGGCGCAATCGACCGCGCCAAGCTCGGCCACGCCGCGGCGCCGGCCGCGGGCGCGGAGCCACCACAAACCGACACCGAGAAAGCGATCGCCGAGGTGTGGCGCGAGGTCCTGCAAAATGCGCCGGTCGGCCGCTTCGACAACTTCTTTGACCTCGGCGGCCACTCGCTGCTCGCGGTGCGGGTCGTGCTGCGTGTCAACCAGGAGCTCGGACTGCGCCTGCGGTTGCGCGATCTCCTGGCCCAAAATCTCAGCCAGGTCGCCGAGGCGTGCGATCGGTTGTCGGCGGGGGCGGGCCCGCGCGACAAGCAAGACGCCGACGAGCCCGCGCGGGGTGGCCTGCTGGGCCGCATGACCCGCCGGCCGCGGGGCCAATAGGCTCGCTCCCGGCACCGCCCCCCGCGCCCGCGGTGGCGGCGAGGCCTCACGCGGGGACGGCTACGACTCGTGTTCCCCGGCAGCCGGCACGGGTCGTTTGCGACCCTGCTCGTCAATCGCCACGTAGGTGAAGCGCGCCTCGGTCACCTTGAACCGCGCTCGCGTCGCCTCGGTGAGGCGCAGGATCGGCTTCACCCAAACCTCGAGGTCGATCGCCATCGACGTGGTACCGACCCGCGCGACCTGGCCGTAGCAGCACACGACGTCGCCGACCTTCACCGGCGCGAGGAACTTCATGCCGTCGATCGCAACCGTGACGCAGCGGCCGGCGCACACCTCCTTGGCGAGGATGCCGCCGGCGATATCCATCTGCGACAGGATCCACCCGCCGAAGATGTCGCCGTTCGAGTTGGTGTCGGCCGGCATGGTGGAGGTGCGAAGGAGAAGGTCGCCCTGGGGCGTGTGGGAGGCTTCGGGCATGGGCTCTGGTTCCGCGACAGCGGCCGACAAAAAACCAGCCTACGCCTGCGCGATTCCACGCGCGCGCTTCAAACGCCTCTCGCGGTCCCCCTAGCGCGTGCCCATCCGAGCGGTGTTGCCGAGGTAGCGCTGGCTGGAGTCGAGGTCTACAGCAAACGACTGCGTTCGCGACAGCATGGAGAACTCGGGCGAGCGTCACCACCGCATCCCGGGGGTGCTGTTGGGTGCCGTGAGCCGGTACGCTTGCCGCTCTGCCCGTCGATTGGACGCTCACCCTAGAGGCAACCATGTCCCTCGCAGAAGCTCGCACCGCCGCCATGGCCGTTACGCGTCTCCTTCCCCTGGCCACGCTCGCCCTTGCGTCCCCCGCGCAAGACCGGCTGTTCGTCCAGGTTCCCACCAGCCCCGCGCTGCAGGCGTGGGAGACCGAGCAACGCGCCGCGGATCCCTACATCGAGCGGATCGAGTACGTGCGCATCGACCAAGCGGTGCTCGCCCGCATCGACGAGGGCTCACATCCGACCAACCGTGTCCAGATGAGCGCCCTCGGCAAGACGATCGACCTCGACTTCCACAAGGTCCGTCGTATCCACGTCGGTCACACGGTCTTCCACGCCAATGTCGTGGGTGACCAAGACGGGTGGTTTGTCATTGCGCGCGAGGACTTCCCCCTGGTTGCCGCCAACACGGCCTACGGAGGACACACGCAGTTCGGCGACGTCGGCCAAGTGAGCACCGCCGGCTGCAACCTCCTGCTGCAGTCCACGGGCATCGGTGATACCCACGCAGTCTTTGAGTGGGATCGACCGGAGACGGAGTCGGCGGCGGGTGACTGCGGCACTCCGGATGAGGTCGAGGGCCCGCGGCCCGGCCCGGGTGCTGCCGGCGGCGAGCACCGAGATCCGGCGTTCGCCCACCGCACAGCGTCGGTGACCGTCATCGACGTCGCGGTGCACTTCACTACCCGCGCCAAGCAGCTGGGAGGGGGCGCCGCGGGCATGGCGGCGACCATGGCCGCGCGCCTGGGCGTCAGCAACAGGGCGGCCGCCAACTCCGGGGTCCAGCACGAGTTCCGACTCGTCTACAACGCCGAATGGGTCTACGCCGAGTCGAGCAGCATGAGTACGGACCTGTCGCGGTTCCGCAACAACGCCGGCGTGCAGAACGTCGCCGAGCTCTTTGGCGGCGACTTCAACATGTGCATCCGGTCGACGCGGGGCGGCGCCTGTGGGATCGCCACGGGGATCCGTACGTCCACGAGCCGGGCGTACTGCATCGCGTCTCGCACCTGCTTTGGGCAACACAGCGATACGCACGAGATGGGTCACCTAGCGGGCTGCGGACACGACCGCGGCAACGGCAGCGGCTTCTACTCGTACAGCCACGGCGACCACAACCCCGGCTTTAGCCGTCGGTCGATCATGGCCTACACCCCAGGCCCGCGAGTCAATCAGTGGTCCAGCGATCCAGCCCGCGGGTTTCTCTACGGGGGCCAGGTGTTGGGCACTCCCAACGACGACAACGCCCGCTCGAACAACGACACGGCCGCCTACAACAGCGGCCTGCGGCCAACGAGGGCCTACTACTGGCAAGCTGTGGGCGGCACCGGCGTCGCCGGCAGCAGCGGCAAGCCGAGAGTGACCTTCCGAGGCACGACCAATCAGGCGGTGCCGATCGAAGCGACCATCGACCGCCTCGTGCCGGGCGCGACGTCCGCCATCGTCTTTGGCGGCAGCTGCGCGTCGTCGCCGTTTCTCGCCGGCACCCTCGTGACGGGCGCCCCGCTGCTCGTGCTTCCTCTGACGCCGGCCGGGAGTTCGGTCACGATCGATCTGGCGGCGGTGACGAGTTTGGCCACGGGAACCGTTCTAGCCATCCAGTACGTCGGGCTGGATGCCGGCGCCGCTCGCGGGGTCTCGGTCAGCGACGGGGTCAAGGTCGAGATCCCCTGACCGCGACCGTGAAGAGCCTCCTCGCACGCCTCGCTTTGGCGGCGACCGCGACGGTTGCTTGCCTGCTCCTCGCTGAGATCGTCGTGCGCACTCTCGCACTCGACACGCGGATCACGCCCGTGTTCCAAGAGAACTACCGGCTCTCCGCCAACCCGGCGCTGCGCTACGAGCTCGTGCCGGGTTCCCGCGACGGCGACGGCGTGATCAACCAAGCCGGGTTGCGCGAGGACCGCGACTATCACGAGCGTAAACCCGGGGGCGTCTTCCGGATCGCCTGCGTCGGCGATTCCATTTGCTACGGCTTTGGCGTCGACCAAGCCGACTGCTTCCCACAACAGCTAGAGCGGCTGCTGGCCGCGCTTGCGCCGGGGCGTTGCGAAGTGCTCAACTTCGGCGTACCCGCCTACAACGCCGGGCAGATCGTCGAAATCGCCACGCAGAAAGCCCTGCGCTACGACCCCGACCTGTTGATCTACGCCTACTGCCTCAACGACCCGCAAGAGTACAGTCTGCAGTTCGAGGGACTCCTCGCGCAGCTGACGCCAGCTGAACAACACTTGACCGGCCGCCGGTTGGCGCGCTCACTGCTCGACGACTCGCGCCTGCTCCGCCTCGGCCTGTACGCCTGGCGGCGTGTTTGGTACGACGACCCGCGGCCAGACACCGAGCCCGAGTTCTGGAGCGATGACCCGCAGGCGGTGTCGATGCAAGCGGGGCAGCACGCGCAATACTACCGGGCGCTGCACCGCACGCCGGCGACCTGGGACCCAACAGGCGCGGCGCTCGACGCGCTGGCGGACCTCTCGGCAACGCACGGTGTGGCCGTCTTGACCGCGGTGTTTCCGGTTTGTGTCGAGCTCGTAGACCACCCACTCCGAGACGTGCACGAGTGGTTGCAACAAGAGTGCACGCGCCGGGGGTTCGCCGTGCTCGACCTGCACGCCCCCTTCTTGGCGTTCGCTCGCGTCGAGGACCCAGAACCGTGCTGCGATCAGCTCCACCCTTCGGCGCCCGGCCACCGCTTCACGGCGGTCGCGATGCTGCGACGGTTGATCGACCTCGGGCTCGTCCCACCAGACTGCTCGCCGGAAGGGCTCCATCGCCTCGCGGCGAACGATGCGACGCTGCAGCGCTACCTGCGGACGCTGGCGAAATTGCAGTGACCGCCCGGGCCCTCGACGCCGAGGGTGCGGTGCTGGCGGCCCCTCGCTCCGCGCGGCGCGGCGGCGGCGCCCCGCCCGTGCGATCTTTGGCAATCCGTCGATCTCGCACGTCGCTGGATCACCTTCTCGCATGATCGTCTCGCCAGGGCCGTACACGACGGGGCGCAGATTGACCGGGCGATCAAGAGCGCGAGCACCGCGCGCCATCTCGCCACAAGAGGACGGGCAGGCCACGCGGGGACGGTGCGATCGGGCATCGACCAGAGAGGCGCCCCCTGCCCTTCCCGCGTGCCGCGAATTCTGATCCCCGCGCGCAGCGTTCGCCGCGGGCTCGCGTCACGCGCCCCCGCCCCGCGACCAAGCCGCCGTAACGGCGACGCTTGTGACCGCGCCAGGGACCGGCGTCGTCCGGCCCGTGCCGTCACTAGCCCAACCCGGCCCGCAGCCCAAGCGCCACCGTGAGATGCACCGTCGCCAGCAAGAGCCCGACGATGAACCCCCAAACGCGCGGCGACCGGATGCGCGAAAGCACGCGCACGTAGCCGGTCGCCACGGGGGGCCCCAGCCGCAACAACGCGCCGACCACTTCCCCCACGCCCGAACGGCGCCCCCACCCCAACGACACCGACCAGAGCCCCGCAATCACCAGCAGCACCGCGCTCAGCAACACGCACACGAGCGTCAGGCAGGCCGCCATCACGGACGGCAAGAACAAGAACACCGAGGTCGCGGCCAGAAGCCCCGAGCACCAGCGACCCGGGTCTTGGGCAAACGCCAACCACACCGCGGCGGCGTAGCAGAAGAGGCCGACCGTCGTGAACGTGCGCATGGCGGGTGCCGCTCCGCCATTCGATCATCTCGCCCGACGGAAGTCGGCGCATCGAGGCTAACACGTCCACGCGACACCGACAGGCCCCCGCCTCCGCATGGACCCGGATCGGTGTTTCCCGCAGGCCCGCGCCGAGTTCGGCGCGCCCGTTCACGTTTCGCAGGGTGCAGGCCTCTAGGGGGCATGCGCACTCCGCACCTGGTCGCGCCGCAGACATGACACCGGGCGGCATCCCGCGGCGCCACCGCCGCGCGCGGCCGTGGCGTGGCGGCAACCTGCGCACCGCCCGGCCAGCGCGGGACCAGCCGCAGCGCGAGCTCAGCGGCTACACTCCGCGCGGCTCCAGCATGCGCGTCGTCTCTCTCAACTGCTCCAACACGGAGATCGTGTGCGCGCTCGGATGCGCCGACCGGCTCGTTGGTGTCGATCGCGATTCGGACTGGCCCACGGACGTCGTCGAGCGACTCCCGCGGGTCGGCCGCGACCTGCAGATCGACATCGAGCAGGTGCAAGCGCTGCGACCAGACCTGGTCCTCGCTTCGCTCACGGTGCCGGGCCACGAGAAAGTCGTGGCCGGTCTGGAGAGCGCCGGCCTGCCGCACTACGCACCTGAGACGATCACGCTGGACGACGCCTACACCGACATTCGCGAAATCGCCCGCCGGCTGGGTGTCACCGAACGCGCCGAGCCAGTGGTTGCCGACATGCGGCGCGCGCTCGAGGCGCCGCCAGCCGCCAAGGACCGAAGGCGACCCAGCGTGCTCGTGCAGTGGTGGCCCAAGCCGGTGATTGCGCCGGGCCGCCGCAGCTGGGTCCACGAGATGATCGAACGAGCCGGCGGCCACAACCCGCTGGGCGACGAGCCGGTCAAGAGCCGGCCGCTCGACGACGCCGAGGTGGCGGCTCTCGCGCCAGACGCGATCGTGCTGTCGTGGTGCGGCGTGCGCACTGAGAACTACCGCGCCGACGAGGTCTACAAGCGCGAGGCTTGGCAGCACCTGGACGTCGTGCGGCAACGGCGCGTGTTCACGATTCCGGAAGCCTATCTCGGTCGTCCGGGGCCGCGCCTCGCCGAAGGCGCTCGCGCGTTGCGCGACGTGATTGCCGCGATTCGCTGCTAACAACGCACCGCGTGCTCGCCGCGCGTCGCCGCCGAAACGCGAGGTTTCTTCGCGCCTCGGTTCACGCCAGACGCGCCGGTACAATGCACGGCCTGACGCGCGAACGATGCCCGCGCGAAGGGCGCGGGCCGTTCGGAGGCGTTCACCCTCTCGCCCCGGAGAGCAACGAATGCGCACAACCCACGCGCTTCTCGTCGCGGCCTTGGTCGCCGCGCTTTCGCCCCTTGCCGTCGCGCAGGACACCCCAGAGCTGCCGCAAGTCGGCACGTACCGCGACACCGACATCAAGCTGGAGGGGTTCGCCAATACCCTCACGTTCTTCGCGCCGGTCTACGAGACGCTGGTCGTCGAGGGCGACTCCGAGTACCTGCAGATGGACTTCTCCGACCTTCGGCTGCCGCCCGGCAGCAAGCTGGAGCTGACGTCGCTGGCGGACGGCGATGTGCAAGTCGCAACCCCCGACGATGTACAAGCTGGGACGTTCCGCTCGGCCTACTTCAACGGCTTCGCGGTTCGTGTTCGCATCTGGACGCCGCCCGGCGCGGACGCGCCGACCGGCCGCATCTCCCGCATCGATCGCGGGCTCGCCTCCTACGGGGAGCCAGACAGCATCTGCGGCTCCAGTGACAATCGTCGATTCCGCAACCGCCGGCCCATTTGCCGCCTCCTGATCCAGAAGAGCGGCGGGACCTATGTCTGCACCGGCTGGCTGGTCTCCAGCAGCACCGGTGGCCACGTCACCGCGGGCCACTGCCTCTCTGGCGCATCATCTGTGACCGCGCAATACAACTGCCCGCGCTCGTCGTCGTCCGGCGCGATCCGCAACCCGTCGTCCGCGGACCAGTACAGCTGGCGCAGCAGCACGCGCCGCTACAGCAACCGCGGTGTCGGCAACGACTGGGGCGTGTTTCGGGTGAACGGCAACCCCTACAGCCGGCAGAGTGCGTACTTCACGTTCGCCAACCCCAACACCTCGAGCAACCACCGCCGCAACGGCTACGGCAGCGCGAGCGGTAGCCTGAACTTCGCACAGAAGGATCACCGCGGCCGGCTGTCGTCGGTCTCGTCGACGACGATCCGCTACCGCATCGACTCGACCGGCGGCGACTCCGGCGGCCCGGTGTACCGCGGCACCTGGCGTGCCGTGGGCATCCACACACACGGCGGCTGCACCCGGACCGGCGGCAGCAACGCCGGCACCAACCGCAACCTGGCGGCGTTCCAGTCGGCGCTGGCGACCGTGCGGTAGCGCCGATCTGGCGTTCAGCGAATCGCGCGCCGCACCGGGTTGCGCCGCTGGTCGAAGATCAGTGACGTCTCGACGTGCGCGACCTCGGGCAGCGCGCCGATCGTGTCGATCGCCATCGTCCGCAGGTGGTCGGAGTCCGCGACTGCCACGTGCACGAGAAAGTCGGTCTTGCCCGCGAGGTAGAACACCGCGACGACCTCCGGCACGGTCGCGGCGAGGTCCAAGAACTCGTGCACCCGAGTCGAATCGTGGGTTCGCATTTGCACCGCGATCAGCGCCTGGATCCCAATGCCGAGCGCCCGCGGGTCGACCGAGGCGTGGAAGCCGGTCAGCGCGCCCAGCTCACGCAGCCGACGCACCCGTTCGAGGCAGCTCGACGGCGCCAGATGGACCCGCTTCGCGAGCTCCTTGTTGGAGAGCCAAGCATCGTTCTGCAGCTCGGCGAGAATGGCGTCGTCGATTCGGTCGAGGCGGTCCTGCATGGCGCAGATCCGAAGATGATTCGGGAGAATGGCGGCCAGACGTATCCGATCATGTATGCGTGGCCAAGATCGAATCCTATTCGCCCACCACCCAGCCCCGCACCTTGCCAGTCCCCACCCGGGCGGCGCGGTTCGTCATGCGGTTTGGCCTGGCACTGGCGCGCTTTGGCACACCCGCGGACCGGCTCGAGGAGACCCTGACCCGCACCGCGGCGCGGCTCGGGCTGCGCGGTCGATTCCTCGCCGTCCCGACGGCGTTGCACGCGTCGTTTGACCGGGACACCAGTGACAGGGGCGACCGTGACGAGGGCCACGGGCCGCCCCTCACCCTCTTTGAGCGCTGCGAGCCCAGCGGTGAAATCGACCTTGGACGGTTGGCCGATCTGGATGGGCTGTCGAGCGCGCTGGCCCAGGGTCCACTCGACCTGGACGCGGCCAACCGGGAGCTCGATGCGATCCTCGCGGCGCCGCGGCGCTGGCCGGCGTGGGCCACGGTCCTCGCGTTTGCGGTGGCCTCCGCGGGCGCCGCCGTGTTCTTCGGCGGTAGTCCCGCCGACCTCGGCACGGCCGGCGTGATCGGCGCGGCCCTCGCGTTCTTGATGCCCTGGCTCACGCGCTCCGCGCGCATCGCCCCGTTGGCTGGCGTGGTGTCGGCATGGTTCGCCACGTTCACGGCGGTCGCCGCCGGCGTGCTCGCCGAACGGTACGGCATCGCGCACACGCCGCTGGTCGCCACGCTGGCGGGCCTCATCGTGCTACTGCCAGGATTGTCGTTGACGATGGCGGTGCGCGAGCTCTCTGCCGGGCACCTCGCGTCGGGCACCGCCCGGCTCGCAGGCGTGATGGTCACGTTCTTCTCGCTCGCGATCGGGTTCGCGATCGGTGAGCGGTCGGCCGCCGCGATGTGGGCACAGCCAACACCGTTGCCGGCTGAGGCGCTGAGTGCGCTGGCGACACCTTTCTGGTGCGTCGCCGTCGCCGGCGCCGTCTCGCCGCTCGCGTTCGCGGTACTGTTTGCCGCGCGCCGGCGCGACGTGCCGACCATCCTCATCGCCTGCCTCATCTCGTTCTGGGGCGCGCGCCTGGGCTCGGCGACCCTCGGCCCGGAGCTCGGCGCGCTGCTCGGCACCGCCTGCCTCGGCATGGTGGCGAACGTCTACGCGCGACTCTGCGATCAGCCCGCGGCGGTCCCGATGGTGCCGGCGCTGCTCATGCTGGTGCCCGGGAGCCTCGGGTTCCGCAGCTTGTCAGCGCTGATCGCCGATGACGTCGTCGGCGGCTTGCAGACCGCGTTCGCCATGGCCCTCGTGGCCATGGCGCTCGTCATCGGGCTGCTACTGGCCAACGCGGCCGTGCCGCCGCGCGACGCGTTTTAGGGTGCATCCGAAGCCTGGCAGCGACAGCGGCTATGGCGGATAGACAATGTTCGTGATGAAGTTAGCCGTCGGATCGTAGACCGTGGTCGCCGACGAGAGGTTGGTGACCATCACCGTGATCGGTGCGGCGGGCAAGCTCGAGAGCGGGATCGAGAACAGCGCTTGCCCTTGGTCGTTGGTGGCCGCGCTCTGGGTCACACCGCCCGAAGCGCTGATCGCGACACGCACGCCTTCGACGACGCGCCCTTGGTCATCGACGACCGTGACCTTGCCCCAGAAGTTGGCTGTGGGGCTTGGCGGCTCTTCGAGGAAGTCCATGTCACTGACGTGCACCACGGTCGGCGTGACGAAACCACCCGAAGTCACCGACGGCGACGTGGCCGAGGCCACCGAGCGGCCGGCACAGTTGAACGATCGCACGCGGTACACGTAGTCGGTGTCCACACCAACGGACCGATCAACGAAGGTCTGCACGTTGGGCGTTTCGATGATGCCCACGACCTCAAACTGCGGGCTATTGGTCCAGGCTCGCTCGACGACGAACCCGTCCTCATCCGAGCTGTTGTCGACCCAGGCCACATCCACCTCATAGTCGGCGACGACGGTCGCAACCACGCTCCGGGGCGGCGCGGGCACCGTCGCCGTGCACGCACCCGAGCTCAGCGGGTCCTCGGGGTCGCTGCCGGCCGCCAGCTCAACGCGGTCGAACACGCCATCACCATCCGCATCGATGCCGAGACGCGTGCTCTCGGAGAACGGCACCGCCATGAGGGTGATCTCGGTGCCCGAACCAATCTTGCCGATCAGCGTGAACACATCGATCTGGCCGCCCCGGTCGTCGTCGAACATCAGCCCTCCGGCGTAACGGAAGCCGCTCTGGCCACCGCCCGCCAGGTTCTGCACCGCGACCAACGCAATGTCGTTGTGCCCGTTCGCCACGGCCGAGTCCTGCAAGAACATCATGTCGCTGAAGGTCTGTAGCACGCTCGGCAACACGGGGGGCGCAATCGACGTGAGAGTCACCTGCAGCCCGATGCCAGCATGAGCGTTCTGCCCGGGGACCCCGGGCGGCTCGGCGCGGTTCGCGACGTCACCGACCGGCATCCGGCTACCGGAGAACGACAACAGGAACGCGGTCATATCCGAGATCGCCTGATTGGCCGAGAGGCCTGGGACGTTGTTGAAGTTGAACGCGTCGGGGTTGCTCAGGAAGGTGCCGATCGTGTCGACCGACCCGTCATGCAGATAGCCAAACCCGGCGAGGCTCTCGGTGCTCGCGAGATCAAACCCGGTCTTCTCGTGCAGGTTGCGCAGCTGCGCGACCTTCAGGATGCTCGCCGGGGCGGGCAAATCGAAGCTCTCCAACGCCGAATGAGCGTTGCCGTACTCGCCGCGCGGCATCGGCGTCCACACGCCCGGCGCGGAAGGCAAGTCCCACACGTGGTCCGGTCCGATGCCCACGGGCAGCGAATGGCACGTCACGCAGTTGGAGATGTTCGAGATGTTGCCGGTGCGAAAGACGTCGAGGGCCGCGTGGGCATCGCCGACGCCCAACGGGCTCGGCGCCGGCGTGCCGGGAAACCAACCTTGCGAGAACTCGCGCATGCCGAACGGGGCCAGGTCGAGGCCCGTATTGAAGTCGTTGGTGACGAATCGAAACGGGTTCGGCGGCATCCAGATCGACGCCAAGAAGTCCTCGAACTCCTGCATCTCGGCCGCGGTCAGCTGCGCATCGTCACCCTGCAGACCCTCGTAGGCGCCGTTGAACTCCTCGAGCCCGCGGCGGTCGCCGCGCCAATGGAAGGGCTCCTTGCCGACGATGTCCTGCAGCGTTTGCGTCGTCATCGGCCCCTTCATCGGGTGGTACTCCGAGTCCTCGGGCAGGATGACCAACGGGAAGTCGAGGTTGTCGTTGTACTCGCCCGCAAATCGAATCTGCCCCGCGGGGTTGCCGAGGTCCCACGCGAGCCCGTCCATCCGCGCGTCGACGTGACACGACGCACACGACACGTGCCCATTGCCGGACGTGCGGTGCGTGTCATAGAGATGCTTGCGCCCCCGCTTGACCGCGAGCGGCGTCGGGTCCGGGTAGGGCGTGGTCCCGAGAACCGCGTCCGTGTCGTCGAGCACCGTGACCGACCCCTCGAACTTGTTTAGCACGTAGAGCCGATCTCCGGCGGCGTTGAGGGCCAGGCCCGTCGGCCCCGAGCCCACCTCGATGACGGTGCGCGCGCCCGCGACGAAGTCGAGGTGCCCGACGTTGTTGGAGCCCATGCCGGCGATCCACGCGGAACCGCCACTCGGCGAGAACACCAACGCCCGGGGATCGCCGATCGCGTCGTCCCGCGCGTCCTGGTTGCCCTGCGACGCGCTCGAGTACGGGATCAGCTGCGGATTGAGATCCACGACCGGTGCCGCCCGCGTGGCAGTGACCGGGTCGACCAGCGCGCCGACCGCGCGGGCGAAGACGCCATTCAGATTCGGCTCGAAGCGGCGCTCGTTGATCGCCTCGGTGCCGACCACCGAAACCCCGTGCGAGGTCCCGATGGGCTGAATGGCGATCGCGCTGACGATGTTCATGCAGTCTTTGGCGAACGTCACCGAGAACGTCGACGCCGTCGCGTCGATGATCGCCACGTCGTGGTCTGCCATGCCCCAGTTCTGCACGCGGCCATACTGCGGCGCACTCGCCCCGGAGACGAACGGGGTCCAGTCCGCACCCGTGTCGTCCACCCAAGCGCCCCCGACGGTCGGCTGACGCACGATCAGCGCCGCTTCCGGTAGGTCGTTGGGATCGAGCTTCGGGTTCAGCGCCGGATCCCAAGAGGAGCTGGCGGGCACATTCGGCGGCGGGTTCGCGCCATTATGCGGCCCGCTCGGATCACTGACAACGTTGGGCATCATGCCCTGCCCGCCGGCGAGCACGGTGGTGCGGTTGCCCGACGTGCGCAGCGCCACATACACGCGGTCGCCGTTGGGACTGACGGCCATGGCCGTGGGGTCCTTGCCGTGGATGGAGTCCGTTTGCGGGGCCGCTCCCAGGTTGGCCAGGTCGAACCGCGCGATCACCGCCGGCTGCGCGCACGACACCCAGGCCGTCCCAACGGTGCTGCCGCCGCCAGTGCCCGTGAAGACCACGTCGCACGGCTCGTCGGGCGTGCGCAGGGTGTCGAGGAGTGCGAGCGTATTGACGTCGACGATGGCGATCGAGTCCGAGATCTGGTTGACGACCCAGGCCAGGTCATTCGTCAACGCCCGGACCGTGACCGGGTCCATCCCAACGCGCACGGAGCCGCGCCGGGTCAACAGACCTGTCGCGTCATTGACGTCGAACACTTCGAGTCGCGCAGCGGCCGTGTTGACGGCGAGCAACGTGCTGGCGTCCGGAGTCAGGTCGAGAGGATGGACGTGCGCGGACTCGAAGTTGACGAAGGTGTCCTGCGCAACACACGGGGATGCGGCTGCGAGCGCGCCCAGCGCGAGCAGCTTGCGGAGCCGGTACATGGGTTCTCCTCGTAGCTTGGGGGAGACGTCACGCTCTCTGCTCCGCGTCCAAGCGGCGTCGATCACGCGCGGCGTCTGGCGATCCCCTCGTCCGTGTCCCAACTCGGGGTCGCGTCGCGCCCGATTCGAGAAATCGACCGGTGCACGGCGACGCCGGCGCAAACGCGGCGGCCGCGAGAATCTGAAAGGTCTCGGCTGGCGTCGGGCACTAGGCGGCATGCGCCCCGCTCGACGTGTCTGGGCGTGCCTCGCCCTCGTCGCCACCTCAGTCGACGCCCCACTCGACCAAACTTCGACCTGGCGACTTCGCCAAACGGCCACTACCCCGTGGTCGCGCCAGTGGGCCAAGATGGCCTACGACGAAGCCCGCCAACGGACCGTGCTCTTCGGCGGATCTTGCACCAGCCCCGGAGCGTGCACGGATACCTGGGAATGGGATGGGACGCATTGGTCCCGACACACCCCGACCACTGGCCCACCGGCGGGAAGCCCGCCGATGATCTATGACGCTGCCCGGCAGGTCGTCGTGATCATCCCGTCGACCCCCACAGGCAAGGACGTTTGGGAGTGGGATGGCAGCCAATGGCTGCGTCGTGCCACGGGCCGAGAGCCCCCGCCGCGCTCCGGCCACGCGGCCGCGTACGACGCTCGACGCGGCGTCACCGTGCTATTTGGCGGTCAGAACTGGGGCGGACCGGGCGTGCGCTCCGACACGTGGGAATGGGACGTTCAGCAGCGCCCACCGCATGCAGATCGCGGTGCCGCCCGCCCTCGAGTTCGAAACCCTCGTCAGCCCGACCGGCGGCCCCACTGGGACCAAGGCCGGGCACGGCATCGCCACCCAGCTCCTCCTGCGCTGAACCGCACCGCACCGCGCCGCGGATTCCTCGTGACGCCGCCCCCCGATCGCGGGTGACCCGGGCGTGCTCGCCGCGCCACCGGCGGGCGCCAGCCACGCCGTCGCCAGGTGCACCGTCGCCCCTGCGCGCGCGGGCGTGTCCCCTCCACCGAGATCGAAACCATGTTGAATCTGCACGGATCTAGAGCGCTCCTTTCCTTTGCGGCCAGCCCGATTCTGGTCGCGGGCCTCTTTGCTGGTTTCTTCGCCGATGACCGCGAAACCGCGAGCGTGGCGCCCGCAGCCGTCGCCGGCCCCGACGCCAATGCGCAAGAGACCACTACCTTCTTGGCCAACGCCCTGATCGCCGCGGTCGCGAATATCTCCGATGCGGTCCCGGCAGGCACGGCACCGGCGCAGATCCTCTCGGCCTCGGCCGCGGTGTCGGCCCTGCTGCCCGAGGCCGAGCCGATCTACCGATTGATCGACGCCAGTGGCAGCCCACTCGACGGCAAGAATCTGCCGAAGGGCCCGTTTGAGGTGCAAGGCATGGTGCAGCTGGCCGGCGGTGCCGCGTCGGTGCAAAAGCAGGGCAGCGCGTTCTTGCGCACGCTCTTGCCGTTGACGAACGACATGCACCCCAACTGCATGACCTGCCACGCCAACTACGCCGCGCTGCCGCCGGGCACACTGGTCGGCGCGGCGTCGTTCCGCGTCAGGATCTGACCTCCCGGCGCGGCCGATGACGCGGGACGCGCATTCGCCGCGTGTCCCGCGCTGCATCAACTAGCTTGACTAGACACATCTATCAGGCCATTCTAGCCTGATGCGTCAGGTCACGGTCACGGAGCTCAAGAACCGCCTGAGCGAGTTTCTCCGGCTCGTCAAGAAGGGTCAGACGATCGAGATCTTGGAACGCTCGGTACCCATCGCCCGCATTCAAGGGCTGCGCACTGAGAACGCCGACGCTCTTCTCCAACGCCTGGTGGTCGACGGCGTCGTCACGCGTGCGGGTCGTGAGCCGGACGGCCGCGTGCTGGAACAAACGCCGCTGACTTGCCGTGCCGATCCGGTGCAAGCGGCGATCGACGGACGCGGCGATCGATGAAGTTCTGGGACTCGTCGGCGCTGATCGTCCTCTTCGTGTCGCAGGGCGCGAGTTCCTCAATCCGGAATCTCTACGCCGACGACTCAGAAGTCTTGGCGTGGGTTCTCAGCGACGTCGAGATCCGGTCAGCGCTAGGGCGACTCGAGCGGGAGGGCGCGCTCAGCATCGAGGACGCGCACGAAGCGATGACGCGAGTTGAGTCGTTCTGGGAAACCGTGCACGTCGTCACTCATGTGGAGGCGGTGAAGACGCGGGCGAAGCGACTGATCGGCGTGCACCCTCTGCGTGCGGCCGATGCGCTGCAACTGGCCGCGGCGTTGGCAGGCTGTGTCGATGACACCCGAGGCTTCGAATTCGTGAGTCTCGACGACCGGTTGTCGGACGCGGCTCGCCGCGAAGGGTTCACGCTCGTGCCGACGAGCTGACCACGGCCATCGTCGATCGGGGTGGGCAGCCCACATGGAAGTGCCGCATGGGGTGAGATCCGGCTCGGCCGGCGTGTTTTTGTCGGCTCACCCCTCCGCTCATGCGCCGAAACCACGCCTTGGTTGCGACAAGCGACGTCGCCCACCCCCGGGCGCGACCGCGTTTCCACAAACCAACGCATGAGTCCATCCATCCGTTCGCCTCTCGTTCTGTCCGCGCTCGCCGGCGCCCTTCTGGTCAGCCCGGTGCTGAGTCAGGGCTGCCCCCCGACGGTAGGAATCCCCGGCGGCTGCCCCGGCTCGTTTGGCACCAAGCCGACGCAGGCGATGAACGCCTTCCTGCCCGGCGGCCCGGTCCTCGAGTTCACGGTGACGCACACCGCGGCCCTGGGCCCCGTGGCCGTGGCCTTCGGCTCGCCGATTCCGCCGATCCCCTACCTCGGCTGCACGTTCAACGTGTCCTTCGACATCGTGACGGGGCTCATGGGGCCGGACGCCAACGGGCAGACCGTGATCCCGATCCCGCTCAGCACGGCGCTGAACGGCATCTCGATCGCGGCCCAGTCGGTCGAGTTCGACGCTGCCGCACCCGCCGGCATCGCCGTGAGTGACGGGATCGCGATCGCTTCGCCGCCCAGCTGCTTCACCGACTCCGAGCTGGTGACCGCGGTCCTCGGCTACGGCGAGCTCGACGCGCGGGCCGCCTACGAGGCGCTGTTCTACCGCGGCCCGGCGACGATCCCGGCGATCCTCGGGGGCCTCATTCCGCTCGCCGCCGGCCAGCCCGCGGTCTGCGGCGCCGTACCGCACCACGAGTCCTCCAGCATCTACGCCTACTGCGTGGACCCGCGCCTCGTGCTCTGCTACCTGCTCGAGTCGTACTACCGCAACAACATCACCCCGTGGGGCGCGCCCGAGGTCAACTCCACCAGCGCCCTCGTCAAGGTCGACGACGACGTCGTCACGCAGGAGTACATCAACTGGGCGTTGGCGCTGCCGGCCTTCACCCAGGCCGCGGTGAGCGCGAGCCCCGACCCGCTGCAGAACACGGTCTTCGTCTGGACCGGCGCGCAGTATCCGCCACCGCCGCCGAACTCCGGCGACGCCTCCATCGATGGGCCACCGTGGAACGAGGTCGGCCCCACCACGCCGTACGCACCCGGCCCCTGGCCGCCGTTCACGACCGGGATGCCGCCGATGCAGCCGCCGGGCGCCTGGGATCCGCCGACGCCGCCGGGCATGGTCCCGCCGCGCCAGCCGTACAACTGCTACGCCTGGGCGCAGGGCTGCCACATGGATCGGTGGGTCCAGCCGACCCCGCCGCCCGGCGCCCCGCCCGGCGCGCCCAAGACGTCCCTCGACGACATCTTCCCCGGCACCAAGCAGGTGTCGGAGCCCAAGGCCGGCCAAGACTGCGTCAAGATCGTCCACTTCCTGTGGCAGCCGAAGGACTTCGTCGGCCCCCCGTACATCAACGAGTGCACGGCAGCCCACGCGATGAAGACGGACGACGGTGGCACGAACTGGAGCAGCAAGAACGGCAGCGCCAAGCGCTACGACATGATCACAGACTGCGAGGAGTTCCTCGACACGTTCTACCCCAAGGCCGACTTCTGCGTCATGCGTGGCGGCCAGCTGTACCAGCAGCTGCGGATCATCGAATACCGCTGCGACTGCTAACCGCTACCCGGCCGTCGCGCGGCCCGAAATCTGGCGACCCGGAATCTGGCGACCCGAAATCTGGCGACCCGAAATCTGGCGACCCTGGGCTTGGCCGAGGGCTCGTTGGTTGAGCGATCGGCGCAGGCCGCTGGCGTTGAGCTCGCACATCGACACGAGCTCGCCGTCGACCGGCACCTTGAACACGCAGGCCTGCAGGCGCTCTTGCCCGAGTGGCGTGGCGAGCTCCGCCGCGGTCATGAACCGGTGCACGACGAGCAGCACCGGCCGGACGCGCGGCGGCCGGCCGCGCAGGGCCGAGAACAGGCTCCGCGTCCACGTGGTGCGATCACTCACAAGGCGCCGCACGCCATAAGCGACCAACCGACCACACAGCACGGGGTCACGCACCAACGCGCCGGCCACTGGCAAGGCGTTGCGCCAGAGCGGCAGGTCCAGATCCATCGCGCACCCCAGCGTGCGCAGCGCCCGGCCAAAGGTCTTGGCGTCGCCCGACGCACCGCCGCGGACCACATCAAACACTTGGCGCTCGGCGCCGGTCGCGACCACCACAATGGGCACGGTCGTGTTGCACTCGGGGTGACCAAAGTGCATCGCGTGGCGATGCAGCCGTCGGCCCACCGGCGCACAAATGCGCTCCCACAGCGCTTCCGCCGAGACATCCTCGTCGCGACGGTCCTGGGTCCGACCCACCTCGGCGATGGGCTGGAAGCTAAGCATGCGGAAGGCGTCGGCGTTGCGCAGCACCCAGTCGACGACATCACCGATGTCGGCGAGGTTAGCGGGCGTGACGGTCACCGTGTGCGAGGCGTGGAGGGGCTTGCGGCTCTCCCGCCGCACCCGCCGGATCAAGTCTGCAAACCGATCGCGCAGCGGGTGCAGGTCGCGCTCCCGCGTCTGTGCCGTCAACCCGGGCCGGCCCCGCTGGGTGATGTCGACGTGGATGCAGACCTTCCCCAAGCCGTAGTCCCGCACCAGTCGCAACAAGTAGTCGGGCTCATGCAGAAAGCGCTCGCCGTTGCTCATCACCATCGGATCCAGCCCGATGTCCACCGCATACGCCACGATGCGACCTAGCTCCTCGAGCGGCAGCAGCGTCACCTCGCCGGCCGTGATCTGCGTCTTGGCGCCGGGCCCGAGCGCCGCGCGCAGCTGGTCGAGCTGGGCGCACACCTCGGCATACGGCAGCGGCGGCACCCGGTTGGCGATCTCGGTCAGGTAGCAGCTGGTGCACGCGAAGTTGCAGCGCTCGAGCACGCCGTGCGTGGCGCCGCAGGCGACACCCGCCACGCCGGCCAGCTGAGTGACGGTCTGAGCCGAAGGCGGCAGCGTGGCCCAGCGCTCGCGCAGCAGCGCGCGGGCCTCGGTGCGGAGCACGCGGGCCTGGGTCTTGCGGCCCCGCGCTTGCGGTCGACTCATCGAGAGCCGCCGGCGGCCAACGCACGCGCCTGGCGCCAAGCCGCGGCCGGAGCGACGCCGACGGCACTGGGCCAGTCGGCCCCGGAGCTCTTCTGCCGATCGAGGATGGCCAGCTGGGACCCAGTCAGAAACTGTCGCCAGTCCCCATCATGAAGATGCGCGTTCACCCGCGCGGCCTGCAGCTCGGTCATCGGCACGACGCGCAACGGCGAGCGCGAGAGGTGGTACTTCGGCTCCGCGTCGGCGCGAAAGCCGGCGCGCAGCGGCCGCACGCCGTCACCGAACACCGCGCGCGCGTCGTCCAGCTGCCCGCGATCGGCGAATGCGCCGCGAGCGCAGCGTTGTTGCTGCGCCGCACGGGTCAGAGCCGCGTAGGTCACGGCCTTCGGGTCATACGTCACCCGCACGACTTCCCGGCCGCCGAGCCAGCCCGCCTCGGTGCCGACCACACCCTCGAGCCGCCCGAGCCCGGCCTCGCCGGACCAGAAGCAGGCCATCTCATAAACCGCCGTCGCCGTGGCGCCGCCGGCACGAGCGCGCTCCTCCTGCAACAGCAGCTGGAGCGGCAGCGGCGTTGGGCGTTCGAGCCGATCTAGGGCCGCGGCCATCGCCTCGGCCAATGCCAACACCGTCCACGCACCGCTCACGCGCGGTGCGAGCTCTTGCTCGCTCGGATCCACGATCCGGACCACCGGGTTATTCCACGCCGGCTCCCCAAAGGCCTGACGCACCTCGGCATCGTGGTCGCCGGCAGTGTTGTTGTAGATGCAGGCCGGCACGAAGTGCTCCTGCGCCACGCCGACGATGATCGGGTGGTCGAGCACGTCGCGCCCGTAGTTGCGGCACGTTGCGCAGCCAGGGACCTCCTGAAACAGCAGCAGGAGCGGGCGATCGGTGGCTCTCGCGGCGGCTCGCGCGGCCCGGTAGTCGCGGTGCCAGGCGACCGAACCCAGCTCGACCGGCTGGTCGGCCGCCGGCGAGGCGGCCGCCGGCGAGGCGGCCGCGCCAACAGCCATCGGGCGCGACGCCGCGGACTGCGCCGGCGCGCAGGCAACGGGGGACAGCGCCACGGCCACGACCACGACGCTCCGGCAAAACGAGTGCATGGCGTCAGCCTACGCAGCGGCGAGGGCCTGGGTCCGCGCAACCTGCGCCGATCGCCACGTAGGATGATGGGGCACCGTGCGCCGAACCGACGCCCAGCCCAACGCCAGCCGCCCTCACGTCCCGGCGCGAAGCCCCGAGGCCCGATCGATGCGCCGCCGAATGGCGTCGCGGAGCACGTTCTCGGTCCCATAGACCGTGACGCTGCGCCGGGCCCGGGTCAACGCCGTGTAGACGAGCTCGCGGGTGAGGATCGGCGACGGCCGCTCCGGCAGCACGAGGGCCACGGCGTCAAACTCCGAGCCCTGCGCCTTGTGCACGGTCATGGCGAACGTGGTCTCGTGCGGCGGCAGGCGTGCGGGGGCCAGCGCGCGGGGCTCGGCCGCGGTCGGAAACCACGCCTTGCGCTCGCCGCTGACCGGGTCGGGCGCGATCACGCCGACGTCGCCGTTGAACAGCTCGAGCGCGTGGTCGTTGCGCGTGACCAGCAGCGGCCGCCCGTCGAACCACTCGTCGTCGAGGTCCAGCACACCGGCGGCACCGAGGCAGTGCTCGGCCAGGTCGCCGACCGCGAGCACGCCGCGCTCGCCCTGCCGATGGACACAGAGAAGACGAAAGCGCTGCAGGAGCTGGAGGCGCTCGGTCGGCGAGCCGTCGGCCACCCCGGCAAACCCGTGGCGCACCGGCGGCGCCAGAGCAGCGGCGAGGTCGGCGCCGGGTGGCACCGACACCCAGCGCACGTCGCCGCCGGCCTCGAGGACCGCGATGGCTTCGTCGGCGTCGCCGCGGTTGATGGCGCGCGCCAGACGCTCGATCCCGCTCCCCGCCGCGTAGCGATAGCTGCGCGTGAGATGGACGACGCCGTCCAGAAGGCTCGGGCCGGGGTCGGGTGTCGGCACCGGCAACGCCTCGTCGGTGCGCTCGGCGACGTCGGCCGCGAACGCCGCAGAGTAGGTCTGGCCGCCAGTCTCGCCGCACAGGTCGCCGAGGATCGCCCCGGCCTCGACCGACGCCAGCTGGTCTTTGTCGCCGATCAGGATGAGCCTCGCCGTCGGTGCCACGGCATCGCACAGCTTGGCCATGAGGGCCAAGTCCACCATCGACGCCTCGTCGACCAGCACGACGTCCGCGGGCAAGGGACGATCGCGGTGATGCCGAAACTGGGTCGGTCGGCCGGGCTGGTAGCCGAGCGCGCGATGTAGCGTGGCGGCATGGGCCGGAATCGCGGCCAGCACCTCGGGCACGCACGGCAACCCCGCGCGCTGGGCGTGGATCGACTCGGCGAGCCGCTGCGCCGCCTTCCCGGTCGGCGCCAGCAACAGCATCCGCAGGGCACCGGCCTCGTGCGCCAACGCCTGTTCCTGCAGCAACGCCAACACGCGCACCACGGTCGAGGTCTTGCCGGTGCCGGGCCCGCCGGAGATGACGGTCAGGTGCCGCAGAACCGCGACGATCGCGGCGCGGCGCTGCAAATCGGGGCCGTCGTTGGCGGCGTCGGCCGGGAACAGTCGCGAGAGTCCTTCCCGCAGGACCGCCTCATCGATCGCCGGTCGGGCCGACTGCCGCGCGGCGAGAGTCTCGAGCAACCGGCGCTCGTAGCGCCAGTAGCGATGCAGGTAGAGCCGATCGTCGACGAGCACTAGAGGCCGCGGCGACGCCTCGATCTCGGCGCCATCACCTGCCGGGCCGCCGCCGCCGATGACCGTGACCAAGGCGCTGTGGCGCAGCGCGTCTCGCCACGCCGAGAGCTCGGGCAGTGGGGCGTCGGGCACCGGCGCCCCCTCGGCGTCGACCAACGGCGTCCTGGTCACGCGCTGGAGGTCCGCGCACACGTGGCCGTTCTGGACGGCGCGGCTCGCGAGCGCCGCAGCCAACAGGACCTCGAGAGCGGCGCCGCCGGGTACTTGAGCGTCGAGCGCCAACGCCAGGTGCCGGTCGATCGACTGCAGCACCCCGCGTCGCTCGAGCCGCAGCAACGCCTCGCTCATGCGTCCCTCCCGTCCAGCACAGCCGACAGCGCCTCGATCCGCGCGCGCGGCGGTCGCTCAAAGAACACGCCGGTCGCCATGCCGCGCGCCGGCGTCATGCCGCGCACAAACAGGTAGAGCGCCCCGCCAAAATTCCGGTCGTAGTCATAGGCGGGCACCGTGCGGGCGAGGTGCCGATGCACGGCCACGCCGTACAGGTGGTACTGCAAAAAGTAGTCGCCGTGCACCATCGCGTCGGTGAGCCGGGCGCGGGCGTAGTCTTCTTGCTGCTCGCCGAGGAACGTCGTCTTGTAGTCGACGACGTAGAACCGGCCGTCGACGGCGAACAGCAGGTCGATGAAGCCCTTGAGAAAGCCACGGATCGCTGGAAAGCCCAGCTGGGCCAGCCGCTCGGCGTAATCGCGCGGCAGCGCTTCGCTGGGGTGCTGCGCAAACGGCACGGCCAAGCGGCGCGGCTGCAGCGCCGGCGCGTCGTCGCCGGCCAGCGACACCGGCAGGTGGAACGCCAGCTCCGCGTGGCGCTGCGCCGCCGGCACGTCGCACAATCGCGTCGGCCGCCCGTCCAAGTCGAGCGGCGTGTCGAGCACGTCGCGCACGCCCTGGCACGCCGCAGCACCCCATTCGTCGGGGGCAAGCCCGTGGCTGCGCAGCTTGTCGTCGACCACCGCCGCGACAGCGGGCGCTTCTGCAGCAAAATCCAAGTGCTCCAAGACGTCGTGGAAGAAGTTGCCCACCCGGGCGCCCCGCGGCATCCCCGCCAGGACTACGGTCGGACCGCGCTGGTCGGCGGCCGCTGCCGCCGCCACAAGCTCGGCGGTCGCGGCAGCGGCATCGTCCCGTTCTGCGGCTTCCTCGGCCGGCGCGCCGCGAACCATCTGCGTGAAGCTCGCCAGCCGCGGCCCGCGGTCCAGGGTGCGCCGACGCGGTCGCGCCGCGAGCGTCGCATTCGCTGCCGCACCGCCAGCGCCCCCGGAGGCCCCGACTGCCGAGGCGCGCTCCGCCGGGTCGACGGCCAGCTCGCGCACCGCGATGCCACCTGCCGAAGCCGCGACCACGGCCTCCAGATGCTCGCGTATCTCGCCATCGCTGAGCGCCTGCAAGTGAGACTCGAGCACCGCGGCGTCGGCCTCGGTTCCGGGCCACGCCTTCGGCGGGTGCAGCGCGTAGCCCAGCGCGGAGGTCGCACTGCCGGAATAGGCGCCCCACAGCACCGTGCAGCGGTGGCGGGCGCGTGTGACGGCCACATAGAGCAGACGCAAGCTCTCGGCCAGCTTCTCGTTCTCGGCCACGCGCTTGGCGGGGCTGCTATCGCGCCGCTCCGGATCGATGTCCACCGTCAAGGCACCATCAGGATCATGAAACGGCAACGCGCGACGGTCCGCCGGATGCAGCAGCCATCCGTCCCAGAGGTACGGACAGTAGACGACGTCGTACTCGAGGCCCTTCGCTCGATGCACAGTGGTGATGCGCACCGCGCGCTCATCGCTCTCGAGGCGGATCTGCGCCGCCTCGCTGGCGTAGCCCTCGAGGCCGCGCTGCGTGGCAAACCAATGCAACAACCCCACCGGCCCCAGATGCTCGTTGCGGCTGGCGGTGTGTAGCAGCTCCATAAGGTGCAGGAGATTGGTCATCCGGCGCTCGCCGTCAGCAAATCGCAGCAGGCGCTCCTGCACCGCGCGCCCCGCGACCATGGCGCGGAACATCTGCACAAAGCCACGCCCCACCCACAGCGCGTTCCAGTCCCGGAAGTCGCGCACCCAGCCTTCCCACGCGGCGCCGTCGTCCTCCATCGCCTCGAGGTCGTTGGCCACGACACCAAACAGCTCCGTGGTCAGCGCCGCCCGCAACGCCGCGGTGTTGGTCGGCTCGGCCACGCTGCGCAGCACTCGGTGTAGCTCCTCGGCCTCCGCCGAACCAAACACGCTCTTGTCCCCCAGCACCACGCTCTTGATGCCGACGTCGCGCAGGGCGTCCTGCACGTCGAACGCCTGCTGGTTCGTCCGCGTCAACACGGCGACGTCGGCGGCGGTCAGGCGTCGCTCGCCGACCGATGCGCCGCTGTCCAGCAAGCCACGAATCTCCGTCGCGACCAGCGGCGGCACCTGGCGTGACGCGTAGCCGCGGTCGATCTTACTGTCCTTCGCGTCCTTGCCGTCGCCGCTGCCCGGCCGGGGCTGGAACAAGATCTCAAACGGTGCCGAACCCCACGGCTCCGGCGCGCACAGTTGATCGACGGCATTGGGCTGGGCCGTGACCTCGGGATAGCCGATGCCGTCGATCAAGAATGGCGGCCGCGGCCCGCCCGACCGCACGAACAGCCGGTTGACCGCGGCGACCAGGGTCGGGCCCGATCGCCAGTTGTGCGGCATCGTGAAGCGCCGCTCGACCGGCGTCGCGTCGACCGCGCGCAGGTAGGCAAAGACATCGGCGCCGCGGAACGAGTAGATCGCCTGCTTGGGGTCCCCCACCAAGAACAGCCGACTTGCGCCGAACGCGCGGTCGACGATCTCGTACTGGATCGGGTCCGTGTCCTGAAACTCGTCGACGAGGGCGGCCGGCCAGCGCGCGCTCAGTCGGCGCGCCAACGCCTCCCCGCTGCGGCCGCGCAACGCTGCACGCACCTGCAGCAAGAGGTCGTCGAAGGACAGCACGCCGCGCTCCTCGGCGCGACGCGGCACTTCGAACCGCGCCCACTCGACCAGGTCGTGCTGAAACGCAATCGCCTGCTCGCGCGCCCGCGCGGCAAACTCGGTGCTCGCCGCCTGCAAGCGATCGACGGCGCCAAAGAAGGGGTGCTCGGGCGCCGATTGCCCCTTGTAGACCGCTTTGGCCATCGACCGCGCGCCGAGCTTCGACAGCGATTCCGGCAGCACCGGCGTGTCCGGTGGGTCTTTGAGATATCGGGTCACCGTGGCGCACCACAGCGGCAGCTCGTCGCGCGGATAGCGGCTCTTGTAGAGCTGCGGCCCACTCAAGCACTGCAACACCGCGCTTTCATCCCAGGCCGCACGTGCCTGAGCCAGGGCCGTGGCGAACGAAGCGCGCCAGGCGTCGTCCGCGTCCTCTGCCGCCACCGCCGGCGCAATCTGCAGGTCGGGGTTGCTGATCGCTCGCTCGACCAAGCCGCGCGTGACGCGCGGCCGCACGCCGTGCGCCGCCAACGCCGCGGCGAGCGGCGTCGGATCGGCGCACACCCGCCGCAACCAGTGATCCGAGATCACCTCGTCGCGCAGGGTCTGCAAATCGGCAACGACCTCGAGGTCAAAGCGCGCGCCGCTGTCGAAGGCGCTGTCGCGCAGCACCCGATGGCAAAAGCCGTGAATCGTCGAGATCGAGGCGAGATCCACGGATTGGCTAGCGACCGCTAGCCGGCGCCGACCCTGCTCGCGATCCTCGCAGCGATCCAGCAACGCCGCCAACGCCGGGTCACCGCCGGCGTCACCGGCGCTGAAGGCCAGCAGCGCCTCCCGCAACCGGCGCCGCACGCGGTCGCGCAGCTCAGCGGTCGCGGCTTCGGTGAACGTCACCACCAGCACACGCTCCAGCTCGAGCCCCTCTTCGACGACGAGCCGCAACAACAGCGTGGTGATCGCGTAGGTCTTGCCGGTACCGGCGCTCGCTTCGACGAGCGACCGACCGACCAGCGGCGCCTCGATCGGGTCGAACGGCTGCAGCGGCACGTTCGCCTCGCTCGCCGACGTCGACGTCATACGTAGCGCTCCTTCAGGTGCGCCCGGAGGCCACCAAACAGCGCCACCGCGATGTCGCCAAACGGCGGCCCACAGGTGACGACGTCGGTGAACGGCGGCACCGAGCCGCCGAACACGCGGGACAGGTGCTGGTCGTAGTGATCCTCGCCCCAACCGCGCAGCCAGGCATCGGTCGCGGCCTGCAGCGCCCGCTCGGGGCCGTCGGCGGCGGCCACCTTGGCGTACTGCCGGCTCGTGGCGGGTAGCAGGTGCAGGGGCGCGCGCTGCCCCATCGCGAACAGACCGGCCAGGCCTGAGAGCTCAGCCCCGGGGTCGGTCACCGGCTCCAGCGTGCACACGCGAATCTCGCCACTCGGCGCGGCGCCACCACGGGAACGCGGCCGCCGACGCGGCGCCCGGCCGACGAGCACCGACCGCAGCTCGACGTTGCTGGGAGCCGCCCAGCACAAGACCAAATGACGCAGCCAAAGCACCAGCAGGTCCTTGGCCTTCACCCGCGAAAACTGTGCGTGGACCGCGCCGCCACGCCACAGGCCTTCGAGGGTCCCGGTCAACGTCATGCCACCGGGCAGCGCGCGGGCCACCGTGTGCGGCGCGACCGACGTCCCGTGCTGCTCGGCGCGCACGCGCTCAGCGATCGACGCCACGGTGCGCCACAGCTCGGCGTGACGCTGCTGACCCGCTGGCCCGGGCGGCAGGCGACCCGAAGCCTGCTCCAGAGCGCACGCCTCGTCGGGGTCGACCCCCTGCAGACACAGATCCAAAAACCGATCGCCGAGCGCGTACTCCTGCAGGCCATCCATCTCGAGCGGCGGCAAATCCTCGACGTCCCGCTCGAGCTCGCGGATCCGCACCTGCAGTCGACGCTGTAGGAGATAGCCGGCCGGACTCCGCAAGAACTGCAGCAGCTCGTCGAGTCCCAGCTCGTCAGACGGCTCGGGCTCGGCGAGGGGCGCCGCAAACAGCGGCGGCGGCACCTGCCGCTCCCCCTGCAGGCTGGTTGCGCCGCCGAGGTAGGCCGCCTCGAAGCTGAACAGCCGCGGGTCTTCGGCCGGCGTGCCGAAGTAGCGCCGACTGAACGGCTGCAACGGGTGCTGGATCACGACCTGATCGCGCACTGCCGCGCGGGCATCGCCGTCCGGCGACCTCGCCGCGGGATCGTGCGTGTCGACGATCCAGTCGAGCAGCTCGGCGACCGCGACCGATGGCGGCAGCGGCCGATTGTCGCGGATGCTCTGGCCGGTGTAGGTGATCAGCACGCGCCGCCGCGCCGAGAGCAACGCCTCGAGAAACAGATAGCGATCATCGGTGCGACGCGACCGATCGCCGGGCCGTTGCGGCCCGGCACTGAGCAGATCGAAATCGACCGGCCGGTCGATGCGCGGAAACGCCCCGTCGTTGAGGCCGACCATGGCGACGACCTCGAACGGGATCGCGCGCATCGGCACGAACGCGCAGAACGTGACGCCGCCCCCTGGGAAGCCGCGCTCGGCGTGCGCCTCATCCAGCATCGGCTCGACGAGCTGGCGCAGGGCCACGATGTCGAGCGCTCCATCGAACCCAGCGGCAGCCGCTTCGTCGACCATGGTGCCGAGCACGGCACGCACGCGCTGGTGCTCGCCGGCGAGCTCGCCGTCGGCGCTGATCATGCCGTCGAGCAGCGCGCCGAGCGCATCGCGCCAGGCGACCGGCCGCCGTGGCTCCTCGAGGCGCCGCAGCCAGCCGAACAGCTGCGCGCAGAACTCCGCCAGCCGCCCCAGCCGTTCGGCGTCGTGGCCCTCGATGTGCTCAAACGGCAAGACATCGCCAAACCGCACGCGCCCCTCCGTCGCCATCGCGTAACCGAGCAACATGCGCTGCAACCCGAAGCCCCACGAGTTGGCGGCCTCGGCGGGCAACTGTTGCCGTTCTCGATGCGACGCATCGATCCCCCAACGGATGCCCGCCGCCAGAATCCACTCGGTCAGCGTCTCAAGGTCGCCGGGCTCGATGCCGAACCGCGCGTGTACCGGCGCGAGCCGCAGCAGGTCGAGCACCTCCGACGCCGGCACGCGGCCACCGGCCATGGTGAGCAGCCGTTGCAGTGCCTCAACCACCGGGCTCTGGCTACGCACGCTGCGGTCGGCAATCCGATACGGCAGGATCGGGCCGCCCTCACGTTCAAAGACCGCCTCGATGAGCGGTGCGTAGGCATCGACATCGGCCACCATCACGACGATGTCGCGCGGCTGCAGGTCGGGCTCGTCCTCGAGCACACCGAGAAGCTGATCGTGCAGCACCTCGACCTCGCGCATCGGCGCATGGCAGGCGTGGACGGCGATGCTGCCGTCGGCCAGCCGGAGCCGTGGCCGCCCAGGTGGCGGCTCGGCGAACGGTAGGGTGGGGTGGTCGGCCGCGCGCCGCGGCCGCCGGGCGGGGCGCTCGGGCTCTGCCGGCGGCTCGGCTCCCGGGCCGCGCAAGTGCAGGAGGTCGCGCTGCAGGCGGCCGAGCAATGTGGCGGCGTCGGGCTCCACCCACGCTTCCTGCTCGCGTTCTTCGAGCCCGGCGGCCTCGACGACGTCGGCGAGTGCCGCGGTGAACTCGGCGCCCAGCGTGCCCATCGACGCCAACAGATCGTTCTGCTCGCTGAGATGCAGCTCGGCATCGCTCGGCGCGCGCAGCAGCAGACGCGCGGCCTGGCGCGCCGGCACCAGCTCGGACCAATGCTCGCGGCTGGGAGACAGAGAGAATAGGTGCACCTCGATCCGCTCGGCCAGCGCTGCCAGCACGCGCAGATAGAGCGGCGGCAACGTCGACAGGCCGAAAAGCGCCAGGCGCCGCGGCAGGCCCGGCACCGGCCCGGAAGCGCTCGCCGCGGCCTTGAGAAACGCGGGCTCGTGCACGGCGATCCGCTCCGGCCCCAGTCGCTGGGTCATCGCGCGCCAGAGGAGCGGCTGCCACGCCGCGTCGGCGGTGCCCGGCGTCTCGTTACTCCCGTCGTGCCACGCACGCACCATCTCGGGTCGGAACGTCAGGTACTGGTCGAAAATCGCGGCGACACGGCGCGCCAGCTGCAATCGGCGCACGCCGCCGCCGTCATTCCCAAGGAAACGACGGACTCGGGCCAGCTCGGGTGCACCGAGCAAGTCGGGGAGCGCCGCGAGCGCAGCCCATTGCATCCGCTCCCGAGACCAGGTCCCAGCCTCGGCGTCCACGTTGGGCAAAACCGCGTCGTAGGCCCGCTCGACCAGGCGCCGCGGAAACGGAAACTCGACGTTGGCGCAGATGCCAAGTCGTTGCGCCAGCCGCATCTCCAGCCACGCCGCCATCCCGCGGCTCTGCGCCACGACCCACTCGGGCTCGAACGGACCGCCGACCGGCTCCTCCACGAGATCGCCCAGCTGCGCAGCCAACACTTCGGTGCGGTTGCTGCGGTGGAGATGGAGGGTCCCGCCCACGTCGATGCCGAGGGTAGCGTGCCGTCGCGACCGCAACAAACGCTACCATCCGTGCCGTGAACGCCCGACTCCTTGGGGTTTGGTGCGCGATGTGGCTGGCCTCGCCGCTCATGGCCCAAGGCCCCAGTGGCCAGCGCGCCAACATCCAGCGCCCGAACATTCTGTTCATCTTCAGCGACGATCACTCCGCCCGAGCGATCAGCGCCTACGGCTCGAAGATCAACACGACCCCCAACCTCGACCGCCTCGCCAACGGGGGGATGCGCTTTGATCACTGCCTGGTAACGAACGCCATCTGCGGCCCGAGCCGCGCCTGCGTGCTCACCGGCAAGTACAGCCATCGCAACGGCTTCTACCGCAACGGCAACCGGTTCGACGGCGCGCAGGAGAACGTCGCCAAGATCCTGCAGCGCAACGGCTACCAGACCGCCGTGATCGGCAAGTGGCATCTCGGGACGGAGCCGACGGGCTTCGACCACTGGGAGGTGCTACGCGACCAGGGCCCGTACTACAACCCGCGGATGCGGACGGCCGACGGCCCCGTCGAGCACACGGGCTACACCACCGACATCATCACGGAGCTGGGCGTCCAGTGGCTTGCCGAGCAGCGCGACGCCGTGCAGCCGTTCTTCTTGATGCTGCAGCACAAGGCGCCGCACCGAAACTGGATGCCGTCGCCGCGACATCTCGCGCGCTACGACGACGAGACCATCCCCGAGCCGCCGACGCTCTTCGACGACTACTCGGGCCGGGCCAGCCCGGCCGGCGCGCAGGAGATGACGGTCGCCGGCCACCTGTCCCGCCATGACCTCAAGCTCGACCCGCCACGCGGCCTGACCGACGAGCAGCTGCAGGCTTGGAATGCCGCCTACGGGCCCAAGAACGCGGCGTTCGAGCGCGCCGAGCTGGCGGGGGATGCACTCGTGCGCTGGCAGTACCAGCGCTACATCAAGGACTACTTGCGCTGCGTCGACGCGGTGGACGAAAGCATCGGCCGGGTCCTCGAGACCCTGGACGAAACGGGCCTCGCCGACAACACCGTCGTCATCTACACCTCAGACCAAGGCTGGTTCTTGGGCGAGCACGGCTGGTACGACAAGCGCTGGATGTACGAAGAGTCGCTGATGACACCGCTCCTCGTGCGTTGGCCCGGCGCCGTGCGGCCCGGCAGTGTCTGTGCGGCGCTCACGTCGAACGTCGACTTCGCGCCGACGTTTCTCGCGCTCGCCGGCGTGGCCATGCCCGACGACATGCAGGGTGCCAGCATGGTGCCGTTGCTGCGGGGCGAGCAACCGGACGACTGGCGCACCTCGTTCTACTACCACTACTACGAGTTCCCCGGAGTCCACGCGGTCGCCAAGCACTTCGGGGTGCGCACCGCGCGCCACAAACTCATCCGCTACTACCAGCTCGACGAGTGGGAGCTCTTCGATCTCGACCAAGACCCCGACGAGCTGCGCAATGTGTACGACGACCCGGCGTACCGCGAGACGCGCGAGACGCTTGCTCAAGAGCTGACACGCCTGCAGCGCGAGCTCGGCGAGGACCATCCGACGGCAGCCGTCCCCGGCGACCCCGACTACAAAGGCTAAGTCGAACAAGCTCGACCTCGAGCTCGCGGCAGAGCTGTTGCTTCAACGGCGTGCTCGACGACGACAACCGTCCACCGTTAGATCAACGCGCTACGGCGTATCTGCTGCACTAAGCTCTTTGCGTCGTCGTCGCGCACTCTTCCGCGTGATCAGTAGGATGCGCGCATGACCGAGGAGCTGGTCGTGTTGCGCGTGGCCGACACCGCGTTCGAGGCGAAGTTCATCGCCGGCATTCTGCTGGAGGATGGCGTGCCGGCACGCGTCGAGGGCGGGCTCTTGCCCCAACGATTCGCGCCGCAACCGGGCGCCAATCGTCCACGCGGCGTGCAAGTCCGAGTCCCAGCGCACTGGGTCGAGCGGGCCGAGGCAGCCTTGGCCGCGGCGGAGGCCGCGGGCGCCCAAATCCGCGCCGTCCCACCGCCTCGATCCGCCGATGGCGACGGCGAATCCGCGAGCCGACAAGCGGCGGGCGACCCCTAGTGGTGTGATTCAGCCAGATGGGGCATTAACGGCGCCGGTCGCAAGGCGGGTCGCCGCAGGCATATTCGCGGATACGGCGAGGACGACCCAACGCTGCGAACGGCGTTGAGGGCCGCGGAGAATGCCCCAGATTTCTAAATCACACCACTAGCCCTAATTCGCTCCAGGCCGAGCGGGCGAAACACCGACCTTGCAGGAGCAAGATTCGCGCCATATCCTTTCACCTGACATGAGCTTCGCCGAGCCCAAGCCCCACGCCGCATCGCCCAAGGACGTCCTCACCAAGGCCCTCGTCCGCGCCAGCGCGCTGCTTGGGCTGTCACAACGTGCCCTCGCACGGATCCTGGGCGTGAGCGAATCGTCGGTGTCGCGGCTGGACGCCGGCCGGCGCATCGACCCGGCGACCAAGGAAGGCGAGCTCGCGCTGCTCTTCTTGCGCATGGTGCGCAGTCTCGACGCCGTGCTCGGCGGCGATGCCGAAGCCTGCCGCCGCTGGTTCGAGGCCGGCAACCATCACTTGAACGGCGTGCCCGCGGAGCTCGTGCAGTCCGCGGCCGGTCTGGTGCGGGTCACCGACTACCTCGACGCGGTCCGCGGCAAGATGTAGGCGCGCATGACGGATCCGTTCTCGGCCGCGGGTGTGCGGGAACGTCTCGCCCCACTGCGAGCAGAGGCTTGGCGCGTCGTCGAGGCGCAGCACCATGTCGCCACGCACAAGCTCGTCGACACCGCGGACGAGCAGCAGGTGCTCGAAGAGCTCATCGAGTCGGCAAAGCCGCCGCGGCCGGTCGACGCCGAGTTCGCGCAGCTGCACTACCTATTGGCCACGCCGTTCCGCTATCCGCCGTTGCGACACGGCACGCGGTTCGGCACACGAGCGGAGCGCGGCATTTGGTACGGGTCGGCCAGCGAGGCGACGGCGCTCGCCGAGGCGGCCTACTACCGGCTGGTGTTCTTGGCCGGCACGGCCGCCGACTTGCCGCACGTGACTTCCGAGCACTCGACCTTCGCGGTCGACCTGGCCGCGACGCGTGGCCTCGACCTCGCAGCCGGTCCATACCTGGCACAACTGCCAGCGCTAACATCGCCGGTCAGCTACGCCCACACGCAGCCGCTCGGCACGATCATGCGCCAAGTCGATATCGAGGCGTTCCGCTTTCGCTCGGCCCGCGATCCCGACGAGGGCGACAACTTCGGTGTGTTCGCTCCCACCGCGTTCGCCAATGCGCAACCGAAGCGGCAGCGCGCATGGCACTGCAGCGCCACCCAGGAGCGGGTCCTCTTCCACCGCCGCGACCTCCTGCACGATGAGATACGGTCCTTCGCGCGCCGGGTCTTCGAGGTCGATGGCACAGTGCCGATGCCGCCGATCGACACGCCATAGTCACGACAGCCGCTGCAGCGTGGCGCGGCCACCGGTGGCGTCGGTGAGCTCACGGCAGCGCGTGTCGAAATCATCGAGTGGGACCTCCAGCTCCAACGTCACCAGGCTGCCGTAGTCTGCAGACACCGGCACCATCTGCCGCGCCGCGAGCCAGGCCTGCACGGCCGCCGAGCAGGCATAGGAGTGCTCAACACGCAACCGCGCCGTGACCATTACGGTACGGGTCGGCGCGCGGTCCAGGGTCTTGCCGGCGCAGCCTCCGTAGGCGCGCATCAACCCGCCGACCCCGAGCTTGGTGCCGCCAAACCAGCGCGTCACCACGACGGCCACGTCGGTCAGCACGTGCCCTTCGATCTGTTGCAGAATCGGCCGCCCGGCCGAGCCCGAAGGTTCGCCGTCGTCGCTACTGCGAAACAGGGCGCCGTCGGGCCCGAGGCGAAAGGCGAAGCAGTGGTGACTCGCCGGGCCGAGCTCGTCCCGCACGCGCGCGAAGAACGCGCCCGCGTCGGCCTCGCTCGAGATCGGCGCCGCAGTACCGACGAACCGCGAGCCCTTGATGCGATCGATCTCGTGGCGGTGCTCGGAGGCGAGAGTACGGAACGCGTTCGTCACGGCGGTGCCGCAGCATACGAGAAGCTGTTAGCGAGAACGCGCGTTGCACAACGCGCATCCATCTCGACGGCCACCGTCAATCAGAAGTGCCCTCGACCTGCCCCATTCGCCATCTCCATCGCAGGCTCGATATGCACGTCTCCTTCCCGCTCTTCACGCCGAGCACTGGCGCCATCCTCTGCGCGCTGGCCTTCGCCACCAACGCAGTTGCTCAGGATCCCGGCGTCGATCATCGCCTCCACCTCGGCTACGCCACGTTCGACCCCGTGCGCGACGGTGTGCCGCCCATGTCACCGCTGCTGGCGGAGGCCGATGGCGGCACCCATCTGTTCATCGTGCAGTTCGACGCGCCGATCGCCGATCGCGACCGCCAGGCCCTGCGCGACGCGGGCGACGCGGTGCAGCACTACCTGCCGTCACAGTCCTACCTCGTGCGCATGACCACGGACGTCGCAGCGGCCGTGCGAGAGCAACGCGGCGTGCGCTGGGTTGGTGCGTACCACCCCGCGTTTCGCCTGGACCCACAGCTCGTAAGCGACCTCACCACGGACGCGCTGCCGACGCGCGCGCGCTACCACGTGATGCCGGTCGATCATCGCCAGGACAGCGCCGCGCTCGAAGCGGCGATCGCCGGACTCGGCGGCACCGTGGACTCGCCCGCGCAGGGCGGCAACCTCATCGTCGCCAGCCTGACCCCCGCGCAGCTCGCGGCGCTCAGCCACCACGACACCGTGCTCTGGATCGACCGCTGGTCGCCGTGGGAAGCCGACATGGACAACGGCCGCGTCCAGTCGGGCGCCGAAGCGCTGCACGGCCTGGCGACGCCGATCGATGGCAAGGGCATGCGCGCGCACTCGTTCGACACGGGCTTCACGCTGACCCATCCCGAGTTTGGGGCGCGGGCCCCGTACCGCGTGGCACCCATCCCGGTTCTCGGCACCGGCAACGATTCGCACGGCAGCAGCGTGATCGGCATCGTCGGCGCCGAGGGCCTGAACCCACAAGCCAAGGGGATGATGCCCTTTGCGCAGCTCCTCGTGACCGGCTTCAGCCAGGGCATCAGCAACCGCTACGCGCTCGCTCGCACACTTCGCGACCCCAGCGGCACGGCGCAAGCGATGGCCTCGACGTCGTCGGTGAGCCAGAGCCGCACGCTCACCTACACCTCGGTGTCGGCCAACACCGACTTGTGGATCTTCGACTTCGACCTGTTCTACACACAGAGCCAGAGCAACGCGTCCAGCCAGATGTCGCGGCCCGAGGCGTGGGCGAAGAACACCGCCAGCGTCGCCGGCTTCAACCACTTCAACAACACCAACCCCAACGACGATCGCTTTGCCAATGGCTCAAGCCGCGGTCCCGCATCCGACACGCGCTACGGCGTGACCTTCGCGGGCTACTACGACAGCATCTTCACCACCACCTCGAACGGCCGCTACACGACGTTTTGCTGCACCTCCGGCGCGACGCCGATGGTGAATGGCCTGGCGGGCCTGGTGATGCAGATCTTCACCGATGGTCACTACGGCTATCCGGGCGTAGGCTGGCAGGACCGCTTTGATGCGCTGCCGCACTTCACTACCACGAAGGCGGTGATGATGGCGACCACGCGGCCGATGCCGCCGAGCCGCGCCACGCGCGTGCAGCAGGGCTGGGGCTTCCCCAACGCTCTCGACGCCTACGACCTGCGCGACCGCATGCTCGTGGTCGACGAAGAGGACGTGCTCACGCAGGGCCAACGCCGCTGCTACTGGGTCTTCGCGCCGGGCGGACAGCCGCTGCGCGCCTGCATGACCTACGCGGATCCGCCGGCCGTGGCGGGTGCTGGCATCCACCGCGTCAACAGCCTCGACCTGCGCGTCGTCGCGCCGGACGGCACGGAGTACTGGGGCAACCGAGGCCTGCTCACCGGCAACGTCAGCCAGCCGGGCGGTGAGCCCAACGACCGCGACACCGAAGAAGCGGTTTGGATCGAGAGTGCGGCGTGCGGCTTGTGGGAGGTGGACGTCCTGGCGTCGGCCATCCGCGAAGACGGCCACGTCGAGACCGCCGCCACCGACGCCGATTTCGCGCTCGTCGTCCGCGGTATTGGCGGCGGACGCGATCGCTCGGGCATGGTGCTGGACCTAGTGTCGGGCGGACCAGGCCAGCTCGACTTCGTGGTCAGCAACGCGCCGACGACCGGCTGGACGCAGGGCTGGACGGTGCTCTCGGCGAGCACGGCGCGGCACCTCTCGCTTGGCAACCTGTTCGGCATCGAGGCGGACGCACTGTCACTGGCGTCGTTTGGCTTCGCTCCGGCGCCGGGCGGGCTGTTTGCGTTCACCAACGCGGGGGCTGGGGCCTACCCGCAGGCGCCGATCTCACTGCCGTCGGGGCTCGCAGCGGCGCTGCAGGGAGTCACGCTCGACGGAGTCGTGATCCTCGCCGACGCCCAGGGGAAGGTCGTGGACGTGTCGAGCGTCGATCGCGTGACGCCGTGACCGCGGCCCGGCGCCGGTAGACGTTTCGATCGCGGACCAGCCGGCACGCCCGGACCGACGCGCATCCGGGCACGCGGCACGGTTCTCGCTCCCGGCGGCGTCGAGGTTTCGCCCATGCTCAAGCCCAACCGCACGCTGCTGGCGCTCACCGCCAGCGCGACCCTGTCCCTGCTCGCCCCCACCACTGCGCAGACCGCGGCGGTCACCGACTACGGCCCCGAATGCAGCACCGCACCGTTCCCCCTCGATGTCGTCGGCCGGCCGGTCTTCGGCGCAACCATCGAAGTCGAAACCGCCTCGGGCTTGCGCGCGGGCGGCCATGACGCGGGCCCGCTGCCGCTCGTCTCCGGCGCCGCGGGTGGCGCGCCAGCCCATCGCGATTCCAGCGCAACCCGGTCGACCTCGGACGAGGGGCGAGCCTACGGCGCCCGCCGCAGTTCGAGCCGATCGATCACCAGCCGCGCGCTCGCCGGCCGGCCAGACGAGAACCAGACGCCAATCCCCACCACGCGCTCGAGGCTCGGTGCGCGTCGCGGCGACCACTGTGGTGCCATCTCTTTGAAGTCGATCTCCGCGATGCCACTCGTCGCGTCCAACTCGAGCACCGCGCTGCACGCGTCGAAGTCGCGGTCGTCGTCCGAGTGCAGCCGCACCCACGCTCGCCCCTTCTCGAGCTGCCCCTCGATCGCGAGGCCCGTGAACGCGGAGAGGTCCACCGCGCCGTCGGGATCGAGGTCTAGGTAGTACTCGGCGAAGCCCGGTCGGCCTTTGGCCGGATCCAGCTCCGCGGCGAGCTTCAAGACACCGTCGGCCCACGTCGGGGTGAGCGTGGAGGCACTGCCGACCACGGCGTCGTCGCGCACACGCCAGCGACCGCCGGAGGTGGCGCGCGGCATCGGACCGGAGAATTCGTCGAGAACGGTCTGGGCCCACGGGCGCGAGCGCAACGGCGGGCGCGCGGTGGCACCGACGGCGAGGCGATTGCCCGCATAGTCCAGCAAGAGCCGCCGATGCCAAAAGGCGGGGATCCCAAGGTTCGCGTCGACGGCCGCCTCGGCAAAGGCACCGCGCGCCGCCAAGGACAGCTTGATCCGCACGTCGGCAAACGTCTCACCGAGCACCCGCAGCGCGATCGCGGTTTGCTCGCGCGTGGGCTGCCCGCCGCCGATCCCAAAGCTCTCCGTCTCGCGGGCCGGCGTCGCTTCCGGCGGCGGAGCCAGCCCCAGCCGCGCCACGGTGTCCGCGTGCAGGGTGAACCAGTTGCGCGAACCGGTGTCGAGGTGAGCGCGGAGCACTCGGCCATCGAGCTCGACCGACACCACGGGAAGCCGATCGTCGAAGGCCATGGGGAAACGCTCCAGGCCGCTGGGCTCGAACCCGGGCGGGTGCAACTCGAGCGTGCGCGCCGGTAGGTCGAGCACCATGGCGGACTCCGCGAACACGTCGAAGCCCACGATGCCCTCGATCGCCACACCGCTGCGCTCGCGCAGATCCGCGAGGTCTAGGGCGACGAACGTGAGCTCGTCGATCTCCAGCGGCCCAAGCTGGAACGGGCCGCCGCGCACGATGTCCCCGCGCACCGCGCCGCCGACGCCGGTGACATCCTCGGAGCCAATGCGCTCAAGGCCGAGCTCGGTCGCCACATCGCGCGCGATCACCATCGTCGACGCACCGGTATCGAGCAGGAACGGGCCCAGCCCGCGGCCGGCGAGCGTGGGCCGCACCATCGGAGTGCCAATGCGATCGTCCACCGCCACGGCCGGCGACACGCCGGGCAGAAAACGCGCACCCGTCGACGGAGCCGGCGCGGGCGCCGACTGCGCAGCGAGGGGAAGAGACGCCACTGCAACGCTAAGCCACCGCGTGAGCCAGACTCTCATCGCGTCCCCCCTCCCGTCGCCGCCGCGAGGGAAACGCGGCCCTGCTGCTCGAGCAGCTGCCGGAGGCCGCGGTGCTCCGACCAGCTCCGGTCGATCGCCAGGTCGCGCTGCGCGCGCGCGGCCTCGTGCCGCTGCTTGAGTGATCGTCCGAGCCTCTGGTCGTCGAGTGCCGACCAGGAGATCTCGGCGAGCAAACCGCCGTGCAAGATCCAAGCGAGGAACGCACTCTCGGACCGTACCGCCTGGATCACCTCGTCGCCGGTCGCCGACAACGCGGCTAGGACCACGGACCGGCCATCGGCGACGGCGTTGATCCACTGGCACGGCCACCGGCCGCGCACATCCGTGGCGGCCTCGTCACAGGTGACGTGCACGCCGTCGATCGCCATCGGCGCGTAGGCTTTCACATGCACGGTTACCCCACGCACAGCGGCCGCGGCAAGATCGTCGCGCAGCTGCTCGAGCACCATGGGGAAGGCATCGACGAGCACCACGTCTTCGGTGGCGGCCAACAGGGTGCGGACTTGCTCAAAGACCCCTTCGCTCGAGCCGATGCTGTAGATCTTCTGCGGCGTGGCCGCGGGCGCGAGGGCCCGCAGTCCGCGCTCGAGCCGACGCGTGCGCTCGCGAAAGGCGCGTTCTTGCGCGCGCAACAGGTCCTTTGGCGGGACCGGCGTGAACGCGCGCGGATCGCTGTCCTCGACGAGCACCGCGCCCTTCGCGCTGAGCGCGTCGAGGGCCTTGTAGACGTTGGCGACAGGTTTGCCGACGGCCTTGGCGATGCGGTAGCCGGTGGCGTCGGGCGTCTGTAGGAGCGCGAGGTAGACCTGCGCCTCGAGCGCGGAGAAGCCGAGCGCCTGTAGATCGTCGGCGAGGGCGGAGGTAGCCATTGAATAGTAGCTATAGCTACTACTATAGGTGCGTCAAGCCGCCTAGGCGGCGGGGTGGGCTACGGAAACAAGGTCTCCACCTCATCGCTGCCCCACCGCAGGCGGACCAGCTCGCGGCGGGTTCGCAGGATCAGGGAGTCGTCATCCGGACACGCCACGAGCTGACCATCGAGCACCGCGGCCTCGGTCAAGCCCTCGGTGGCCGAGTCGAAGAGTGCCCAGCGCCCCTCCGAGCGGCGCCGCAGCACGAGTTGCCCGCTCGGCGTTTGCCGGGCAAACTCGAAACACTCCGGGTGGACGACCCGCCGCACACCGCGCTCGGGCATCACAACGCAGAGGCCGTCGGTGGCGGCCACGAGCACCCTCTCGTCGTCGAGAACAGCTTCGACCAGGTCCCGCCATTGCATGCCCGGGGCCGGGTGCCAGGATCCCGCGTCGGGATCGAAGAGCTGCCAGTCCAAGGCGGGCACGCGTCCGTCTCGATAGCGCCGGCGGCGCAGCCAGTGGTTCGCCCGCACCACCGTGGCCACGGTCTCCACGGTACCGACGTTGACCAGTCGATCTCGCGCCAGATCGAGCCAGGCGCCGAGCTTCGTTCGGCCCACTCCCTGCACGCGATACATCATCGCGAGCCCGACTCCGGTTGGATAGCAATGACCGGCGGCACCAAGCTCGTACTCGCGGCGCTCCCCGTCGGTCGTCTCCACGACATAGCACTCGGGTGCGGTGCGCGCCGCGGTGGTTCGATACTCGACAGTCATGTACGCGCGACCGATCCCGGGCAGTCGGCATGCCGTCGCATGCTCGAGCTCGCTTCGCATGGGCTCGACCGCTCGGCGTAGCAGCGAGCGGTGCGACGAATCCGTGGCGAGCGTCGTCCCGGTCTCCGCGTCGACAAGCTCGAAGCGCTGCTCTTGGCGGTCATGGTGAAGGGTCATCACTTTGTGTGTCGCCTGCTGGTCGAGGCCACGCGCGCGCGTGAGCTGAGAAGACGGCCACCAGAAGGAGTTCGCCTCCCCAACGCGCTTCCACTCGCCGGTGTCGAGATCGACGCGCAGCGCGTGCGTCAGCGTCCCAGATCGCTGATCGCCGACATTGGCGAAGGCGTAGCGTCCGGATGCGCTGAGGTAGGTCGAGTGAAGCTCGAACTTTGAACTCGCGGGATCCGGGAACATCAGCCCCGCGCCGACGCCGATGCCCCACCCGTGCGTACCGAGCAGAACGCTCCCTAGTACGCCGACAACGCCAAGGCCCGCGACCCGCATGCGCCCTGGGCGGGACCGGGCAAATCCATGGGCCAGCCAGGCGGCGACGAGGCCGGCAAGGGCGAGGACGGCCAGTGGTAGCGGAGCACACCACACTTCCCACATCACCAGGTAGGGCCACCACAACGATGCGAGCCAGGGTAGGCCGACGTAGGCCACACCCAACGCCAGCAGACCGAGGAGGGCCAAGCCGGGTCGTCCCAGCAGCGACGAAAGGGCGAGCAACCACAACCCGGCCGCAGCGCCAGCGGTGCCCCACAGCCATGGTGACCCGGTGTGCAGGGCAAAAGCGTGGTCCAACCAGAGGTTCGCGAGCGTCGTGCCGCACAGCCATCCCCACGCGAACAGCGCCCCTGCCGCACCGAGCAGCACGACCACCTTCGCGGCGAAGACCGGCGCCAAGCCGCGGGGCAGGCGGGGGAGTAGGCGGGTCTGGGCGCCGCGAAGGTCGCCGGGAACCGAGTCCGCCCCAATCGCGAGCAACGCGCCCACCCCCGTGCAGCACGCGAGGAGCCAGCCCGCGGAAGCAACGGCCAGCCGCCATTGACACAGCGCCAGCCCGCCAAGCGGCGCGAGCGCGGCCAACGCCAGCAGCACCGTGCGCTGCTGGCGCAGCTCGACCGCGCACTGCGTTGCAAAGACCGACGCGATCATCATTGCACCCCCAGGCGCGGAAATAGAACCTCGTAGTCGTCGCTGCCAAAGTGCCAACGTTCGACCGTGTTCTTGGTGTGTACTAGAACCTCGTCTTCGTTCGGGCACGCCAAGACATGCTGATGGCGGTCGGGTGGACCGGCGAAGACCAGAGTCGCGGTCGCGGCGTCAAGCCGTCCCAGTGACCTACCGCCGTGCCGCGACCGAATGGTCAGCAAGGCTTGGCGACCGGGCGTGAACACTGGGGTATCTTGGGCCGGGCGATCCACGCGCTCGGCTTCGACCCAGTAGCCGTCGGGAGTCCGGACGGGGCGCCGACGCCCCGCTTCGGGCTCGATGATGAGCAGGCGACCGTCGTCTGTCAGTACGACGATCGCGCCACCGTCGAGATTGACAATCGGCCACGCGACCCCGTTCATCGCTTCGCAAGGGGTCGCCGTGCCCGTTGCCGGGTCGACCAAATCCCAGTATCCGAGCTCCGCGGGATCGCGGCGCGGCACAAGCCAGTGCCCAGGCCGGCACCAGCCGCCATGCAGCGGCGTGTTCTCGAACGCCACTTCCCGGCCGAGATGCGGGTCGTAGGCATAGGTGAATCCGTCGAGCAAGACGGCGTCACCACGCCAGACCCAAGGGCCGCGCCCGTGGCGCCATGGCCGCGAGATCCACGCTTTGCCCTCTTCGATCTGCGGGCCCGCGGCAAACCAAGCGCGACGACCGTCGATGGTTCGCACCGGTGTCGTGGCTCGCAGACTGCGATGCACCTTCGCCTTCGCGTAGCAGACGACCACACTCGGGAGATCCGGCACGCCGCCAGCGTCCCCCGTGCGGCCGTCGATGAGTTGAGCGAAGAACACCCATGGCCAAGGGTCATCCTTGGGCCGCCACGGGCCCACCTCTTGGTGCCACAGCGCGAGCGCTTCGTGCTGTCCTGGGGTGCATTGGGTGACTGGCGTATCGGGTAGGAGGCCAGCCGCCGACCCGAAGCGGGTACCGGGGACGCGTCGCCACAAGCCGGTCGCCAGGTCCACGACCAAGCAGTACTCGCCATGGTCTCCACGGCCGACGTTCAGGAACGCCAACTCCGCCTCAACTCCGACCATTCCGGACCGGATCCGGAAGTCTGGCCGCTCCACGCGAACGACATCCCACGCCTCCGCCCGCGCCTCGTGCCAACCGAACAGTAGGGCGCCTCCCGCCACCGCGCTGGGCAAGCCATGGCGCGCGGCGCGCAGCGGCCCGCGCGACCAGCGCCGGCCGGCCAACGACAGCCACGCGGTACCCAGTGCCAGCGCTGGGATGACCGCGAGCGCCAGCACGTTGCCCTCCCAAGCCGGCGGCTCGAACCAGGCGTTGTGCAGTCGCGACATGGAGAACGGCAACCCCCAGGCCGCGCCGACGAGCAGTGTGACCACCACCGCGAGCGAGCCGCGCGGCAGCCACGTGGACACGGCGAGGCCGAGCATCGCGAGGCCCAGCCCCAGCGCTGCACCGAGCACGCCGGCGGACCGCGCCACCGCGAAGGCCGTCCCGCCAGGCACGTCGTGCACCAACCACACGGCCAGCCCACCGGCGGTCGCCGCCGCCGCCGCGAGCATCACCGCCGCCAGCGCCAGCGTGCTCAGCTTCGCCGCGCCGGCGGCCCACAGACCGCCCGGCAACCGCAGCAGTAGACCAAACCGCCCCGCCCGCAGTTCGCGCGGCACGCTGTCGCAGGCAACGGCCACGAGCAGCCCGATGAGAGGCACCGCTACTCCGTAGGCCAGCGCCTCCAGGGGCGATGCGCCACCGCGAGGCAACACCGCGCCCAACAGCGCCGCGACCGTGACGCCGAGGCCGGCGATCACCAGCAGCGCGCCACGATGCACGCGGAGCTCGGTTTCGATTCCGGCCCGGATCATCCTCATCGCCGCCGTCATCGCCTCACCCCGCCGACGCCGCGAGCACGGCGCGCAGTTGTTCGGGCACGTTCGCCGGCTCGGCGTGGCCCAGCACCTCCTCGACGGTGCCGTCGGCGACGATCCGCCCCTGCGACAGCACCGCCACCCGGTCGGCGATCCGCGCGGCGACCTCGAGGTCGTGGGTCGCGCACAGCACGGTGCGGCCCTCGTCGCGCAACCCGGCGATGACCCCGCGCAGCACCTCGTCGCGCACCAGCGGATCGAGGCCCGCAAACGGCTCGTCCAGCAAGAGTAGCTCCGGGCTCGACGCCAGCGCCGCGACGAGCATCGCCTTCATGCCCTGCCCTCGGGACAAGTCGGCAAAACGTTCGTCCAGCGGCACCGCGAGCTCGACCGCGCGCGCGACGGCACGGACACCATCCCAGCCCGGGTACTGCGGCGCCAGGTAGCGGTAGAACTGCCGCGGCGTCATCCAGTCATAGGCGTCGGGGACGTCGGGCACGTAGCCGACGCGCTCGCGCACCGCACGCGCGCGGCGCATTGGGTCGTGGCCAAGTACCCGCAGCGTGCCGCCACTCGGCTTGAGCACGCCGAGCGCGAGCCGCATCAGCGTCGACTTGCCCGCCCCGTTCTCGCCCAACAGCACCGTGACGACGCCCGGCGTAAGCCGCAGGGACAGCGCATCGAGCACGGTGCGCTTGCGAAACCGTATGGTCAGCCGGTCGGCGACCAGCACGTCCTCAGTTCCCCTCATGCTCTCTGCCTCCCGCGCGCGTCGAGCGCGCTGTGGTCTTCGATCTCACGGTGCAGGTCGGCCGGATCGTGCCCGGCACGCAGTGCCGACCGCACGGCACGTCGCACGTCCTCGAGCGTGGCATCGCGACGCGCTTGCCGCGCGATCTGCGGTCCACCCTCCGTGACAAACACGCCGAGCCCATTGCGGCCCGCCACGACACCTGCGGTCTCCAGCTCCCGGTACGCCTTGCCCACGGTGTTGGGATTGACGAGGACCTTCGCTGCCAGCGCTCGAACGCTGGGCAACTTGCCGTTGGGCCCGAGCCCACCCGTCGCCACCGCGTCGAGCACGGCGTCGACGATTTGCCGCGAGGGCGGCACGTCGGCGCGCGGGTCCACGGTGAAGTCCAACATCGTGACCGTCTGATCGGACTAGGACGGTGGGACACTTGAGTCTCGCGACGAAGAAGTGGCCCGCCGCCGCTCCAAGCGTGCCGACGCGAGCGACTAGTGTCCTGGATCAGAAATTCCTGTGCAGAGGGTGCGTGACCGGACGCTGCTCGCAAGAAGCACCGACGCAGGCATATTGGTGGATACGTCGAGGAGGTGCGACGCAGCGAGCGGTGGCCGGACGGGTGCCATCTG
>JBCCGH010000016.1:0-83874 GCA_039029375.1 Planctomycetota bacterium
CAGATGGCACCCGTCCGGCCACCGCTCGCTGCGTCGCACCTCCTCGACGTATCCACCAATATGCCTGCGTCGGTGCTTCTTGCGAGCAGCGTCCGGTCACGCACCCTCTGCACAGGAATTTCTGATCCAGGACACTAGGCAGCGCCGTCTTGGGTCGAGTCGCCGCCGCGTTGCAGGCGTGTGACCTCGCGCCGCAGCTCGGCAACCTCGGTCCGGAGCTCCTCCAGCTCCGATTGGGTCAAGGTCGTCTGCCGCGCCAGCGACTTCGATCGCAGCGTGATGCGCGAGAGGCGCAGCGTCACGAACAGCGTGAGCAGCATCGAGAAGACCAAGGCACCGAAGAACAGGGCCGAGGTCGGCGCCTTGGCGCCGATGAGACCGGCAAAGAACGACAGCAGCCGTGGCTCGAGCGCCATCGTCAGCAGGATGAGAGCAGTGCCGATCCAGATCGCCGAGAACTCCTCGCGCAGTTTCCGGCGCCGGACGAGCTCGACGATGACCAGCAAAGTCGCCACGGCGAGCGTGACCGCGACGATCTTCTGATGCGAATCCAGCTGGGGATCCATCGCCAGACCTTGCGCGAAGACGAGGCTTAGCATCAGCCGGCTCGCGCTGGGGACGAGGGTCGCTCGGCCCGATACGGCGAGCGTCGCCGGACCGGCAGCAGGCTCAGAGTGAGCAGCATCTTGTAGGCGTAGTACGCCGCCCGGCCGCCGCGGTGCATGCTGACCCCGCCGGAGCGCTCGCGCATGTCGACCGACACTTCGGTGAGCGAGAGGCCGGCGCGCGACAGGGTGATCAGCACGTCGGCGTCGGGGTAGTCCTCGGGGAACCCGGCGTGGGCGAGCTCGGCGATCGCCGTCGCGGTCATCGCTTGGTAGCCCGAGGTCGGGTCGGTGATGCGCGTGCCGGTCCAGCGCGTCACGATCCAGGAGAACAGCCGGGAGCCCAGCCGGCGGCCGAAGCTCGTGGCCGGCGAGCGGCCGGCGAGGTAGCGCGAGCCGACGGCGACGTCGGCGCCGCTGTCGAGCGCGCCGAGCAGCTTGCTGATGCCGCTGGGGTCATGTTGCCCATCGCCGTCGAGTTGTACGACGCGCCGATAACCGCGCTGCTTGGCATACACGTAGCCGGTCAACAGCGACGCGCCGTAGCCGAGGTTGAATGGGTGGCGCAGCACCCGCGCGCCGCGGGCGCGGGCTTCCTCGCCGGTTTCGTCGGTGCTGCCGTCATCGACGACCACGACGTCGGCGCGGGGGTGAGACCCCCTCACCCCCTCGATCACTCGATGAATCCGGCCCGCTTCGTTATGGGCCGGGATCAGAATCAGTGTTGACGACACGGTCCGTGGGAACGCGCGGTCGGGTGCGGACGCTCCTGTGCGTACGATAGAGCGGCGCGCGGTCGCTTTCAGCGAGAAAGTCCGTGCTGCAGCGCCGGTCGACGGTCGATGCGAATTCGCGACGTGACCTCGGCACTCAGCGAAGCGCTGCCCACGGACAGCAGTCCACAGGCGAAGAGGCCGTGAAACGCTGCCGTGAATGGCAGGCCGAGCACGGTCGCCAAGCCCCACGTGCTGAGCGCCCACAGCCCAAGGCCAACCTCCATTGCACCCCGCGGTCCGCGTGCCGGTCGATACGAGCGAAGGGGGGCGGGTTGCGGCTGCCGAGAATCCAGCTTTGGGGTGCGGCGGAACTCACCCGTGGTTCGACGCAGGCCGTCGACCAGAGCCAGTGTGTTGTTCACGCACAGGCCGGCACCGATGGCCAAGATCAGCGGGAGGCGGAACACGCTGCTCCACCGCCAACGCGCGACCCGGGTTTCCGCAAGGCCGTAGTACGCCAAGACGCACAGCGTGGAGAGCAGCAGCGGCAGGCCTTCGAGCCAGGCGAGCCAGGCGGGGATCGCTGAGTGATTGAGCAGGCGAAGTGCCTGGAGCGGCAGCGCGACCACGATGAGCCCGAGCAGCAACGGAAACGCGACGTTGCCCAGCAGGTGGAAGGTCGCTTCGGTGCGCGTCGCCAGCGGCAGCGGCGCCCGCCAGATTTTGCCGAGCAGCTTGCGCGCGGTCTGCACCGCGCCCTTGGCCCACCGGTGCTGCTGGTTGAGGAAGGCGTTGATATCGCTCGGCAGCTCGGCCGGGCAGGCCACGTCGGGCCGGTAGACGAACCGCCACCCTCGCAGCTGTGCGCGATAGGACAGGTCGAGGTCCTCGGTGAGCGTATCTCCCTGCCAGCCCCCGGCGTTCTCGATGCAGGTGCGTCGAAACACACCGGCGGTGCCGTTGAAGTTGAAGAAGCGCCCCGTCCAGGCGCGGGCCACGTGCTCGACGGCGAAGTGGCCATCGAGGAGCAGGGCCTGCATCCGGGTCAGGAGGCTTTGGTGCGCGTTGAGGTGCTCCCAGCGGGCCTGCACCAAGCCGACCTGGGGGTCTTCGAACGCGGGCGCCAGCCGGCGGAGGAAATCGGCCGGCGGCACGAAATCGGCGTCGAAGACCGCGATGAGCTCGCCCCGCGCCTGCTGTAGGCCTGCTTGCAGCGCCCCCGCCTTGTAGTGGACGCGATCGGCGCGGCTCAGGTGCGCGGTGGCGAGGCCGTCGGGGGCCTGGTCGAGAGTTCGCCGGGCGACCTCGCGGGTGTCGTCCGTGGAATCGTCCAGCACCTGGATTTCCAGCCGGTCGCGCGGCCAGTCCAAGGCCAGCGCGGCTTCGATGATGCGGCGGGCCACATGGCGCTCGTTGTAGATCGGCAGCTGCACGGTCACGAACGGCAGGTCGGCGGGCAGCGCCGCGTCGTCCTGCGGCGCGCGCCCGCGGAGGCACAGGACGATCATCCAGCCTCGATGCAGGCCGAGCACGACCAGGGGCACCAGGATGGCCAGCTGGGCACCGGTGAGCAGATCTTCGAGCAAGGGCATGGGCGGCGGGTGCGCCTTATAAGAACAGAACGCGTGCGCGTCTCCGAGTTCGAGTACGACCTGCCCCCACGGCTGATTGCCGATCGCCCGGCCGAGCCCCGGGAGGCGGCGCGCCTCCTGGCCTACAACCGGGGCACCGGGGTGCGGCGGCACCTCTGCGTCGCGGATCTGCCGGCTCAGCTCGACCCGGGAGATCTGCTGGTGGTGAATGACACGGCCGTCGTTCCGGCCCGGCTGATTGGCACCCGCGCGACCAAGGGCCGGGTGGAGGTGTTGCTGCTGGAGCGCGCTGGGCAGCGTTGCCGGGGCTATCTCAAGCCGGCGGCCAAGGTGCGCCCGGGCGATCCCCTAGAGATGGAGGCGGGGGCCCTGCGGCTCATCCCGGAGGAGCGCCTGGGCGGGGGGCTCTTTTGGTTTCGCTGGGAAGCGCCTGGGGGTGGTGACCTGGACCAGGTCCTCGAGCGCGTCGGTCGCGCCCCGCTGCCGCCCTACCTGCGGCGTGGGCCGGAGGAGGATCCGGCGCGCGACCGCCGCGACTACCAGACGGTGTTCGCCGAACGCCCCGGGGCAGTCGCGGCGCCCACGGCGGGCCTTCACTTCACCTCGGCGTTGCTGCAGCAGCTGGCCGACCAAGGCATCGAGGTCGCGCGCGTCACTTTGCACGTGGGGGAAGGCACATTTGCACCGGTGCGCGTGGAGGAGGCCGAGGCGCACCGCATGCACGCGGAGCAGTTCGAGCTGTCGCCGGAGACCGCGGCGGCCGTCAACCGCGCCCGTGAGCGAGGCGGCAGGGTCGTGGCCGTGGGGACGACGTCGGCTCGGACCCTCGAGTCGTGTGTGACCGACGACGGTCGGGTCACGCCCGCGGTGGGCACGACGGAGCTGTTCTTGTTGCCGGGACGGCCGTTGCGTGCGGTGGACGGCCTACTGACCAACTTCCACCTTCCCCGCTCCACTCTGCTCATGCTGGTGTGTGCGTTGGCGGGCACCGAGCCGACGCTGGCTCTCTATCGCGAGGCGGTCGCGCGCGAATACCGGTTCTACTCGTTCGGCGACGCCATGCTGATCCTGTAAGCGAGGTCGCCGGTCCGCTCTAGGGGCCGGACAGCTGCTCGCGGAACGCCCGGGCGGCTGCCTCCGGGGCAGGGGCTCTGAGGATGGCGCTGCTGACGGCCACTCGGCGCAAGCCCAGGGCCGTGAGCTCGGGCACGCGGTCGGGCGTGATGCCGCCGATCGCGAACACCGGCAAGTCCCCGGCCTCGGCGAGGTCGACCGCCGCGACGCGGCCCGTCGCCACGAGGCCTTCGGCGTAGCCTTTGGTCGAGGTCGCGTAGCAGGGACCGAAGCCGACGTGATCCGCCCCGTTGCGGGCGGCGGCGCGCAGTTGCCTCGCATCGCGAGTGCTGACGCCCAGCAGGCGGTGGGGGCCGAGGATCGCGCGGGCCGCGACAGCCGGCAGGTCGCCCTGGCCCACGTGCGCCCCGGCGGCCCCGCACTCCACCGCGAGGTGGGGATCGTCATTGACGATGACCGGAACTTCTTGCGCGGCGCAGGCTGCGAGCAGCTTGTGCAGTTCCGCGCGGCGGCCGCGCCGCGGCTCGGTGGGCCGCCACTGGACCAAGTCCACGCCGCCGCGCAACGCGGCCGCGAGCGTCTCCCAGGGATCGCCGGTGCACAACTCCGGCGTGAACAGCAAGTAAAGGCGCGCGTTGTCGAGCCGTTCCACCGCGATGCGCGGCAGCCTATCATCGGACGCGCATGCTGGGGGATTCGTTTCTTTTCAACTTCGTCGTGTTCGCTCTGGGGCAGTTCGCAGCCTGGGGCTACCTGCGCACGGGTCGCATCCCGCGCGGTGCCACGCTGGCGATCGGTGCCTGGGTGCTCGCCGACATCGCGCTGGTCGCCAAGTTTGCCTACGAGGGCGGCACGCTGGTCGCCGGCATCTCGTTGGCGTTGATGCAGATCTACTCGCTGACTGAGTTCGGGCTCTTCGTCTACGGCCGTTGGCGGCGCCAGGGCGCGACGATGCGCAGCGAGCAGGAGGAGCTCCACCGGGAGGCTTTCGTCCACTACCTGCGCAACGAGCTGGAGCCGGCGGGTGATCTCTACCGCAAGCTCCTGCGTCGCGACCCGTGGGACGCGGAGGCCGCGCTCTCGTTGGGGCGCGTGCTCGACCGCGCCGGTGACGCGAAGCCAGCGCGGCGGTGGCTGCGCGTGGCGCGTTCCCTCGACCGGAGCGAGCGCTATCGCGACTTCATTGGCGAGGAGCTGCGGCGCACGGACGCACTCCCGCGCGGCGCCGAGCCGCAGCCCGTCGACGCGCAAAAGTGAGGCTGAGGCCTACGAGGCCTTCCACTTGCGCTTCTCAAGATCGTTGCTGAAGCGCATGGCGTCTTCCTTGCTGAACAGGCGCACCTGCGAGCCACAGTCGATGCAGTAAGAGCGGTTGACGCTCATCAAGTACCGGACGTAGGTCTGGCACTGACCGCACCACTTCTGCTCATGATAAAAGTCGCGATGATCGATGCTGGCGTTATCCACTAGGCTGACCTCCACAAGGGGTAGAGCACGCGCATTGCCAAGTTCGCAAGCAAGTCGGTGGTTCTGCCCTGACGCCGCTGGCAGGGGCGTCTGCGGCGGTGGGCCGATGTTGGCCTCGCACGGCGCGACGTTGTGATCTCGCGACGCGTCGCGCTTTGGCGACTCCTGGCGCCGCTACTGGCCGTCGCGCGCGAGGCGGAGCTCGTCTCGTACGGCTGGGTTCGGGTCGCCGTCCGCCGCGCGTTGGAGTGCCGGCAGCGTCGGCTGGATCTGGCCGAGCGCCCAGCCCGCATGGCTGCGGACGATCGGGTCGGGATCCTGTAGGGCGCGGCTCAGCGCTGGCACGGCGCTGGCGTCTCGCAGGTTACCCAGGACGACCGCGGCGTTGCGGCGGAGGCCAGACCGCGTGGCGCGACGCACCGCAGTGCCGGTCCAGTCGTGGTCCCACTGCCCCTGTGACAGCTCGAGAATGGCCACCAGGGAATAGCGCTCGAGGGCCGAGTGCGGCTGCAGCGGCGCCGGGCGTGGCGCCGCGGGGGGAGCTGTGGCCCGACCGCGATTGGTAAAGGGGCAGACCTCGAGACAGACGTCACAGCCGAATAGCCAGGCGCCCTGCGGTTTGCGGAGCTCCCGCGGAATCGAGCCCCGCCGTTCGATCGTGGTGTAGCTCACGCAGCGGCGGGCGTCGACCTGGAAGGGCGCCACGATCGCATCGGTCGGACACGCGTCGATGCAGCGGGTGCAGGAGCCGCAGGTGCCCGGGGCCGGTGGATCCCAGGGTAGCTCGTCGGGCACCAACAGCTCGGCCAGCAGTAAGTATGGTCCGAGCGTCGGCGAGATCACCCCGGCGCTCTTGGCGAGAAACCCCACCCCGGCCCGAGCCGAGAGCGCGCGTTCGAGGACCGGCACCGCGTCCGTGCCTACCTTGATCGAGCCCCGCGGCGCGCCGTCGCGTTCCAGCTCGCGGCGGAGCCCCTGAACGCTCTTGCCGAGGAAGCGGTGGTAATCACGGCCGACCGCATATCGGGCGACCCGGCCGCCCCCTGTCAGCTGGCCCGGTGGCCCGCCGTAGTCGTAGGCGAGCGCCACGGTCGAGCGGGCTTCCGGCGCCCACGCTCGGGGGTCGGCGATCTTCTCCCGGTTGCGCTCCAGATAGTCCATGTCGCCGGCCCGACCGGCGTCCAGCCATGAGAGGAAGCGCTCGCCATCCGACCCGGTGTCCGCCGGGCCGAAGCGCACCAGGTCGAAGCCGGCCTCCAAGGCCATGTCGCGGAGTCGGCGAGGGGAGAGTGGCATCGATGACCTGGGGGATTTACTGATCTTGCAGCACGGGGGTTACTACCGCGCGGCGATGGCCTATGGCAGGATAGCTGCGTGGCGCGCCGGCAGGTCGGTTTGGCGTGGCAGCTCGGTCCCCCCGCTATGGACAACACGAAGCTCTCCCCGGTCGCACAGAGCCCGGGCGACCAGCGATTGCTGGCCCTCTGGGAGCGGACCGGCGATGCGTGGATCGGGCGGCTGGCGCACGGCCAGCTCCCACGCGAGGGCGGGGCGACGCGAGATCCGGGTCAAGTGCGGCAGGACTGGACGAGCACGGCGCTGATGCGATGCTACAAGGACACCGGCGATGCGCAGGTGTTCGCGCTGCTGTTCGAGCTCAATCGCGATTCGTTCATGCAGGCCGTGCAGGTGAAGCTCCGCCGCTGCGGTGCCAACCTCGACCCTAACGATGTTCTGCAGGAAGTCTTCCTGAACATCTACCGCTACCCGCACCGGTTCTTGGCGGAACGTCCGGACTCGTTCCGCAACTGGGGCCACCGCATCGTCCGCAACACGGTCCTCAAGTTCTTGAAGGGCCACAGCCGGATGGCGCGCTTTTGCTCCCTCGACGAGGAGATCGGCGACCGCGAGGATCGGTCCAGCCGCACGCCGTACCGGTCCGCGCTCGAATCGGAGAGTGCGTCGCTCGTCGACTGGGCCTACCTCATCTACCTCAACCTCTACCTGCTGCACTTCGGCCGTTTGTCCGAGAAGGAGCAGCGGGCGCTCACGATGGTTGAGGTCGACGGTTCTTCCTACAAAGAGGCCGCGAGTGCCATCGGCATCCGGCTAGAGAACCTCAAGATGGTGATCTTCCGCGGCCGTCGCAAGATTCTTCGCGGCATGCAGCGCACTCTTGAAGACTTGACCTCCTCGCCCCCTCAGCCCTCGCCCACTTCGCATTGAGACTCACTGGCAGTCGATTGATGAACATTCCCTCGGCAGACTCCGGCGCCCGGCCGGCCACGAAGGCCGGTGCCGTGACGAGCGAGACGAGCTCTGGTAGCGCATTCCCGACGGGTAGCGAAGAGCATGTGCCCTGCCTGCAGATCCAAATGGATCTGTCGGCGATGCTGGATGGGGAGCTCGACGCTGCGTCGGTCCGACGTGTGTTGGTTCACTCGGACGTCTGCACGGCTTGCCGCGGCTTTCTGGAGGGGATCCGGACCCAGCTGCGTGCACACCGCGAACTCGCGGACCTGGGATTGGCGCCGGCCTTGGCCGGAGCGGCGATCGGCGCACCGATCAGAGACGACGCGATCCACGAGCAGCTCCTGCAGAACCGCGAGCGTTTGGCGCGCGTGCTGTACGAGCTCGGGCGGGGCTATGTGCTGCTTGGCACGTCGCCGAAGTTCTCGCGCGAGGTCGCGAAGGAGCCCGTGCCGATCCCGGATTCGCGGGCTCGGGGCGAGAGTCTGCTGGACGAAGTGGCCCGTCTCGTGGCTGGCGATGTCGGCGTGGAGTGGGTCCGCGCGAAGCAGCTGTTTGGCAGCACGGATCTCGGCACCCCGGTCGAGAACATGCGCAAGGGCAAGCGGCTCCTGGTGGAGGCGTTGATGCTGTGCCCGGACATGCACGAGGCGCGCATCTACCTTGGCCACGCCTATCACGTCGCCGGCGACCGAGAGCTTGCGGTACGCGAGTTCCGGGCTGTGCTGGATTCGGCGCCTGATCCAATCACGCGTGCGTTCGCCCTCGAGAATCTCGGCAACGTCTATCTCGAAGCTGGGCAAGCGTCGCGATCGATCGGCTACTTCCAGCGCCTGATCGACTCCGGCGTCGTGCGCGAGGAGCCGAGGTTTTTCACGACGTTCTTCAACCTGGCGTTGGCCCATGGCCTGTTGAAGCAGTTCGCGGATTGTGAGCGCTGGCTGGGTCGGCTCCACGAGGAGTTCCCGCACAAGCGCCGGTTGGTGGGTGAAGAGCTGGCCGCTCGCGGTCAGTTTGCGCGGCTCCTCAAGGAGCATCCCGATGTCGAGGCGCGGCTCGCGCGAAGCTTTGCGCAATGGTTCCCGCTGCGTTTGGAGGTTTGCTAGATGGTCCGTCGTTCGCTGTGCGCTCTGCTGGCCCTCCTGCTCGCCCTGGTCTCGATCACTGCTAGCGAGAACAGCGGTGGTGACGGCGGGTGGATCAACGTTCCCGGTGGATCTGGCGCGAAGATTCGCAGCAGCACCGGCGGCCCGCCGCCCGCCAGTGCGGTCACTGCGGTCCGGGCCATTGGGGCCCCGATCGTGTTCGCCCTGTCGCCCGACATGGCGGACTCGATGGCGATGGTCCGGCGGCCGGGCGGTGGCCATGTCCTGCTGGGCGCGCGCGGCCAACGCCTCGAGTTCTCCGCCACGGCGTTGCAGACCCTCGCCAAGATCGGCGTGGAGTGGCTGCATGCGACGATCGTCGCCCCGAACGGGCTGACGGTGTCCATGTCGATGAAGTTCGACCTCACGGAACGCACGGTCCTCATCTTCCTGTGGTGATCGCCCCCCTCGGCTGAAGCAACCGGGGGGCGGCGGCCGATGACGTCCCCAGGTCGATGAAGGCGGGGGCGACAGGTTCGGCGAGCTCCGCGCCGTCGGTTCCGGCGCTGCGGGGCCCGACGGGCGGGGCGTCTGGTCTCACTGTGGGCCAACGCGTCACCACCACGGCGCTGGCGGAGGGAGCCGCGGGTCAGTGGTTGGTAGAGGTCGGCGGCCAACGGCTCGAGGCGCGCTCCGAGCTCGCGCTCGAGCCCGGCGGGGTCTACCACCTGGTGGTCGTGCGGACTTCGCCTGGCGTGATTCTGGCGCCGGCGCCGCGACCCGTCTTGCCAAGTCTGGCGAAGGCCCTCGTTGGCGGCTCGCTCGGACCTGATCCAGCGGCGCTCCTGCGGGCGATCGCCGTGAGTCTGCCAGAAGCGGCCTGGCCGATGGCTGCCGTTGACCAGCTGCAGCGGCGGACGCTGCGCGGTACCGACTTGACCGATTGGCTGCAGCACGCTGCGCGGTTCGGCGTGGCGCCATCCGACGAGACGGATCCGGCGGCGGTGTTCCCGTCGGACCAGGGGCGCGCCGGCGAGTTCGTCGAGCTGCTCGAGGCGTGGCAGCGGGATCAGGCCACACGGCTCGAGCGCCAAGGGATGACGGCGTTGCCGCTACCGCTCGCGGCGGACGGTGCGTTCGACGATGCCCGGATGTACTTCGAGCAGGAACAGCCCGGCGAAACGGGCAGCGAGGCGGGTGGTGCCGTCACTCACGTCGTCTTGCTTCTGCGGTTGTCGCGCCGCGGCGCGGTCCGAGTCGATGTGAAGGTGCGCGGGGACGACGTGCGTGCGTCGTTCGTCTTTGCCGATCAGGGTGCACTCGACCGTGTCCGCGCATCCCTCGGCGAGCTCAAGGAGGACCTCGAGGGGGCCGGCTTGGCGCCGCGAGAGTTGGCATCGCGCTGGGCATCCGCGGGGCAGGTCCCCATCGCGGACGTGGTCCTGCCCCCGGGGCGTGGCGAGAGCCTGGCAAGGGTTGACCTCCATGCCTGACTCGTCGCCTCGCCACCAACCGACCGCGAGTGCGGTCGCGCTGAGCTACAGCCGAGATGACGAGCATGATGCGCCGCGCGTCGTCGCCACTGGGCGGGGCGTGGCGGCGGAGCACATTCTCGACCGTGCTCACGAGCACGGCGTGCCGGTCGAGCGTGATCCGGACCTCGCCAACTGCTTGGTGCAGTTGCCCGTTGGCACGGAGATTCCCCCTGCAGCATGGGAGGCCACGGCGCGGATCTTGGCGTTCTTGTGGCGCAAGAACGCCGAGGCCGTCGACTAGTGGATCCCCCGCCGGGGCGGAGGGCGCGTCGGTGCCGCCTCAGTAGGACGCGAGGTAGCGCTGCAGCTCCCACTCGTGGACCTGCGCGATGTACTCGCCCCACTCCTGCTTCTTGGCGGCGATGAAGTGCGCGGCGATGTGCTCACCCAGCGCCTCGCGTACGACATCGTCCTTCTCGAGGGCCTGGACGGCTTCGCTCAGGTTGCCGGGCAGCGTGCCGACGCGGTTGCGGGCGCGTTCGCGTGCACTCATCGTGTAGATGTTCTTGTTCACCGGCGGTGGCGCCTCCAGCTCGCGGCGGATGCCGTCGAGGCCGGCTGCCAGGACGACGGACAGCGCTAGATAGGGGTTGCAGCTTGGGTCCGGCATGCGCAGCTCCATGCGCGTTCCCACGCCCCGGCGATCGGGAATACGGATCAGCGGCGATCGGTTGCGCATGCTCCACGCGACGTGCGTCGGCGCTTCGTAGCCGGGAACCAAGCGCTTGAAGCTGTTGACCAGCGGGTTCGTGATCGCGCACAGCGCTCGCGCGTGCTCGATGACGCCGGCGATGAAGTGCAGCGCCTTCTGGCTGAGCTGATGCTCGGTCTCGGTATCGGCGAACAGGTTCGTCTTGCCGTCCGGGTCGAACAGCGACATGTGGATGTGCATGCCGGAGCCGTTGATGCCAAACACCGGCTTGGGCATGAACGTCGCATGCAGGCCGAAGTCCTTGGCCACGCGGCGCACGACGTACTTGAAGATCGTTAGATTGTCCGCCGTGGTGAGTGCCGGTCCGTAGCGGAAGTCGATCTCGTGCTGGCCGGGCGCAACCTCGTGGTGCGCGGCCTCCACCTCGAGTCCCATGGCGTGCAGGAAGTTGGTGATCTCGCGGCGGGCGGACTCGGCCTCGTCCACCGGCGCGGCGTCGAAGTAGCCGGCGCCGTCGGACGTGATCGTCGTGGGGTCACCGTCGGCGTCGCGTTCGAACAGAAAGAACTCGGCCTCGGGGCCGGCCATCATCGTGCAGCCGAGCTGGGCGGCGAGCTCGAGCTGGCGCTTCAGCGTGATGCGCGGGCACCCTTCGAAGGGCGAGCCGTCCGGGCGCAACACGTCGCAGATGATCTGGGCCGAGCGGCCGCGGCCGTCGTCCCAGGGATCGATCCGGAAGGTGTGGTGGTCGGGGCTGAGGAGCATGTCGCTCTCCTCAATCCGGACGAAACCCTCGATCGACGAACCGTCGAACATGATCTGGCCGTCGAGCGCCTTGTCGAACTGGGAAGTCGGGACCTCCACGTTCTTGTTGACGCCGGTGATGTCGGTGAACGACAGCCGCAGGAACTTGACGTCGTGCTCGCGCAGCAGGTTGGCGACGTCGTCGCGGCCGTAGTCGCTCCCGACGTGAGGGGTGTCGACGGTCTGGGTCATGGGTCTAGTCTGTGGAAAAACGCCTTGGTTCGACCGGTCGCCGCCCGCTGCATGCGCGGCGAAGATCGGCTGGCCTGCCCATCGTTGGTGCTGGCCAATTTGTGCGCAAAGTGCGCAGATGGGTGAGCACCGGAGTGGGATCGGGCCAGAAACTAGCTTGGCTGAACCGGAATTCTCGCAGAAAGTGCAGTTTTCTGCGGCCGCCCGAGGGCCGGTGGCGCTTGCCCCGGTCCTATGGAGCCCGTGGCACGCAGACCGAGGCCAGGAGATACAGCGCCGCGGCGGCGAGGAAGACCACGGTGAAGCCCCACTCCATCGCCACGACGATCCCCAGGATCGAGGCGAGCACCGAGGCCGCCCCGTTCACCCCAAAGGCCCAGGGGACCAGCGCTGGGGCCTGACGCCCAAGGAGGCTGAGGCCCGTCGGGAACGGCATGCCCATGGCGAAGGCCAAGGGCGCGATCCACAGCACTGTCATTCCCACGCGCCCGGCCTCCGGCAGAGCGAGGGTGTCGCGGAGCACGTTGGGGAGCAAGAAGGCGTGTGCGAGCAGCAGCACCACCACGGCGACCGCGGCGGATGCGGCGGTCCGACGGCCGGCGTTGAGGCGGCCCGCGAAGGCGGAGCCCAGGCCGGAGAACACCAGGAACGAGGCCAGGCCGGCGGACAGCGAATAGGTCGGGTGCCCGAGATAGAGCACGAAGCGCTGGATGGTGGTGATCTCGACGAGCAGATAGGCCAGGCCGAGAGCCATGAAGAACAACAACGCGCGCATCCGCGACACGCCGGCCGGTGCTGAGCGCCGCAGGAAGAGCAGCGGGACCAGGACCAACAGGAACGTGGCGACGCCGGTTTGCAGCACCAGCGCGGCCAGGATGTAGAGGCCAATCGGCTCGGAGCCCGTCAGTCCCTCGTAGCCTGCGTCCGACGACGAGCCGAAGAGCTGCACGTCGTCGAAGGTGTAGAAGTGGAAGAAGAACGGCTTGTCGTCCGCGGCTGGGACGATGTGGTACTGGTAGTCGTCGTAGAACGACTCCTTCGCCTCGTCGCCGGCGACAAACGCCGCCAACAGCTGCCCATACTCAGTGGCCTTGTCCTCCGCGCGCTGGCCGGCACCGTAGTAGAGGTTGTGCGTGACGGTCGGGCCGTTCATCGGCGTCAGCGCCGTCTCGATCTGCGCGACCTCGTCAGCAGTGAACGGCGTGCGGCGCGCGATCGTGAACGCGTAGCGCAGCGGCTCGCGAAAGTCCGTCGCGAAGTCGCTCAGTTGTTCCTTCAGCTTCGGATTGAATTGCAGCTTCTCTTTGAGCTTCGCGTCGTTCTGCAGGTGCTCGGTGACGATCTTGGCCTGCGCGTCCTCTTGGTTGATGACCAAGAAGTGCTGGCTCGGGTCAGCAATTCCGCGCTTGCCTAGTGCCGTGGCGGCGGTCGCGACGAGCTTGAGCGTCTCGCGCGCGGGTTCGAACCGGAAGCGAATGACGCACAGGACGCCGCGCTCGGAAAGGTGCGCGAAGTAGTCGTCGAACGCCTCCTCGGTGTAGAGGTAGGACTCCGAGAAGATGTAACTCCCGGATGTGAGGGCCGCGTAGGTATCGGTCCCCGACATCTGGATGAGGTCGAACGTGCGGCCCGCGCGGCGCAGGAAGCTGCGCCCCTCCGAGTGGACCGCGGCCACGCCGGGGCGATTGTAGACGTCGTTGGTGAAGCTCTTGAAGGGCTCGCTCTGGATCAGCGCCAAGGTGTCGCCATTGATGTCGACCGCGGTGACCGACTCTGCGCCGTAGTGCAGCGCGGTCTCGACGTCGTTGCCCCCACCCGGGCCGATGATGAGCACTCGTGGTTGGTCGACGAGGCGATAGCCGAGCCCGTAGAAGTGGCGCTCGAACGCGAGCTCGGCGGCGTGCGTGCCGGACCAGATGACCGTCGGTGCATCGCCGTCTTGAAAGACGTGGACCTGCCCGCGCGGCGCTCCCGCCGGATCGGCGAGGTCCTTCTCCATGCTGGCCGTGTCGTACGGCACCGGCACGGTGTCTAGGCGGCAGGTCGGCGTCCACTTGGTCTTGGCCAGCCCGTAGTCGCGGTCCGGCAAATCGGGGTTTGCCGCGCGCCTCTGGCCTTCGATGACGTCGAAGAGCGGCTCGAACACGGACTGCGCCTTGCTCCGCGCCGGGTCGATCGACACCAGGCGAGCGCCGACGTCGGGTAGGAACGCCAACAGGATCGTGGCCGTGCTGGCGAGCGCGAGGAGTCCTGTGGGCCAGGCCGACGCGCCGCGCCGGCCCGCCAGCGCGAAGAAACCGGCCACCCCGCCGAGGGCCGTGAACAGGAACAGGCACCCAGGGCCGCCGAGGGTTCGGACGAGCAGCAGGAACGCGAAGCTGCCGGCGCCGGAGCCAATGAGGTTCCAGAAGTACGTGCGGTGGACCGACGCGCCGTACTCCTTCAGCGGGATCGCGATGGCCAGCCCGGCGAAGGCAAACGGCACGACCAAGTAGGCGTAGCGCGCAAAGAGCCAGAAGTACTTGGTGCGGTCGGCCTCGATGTCGAGCGTGTCCAGCGGGGAGTTCGACAAGACCGCGAAGGCGCCGAGGAGCGTCAGGCCAAACAGGCTGCAACACGTCGAGACCGCCACCCGGGGATCGCCATGAGGGCGACTCAGGCCGGGCCAGATGGCGAGCAGCGAGCCGCCTGCCGCGAAGCCGAGCAGCGTGATGGTCACCACCATGTAGGTGAGGTGGTGCCACAGCATCACGCTGAAAAGCCGGGTCTGCAGGACCTGCACGGCGAGGGTCGCCACCGAGATGAGGGTGACGGCGAGGAGGACGCCCCGAGGCGCTTCGGCGTCCGCGACAGCGGCCGCCGGTCGTGAGGTGGTTTCGGTCATCGCGGGGCGGGCCCCTGTCGCTTATCGGAACGGGCTCGGCGAGGGGTCAAGGCGTGGTCAGATGCGTCGCTGCCCCTGGGACGCGGGCGATGGCGGCCGGTATGGCAGACGGTATCCTGAAGCGAATCCAAGCTTGGAGGCTGAAACTGTGGCGCTCGAGCTACCAAATCTCTCGTGTGCCCTCGACGCGTTGGCACCTCATGCCTCAAAGGAGACCCTCGATTACCACTGGGGTAAGCGCCACCGCACCTACGTTGAGAAGCTCAACGGTATGGTTGAGGCCAACGGCCTCCATGGCAAGTCGCTGGAGGAACTGATTCGCTCGCAGTCCGGTGGAGTCTTCAACAACGCTGCCCAAGCGTTCAACCACGACTTCTATTGAAAGAGCATGAGCCCAGGCGGCGGTGGTGACCCGTCCGGGGATCTCGCGGCCGCCCTGACCGACAGCTTCGGTGGCATCGACAAGTTCCGCGAGCAGTTCACCCAGGAGGCCGCGACCCACTTCGGCGCCGGGTGGGCCTGGTTGGTCGCGAAGGGCCGCAAGCTGGCGGTCCGCTCCACGCATGACGCCGGGTGCCCGTTGACCGACGGCGAGACGCCGGTCCTGACCTGCGACGTTTGGGAGCACGCCTACTACATCGACTACCGCAACGCTCGGCCGAAGTACGTCGAGGTGGCGGAATCTGGTGAACTGGGAGTTCGCCGCCGAGAATCTCAAGGCCGCGCGAGGCTGAGGGATGTGACGCTTGCCGGCACTAGCGCAGCGGCCAGAACAGCGGAATCACCGCGACCCCGACCGCGAACAGCAGCAGGTCGAGAGGTAGGCCCACCTTGATGAAGTGGCGGAAGCGGTAGCCGCCGGGGCCCAAGACCATCAGGTTGGTCTGGTAGCCCATGGGATTGGCAAAGCAGCAGCTCGCCCCGAGGGCCACGGCCATCACGAAGGGGATCTCGGAGAGGTCGAGCTTCTGTGCCGTGGTGATCGCGAGTGGTGTCATCAGCACCGCCACCGCGTTGTTGGTGAGGAACTCCGTCATCACCACCGTCGCCAGGAACGTGCCGCAGAGCAGCAGCCAGTCACCGCCTTCGTCGGGTACGAAGCGCGTCAGTGTGTCAGCGATGAGCTCGGTGGTCCCGGACTCCATCAGCGCCGCGCTGAGCGCGATCATTCCGGCGATGAACAGGATGATCGGCCAGCGGATTGCCTGGTGGGCCTGGCGGACGGTGAGGCACCGCGAGACCGTCATGGCCAGTGCCCCCGTCAACGCCGCGGTGCTGTAGTGCACGACCTCGGTCACCAGCAGCGCGATGACGCCGAGGACGATACCGAACGCCCATGGCGCCTTCTCGTTGCGATGGATCGAGTCCTGGACGCCTTCGATGACGTGAAAGTCGTTCGTCATGCGGAGGTAGTGCTTGCTGCGTTCGTCGCCGAACGCCAGCAAGACATCGCCGCCGAGTAAGGTCATCGTGGACACCCGATCGCGAATGTGGCGTCCGCTGCGTTGCACGGCGACCACAACCGCGCCGAAGTCGCTCTTCAGGGCGACGTCGCCCACGCGACGACCGACCCAGGTCGACGTCGGCGACAGCGCCAGCTCGAAGAAGCTCATGCTGGCCGGGTCGTAGCTGTCCGCCTGCCCGTCGCTGCGCATCTCGTCGCGTTGCAGCTGGGTGAGCTCGGGGATCGGGCCGCTCAGCATCACGACGTCCCCCTTCTGGATGAGCACCTCGTCGAACGGTGGCCATAGCAGCGTCTCGCCGCGGACGACGGCCGTCGTGCGGGCGTTTTTCTGGCCGCGGTTCTTGCCGATCTCGCCGGCGCGCTCGCCGATGAGCTGGCTGCTGTCGGCCACCGTGATCTCCATCACGTATTCCTTGACCGATCCCGCGGCCATTTGGGTCGACAGGGAGTGGATGCGTGGAAGGAGCCGGCGGCCAAAGAGCGCCAGGTAGAGGATGCCGGCACCGGCCATCACGATGCCGGGTGGCGTCATCGAGAACATCGTGAGGTGCCAGTCGACGTTCGCTTTCTCCATCGCGCCGGCGACCAGCAGGTTAGTGGACGTGCCGACGAGCGTGCACAGGCCACCCAGAATCGAGGCGTACGACAGCGGGATCAGCATTCGCGAGGGGTAGAAGCCGGTCTCGCGGCAGATGGTCGTCACCACCGGGAGGAAGGTGACGATCACCAGCGTGTTGTTGACGAACGCGGAGAGAGCCGCCGCCATCACCATCATCAGTACGACGACGAGCGACTCCGATCGGCCGGTGCGCTGCAGGATGTTGTCGGCCAGGATCGAGGCGGCGCCGGTGCGCAGGAAGCCCTCACCCACGACGAACAGTGCGGCGATGGTGACCAGGGCGGGATTGGCCAGGCCGGCGATGGCCTCCTCGGCGGCGACGACACCGGGAATCGCCACGGCGACCACGAGGCCGACACCCAACACGGAAAGATGGGCCTTCTCCAGCGCGAGCAGTGCGATCGTGATCGCTGCCAGCGCCAGCACATAGATCTGTTCCCAAGTCATGCGTCGGCCATCTGCCAGAGCAGGCGGGCTAGCACCGCTAGCGTAATCACGATGACGACAACGCGAACCGCGCTGTGGCCGGAGGCGACGCTCCAGCGGCTGGCGAGAAAGCTACCGGCACCGCAGCCCAGGGCTAGGGTCAAGGCGGGGCCCCATTCCACGTGGCCAGAGACCGCCAGGACCGCGTTTGCGGCCAGCGACGCGCACAGCAGGATCGCCATCTTGGCGGTGTTCACTCTGATCAGGTCGCGGCTATGGACGGCACTGAGCGCCAGAATCGCCACGAGCCCAGAGGCCACTTGCACGAAACCCATGTGGGCGCCGAGCAGGACAAAGACCCAGGCGCTGGCGCGACCCGCCGAGGGATCGGCCGCCGGTCGGGCACGGCGCAGCTGCTGCGCCAGGACCGTCAACAGGACGGCGAGCAACGTGAGTCGATAGACCCACACCGGGAGCGTGACTGCCATCGCGGCGCCGGCGATGGCCCCCGGAATCGCTAGGAGCCCCCATCGCCATACGTGAGGTGGCACATGGCGGCCGCTGCTGCGAAAGCCTAGCCAGCCGCTGAACGTGATCGCGAGTGCACTCAAGCGGAGCGAGGCGTTGGCGCTGACCGTGTCCATCCCGGCCAGCTCTTCGAAGCCGACGAGGCCAACGACGCCCGCCGCGCCGGCGAGGTTGTTGACCATGCCCATCACGAGTCCGCAGCCGACCAGCGCGGCGAGGGTCAAGGCCCAGTCGGCACTCTCGACGAGGATCAGGACAGCAGGTCCTTCACGGCGTCGCGCTCCTCGAGCAGCTCATCGGTGCTGGCGCGAATCTTGGTCGTCGCGAAGTCGTCGAGGTCGAGGCCCGTCACGATTTGCCAGTTGCCCTGCCCGTCAGTGATGCAGGGGAAGGAGCAGATGAGCCCCTCGGGTAGGTCGTAGCTGCCGTCCGACGACACGCACAGCGAGGTGTGGCGCCCGGCCGGAGTGCCCTGGTAGAGATCGCGACAGTGGTCGATCGCGGCGTTGGCTGCGGAGAGCGCCGAGGACTTGCCCCGCGCATCGATAATCGCCTTGCCGCGCTCCTGCACGGTCTTGATGAACTCGCCCTCGAGCCAGGTCGTGTCGGTGATGACCTGAGACGCTGGCTTGCCGCCGATTGTCGCGTGCTTCCAGTCGGGGTACTGCGTGTTGCTGTGGTTGCCCCAGATGATCGTGTTCTGGACCGCGGCCCAGTGAGCTCCGGCCTTGGTGGCGAGCTGCGCGTCGGCTCGGTTTTGGTCGAGGCGGGTCATCGCCGTGAACCGCTCGTTGGGGACTCCCGCCGCGTTGTGCATCGCGATCAGGCAGTTGGTGTTGCACGGGTTGCCCACGACCGCCACGCGAACGTCGGGCCCGGCGGCCTCGGCGATGGCCCGGCCTTGCCCCACAAAGATGGGGCCGTTGTCGCGGATCAGGTCTTTGCGCTGCTGTCCCTTGCCGCGCGGCTTGCTGCCGACGAGCAGGATGAGGTCGGCATCGCGAAATGCGGTCGCTGGGTCATCCGTGCACAGGACGCTCTGGAGCAGCGGAAACGCGCAATCCTCGAGCTCCATGCGCACGCCCTCAAGCGCCGGGAGCACCGGCGGCACCTCGAGGAGCTGGAGGTGCACGGGAACGTCGGTTCCGAAGACATCGCCGTTGGCGATGCGGGGGAGGAGGCTGTAGCCGATTTGACCGGCGGCCCCGGTCACTGCAATCCGCCTGGCGGTCGTCATGGCGCCATTCCAGGCGCCGCTCGGCGGCCAATCAAGAGAATCGCCAGCCTCCGTCCGTGGCGGCGGCCGGCGAGGGGGTCAGCGGGGCAGTTTCAGCGGGAAGCGGGGTTCCTGTTCCTGGCCCTGCGGGTGGGCGTGCGACACCGCTGGCTCGTCTTCCTGCCAGCAGAACACCATGTCGTCCACCTCGTCGCCTTTTTGGGCCTTGCCCGGAAAATGCACGACGAGTGGGTTGAGTCGCACCACGCTCAGGCCGTAGCGCTGCAGTTCGCGGCAGGCCCGATGGATCCCGTCCTCTTCTTCACACACCTGGCCGTCGAGGACGCCCACCGCCTCGGTCAGGCCCTCCGGCGTGCGCGCCTTCCGCAAGGCCGCGCGTTCCCTCAGCAGGCTGCTGCGATGCCGCCGGCGCTCGGCGATCTCTCCTGCCACGGCGCGAACCAGCGGCAGGATCGCATTGCATTGAGCCAGCGTGAACTTGTGCACGAAAAACCTCCGGTGGGGTGCTTCAGCGAATCGCAAACTACGTGCCGGTTGCTCAACTGTGGGCAGCAGCTGATGTTGGCAGCAGCGGCAAGACTTCCTAGTGGGCCGCCAACACCCTGTAACCAAGCGGTCGATGGCTAGGACGGCGAAGCAGTGGCATCGTGTTCCGGGAGCCTTCGCATCGATGGTTCGGATTTCGCGAAGCCTGTCGCGTGACCGGCCGCCGGAAGGGTCAGAGTGGTCGAGATCTCGTCGATCAGCCGCGGGTTGCCGACAGTTCGCATGTACGTGCGGCGGCCGGTGCTGGGGTCACCTTCCGCGAACTGGAAGCGGCGGGGATCGCGGCTGCGGCGGCGTGCGCTGGGCGGCGGCACAGGGGTGCCGGGCCAGCTCGTGGGCGATGTGTTGGGGGTAATCGGTATGCGATCGGATCCGCGCAAGCTCGATGGTCAGCGCTTCGATCTCGTGGTGATCGGTGGCGGCATCCACGGCGCCGCCTTCGCCCGGGAGGCGGTGCTCCGTGGGGCCCGCACGCTGGTCATCGAGCGCGAAGACTTCGCCGCAGGCACCAGCTCGCGCAGCTCGCGTCTCGTGCACGGCGGTGTGCGCTACCTCGAGCAGGGCCATCTGTCGCTGGTGCGCGAGGCGCTCGGCGAGCGCGAGCGTCTGCTCCGGTTGGCGCCCCACCTGGTGCGTCCATTGCCCATGCTGATGCCGTTCCTGGGCGCGAGCTGGTGGAGTCGCCAGCGCGCCCGCATCGGTCTGTGGCTCTACGACCGGTTGGCGGGCGGCAGCTCGATGCCCGGCTCGCGGCGCTGCAGTGCGGCTGATTGCTTGCGGCTGTTCCCCGGCTTGTGCAGCGATGGCCTGCGCGGCGGCGTGCTGTTCTGGGATGCGGCGACGCGCGACGCGCCGCTGACCGTGGCGGTGCTGGAGGACGCCGCGGCAGAGGGTGCCGTGTTGTGCAACCACACCGAGCTGGTGGAGGCGCGCGGCGACGGGCTCGTGCTGCGCGACCTGCTGGCGAATGCCGAGGTGACGGTGCGGGCCGGCCAAGTGCTGAACGCCGCCGGCCCTCGCGTCGATCACGTGCGACAGAGGCTCGGTCTCGAAGGCCCCGATTTGGTGCGGGCCAGTCGCGGCAGCCACCTGGTACTGGCGCCGCGGAACGTCGAGACGGCCCTCGCGGCGTTTCTTCCCGACGGCAGGATCCAATTCGTGGTGCCGCATCGTGATGGCACGCTGTGCGGCACGACGGAGGTCGAGGGGGACCCGGGTGAGCGCGATGGCGACGCGCCCGCCGAGGACGTCGACTACTTGCTGGGAGCCCTGGCGCAGCTCTTCGATCGGCCCCCAGAGGCCGCGGACATCGTGGCGACCTACGCCGGTTGGCGGGCGCTGCCGACCGGGCGCGGCCCCGCCGGAGCACTGAACCGCGAGGCGTTTCTCGTGCCCGAGAACGCGGGTGTCGGGCGCGTCCACACGATCGTCGGCGGCAAGCTCACCACGCACCGGTCGTTTGCCGAGCGCGGCATCGGTGACATCTTGGGGAGCGGCTCCGGTACACCCTCACCAACACGAGAGAGACCGTTGCCCGGCGGGGACGGTCTGCGCGAGCCCTCGGACCCACTGTGGTGGCGTTGGGGGTCGCGAGCCGTGGCGCTGCGCGCCGCCGCCGGCCACGCACTGGATCTGCTCGAGCCGATCTGCCCGCATCGAGACCTGCTCGCCCTCGAGGTGCGCCACGCGTTTGCCCTCGGTGCGATGACGTTCGCGGATGTCTTTGAGCGGCGTCTCTTCGATCTGCGCGGTCCCTGTGCCGAACCCGCGTGCCGGGAGCGGCAGCGCGAGCTGTTTGTGCGTTTCGCCGCCGCCTCTGGCGTCATCGCGGGTGTGGACTTGGTCGACGCAGGCGCGCCGCCGCCGCCCGAGGCTAAGGCGTAAAGGACGACACGTCTCCCGCGTGGTCGAGTAGGGCGAACCGTGCCGGCGCGCCCACCTCGATCTGGCCCAGGTCGGCGCGGCCCAGGATGCGCGCCGGGTTGTGCGCGGCGATCTGGGCCAGGCACGCGGGTGTCGTCCACGGCACCATGCGCAGCCAGCGCGCGACTGCCTCCGCCATGCTGAGCGTCGATCCAGCCAATTGACCATCGGGCCCCCGTGGCACTGCATCGCCGGCCACCGAGTCGGTGACCAACACCGTGCGTTCCGGACCGAGGCAGCGAAACGCGTTGCGGAGCATCGCCGCATCCACGTGGATCCCGTCGGGGATCAACGAGCACAGCAGCCTCTCGGTGTCGAGTGCCATGCCGGCAAGGCCCGGGCTGCGGTGGTGCATCGGCCCCATCGCGTTGAACAGATGAGTCGCGAGCCGGGCCCCCGCGTCGACACACGCGTCGACGCCCTGCGCGCTTCGGTCGTGACCAAGGGCCACCGCTACGCCGGCGTCGCGCAGCTGCGCGACGGCCGCGGCCGCACCCGGACGACTGGGTGCGAGGGTCACCAGCGCCAACTGCCCGCGGGCCGCTTCGAGCAGCGCGTCGACCCGTTCCGGGGTGGGGTCGATGAGGTGCTGTGCCCCGTGGACGCCGGGCTCGCGCAAGAAGGGACCCTCGAGGTGGACGCCGAGCGGCGCCGCTTCGTCGGCGGTCGCCGCCCGCGTCTCGATCCAACGGGCCACAACGTCGAGGCGCTCCAAGAGTACGTCGAACGCGTCGGTGATCAGAGTCGGCAGGAAGGCCGCGGCGCCGCCCGCCGCCACCCGGCGCGCCACCGCGCGCAAAGTCGGCGCGTCTGCCGTCGCCACGTCGTTCGGCCCCGTGCCGTTCATCTGTAGGTCGATGAGGCCCGGTAGCAGGCAGCCGCTCACCCGCGCGACATGATCTGCGTCGCCGCGGTGCCCCAGCGCCACGACGATTCCGTCGCGGACGAGGACTGTCGTCGCCGCGGCCACACGCTGGCCGACGACCACGGCGTCGGGTTGGATGAGTGTCGTGACCACAGCGACGACACCCTATGATGCTGACTCTGCCGACGCCAAGATGGTCGTGCGCGAGTCCAAGTTGCATCGAGTGATCTGCGAGGGCGGCTTGGCGGCTGCGATTGCGGTGGTGGCCGCGTTGTCGGTCTGGTGGGTGAGCCGCGACTTGGGCAGCGACCGCGACGTGCTGCACCGCAACTTCGAGTGGGAGCACGAGCCAGGTGAAGCGCGCCGCGTCACCGCGTCGCGGCCCCTTCGCCTCCCGGCGTTCGGCGACTGTGACTTGCTGGCCACGGTGGAGTTGCACGAAGACGCGGAGCTCGACCTGGTGTTTCGCGAGGTGTCGCCGCTCCTGCGAGCGGGAGCCGACGGCGTCGAGGTGCTGGTGCCGTTTCACGGCCGCTTTGCCTTGCTGCGGCTGGCGGCGCAGCAGGGCGGCCCGGCCTACCGCACGCGCGAGGCGGCGCTCTTCGACGCCGTGCCGGGTGGAGTCGTCCTGCGACCGGGATTGCCCGCCTCGGTGCGGCTCGAGGCGCGCGGCCGGCGCGTGCGCGCCAACGTCGCCGGCCGGTGGCTCCCGTGGATCGAGACGTCCGACGACCGCGGCGCCTTCGCCTTCCTCGCCCGCGGTGGACCGGTCCTCGTGCGGCACCTGCAGGTCTTGGCGCTGCCGCGGCCCTTCGCCTGGCCGCCGTGGGCGATCGCCGCGGCCCTGGCCGTGGGCGTCACTCTGTTGACGCGTTTGCTCGGTGCCGTTCGCTGGCGCCTGCTGGCTCTCGCGGTACTGCTATTGCCACTCGCCGCGGCGGCCGGCCGCGCGGTTTGCTTGCGTGGCCTGTTGGTCGACGCCGCGGTGCCCACCGGTGTGTTGCTGCTCGTGGGCCTCCTGGGCCTGCCGCTGGCGGCCGGCGGCGCGTGGCGGCGCGCCGGAGTCGGCATCGCTCTCGGTGCCGCGATCACCGTGGCGCAAGTGATGATGGCGCAGCGGCAGATCGAGCCTTGGCATGAGGCCGCGGAGGATCCTCGGCTGACGGAGTTCTTTGGGCCCGCGTCGGGTTTGGCGCCGTTGGACGCTCTGGCCGGCCGCGTCCGCAACGGCGGGCCGCAGATCCACAACCTCGAGAACGCGGCGGCAGTCCGCGTGGTGTTCTTGGGCGGCAAGGCGGTGTTCGAGGCCTCGCCGAACATGGCGGAGCACGCTGGCTTGCGCACGGCCGTAGCGCTCCAGCAGCATCTCGGGCGCGAAGTCGAGGGCGTTGTGTTCGCGACACCCGTGGCCACCGCCGCCCAGCAGCTGCGCCTGTTTCGCCGCTTCTACCTCGAGCTCGCGCCGCAAGTCGTCGTGTTTGCCGTGACCGGTGCGGAGCCGACTCCGGCGTCACCGCCGCTGCGAGAGGTCCTGGCGCAGCTCGGTGAGCTGGCGGACGCTCGTGGCTTCGCGCTGGTCATGGTTCTGCAAGGCCCGATGGAGGCGCCGCGGGTTCAGGCTGTCGAGCGGTTTGCCGAGGCGCGTGGCCTCGTCGTCGTACGCGACGTCGTCGATGATCTTGGCCGCGCGAAGGTCGAGGCCCTGATCGACGCCGTGGCCGAGAACCTGTAGCTCGGCGAAGCCGCTGCCCGTCAGGTGCCGGCCGGCAGGCGGCGAATCTCGAGCGTCGCCGATTCCGTGTGCACCTGGGCGTCGATGGACACCGCGTTACTTTCTTCGCCGAGGAGTCCATCGTAGAGGCGCGCCGCGCCCTCGGCGGCGGCGCCGTTGGTCGTCCACCGCACCGGCAGCTCGGACCGGACGTCACCCTGGACCGTCGTAAAGCGCAGCCGCATCGCGCGGTCGGGGGGCAAGCTGATCTGGAGTGGTCCCGATCCACTCTCGGCCACGAGGGTGGGTTCGGGGAGCTCGCTGCCGTCGAGGCTGACGTCGATGCGGCCGGTCTCGGACTTCAGGTCGGCCTGGGTGAAAGCGCCCTCCAGCCGGATTGGTCCGGAGACCGTCGAGATCTCCCAGGTCCCGCCCGCGGCCCTGGCATCCACCGCGCCACTCTCCGTGGTGACTTGCACCGGACTCCGGGGCCCGCGCAGCGCGACGCGGGCTTCCCGCGCCAGGACCTGTAGCGCCACGCTGTCGGGGATCTTCACGCGATACCGCGCGTGCACCGCATCGAGTGGGGCGCCTTCGGGGTGCGTGGTGCGCACCCGGGTGGTGCCGTCAAACGACTCGGTGCTGATGCGCACCGACGCGGCGCGCCGCTCCGCCTCTTCGCGGTCGGCGGCAGACACCTCGATGTCGGCGACGACCTCGAGCTGATCGCCCGGCTGGACGAGCACGTGGCCGCGGTGCACGTGCACCTCCAGCTTCGCCGGGGCGGGATCGACGAGCTTGGCCACGAGGTGGCGCTCCGCGACCTGCGCGCCCGGGACTCGGTAGGGACTCCAGCATGAGGCCAGCGTCACCGCGCACAGCGCCGCCCCATACAACCAGCGAACAGCAGCCACCGCGCGTAGATTACCCACGCGCTGGCAAACCGCCACGTCCACGGCTTCGCCGACGGGCCGTTCGCCGGTGGGATAAGCTTGCACCATGGCGCGATTGCGCGATCTGCAGCTGAGCCGCGGGCGCGTCTTGCCCGAGCGACTCCTGTCGGTGCGGTTTAGCCGCAGTGGCGGGCCCGGCGGCCAGCACGTCAACAAGGTCGAGTCCAAGGTCGATCTGCGCTTGGACCTCGTGGGGGCCGAGGAGGTGCTCGGCCTGGCTGCGATCGAACGCGTGCGTGGGCGTCTCGTCGCGCGCTTGGATGGCGAGGGGCAGCTCCGCGTGGTGAGCGACGAGCACCGGCAGCAGGCCCGCAACCTCGAGGCGGCGCTCGCTCGGATGGAGGCGTTGCTGCGGGGGGCGCTCGTCGTGCCGACCGTGCGGCGCAAGACGCGGCCGACCCGGGCCAGCCGCGAGCGTCGGCTCGACGCCAAGCGGCGTCGCGGCGAGATCAAGAAGCGGCGGTCGGATCGCGGCTCGGAGTGACGACCGGGCCCCGCGCAGACCGCGACATCGGTTCGTTGAGACGCGGGTCGTGCAGGAGCAGGCCCGACGGGGTGACGAACCAGGGTTGGTCACGGCTGGGCGGGATGGAGTCGATCTGGTCCCGCAGGCTGACGGACGGCCGCGCGGCCACCGCCGCCCACGGTAGATCGACGCGCTCGATGAGGCTGCCTTGCCCGAGGAGGTGGGCTTGCCCGACGATGACCACGATCAGCGACTCGGGGTGCCGTTGAGCCGCGGTGCGGATGCTCTCGGCGATCACTGCGTCTCGCTCGGGCAGTGGCAACCGGGGCGCCGGCTCCAGTGGAAAGGCCGGACAATCCCAGTCGCGCGCCTGGCGCAGCAGCGCGCGATAGAACTGGCGGTCGAGTTGCGGGTTGTCGAGCCAAGAGCCCGGCCAGCGCGCTGCGACGCGGTGACGTAGCTGCACCATTGAGATCTGCCCCGCCAAGAATCCGTCGAGCTCGGCGCGGTCCTGCGCGCCGATCGCTTCGAGCCCCACCGTGGCGAAGGTGCCGCGCGCCCGTAGCGCGGCGAGGAGGTGCAGCACGCGGTCATGGTGAAGGACGTCATCGTGATGGTCGCCGATGAAGAGCACGCGGGCTTGCGCCATTTGTCGCAGCGCGTCGTCGTGAGTGAGCTGGCCCACGAACCGTTTACCGAGTCCTCGGTAGTACGATTCTTTGTAGCGGCGCAGATCTGGCGGGCCGCTCGGTCGCGGATCCTCGACGCGAGGCCCATCACGCCATTGCAGGTGGGGAGCAGTGCAGGCGGCGCAGGCCCACGCCAGCGCGGCCGCCGACACCGCCCGGAGAAGGCCCCGTGAAGCGCGTCGCATTCCATGACTTTCTACCGGATCGCCGCACGCAGCCGGTAGCGTGTGTTGTATGGAACTGACGCTCAAAGGCCAACGCGCTCTCGTCACCGGTGGCGGAACGGGGATCGGCCGCGCGATCGCCGGCACTCTGGCCCAGGCTGGGGCCAATGTGGTGATCGTGGGCCGTCGCGAGCCGCCCCTCGAGGAGGTCGCCACCGCGATCGCCGCCGAAGGTGGTCAATGCGCGGCGCGTCCCGTCGACGTTCGCGACGCCGGGGCGGTGAATGCGCTGTTCGAGGAGCTGGTGCGCGAGGCGGGCGCCTTTCACGTCTTGGTCAACAACGCCGGCGCCGGCGGGCCCAATGCCTGCTCGGATGACGGACCAGACCGCTGGGACGAGATCGTCCGCACGAACCTGGACGGCACGTTCTTCTGCAGTCGTGCGGCCCTGAAGGACATGCCCAACGGGGGGCGCATCATCAACATCTCGTCCGTCCTCGGTCGCTTTGGCGTGCCTGGCTACACCGCATACTGCGCGAGTAAGACTGGCGTCATCGGCTTTACTCGGGCGCTCGCGCTTGAGGTTGCGCCGCGCAAGATCAATGTGAACGCGATCTGCCCCGGCTGGGTCGAAACCGAGATGGCGCGAGAGGGCATGGAGCTGCTGTCGCAGGTGCAGGGCACGAGCTACGAGGAGGCGCGCAAGATGGCGCTATCGATCGTGCCGATCCAGCGAATCGTCGAGCCTGCGGAGGTCGCCGACCTCGTGCATTTCATGGCGAGCCCGGCCGCCGGCGCGATGACCGGTCAGGCGGTCGCTCTGTGCGGCGGCGCGACGATGGTCTGATAAGGGGCGCGGCTGGTGTGGCTCACGGGTCCGGCGGCGTCTCGACCCATTCAGCGACGAACACATTGGTCTCGCCGGGCGCCGACGCGTAGCGATCGGAGACGAAGGCGAGATAGCGTCCGTCGGGCGAGAACACCGCGTCGCCGTCGTAGCCGCGGTGCGCGGTGATCGTCTCCTGCGCGCCGTTATCCGGGTCGAGCAAGACGAGCTCGAAGTCTCGGCCGCTAGGATCGGCGTGGTTGCTCGCGAACACCAGTCGCCGGCAGTCGGGGTGAAACGACGGCGCGGTGTTGATGCCGCCGTTGGCGGTGAGCCGTTGGTAGCCGCCGCCCTCGCGGTCCATCACCGCGATCTCCACGTGAAGGGGCAGCACCGTGCTGCGCGCTAGGAAGGATTGGTAGGCTCCCGCTTCGGCTTCGTTCTGCGGTGCGCCCGAGCGCAGGGCGATGCGCGTGCCGTCTGGCGAGAACCGCGGCAGGCGATCCTCGCCGGGGCGGTCGGTGAGGCGCACGAGGTCCGAGCCGTCAGGCTCCATCGAGTAGATCTCGAGGTCGCCGTCGCGCAGGGACGCAAAGGCGATGCGCCCGGTGACCGGGCATACGGTGGCCTCGGCGTCGTAGCCCGGGGTTTCGGTGAGCGCGGTGGCGGCCTCCGCGCCGGACGTCGTCGCGAAGAGATCGCTGTCCGCCGGGAGCAAGCGCGCCTCCGTGTCGCCGCGTGCCGTTGCCGGCGGGCAGGCGGCCCCCGCGGCGTGCGTGGAGGCGTAGACCGCGCGCCGATCGTCTAGAAGATAGGCGGCGCCCAGTGCCTGACCGGCCCCTGGGCTCAGGCGCAGTGTTTCACCACTGCCTAGATCGATGGCATACACCTGATCGCATGCGCCCTCCGCCCGACGCGTCACCAGCAGTCGGGAGCCGTCGGTGGACCACGCTGGCGCCCGGTGGTCGCCGCCAAACGTGAGCTGTCGCACGTGTTGCAGACGGGATTCTCCGGTGACGTCGGCGGCGGGCTCGCCGGCCCTGCACTCGCTGGGGTGTAGCGGGAGGATCGGTGCGACCGAGGGCGCGATGGCGGCCGCGCAGCCCGCCAGGCCGCTGCCGATCAAGCCACCGAAGAGCAGAACGGCCAGGCCATCGAACGGGCGCATCGCCCCCATCCAACCGCGGGCCCGCCCCGGCGACAAGAGATCTCGCCGCAGAGCCGGCTGCGATGGGCTTGCAAGTGGCCCTCGCCCAGGGAGGATACCAGCGGCATGGCGAGACACGGTCGGCCCTTGGCCTTGGTTGCCGCGATGCTCGCCGCGCTCTTCGGTGCGGGTGCGAGCTGCCTCGCGCCCGCGCAGCGAGAGACCCAGTGGCCTCCCGTCGACTTTCACCTCGAAGTCGTCGCGCGGCAGGGGAGCCGGGAGCTGAAGCGGGTGCGCTTCTTCGCCGACGGTCTCGTTCTCTACGGAGAAGTGACCGAGTGGCTCGATGGCGATGGCCTCGACGTGCCGGTGTTCGGCCGCCTCTGCGCCTACCAGCTGCGTCCCAAGTCGATTCGACAGCTGTCCCGCCTGCTGGAGCGGGCGGGCTTCTACGAGATCTTGCCGGCGGACTTGGTCGCCGCCGCCGACGTCGGCGCGACGGCCGTCGTTGGGGTGCGGTGGCGTGCGTTCGCCGAGCAGCGTTCCCTGGTGGCCGCGGCGAGCGGCGGCGGCGGCGGGCTCGTGCGGGCCCTGCACGTCATCAACGCCTTCTTGCCCGCCGGGCGTGGGTTTCGGCTGGCGGAGATGATCGGCGAAGTCGAGCCCGCACACCTCGTGGGCGTTCCCGCGCCCGAGGAATCGCTGTCGGGCGCGCTCGATGTGCACCTCGACCTGGTCTCGACCCGGCCCGACGACGCCGGGCTGCTGCTGCACGCCTTCGGCTTGGCGATCGCGAACGACCGCGAGCCCGTGGCCGGCGAGCTGCTCGACCTGCTGCGCGCGGCCGTGCCCTCGGGCGACGACAGCACCGCCCTCATCCGCGGGCTGCGCGCACTGTTGTCTTCTTGATCGATCCGGCGGCTGCCTGGTTACACGGCCTGACGGGCTTTGAGCTCCTCGACCAGCCCGGCCAGTGCCCGCGCGGTGTCGTCCGGCGGGCCGAGGGTCAGCGCGTGGTCGCGAGCCGCCTCGCCGCGTTGCCGGGCCCGCTCAGGATCGTCCAGCACCAGGCGCAGCTGCACGGCCAGGTGTTGGACATCCGGCTCCCACCAGTCGAGGCCGCGAAACCAGGCCGTCTCGGCGGCCGCCGCAGCGGTGACCCGGGCGAGCCGGCTCGCCACGGGGTAACCCACGCACGCGTTCGGCAGCAGCGTGCCCAGTGCTCCGGCTTGGGTGGCCACGGTCGGCAGGGCCATGAGCATCGCCTCTTGCACGGGGCGCCCCCAGCCCTCACCACGGCTGGGCAACACGAACCCATCGGCAGCCGCGAACAGGCGCGGGAGCTCGGCCGCGGGCACGACCGAATCGTCGATCGTGACGCGCACGCGATCGCCCAGGCGCGCGCGGCACTGGTCGTGGATCTCCGCGAGTCCGCCCGGGCCGGGGTGCACCTTCAACCGCAGCTCGGCTTCACCCGGGCGGAACGCGGCTGCGAACCCGTCGAGCAGTGCGTCCCAGCCTTTCCGCAGGCTCCAATCGAACATCGAGAGCCAGCGAAACGGCCGATCGCCACGCCAGGGTTGCCGGGGCGGCGGCGCAAACGGTGTCGCGTCCACCGGCGGCGCCAAGACTCGCAGCCGTTCCTTGGGCACGCCCGCGCGCGCGAAGGAGTCACGGTTCCAGGCCGTATGGACGAGCACGACGTCGGCTCGCGCGGCGGTCGCGGCCCAGCCCGGCGGCAGCCCCTCGGCCTCCCAGACCGTGGACAGCACGTTGGCGGCCATGCGTGGATCGGGCGCGTAGTGTGGGATCAGCAAGTGGTGGAAGGCGACCGCGCCGGCCCGCGGCGCCCGCGCTGCGCAGCGGCGAATGAGGTCTGCCTCGGCCGTGGTCAGCGGCGTCGATCGCGAGCCCAGCTGCGCGCCCTCGAGCGACGGCTGGAGACCCGCTGCCTCCAACGCCGCGAGCCACTCTCGCCCCTCCGCGGCGAAGCCGCTCTGGCCGAGGACCACGCCGCGGAAGTGCACCGACATGCTCTACAGATCGGCAGTCGCCGGTCGTCGGCCCAAGCGCGGATCAGCCTTGGCGGGCGCGCTGAGCGTAGTCGGCCAGCAGGTGCCACTGCTGGTGGAGGTCGTGCTGGTCCACGTCGAGGGGCCGCTTGAAGAAGCAGGACAGGTGCCGCAACGAGCCGGTTTCGCCGCGCCGCTGCGCCAGGGCCGCCAGCCTGATGAGGTCGAGGACGATCGGCGCGGCGAGGATGGCATCGCATCCCTGCCACGTGAACTGCATCGACATCTTGACGCCGAGGAACCCCTGGAAGTGGATGAAATCCCAGGCCGTCTTCAGGTCGTTGAGCGACGGCACGTAGTCAATGCCGACGTGCGTGTGCAAGGGGTAGCCGAGGATTCCGGCGAGCAGCGCGTCCTTGCTCTCCACCTTCGCGCGTTTGTTGTCGGCGTCGGCCAGCACGACGCCATCGCGGTCGCCGAGCATGTTGTAGCCCTGCCACGAGAGGACGCGCAGGTTGCGGTACTTGAACATCGGCGCGAGGCTCGACTTGACCAGCGTCTCGCCGGTCTTGCCGTCGCTCCCCATGTAGGGGACGCCGCTGTCGTCGAAGCTCTGCCGCACCGCTGGCACGAGCGCGGCGTTCGATGGTGTGAAGTGGATGAACGGGTGGCCGAGCTTGGCCGCGACGTAGGCGTACAGCAGCGAGGGGCGGACCGAGCGCACCGCGTCGCGGTCGATGGCTTCCTCGAGCCGCGCCAGATCACGGTGGGCTGGGCCGAGCCGGAGTTGCGGCTCGGTCGAAGTGAGATTGACGCACACGCACTGAGTCAGCTTGTGGCGCTTGGTGAAGGCGCGGATGTCGCGCTCCAGCCGGCGCACTTCCGCGCGTACCGACTTCGCTGCCGGGGCGCGGTCCGCCAGCCGGGTAATCGTGCGACCGGCGTTTAGCAGCGTCCCCCGGCGCAGCTCGGCCGTGACCTTGCGCAGGTCGGGTGCCAGCTGCCGCAGCATCGGGTAGGGGATCGTCCCGGTCTGCTCGTAGATCTCTCGCGCGGCGTCAAAGATGCAGCCGCGCCGAATGTCGTGTCCGCCAAAGACCAGCCCGCGTAGTGCCGGCAGGTCGGCGCCCTCAAACATCGGCGTCTCGGTCAGGAGGCCGTGTGGCTCGGACCATCCTCGCGCCACGGCGCGCGCGCCGGCGACCATGGTGGTCGCGAGGCCGCCGAGGGCGCCAAAGACCCAAACGCCCAGACGTTGGTTCCGCGGTGCGCGGCGGTGTGGTCGTTGCTTTGGATCGGTGCCCACGGTCGGTCGGGAGGCTGCCCGCTCGGCGTTGGCGGCACCGGGCCGCGCGGGCAAACGGCGCGGAGTTTAGCGGCTCTGCCGCGCGAAACGCGCTCGGAATCGCGGCGCCGCGGCGCATACTCGCCGGTGATGTCCGGGCAACATTGCGACGCCCCGGGGCCGGTCCGGACGGCGGTTCACGCCTGATGCCGCCGCGCGCTCGGCTCGTGCTCTGGGTGGCGCTGCTGGCAGTTCTGATCGGCGGGGGGGCGCACTTCGTGCGTCGCGGGACGCGCGGTAGCAGCGAGTATCCGGTCTACGCCAAGGGCGCCGAGCGCATGGTGCAGGGCGCTGAGATCTACCGCCCCGACGATCCCAAGCCCTTCACCTACCCGCCCTTCTTCGCCGTCCCGTTCGTGCCGTTGCCAGCGGCCCCCGACGACCCGCCGCGGCCCTGGTGGCCGTTCATCTGCTGGTATGCGGTCAACGCCGGGGCGCTGGCGTGGATCCTCCGCTGGCTGCATCGGCGCCTTGTGTTGGGGCCCATGGTCGTCAGGGACCAGGCGGGGCCGGCGACCGCGCGCCAAGCGCTGGCGTTTTGGGGCGTCACTGGACTGCTGACGGCGCGCCACGTGACGGCGGTGTTCGAGAACCAGAGCCACGATCTCCTGGTACTGCTCGGCGTCGCGTTCGGGGTTGAAGCGGCGTGCCGGGCGCGTGAGACCGCCGCGGGCGCCTGGGTCGGGGTTGCCGCGGCGTGCAAGGCGACCCCACTCTTGTTCGCACCCGTGCTACTGCTGCAGCTTCGCGTGCGGGCGCTGATCGCCATGGGGATCGCCGGTGTCGCAGCCACCCTGCTGCCCGATCTGGTGTTTCCGCGCGCCGACGAGCGCCTATGGGTCGTGGCTTGGGCGGACACGTTCTTGGGCGCCGTGCGCCCGGGCGCCACGGCCGCGGCGGAGGGTGCCTGGGCCGAAGGCAGCGAACTCAATCAGAGTTTGTCCGGCACGCTGCACCGACTGACCACGCCGACGGCGGACGACCCCGGTCGCTTCACGCGGACTGTCGCGCTGCTGGACGTGGCTCCACCGGTGCGTCGGGTGATCATCCTGGCGGGCACCGGCGCGGTGCTCGGCCTGGTGGCCTTCGCCGGGTGGGTCGGGCGGCGCCGGCGCTTCGATCCGGTGCGGCGCCTCGGCGAGGCCGGGGCGGTCGTCTGCGGCATGGTCTTGCTGTCGCCGATGAGCAGCAAGTCCCACTTCTGCGTGCTGCTGCTGCCCATCGGCTACTGCGTGCGGGCCTGGCTGCGTGCGGGCCGCCGACCGCTGGCGCTGACCGCGCTGCTGCTTGTCGTGCTGGTGATGGGGACCTGTACCGCCAAAGGGCTCGTGGGCAAGCAGCTCGGTGGCGTGCTACTGGCCCGCGGGACCGTGACTTGGACGGCCTTTGCAGCGCTGTGCGCTACCTGTCTCGCGCTGGCCCGCCACCGCGAGAATGAAGATGACGCGCCCGACGCCGCCGGCTAAAAAGATCCCGGTGCCGCGCGCTCGGGGGGCGGCGACACGTGGACGGACGACCGACGACCGAAGCGCCGACGACTGAAGCGACCGACTTGCGTTTTTCCCTCGTGGTGCCCGTCTACAACGAGGAGGAGAACGTCGTGCCGTTGCTCGACGAGGTCGCCGAAGTCCTGGGCGGGCTGGGCCCTCACGAGGTCCTAATGGTCGACGATGCCAGCTCGGATCGGAGCGTCGAGCGCATGGCGCAGTGGAAGGAGCGGCATCGCGCGGCGTGGCTGCGGGTCGTCTTGCTGGAGAACAACCGGGGCCAGAGCGCCGCGGTGATGGCCGGTGCCGAGCGCGCTGGAGCGTCGATCGTCCTCGTCATGGACGGCGACATGCAAAACGACCCGCGCGACTTCGCGCGCATGCTCGAGCTGGTCGAAAGCGGCGAGTACGAGGGCGTGACGGGGCTGCGCGCGCAGCGCAAAGACACGTTCGTGCGGCGGATGTCGTCTCGCGTCGGCAACCGTGTGCGCAACTGGATTACGGGCGACCGAGTACTTGACGCAGCCAGTGGGATCAAAGCGTTTCGGCGCTCCGTGTTCCTGCGCCTGCCGAGGTTCCACGGCATGCACCGATTCATGGCCACGCTGGCGCGCTGGACCGGCGCCCGCGTGACCGAGATCCCGGTCCACCATCGGCCGCGTCAGGCCGGCCAGGCGAAGTACGGAATCGGCAACCGGGCGCTCCGCGGGTTGGCGGATTGCTTTGCGGTCCGCTGGTACCGACGCCGGTGGATCGACTACGCCGTGAAGGAGGAGCGCTGATGGTCGCACTGGTCGAGGTTCTCGGCTTGCCAGTCTTCTGGCTGATTGTCGGCCTCGTGGGGCAGGGCCTCTTCTTTGGTCGGTTTCTGGTGCAGTGGATCGCCAGCGAGCGGGCGCGGCGCAGCGTCATTCCGCTCGCGTTCTGGCACATGAGCATCGCCGGCAGTTTGATCACGCTGGTGTACGCCATCTATCGGGAGGACCCGGTCTTCATCCTCGGCCAGACGACCGGCACGCTGGTGTACGCGCGCAATCTCTATTTGCGCTCGTTGGAGAAGCAAAGCCCCAGCTGATGCGGGTCGCGTTCACGCTGCTGGCCCTGGCGTTGCTCGCCTTCTGGCCCCGGATCGACTACTCCGAATGGCGGGGCACCGAGGCGCGTCGCGTCCAGATCGCTGCGGAGATGGCGGAGAGCGGTGACTGGTTGGTGCCGACCCTCGGGCAAGAGCCGACGTGGGCCAAGCCACCACTGCACTACTGGGTGCTGATGGCGCTGCTGCAGCTGGGCGACGACCAGGCGCTGCTGCGCCTGCCGTCGATCGCCGCTTTTTGGGGGCTTGCGTTGGTGGCGTTCGCGGCGCTTCAGCGCGCCTTTAGCACGCTGTCAGCCTGGTGCGGCGCGCTTGGGATCCTGCTCAGTCCCACGGTCATGCTGCACATGCCCACGGCGGAGATCGACCCGCTGTTCGCGGCGCTGACTGGGGTCTCGATCATCCTGCTGGCTGAAGGGGCGTGCTTTCGCGAGAACCGCCGGGTCGCGCTCGCTGGCCTCGTTGGCGGCCTGGCGCTGTTGTGCAAGGGGCCGCCGTACCTGTTGTTCCTCGCCGGCACTCTGCTGGTGTGGGGGCGCCGGCTCGGTTTCGCCGGCGCGCTTTGGTTTGTGCCGGCGCTGGTGGCGCCGCCGCTCGCCTACGTCCTCGCGGTGTTCACGTTGCGCGGCGGCTCGTCGGACATCGTCTCGGTGGCTGGCGAGGAGAGCGTCGGGCGACTGGTGCTCTTCTCGTGGGAAAGCGTCGTCGATCTGCCGGCCTACGCCGGCCGGGTCCTGGTCATGCTGATGCCGCTGGGCTGGTGGACGTTCCACGAGTACCGCGGCGATCGTGAGATGCGCGAGACCGTGGTCGGTCGCGAGGAGGCCCTGCTGCGGATGTGCGCCGCTGCCATGGTGGGGGCGGCGTTCCTGCTCGCGCTCTTTCCGTCGCGGCCCGGTCGGTATCTGCTGCCGGGAGTTCCGCTGTTCCTGATGGCGCTCAGCCCGGCAGTGGCGAGCTACGCCCGGCACGGGACCTCGGCGAGCCGGGTCCTGGCGCGCGTCGTCCACGGCATCGCGGTGATCGCGTGCATCGGTCTGCTCGCCGCGCCGTGGCTGCCGTTTCCCTACTGCGGCAGAACGCCTCTGCTGTGCTTCGCGCTTGCAGCGGCGCCGCTATGGGTGCAGACCCGGCGGCAGGTGGCGATCTACGCCGCGGTGATTCCGCTGTTGACGTGCTGGACGTACTACGTCGATCGCGACACCCGCGATCAGCAGCCGACGCGCTCTTGGGCAACGACTGCGGACATCGTCGAACGCGAGCTACGGGCGCTCGGCGTCGCCAGTGGCGACCTCGCGACCGCGGGCCACGTGCATTCGCAGATCGTGCTCGGTCTCGACTTCATTCCGCCGGGCGACGAGCTGTTCAGGCGTGAGCCGACTGCACGCTTTCTGCTGGTTGAGCACAGCGATGCCCGTGACGGTCAGCTGGATCCGGCGCGGTTGACGCAATACCACGACCGCGTGCGGCTGCGCGTCCACGATCGTTCGATCGTGATCAAGGAGAGGCGCGACTGAGCGTCGCGTCGCGTTGCGGTGCGCGTACTACTGGTCCGCCTGTCCTCGCTCGGCGATGTCGTGCAGGGCATGGGTGCGGCGGAGGCGCTGGCGCTGGCGCGCCCAGATTGGCAGTTGACCTGGGTCGTGCAGCGCGAATTCCTGCCGTTGTTTGAGGGGCTCGCGTGGCTGACGGCGGTCCCGCACGACCGCCGACCGCAGCTGCGGGGGATGTGGCGCTCGGCGTGGCGGTTGCGGCGCGCGCGCTTTGACGTGGCGCTTGATCTCCAGGGCAATTGGAAGAGCGCTGTGGTGTGTCGCGCCTCCGGAGCGCCGCGCTCGATCGGCAGTCGCGCTGGACGTCGCGAACCGGCCAGCCGGGTGTTGCTCCAGCGATTGACCGACGGCGATGGTGCGGCGCACCCGGCACGGGTGGCATTGCGGCTCGTCCAAGCCCTCGCTCCCGACGCCGAGCCCAAGGCCCCGCACCTCCGGGCCACCGACGCGGAGCGGAGCCGCGAGGCGGCGGCCGTGCAGCGCGCCGGATTGGACCCGAGCCAGCCGTTTCGCGTGTTGGTTGCCGGCGCTGCGGACGATCCCCGCAGCTGGCCGGTGGCCATGCTGGAGCGCGAAGCAAAGCGCGAGGGGCCGCCGGTGTTGTGGCTGACCGGTCCGGCCGAGCGAGAGATGCAGCTTCCTGACGGCGCGCGAGCGCTGCACCACGGGCCCGGCGAGCTGCGCCGCCTGGTGGGCCTCGGCGCAGTGATGGCGGCCAGCGGGGGTTCGGTGTGGGGGCCCGATCGTGGCGCTACGCACGTGCTGGTGGCGGCTGGCGCCGCCGGCCACGTCGCCTTTGGGCCGCAAGACCCAGCGCGCACTGCGCCGGTCGGCGCCGCGGTGCTGGTGCGTCGCGATGGGCCGCCGTGCGTGCCGTGCCGGCAGCGGCGGTGCACCCACCCGGAAGGCGCGGTGTGCATGGAGTTCGACGTCGACGGCGCGCGTGAGCTCGGCGTGGTCGTCCCGGTCGATTCCCGCGGCTGAGGCTCACCCACCTATACTGGCCGAGACGTCCCGATGATCGCACCCCTCTTCGTTCAGGCCTTCCCGTACGCCGATGACGTCCTGGCGCTGCCGGTGGCCGACCTCGATCGCGCCGCCGACTTCTATGGCCGCTCGTTCGGCATGCGCGAGGTGGAGCGCCGGACCGACCCGCCCGCCGTCGTCATGGAGCGCGATGGGGTGCGGATTGGCTTTGCCATCAACGGTGCGGATCCGACCCAGGAGGGCGCGGCGATCCGGGTCACGGACATCGAGCGTGCCCGCGCTGACCTCCAGGCGAACGGGCTCGAGATCGGACCGGGGCGCATCGATGAACGGGACGGCAAGAAGCTGTCGGTGTTCTTTGTCATCGCCCCGGATGGCCTCTGCTTCTACTTCCACCAGCCGCTCGACGAGGTCTGAAGCCCGCGATGGCCGTGCGACCGATCCTGCAGCTGGGTACCACGAGCTTGTACGACGAGTGCGATCCGGTGACTGCCGGGGAGGTCGCGGCTTTGGCCGGCGCGGTTGGCGATCTCCACGACACCATGCGGTCGTTTCAGAAGACCCGCGGTTGGGGCCGCGCGATCGCCGCGCCGCAGATCGGGGTCCAGCGGCGCATCGTCGCCATGCACGTGACCGAGCCGATCACGTTGTTCAACCCGGTGCTGGATCAGCATGCCGACCGGGAGGTCGAGTACTGGGAAGACTGCATGAGCTTTCCCGACCTCCTGGTGCGCATCCGCCTGCCCGAGGCGTGTCGCCTCACCTACCGTGACGCGTCCTGGACCGAGCACCACGTGTGGCTCACGGGGGATTACGCCGCGCTACTCCAGCACGAAGTCGATCACCTCGACGGTGTGTTGGCGACCCAGCGCGCCGTCGGCGCCCGCGCCTTGGCCCTGCGCAGCACGCAGCCCGACAAAGACCTCGCTTGGCGTGGCGAGTTTCGGCCCCTATAGAGTCGGTCCAGTCCGTACGCGTCGGCCGGCGGGGTCGGCGCGAACTCCTGTCGGACTGTCTTTCTCTCCGCGGCTGCTTCATCATCACCACGATGCTCGAGACCTTCGCCAACCCGAAGCCCGAGCGCGATTACGAGATCGCCATGAGGTGCCCGGAGTTCACCTGTCTGTGTCCCAAGACCGGGCAGCCGGACTTCGCGACCATTCACCTGCGCTACGTACCCGACGTCCAGTGCGTCGAGCTCAAGTCGCTGAAGCTCTACCTCTGGAGCTACCGCGATCGCGGCGCGTTCCACGAGGCGGTCGTCAACCAGATCCTCGACGACTTGGTGGCGGTGACGGCACCTCGGTTCATGGAGGTCGAGGGCGTGTTTTGGGTGCGGGGCGGGATCTACACGACCGTTCGTGCGACCCACGGCGAGGCGCATCGTCCGCGTGGCGAGCGTCGCCGGCCCGAGGCTGCCCCTGAGGCCGGGGAGCCATGAGCGGGGGTGCCGCGAAGTTGCGGCGCTGGCTCTATGCGGCAGTAGTGCTCGCGGCGTGGTTCGCGCCCGTGTTTCCCGATCCGCCGCTGCACTCCGGGGCCTACGTCCAGCGCGTCACCGAAACCTCGGCCGTCGTCGCTCGGATCGAGCCCGAGGCGGTCGTCCGCGCGTTGACGGTACGCGACGGCAGCGGTGCGGTCGTGCATCGAGCCACGGCGGCCGCGCGCCGGCGTCACGCATTCGCCGTGGCCGGGTTGCGGCCGGAGACGCCGTACGCGTTCGAGGTGCTCGACGCCGCGGGCGTCGAGGTCGACCGCGGTGTGTTCCGCACGGCGCCGGCGCCCGGCGTCGACGGATTACCGTTGCGCTTTGCGGTGGTCGGAGACTCCGGCGCCTTGCCGTGGTGGGTGTGGGTGCAGCGGGCGCCGCTGTTTTGGTTTGCCGCACGGAACGACTGGCTGCCGGCACGCGGCAGCGTGACCGAGATCGGCCGGCGCATGGCCGCCGACGAACCGCATCTGTGGCTGCACACCGGCGACGCGGTCTACTCGTGGGGCCGGCATGCGCACTACGCGCCGGCGTTCTTCCGCCCGTTCGCCGCGCTCCTGCGGCGCTCGCCCTGCTACCTCGTGGTCGGCAACCACGATCTCTACGACGACGAAGGGCGGCAGGCGTTCCGCAACCTGCACTTGCCGGAGGGTGAGCACACCGGTGATGAGCGGCTCTACACGTTCGCGTGGGGTCCCGTGCGCTTCGTTGCCGTCGACCTCAACCAAGAGCTGCATTCGGACCACGCCACGCTGGACCATCTCAAGAAGTCGCTTGGCTCCGCCGAGGAGCCGTGGCGCGTGGTCTTCGGTCATCAGCCGATTCTCTCGTCGTCGCGGCAGGGCGATCGCCCTGACCTCAAGGCGTACTTGTGGCCAGCGCTCAAGGAGATGAATGTGGACGTCGTGTTCTTTGGTCATGACCACAACTACCAGAGGTTCGGGGCTGCGCCCGGTGAGCCGCTGCTGGTCGTGACGGGAGGCGGCGGGAAGAGCGTCTACGAGCTCAAGGACGACGCGCGCGTCGCGGCGAGCTATCAGGGCTACCACTACACGCGTGTCGACGTGACGGGTCGGACCATGGTGCTGACGGCCGTGGCGCTCGATGGTCGCGAGGTCGACCGCTTCGAGCTCGACTTGCAACAGGCGGCGGCGCGCAAAGGGGTCGGTCCCAGTTCGTCGGGCCGCGATCTGCGCGTGCAGCGGCTACTGAAATAGGCGCTGCCGCAACCGTTCCCTGTCAGGGTGCCGCGCCCTGCCGGCTGGTGTCCACGTGGTGCCGGCAGCGCTCGAGGAGTGTCCCGCGGTGGATCGGCTTGGTTTGGAAGTCGTCGCAGCCCGCCGCCAAGCAGCGTTCTCGATCTTCCCGCATGGCGTGGGCCGTGAGTGCAATGATCGGGGTGTCGCAGCCCAGTTCGCGCAAGGCGTGGGCGGCGGCATAGCCGTCCATTACGGGCATCGACATGTCCATGAGGATCAGGTCGATGCTGGGCGATGCCCCGGAGACCAAGCGGTCGAGTGCCTCTTCGCCGTTGGTCGCGATTTCTACCGTGGCCTTGGCGCGCGTCAGGATTGCGCTGAGCAGGCGTTGGTTGTCCGGGCCGTCCTCGACGAGCAAGACGTGGATGCCCAGCAAGTCTGGCGTCTCGCGGTTGGCGGGGGGCGCGGCCTCGGAGGCCGCCGGCGGCACTGGTCGCGTGGGGAGATCCACTGGGAGCGCGACCCCGACTTGGGTCCCGGCCCCAAGCGTGGACTCCACCGTGACCGTGCCGCCCAGGCGCTCGACGAGGGCCTTGGTGATGGCCAGCCCCAGCCCCGTCCCGCCGAAGCGACGGCGCACGCTCGAGTCGGCTTGGTAGAACGGCTGAAAGAGCTGGGCGACCTGCTTGGGCGTCATGCCGATGCCGCTGTCGGCGACGTGAACCCGCAGCATTGGCCGGGGGCGTTCGGCGAACTCGGTGGAGACCGTGACGCTGCTCCCTTGCTCGCTGAACTTGATGGCGTTGCCGATGATGTTGACCAGCACCTGCCGCAGCCGTAGGGGGTCGGTATGCACGCGCTCGGGGATATCGTCGCCGAAGTCCGCCTCGAGCTGGACGCAACGGTAGCCCGCCCGTACCCGCATGAGATTGAGGGTCTCGGTGATGATCTGCACGGGGCCAAAGTCGGCCTTGTCGATCTCGAAGTGACCCGCCTCGATCTTGGACAGATCGAGGATGTCATTGACGATCGCGAGAAGGTGGTCGCCGTTGCGCCGGATGGTCGAGAGCTGTTCGACGCGGTCGGCTTCGGCCGTCTCGGCGTCGCGGAGCAGGTCGGCGTAGCCAAGGATCGCCGTCAGCGGCGTGCGTAGCTCGTGGCTCATGACCGCGAGAAACTGGCTCTTGGCATGGCTGGCGGCTTCGGCTGCTTCCCGGGCCTCGGATAGCTCGATCTCGATGATCTTCTGCGTCGTGGTGTCTTGAAAGGCACCGCAGATCTGTGCGCCGTGTCCGCCAGGCTCGCCGTGGTCCTCGACGACGTCGCCCGTCGCGCGGACCCAGCGCACTTCGCCCCCGGGTGTGCGCAGGCGCAGCTCGAGATCCCACGGCGTGCCGTTGGCGATCGCCGCCTCGACGGCGTCCTGGAAGCGCGTTTGGCCTTCTGCCTCGTAGAGGGCCAGCAGTGGGTCGAAGCACGGTTCGAGTGGCTCCGCCAGGCCGTGGATGGTCGCGACTTCGCTCGACCAACTCGGTCGCCGGTCGCCGGCTCGCATGTGCCAACCACCTACCCGCGCGATGCGCGCTGTTTGCCGCAGGAGGTGGTCGCGGGCGCGCAGCTTCTCGCGCTCCATCATCAGCGCGGCGTTGGCCGCCTCGATCTCCTCCGTGCGGTCGCGGACCCGGCGCTCCAACAGCGCGTTCTGCTCTAGGAGAGCGAAGGGCGAGCGCCGCTGGTCGTAAACGCTCTGCGCCCGATAGATGAGTGCGGCTTTGGTGCGCTCAAGGCGGTCGATCTGTTGGCGCTGGTGCGCGACCCGAGCCTCCAGCTCGGCGACTCGAGCCTCGCTGGTGAGCGTCTGGCCGGGACTGCCCTCGGCCGACATGCGGTCCGTGTCTGCGGGTTGCCGGTGGTCGTCTGAGGGGCCGGTGCGCATCGATCGCCGCCGGTGACCTTGGGTCACCCGATACAGACACCCGTCATGGTCTGGTTCACGTGGACCGAGTCCGCGAATTCTCCGTAGGTCGAGAAGCCCACGGCGCCGAGCCCGCCCAGGATCTCGGCGGCTCGTTCCAGCGTGCCCTGTCGCCGCAACTCGAGTTGGCGATGCACGCAATCGAACACCATGCAGGACGCGTTCGTCCGCGGCTCAGCGGCGCCGAACTGCTCGGCCAGGGTGGCGATCGTCTCATCGGACTTGCCAAGTCGGATCACGACGCCGATGTCGATGGCCGCGTGGAGCGATAGGCCACCACCCTCGACACCTCGGACACTGCGGATGTAGTCCTCTCCGCCGATCTGCGTGAGCAGCGAGTATTGCGAGAAGACGTCGTCGCTGATCTTGTGGCTGGGTAGACCGATCTCGCGCGCGTAGACGTCGAAGGCTGGTTCGCCGTCGATCTCGTAGATGATCCGCTCGTCTGGCGCGGCGTTGGTGACGACCATCTGCGCCGAGATGGGCTTGAAGTCTTGCAGCCGAAACGTGCGAAACGGCGTGCCGCCCATCTCGAAGATCACCAGCGCCGCGCCGCGCTCCAAGAAGCGATCACCGGCAAAGACCGGCGCGGCGCGGAACTGCCAGTTGTCTCCGGCCGAGCCGCCGACGATCGGCATCCCGTCGAACTGGTCCCAAAGAGCCGCTACGACCCGTTCCTCGCATTGGCTCAACCCGTCGACGAGAAGGACACCGAAGCAGTCCTCGCGCAACTTGCGTTCTGGATAGGCGCGGCGGCGGTCGAACTCCGCCCGCGCTTCGCGGTAGATGTCCGGCGCTGCGTCGCGCACATTCTCGAACGAGAATCGGTGCGTGGCGAGCCGCCCCGGCAGTACGGCCTCGACCACCATCCCATCGCGGCAATAGCCCTTGGGGCCGATCTCCCCCGCCGTGGTGCACCCCGTCGCCAATCCCGGCGCCCGTTCGCGCAAGACCTCGGCGATGATCTCGCGGTCGTGTTCCGGGCTTGCGAAGAAGGTGAGGTGCTCGATGCGGTCGGTTCCCAATCCCGCGAACAGCTCCTCGAGGGCGGCGCGGGTATCGGGGTTGATGCTGTGGCCGGAGCGAGTGAGCTCGGTGTCCTGTACAGTCATCGGGACTGCGGGCGGCTCGTGATAGAGCTGCCCTTTCTCCTTCCTCAGTGTCTTCCCTCGCCTCGCGGCTCCCATTCGCTTGAGAGAAACCCTGCTGCGGGGGCCGGTGTCGATGCCGTGGCGGGTTCGGCCTCTCTTGGCCGAGTCTGCCGCATGATGGAGAGTCCGCGTTGTGTCCGAATCGTCGGGCTATACTTTTCTGCACTGCCCATGCGACTCCGACCGATTCTCCACTGTGGCCTTTCAACGACTGCGTCGCGGGGCGGAGTGAGCTGACCGATGCCGGTTCTCCGCGAGACTCGATTTCTCCGCGTCAAGCTCGACATGGTGGGGCGCTGCCAGCTGCGTTGCATCATGTGTCACTTCGCGCACCCCGACTTCGTCGAGCCGAAGACGGTGATGGACCGTGAGTTGCTTGAGAAGGTCGCGGGCGAGCTGTTCCCGCGTGCCAACGACGTGGTGCTGTCGTCGAGCGCCGAGCCGTTGATGGCCCCCGAGCTACCGCGAGCTCTCGAGCTGTGCCGGCAGTACGGCGTGCCCTATTTCCACTTCTCCACCAACGCGCTGAGCCTCACCCAGAAGATCGTCGACAAGACGATCGAGGTGCAGATGCCGCTACTGACGATCTCGATCGACGCGGCGACCAAAGAGACGTTCGAGCGCATCCGGACGCCGGCGAAGTGGGAGCGCGTGATCAGCCGCTTTGACGTCATCACCGACCGCAAGAAGGCGCTCGGGTCGCGCTACCCGGAGGTCAGCGCGACGGCCGTACTGATGCGCTCCAACATCCGCGAGATGCCCCAGCTTGTGCGGCTGATGCACGAGAAGGGGGCCCGGCAGATGAACTTCGTGCACATGGCCGTCATGGGCGGGCTCGGCATTGAGGACGAGAGTCTGATGAACGAGCCGCGGTTGTGCAACGACACCATGGCCGAGGTGGCACAGATTGCCGACGAGCTCGGCATGAATGTGCAGATCCCGATGCCGATCGCCGAGACGATGGCCAGCGAAGCGGTACCGGAAGTCGACGCCAAGAGCAGTGGCGACGGCGGTGGACAGGCCTTGGTGCCGGATGAGGACCAGTTGGCGGCGGGGGCCGTTGCCGTCGCGGACTATCTCAACGCCAAGAACCGCGAGTTTCTGCTGCAGGTCAAGCCGAAGGCTCACCACAACCGGCCGTGCTACTTCCCGTGGTATTACATCCACGTGAATCCGGACGGCACCGTGTTTCCTTGCGGTTGCTGGTTCGAGTTCTCGACGTTCGGCGACTTCAAGACGCAGACCTTCGAAGAGATCTGGACGGGCGAGCGCTATCGAGAGCTGCGTAGCCAGCTCTACAACATGCAGCTGCGCGACGTCTGTGCGAACTGCTCGGTGGCAAACATGGGGCGGCCGGACGTCAAGGCGTCATTCAGTCATCGCGCGAAGATTCGCGGGCGACGCGTCGCGCAGGTTTCCGGTCAGACGGACAGCAGATCCGTTCGATAGCGCGGCGGTCTCAAAGCCTGTAACTAAATCGATGCTACAGGCTCTGATCCATGCTCCTGGCGCCGCTCCGCGTCGCAGAGAGCGCGTGACTTCGAAAAAGTCACACGCTCTCAGAGCCCGTAACCAAATCGATGCTACAGGCTCTGCTCCCTCTCTTCGCTGTTGCCTGGCTCGCGTCGCGAGAAGTGGCAAGCCGGGTGCCCGGACAGCGCTGAGGAGCGCTATCGTCAGGGGGCTCAAACTGTTGCCCTCTGTCGAATGTCATGCATGCTGCCGTCTTTGTTGATTTCGAGAACCTCTATCTCTCGCTCAAGAGCCGGAACGACGGCACGGGAGTGCGCACGAGGGAGCTGAGCCTTCAGATTCTCGAGGGCATGCTGGCACGCCTCCGCAAGAAGGGGCACCCGATGGTCATCGGTCGCTCCTACGCGGCCTTCGACAGTTACCCCGGCGTAGAGGTCGCACATGACCTCGCGCTCATGGGTCTTGACCCGCAGTACGTGTTGATCAGCCACTCGGGCAAGAACTCGGCCGACGTGCAGCTGGCGTTGGACGTGGCGCGCGTGGTCTTTCGCCGCGCGGACATCGATCTGATTGTCATCGTCTCCGGCGACCGCGACTTCATTCCGCTCGCGCGCCAGGTTCTGGAAGAGGGGCGAGAGCTGCGCATCGTCGCGATCCCGGACACGACGAGCGGGGATCTGCGCGAGCGCGTTGGTGAGGAGCGCTTTGTCGATGCTCTGGAGCTGATCCAGTCGCGGATCAATCTCAGCAAGCCGCCGACCAGCCATGGGCCGCCGCCACGGGATGACGGCGAGCATGCGTCGGCCGTGCACCAGCGTGTCGCCGCCGAACACCCGGCAATGGTGAACGGCGAAGCCGTGGAGGCGATGCCGTCCGTGGCCGAGCCGGCGAAGAGCGACGAGTGTGCCGAGCCCACCGGCCCGACGATCGTTGGACATGTGCCGGTCACCTGGCAGACGCAGCGCAGCGTCACGCCCGAAGAGCACGAGGACCGGCTGCAGCAGTGCCTCGAGATGTTGGTTCGAACGCGCCTTCGGCACAACTCGCCGGACATCTGGCTGTCGCCTTTTCTCAAGGGGCCGATGAGTCAGCACTTCAGCAACCTGGTCCATCCCGAGCGCCGCGCCCTGATCAACGAGCTGCGCAACCGCGGCGTCATCCGGGTCGAAGAGCGGGAGAACGCCTACGCCGACCACCCTTACTCGGTGATCGTCATCGAAGAAGATCATCCGATGGCGCAGGCGGCGTGGGACCGCACGACGCGCGGCTACCGCTGACGCGCGCGGGGTTTCAGCTCGCCGGTTGCTCGTCGACGAGCTTCGCGAACAGGTCCGCCATCGCCTCGCTGCGCCGCTGGCCGAGCTCCTGGAGCTGGGTTTGCAGCTTGGTGCGCGTTGCGGCGCGGGTGCGCGAGTTGAGCAGCCGCTGGAATGCGCTCGAGGCCAGGTGCGTGCTGTCGATCTTGAGGCCGGCAAAGGCCTTGTCATCGACGAGGGACTCGATGACCCGGCGGAACTCGAAGGAGCCGCGGAAGTCGGCGTGGTAGACGCCGGCGTGGATCTGTTGCCGCAGGTCGAAACGCGTGGCGTTGAGGACCGCTCGCGCCTCGGCCTTGTGGTCTGGCACGTCCTCGAGGAGCTCGCGCAAGCGGCCCTCGAAGGCCGCGCCCCACACCACGACCGTGCCGCCGCCCGCGGCGCGAATGGTCTCGGCCAAGCTGACCAGGAACGCGGGGCGCGCGTCTTCCGGGTTCGCCGCCGTGAAGGCGGCGTTCTTGCGGGTGCCGTCGGAAGTCACGGTCGTGCACGCCCACTGGAAGGGAATCTGCTGCCAGGGTCGAGTGTTGGTGAAGGCCGGCAAGACCTGCAGCGCACAGGTCAGGTCGATGAAGTGCAGCGGCAGCTCCAAGTCGGCCAGCTCCCGGCCAACAAATGGTTCGACGATGAGCTGGCTCTCTTGCAGGGAACGCAGCGATCGCCGCTGGAGCAGCGTGAGCCCGGGGTGCTTGGTCGGGATCGCCGACAGATCCTCGATGCCGAGTTCGTGTAGCTCGCGCTCTTGGTCTCGCGTCAGGTCCGGCAGGTCGAGCAGCGGCTGCTTGGAGCCCTCGCGACGACAAGACGGCAAGTAACCGCACGGGAATGGCGTGTTGCACCAGGTCCCAGTGGGGAGGTCTTTCGTGACCGGGTCTTCGAGCAGGCTGCGGAAAGTCACGATGCGCTCCTCGATTCGCGGGAGGAGCTTGCGCACCTTCTTGGTGACGTCCACCGACTTGAACAGAGCCTGCACCGGATACGAGTCACCGCCGCGGTGCTTGTAGCTCGGGTTGACGTGCAGAATGGTCACGGCCTGCACCTGCAGTCCGGACTTCTCGATGACCCAGACCTGCAGCGCCACGTCTTGCAGGTAGCGCGCCTTGACCCGGGTGCCGGACTTGACCTCAAAGATGTCGACGCCGGGACCGTGCGGGAGCGCGACGTCGGTGCGGATCTCGACGCCCTCGGCGCGGAATGCGGCGTCAAAGACCCCGGCCGGTCGGTCGGCGCTGAGGAACTCACGCGTCTGCTCGACGGCCCGGTCGGCGTCGTCGGCATCACACGTCTGGCAGCCGGGGAACGCCTGGCGCGCCAGCTCGAGGAGGCGTCGGCCCGCCTCAAGCTGCTCGTCGCGGTCAGGGGAGGCGCCCGGCGCGCGGCTCGGCTGGTGGTAGTCGAGATAGAGGCGCTTCGCGCACTGCATGCCCGACTGGAACAGCGCTTTGTCGAGCGGACGTGATCCCGACGCCAACGGCGCGCGCTTGCTCAAGTTTCTCCTCGCCGGTGTTGGTCGCGGGGCCGACAGCGGCATGAACGCTGCCCTGATTCGCCGCCCCCCGCACAACGGTGTTGTTGCGGGCTACTCAAGCGCGCATGGTATGGTCAGGGAAACGCAAGCTCAACCCGGCGCCGGGCCGCTGGGGCGCTTTCGCAGAACGAGAAGGAGCAGGCCGACCAGCGCCCCGACCACGGCGGGATAGACCAGCCGATCGCTCAGTTTGCTCTCGCCGCGCGCGGGTCTCGCGAATTGGAGGGTGGCGGTGGTCGCGCGAAACGCCGGTAGCGCCGCAGCAAGGTCGGCGCTCCAGCATCGGAAGCTCAGGATTAGGGTGTTCCCTCCGGTCGGCACGAGGAGCTCCAGCGCGGCGATCGGCGGCGCATCTGGCCCCAGGTCGAGCGCTGTCACGCATTCGATCGCGGGATGCCGGTCCGGGCCTAGCTCGACGATGCGCGCTTCCTCGACCTCGCGCTTCCAGCCGGCGGCGATTTGGGGCGAGCGGGCGTCGGCGAGGCCCTCGTCGCTGACCGGGATCTCGCCGTCGGCCTTCTGCAGCGTCAGGCAGCGGCCTTGTACCTCGCCGCGGAGCCACGCGTCGATTGGGCCGTACGGGTAGAGCCCGGCCTGCCGCGGCGTGAGTAGGTCGGGCGGGAATTTGGCGCTGAAGCGCTGCTGGAGTGTTCTCGCCTCGTCGGGGACCAGCTGTCGCCAGCCGCTTGGCAATACGATCGAGAAGGAGCGGTCGCGTGCAAAGTGCCGTTCGTCCGACACGGCCGCGGGCCGAGCCGGCTCCGGCGTGGGCTCCTGGGCTGGTGCCGCCCCACCCAGGATCGCGGCGGCGAGCGCCCCCAGCCGTTGCGAACGCCGCCCGAGCAACGCGGTGGCGCGATCTAAAAGGCGGCGGTCGGGCATCGGGTTGAGTGCAGCATTGCGGCACCGGGTCGGCGACCATTCTTGTCGGCCGCCGAGCCGAAGCGATAAGAAAGTCCGTGAGCCGCCGCTGTTGACCGCCTCAACCTCCACCCCCGACCCTGCCGGAGCCCGTTTCGCGCCGTCGCCCGATCACGCCCGCGCGCGCGTCGCCGACGGGGTGGTCATCGCGCTGGGAGCCTTGGCCCTCTACCTGCTGCTCGGGCAGGAGACGCTCTACAAGACCGACGGCCACTACCTCATGTGGCGGTGCCTCGGCGACGACATTCGCCACAAGTGGCACTTCGCCTACCTGCCGCTGCTGTGGCTGTGCAAGACGGCGATGCTGCCCCTCGGCTTCTCGATCCACCAGGCCGGGCTCGCCCTCAGTGCGCTCGGCATGGCGTTGGGCGTGCTCGGCGTGCACGGGGCCGGCTGCGTCCTGCGCCTTGAGCGCGGGCCGGCGCGCTGGGTGAGCGCCCTTGTCGCCACGACGCCCGCCGTGGTCTTCTTCGGCTCGGTGGTCGAGGTGCACGGGCCGTTCTTTGCGATGTTCGGCCTGGCCAGCCTGGTGGCGGCGTGGTTGGCCGTGCGGCCGTCGCTGGGCCGCGGCGCCCTGCTCGGCTTCGCGACCGGCTTGGCCTATGCAGGGCACGCGTCGGGCATCCTGCTGCCCTTGGTGCTGCTCCCCGTGGCGGCCGCGCTGGCGCTGGAGCGCGGCGGCGCTGATCGCCGTCTGTGGGCGGCGCTGATCGCCGCGGCGGTGGCGCATGTGGGGCTCGTCCAGCTCATTCCCCCGGTGCTGCGCGGCCTCGGCTTCTCGGTGTCTTCGGGTGAGGCCTTCACTCACTTCACCCACTACCTGTGGGACTACGGTGCGCGCCCATGGCTGCTCCTCGGGACCTTGTGGTCGGATTGGCTACGCCCGTTCGCGCTGCTGTCGGCCGTGTTGTTGGCCGGCCCGTTCGCGCGGACGACGCGCTGGTTGGCGTGGGCGGCGTTGCCGGGCTTGGCCGCGCTATTGAGCGTGACCCTGATCCTGATGGGCACCGAGAGCGAGCGGGGCGCCTACCTCTTGCCTGTGGCCTGGCCGGCGGCGCTCATCACGGCGCGGCTCGTCACGGGGCCCTGGCGCTGGGGCCTCCTCGTCGTCTCGTGCGCGATCACCGTCGGCGAGGTCGTGGCGCACAACGCCGCCAAGCCGGGGTTGCCGTTTGCGCAAGGGGTGCGCGAGGTGATCGGCGACCGGCCCGCTTATCTGCTCCTTGGCAATTCGCTAGATGAGGCCGAGGGGGCCCTGGTGTATCTGCCAGAGCTCGAGTGGGGTGTGCCGGCGGATCAGGCTTCACTCGAGCCCGACGTGCTGCGGGAGTGGCTACCGGTCTACGACCAGCACTTTCTGGCGCCGCACCTCGCCGCAGGCAAGGAGTTGTGGATCACGCAAGGTGGCCGCGAGTTCCTGCTCGATCCGCTGTGGGTGCCCGGGGCCACGGCGGGCCCGGTGATCCTCGAGCACCTCCAGCAGTCCTACCATTGGCAGGAGGCAAGCGCAGCCGGATTCCACGGCTGGCGCCTCACGCCGAAGCCCTAGAACCTAGAGGTCTAGCTCGACCCGTCAGAAGCTGCGCGGGATCCCGGCGATGGGCAGGTAGTCCGGGTCCTTGACCGGCCGCACTTTGCGCCAGCGCCGCCACAGGGCGTAGAACGGCTGCGTCCGCGTCATCTCCTTGCACGCCCAGCGGACGTGGATACGGCTCCAGTGCGCGTAGTAGGCGAGCCACCAGTCCTGCCGGAAGCGGAACCTCCGGGTCTCGAAGCGCCAACGGCACCAGGCGCGCAGGCGCATGAAGAGGAACTTAGCCACGGGGTTCTTCGGGATGGGCGAGGCGTACGCCGTCCAGAAGTACCACGAGATCGCCTTGCTCTTGTAGCGCCACTCCTTCCAGAGCCACCGTGGTGGGCCCTTGTACAGGAAGGGGTGCTCCATAAAGATCGTGTCGAACTTGCCGTGCGCTTCGAGGGTTTCGTGGTCCGGCATCAGCCCGCGCGCGATGAGCTTGTCCCACAGTGGGGTGCCCGGTTGCGGCATGAAGATGTACCACGACACCTGCAGGTTGGGCTGGTGCACGTAGATCTGCTTCAGCGACTCGAGCGAGCGGACCAGGGACTCCGGCGTCTCTTCGGGGAGGCCGACGATGAAGTTCAGCGACAGGCCAATGCCGTGGCGACGTAGCGTGTCGGCGAGTTGGAAGATGTCGCCGACGCCGATGCCCTTCTGGACGCTATCCGCCACTTCCTGGTCGCCGGTCTCGTAGCCGACGTTGATCGAGAGGCAACCGGACTTGGCGACGAGCTGCATCTCCTCGTCGGAGAGGACGTTGATCTGATCGACCCGACCGTTGCAGTGCCACTTGAGCCCGGCGTTGGCGTCGACGAGCCGCTGGGCCATGTCGACGACCCGCGACTTCGACGTGAAGAAGTTGTCGTCCAGGAAGATGACTTCCCGCATCCCCATGTGCTTGAAGTGCAGAAAGTTGTCGACGACCCGGTAGTTCGCCGTGGGCTTGAAGGTCTGCGTGCCGGCCGGGATCCCGCAGAACTCGCACTTGTGCGGGCAGCCGTAGCTCGAGACGTAGTTGATGATCCCGTACTTGGTCGTGTAGGGATCGAGGTCCTTGATGAGGTGGTAGGGCAGCTGCTCCGCCTCGGTCGCATCATCGAACGGCGCGTCGGGCTCGTGGTGCAGCGCGCCAGTTTCGTCCCACCACGAGACGCCGGGCACGCCATCGAAGTTGTGGGCACCGTTCTCGAGGCGACGGGCGATCTCCAGGCCCTGCGCCTCACCGCGACCGCGCACGACGACGTCGACCCACTTGCGCGCGGTCGGGTGCTCGTAGGCCTTCGTCAGGAGCGTTGGGCTCCAGCCGCCCCACACGCGTGGCACGTCGGGCCACAGCTTCTTCACCTGCAGCGCCAGCTTGCGCCCGGTGTTGACGGTGTTGCCGCCGAGTACACTGAAGCCGACAAAGACCGGCTTGGGGCACTTGGCGAGCTCGTCGATGACACGCGGGATCACGTTCTCATCGAAGATGCGGACGTCGTAGCCGGCCTTGACCAGAGGACGTGCGACAGTCAGGGGAGCCAGCGGCAGGCCGATGCGCTTCTTCGGGTCGGGGAAGTCCGGCTCGAACCGCGGGTAGATAAGGACGATGGTGCGAGACATCGGTGCAGGAGGGGGCGGCGGGGGCCGGCCAGAGCGGGGATGCGGCGGCCCTTGAGTGAAGGGTAACTCCCGGTGCCGTTAGGCGCAGCCGGCCCAGCGATTTTCTCCCCTCCGGGGGGGGGGGGGCTCAGTGATCTTCCGCCAGAAGGCGCCGGAGGGGGCCATCGACGTACGTCTCGGCCCCGGGCCGCCAGCCCTCGCCCGCCCGTAGGCCCGGGTCGCCCTCGAACTGCACGATTCCGTTGCGATCGATGAGCAGGACCCTCGGGATGCCGTGGCCGCCGGCCTTGACCCAGTAGGCTTCGTAGGTCTCGCCCGTGACATCGATGCCGACGAGCGCTCCGGGCAGCGGATCCGTCTCGAGCCACTTCGCCAGGGCCTCGGGCTTCGTGCCGCCGTCGCAAAGCACGATGACGCGGAGACCTCGGTCGCCGCTGCGCTTGGTGAGGTGTCGGTAGTAAGCCGCGGTCGGGATGACCTTCTCCTGCTCTTGTGACCAAAACGCGAGCAGTACGGGCTCGCCCTTCAGCTGCTCGAGCGTGATGGGGTCGCCTTGGGCCCAGTGCGCGACCTTCAGCTCGGGGGCCGCGAAGCCGGCGAAGTTGCCATCGGCGCGCAGGCTGGCGTCCTCGCTGATGCGCTCCATCGCCAGCTCGCGCTCGATCGCGGCGGCTGGGTCGAAGCGATCCCGGGCGAGCACTCGGACCTGCCGGTAGCGCGCCTCTCCAGTGCCAGTGATGAGGCCGAAGCCGCCCCGCACCGTTTCCCGCGACCGGAAGTCCAGTGATCGCACGAACCTGTCGTCGAGGTAGACGTCGAGCTCGCTGCCGGTGACGTCGATGCGCAGCTTGAGCCATTCGCTGCCTACGGTCAGCGTGCGGTGGTCGCGGATCTCCCAGACGCCGCCGCGGTTGGTGGCGATGTCCATGAAGCCTTTGGGATGCAGTGTCACGGCGTGGAAGTCCTGCGCGCCTTTCCAGCCAAAGCACAGGCCCATCAACCGCCCCTTGGGTTGCTCTTCCTCGATCTCGATCCGCATCTCGGCTTCGAGACTGAAGTCGGCGTCGAAGGTGGCGTCGTAGGCGAGCTCACGGGTGAGGAACGAACCCTCGGCCGGGTCCTCGCCCTCGAACGACGCGACGATCTCGTCACCGGCGGCGCGATAGGCGCCGAAGCCACCCGACCAACCATTCAACGTCAGGCCGTCGTACGCGAGGCGCCAGCGCGCCAGCGACTTGCCGGTACGTCGAGCTAGATCCGCGTAGTACTCGCGAGCGGCGCCGACGGAGAAACTCGCGCTCATGCGGCGGGCGATCTCTAGGGCCATCGTCGGCAGCCCGCGTTCCTCGTAGCCCTTGGCCAGCTCGAGACCGGCTTCGGCAAGCTCATTGGAGATCCGCGCAAAGCGCCCCGCGAGTGGATCGAGAGCGCGCGCGCGCTCGGCGGCCCGCCGGTAGTCGGCATGGTCGGTCTCCGCGCGCACCTCGTACTCGCGCTTGAGCTGGCGGTAGGTCGCGGCGGCGCGCCTCTTGCGGTCCAGATCTTCGAACAGTCCGGCGATCTTCTTCAGAACCTCCGGATCCGCGTCGCCGCCTTCCTGCAGGCTGTCCTCGTAGAACTCAAGCGCTAGCTCGAGGTCGCCCCGCTCGCGGGCGGAGTCGCCGAACTGCACCAGCTGACTGTCGCGCTGGGCGCGGCCGGTGTACACGTCGCGGAGGTCGAGGATCCAGTTGCGCCAGATTTTGTCGAGACCGTCGATGCTGCTGACCGGACACAGTGCCGACCCGCGGACCACGATCTCCTCGAAGTGCGCCACCGGGTCTTTGGGGCGCCCGCGCTTGAACGACGTGTAGTACTCGTGCAGCGCGTCGCGGAACACCGGGCGACCGTCCTGCGCGCGGTAGTTGTAGAGGAAGTAGACCACACCCCACGTGGGCGCATACCACGGCGGCCCCCACTCGTAGTCGCCGCTCACGACCATGGCGAACCTGGGCGCTCGCGTGGGCTGCGCCCACTCTCCGGCATCGTCGCGCACCCCGTCGTCGGCGCTTTGCATCCATCCCCGGTCCAGCCGCGACGCCAGGGGGAACAGCCGCCCCGGGGGCACGCGGTTCCACTCCACGGTGCCGTTGCTGAGGATGACGCAGCCCTCGAAAAACGAGGCGAAGGCCTCGTTGAGCCAGCCCGGGACGCCGCGGCCGCTCAGGGTCACGAACTGATGCGCAGCCTCGTGGAACAGCGTGCGGTACATGTCACGGATCGACTCTCGGCCCGTCGTGCCGCCGACGTAGGTCTCGACCGCGCTGCCGGTGAACTGACCGCCCGACCAGTCCGAGGGGCTGGACCCCAGATCGAGGTATTCACTCCGGTTTTTGAAGATTCGGATCTCGATCTTCGGCGTCTTGCCGCCGTTGAGCTTGTAGCGGAAGAACTTGCGATAGAAGCGGTTCATCTGCTCCATCGCGATCGAGGCGGTCTCCAGCACCAGATACCCAGCATCCGTGCGGAAGCGGTAGTTGGTGGTGCTCTTCTTCCACGCCGTCGGCCATTCGCTGTGCGCGCGGTTCTCGCGCTCGAGCCGCTCCGGCGTCTTGCCTCGCAACGGGTCGGCCCCGGCGAAGACGTCTTCGACCGCGACTTCGCGGCCGCCGAGCCGCCGCACTTCGCCGACCATCTTGGCCGCTTCGGTTGCGTCGGGATCGACTTGCAGGACCTGGGAGAACACTTCCAGTGCGCCGAGCCAGTCCTTGCTCTTCTTGTAGTCCTTGCCCAGCGCCAGCAGCTTCTTCACGTAGCTGGCCTGCAGTCGCTCCCAGCTCTTCGCCTCGGGGTCGAGCTCGCCGAGCTGCGTGGCGGAGGTCCCACGCTCTTCGGCGGTGACCGGCGACGGTTTGGCGGCGGCCACGAGGTCGGTCCACCGGTGCAGTGCGTGCGCCGCCAGGTCTTGATCCGACATCGCCAGACCGATGTCGGCGAGCAGCCGCAGGGCACCGAGGTGGCGATCGTCCGCCTCGAGCGCGCGGCCGACCGCGGTCAGGGCATCCTCCAGTTGTCCCGCCTCGCGATGCGCGACGGCCTCCGTCAGGTTGCGCTCGAGGATACTCGGCGTCTCCTGGGGGCTCGGGTCTTCCTGGCCAAGTAGGGGCGGTAGCGGCAGCAGCGACAGCAACAGCGTGGCGAGCAGGGGGCGCATGGGCGCGTTTCCTCGGTTCCCGTGAAGTGGTACGAAGCCGCCGACCATTGCACCACGCGGCACCGGGCGAACGCCAGATGGTCACTCAGGTTGGGGCTTGATCCCGCTTCGGGGAGGGGTCGGTCCGCGGCCGGCGGATTGCGGCGGGGATCTGGTGTGCGGCGGGGATCTACTGGTCGGGGCGGTTCAACAGCACGGCCACCGTCCCGTCGCTGTAGCTGCTGCACACAATATCCGGCCGGCCGTCTCCGTCGAAGTCGCCGATCGCCACTTGTGGGGCGGTGCCTCCGCCGGTGAGAGCGCGCGACGCGGCAAACGTCCCGTCGCCGTGCCCCAGTGAGACCGCGGCTCCGCCGGTCACGAAGTCCAGACGACCGTCGCCGTTGAGGTCGGCGACGCGCACGCCGTAGGTCGGTTGCGCCGTGGTCAGCGCTTCCTGGCCGACCTGCTGGAATTCGCCGTGACCATCGTTGGCCAGCACGACCACTTGCGGGCTCTCGTCGATGGTGGCAACCACGTCGGGACAGCCGTCGCCGGTGAAATCGCCGAGCGCGAGGGCCGTCGGGCGCTCGGCGCCGGCGATTGGCGTGTGCGCTTCGAGCCGAAAGCCACGCGACGGGGCGAACATGCCGGTACCCGAGCCGACCAACACGGTGATGCCATTGCCGCGCACGTCGGTGCAAGCGAGATCCGGGTGCCCATCACCATTGAGGTCGCACACGGTGAGCTGTTCGTAGGGATGCCGATGGGCGAAGTAGGGCTGCCCGAGGGCCGGGCGAAAGTGGCCTTTGCCGTCGCCGAGGTGCACCGCGATGGCGTGGTCCGAGATCAGCGTCGCCAGGAAGTCGAGGTGCCCGTCGTGGTTGACGTCCGCCAAGGTGACCGAATGCACGTGGGGTGAATCGCCCTGCGCCAGCGGGAAGGTCAGATCCGGCCGCGTGGCAAAGCCACCCAAGCCGTCGCCGAGAATGACCGAGGCGTCGTAGCTGCTGTGTTGGATGGAGGCGACGTCGGCGTGTCCGTCGCCGTTCACGTCGCCGATTGCCACGCGCAGTGCCGTTTCACCGACCGGCACGGCGTCACCTGCGTAGCGCAGGCGTCCTGCTCCGTCGCCGAGGAGGATCTGAACGTGACCGGCATCGGGGCTCGGGTCCATGCCACAGCAGGGGCCGCAAGCGACGACGACGTCGAGATGTCCGTCGTGATTGACGTCCGCGGCCTCCGGCAAGCCTGCCATCGGACCGACGGGAAGTGGCGGCGCTGCGAGCTCGAATCGCGGTGGCGTGGGCTCCTGGCCATGGACGTGGGGCTGGCAGCTCGCGGCCGCGAGGGCGGCGGCGAGAGCCAAGTGGTGCGGGCAGGCGAGCACGGAGACTCCTTCAGCTGAGGCGGAGCGGCGGTCGGGGGGCCTTGCCTAAGACGTCTGGACCCATCCGTCTGTTGGCCCGAACCGAAGATGGGCGGGCCGGTCTTCTAGGGTCTAGTGGCGTGATTCAAGAATCTGGGGCCTTATCTACGGCCCTCAGCGCCGCTCGCAGCGTTGGGTCGTCCTCGCCGTATCCACCAATATGCCTGCGGCGACCCGCCTTGCGACCGGCGCCGATACCTCGGATAAGGCCCCATCTGCCTGAATCACACCACTAGGGTAGAAAGACGTCGCGCGTGACCTGCGTGAGCGAGAGGTCGCCGTTGGATTGCACCAGCAGTGCCTGGGCGAAAATCTCCAGCCCGACGAACGTTGGCTCGTCCGGCAGGTCGAGCGCCAGCGAGCCAAAGCCCTCGGGCTGTACGAAGAACGGCGGCAGCACGATGAGTCCGATCGGGTTGAGGCCGAACGTGCCGATTCCCGGCAACGGGATGCTCGTCGCGGCACCGCCGACGATGGGGAGCGCAAAGTCTGCCGCCGGCGTCAGGAAGCGCGCATAGGCGTCGAGTCGCCATGGTCGCCCCGGCCGAGTCAGTAGCGGCGTGGCGAGTTGTCGCGCGAGGTTGGTGTAGATCCGCTCACCATCGGAAGTGGCGGCGACCAGGTCGAGATCGCCGTCGCTGTCCAGGTCGGCCGCGGCGAAGCTCGTGGTGAGACTCGCGTTGGCCGGCAGGCGGGATGACACATCGCTGAAGAGGCCCGTCCCGTCGTTCTCCAGGAGTAGGTCGGAGCTGCCGAGCTGGGTGCCGAGGACCAGGTCGAGGTCGGCGTCGTCATCGACGTCCACCATGATCACTTCGGAGGCCGTGACTCCCGCGGGCAGATTGGTCGCGGTGACGTCGGTAAACACTCCGGCTCCGTCGTTGCTCAGCAACGTCGTTGGGCCGCTCATCACCAGGTCGACATCGCCGTCACCGTCGACATCGCCCACGGCGGCGCCGACCGTGGTCGCCGCGACCACCGGTAGCTGGCTCGCGGTGACGTCGGTGAACGCGCCAGTGCCGTCGTTGAGGTAGAGGTGAGGGGCGGGGTCGCCCACCAGCGCGTCAACGTCGCTGTCGCCGTCGACATCCCGCAGGAAGACCCAGAAGCTGTTGTGGGCAATGACCGGCAACTTGACGGCGGTGGCGTCTGTAAACAGCCCGGTGCCGTCGTTGTTCAGATACAGGCGGTCCTGTTCCCCGCTGGAGTTGCCGTTACTGAACCACAGGTCGAGGTCGCCGTCGCCATCGACATCGCCCGCGTCGACCGAGACCGACGTGTCGATCTCCACCGGCAGCTGCGTCGCCGTGACGTCGGTGAACGCCCCGGCCCCGTCGTTGATGACGAGCCGGTTCTGCTCGCCCGTGCCGGTCCCCGCATTGGCAAAGGCGAAGTCCAGGTCCCCGTCCCCGTCGAAGTCGCCGGCCGCGACCCCGGACGTCGCGTCTTGCGCCGATGGCCACTGCGCCGGCGACGAGTCGGCGAAGGAGCCAAAGCCGTCGTTCAGGTACAGGCCGTTGGGCTGGCCGCCGTTGAGGCAGCGGGCAAGCACCAGGTCGTTGTCGCCGTCGGCATCGACGTCGCCGAGCGCGAACCGACAGGTGCCGTCAAGCAGCGCCGGGAGGGGCCGCGGCAGCGTGTCGACGAACTGTCCCGTCCCGTCGTTGATATACAGGCCACCGCCAAAGACCGCATCAATGTCCATGTCGCCGTCGACGTCGACGAGCAACACGTCTTGCGAGACCGCCGTGTCGCTGGGCACTTGAGTCGTCGCGTCGGTGAAGATGCCGGTGCCGTCATTGAGGTAGAGTCGGTTCTGGCTCCCCGCGTTCGCCCAGAGGAGATCGAGATCCGTGTCGCCGTCGACATCGCCGATGGCGACGCCCTCGGTTTGGTCGGTGTCAAACGGCAGCTGACTGGTCGCGTCGGTGAAGACGCCGGCGCCGTCATTGAGGTAGAGCCGGTTCTGGATCACTGGGTCGATGGAGAGCGTGGCGAGAGCGACGTCGCAGTCGCCGTCGCCGTCGACGTCGCCGATCGCGAGGTCCCGTGTGGCATCGACCGTCGTCGGGAAGTTCGTGGCCGTGGCGTCGGTGAAGAGACCGGTTCCGTCGTTCAGGTAGAGCCGGTCTTGCAGGCCGTTGCCGAGCAGCAAGTCGAGGTCACCGTCGCCGTCGACGTCGCAGGGTGCCACCGCGTGCGTGTTGTCCGTGTCGGCCGGCAAGTTGGTGGCCGTCACGTCGCTGAACACCCCGGTGCCGTCATTCTGGAACAGCCGGTTGGGTTGGCCCCAGCCGTTGCCGACGATCAGGTCGAGGTCGGTGTCGCCGTCGAAGTCGGCGAGTGCGAGCGCAATGCTGACGTCGCTGTCGGCGAAGGCCCCCGGCGCTTCGGTGAACATGCCGGCGCCGTCGTTGAGGTAGAGCCGGTTGGCAGCGCCGTAGAAGAAGTAGAGCGTGTTGGCCACCACGACATCGGCGTCACCGTCACCGTCGACGTCACCGGTCGCCACTGCTTGGGAGCGGTCGATGTTGAGCGGCAGCTGCGCCGCGCTCGCGTCGATAAACATCCCGTCGCCATTGCCCACCAGCAGCGTGTTCGGTCCTGTCTGGGCGAGCAGAAGATCGACATCGCCGTCGCCATCCGCGTCGGTGCTCGCCAAAGCCACGCCGCCTTGGGCTGGATAGTGGGCATTGACCGGCGCCGCGAATTGCTCCTGACCGAGCAGGCCGGCGGCGAAGGCGAGAGAGAACGCTCCTGCGCCGAGTGCGCGGCCGCACTGGCGCCATGCATGGCGGCTTGGCCGCCGAGTTTCACTGAAGCTCATCACACACCCTGATCGATCAGGGGCGCACTGCGTCGCGCTTGGCTGCAGCACACCCACGTGGTCCCGCGATTCCCCATCGTCGTCGGACCACGGCGATCACACAATCGTCAAGGCGATCCTGCAACAACCTCTTCTTGCTCTTTGAGCAGAGGCGGCATCGGGCAATCCAGCGTGTCGGCGATCGCGCGCAACAGCTCGGCCTCGCTTGTTAGCACCACACCGTCGTGCGCAACCGTCTTGGCGCAGGCGCGCAGAACCGCTTTCTTGCAGCCCGGCGTGGCGTTTTGGATGCGGTCGAGCGCGCGGCCCAATGCGGTGAGCGAAACATCGCCCGTATCCAAGAGTGCGTGCGGGTACCCGTCGGTCGGGAGTGACCGGATGCCGAAATCAAAGGCGTCCCGGATGGCGTCAGCGTCGGCGTGACCGGCGTGCGCGAGGCACGACAGGAGGACCCGTGCTTCGCCGAGGAGCTGCGGCAGGCGGTGGATCGTCGCTTTGGGCCGTGCGGGCGGCGCGAAGTGGGTGCTGAGATGCCGCTCCAGGACCTTGCTGAGCGTGAATTCCCAGAGGTCGATGCGATCATCGGCACTGACGAGAGTGCCGGCGGCTCGCAGGAACGTCGCGTGCTGCCGTGCCGACATTTCCCGCAATGCGGGCATGGCCAGGTCGACGATGGCGAGGTACGCGGCGCGATCGAGGTCGGTCACGGCGCTCGCCAGAGCCAGCGTCTCCGCAGTGGTCGCGTCGTCGATCTGCTGGCGCAGCAGGTTGAGCTGGTGGCGCCGCTCGCGTGCCGAGGGCGAGAGCAGCATGGCGAAGATCAGTGCCCGGGCGCTGAACGGCTCGTGCACGGCGATGTTCACGGCGAGCGGTAGGCCCGCCAAGAAGTCGCGTGTCGCGTCCAGATGGCGGTCGGTCGGCTGGCCAACCTGTTCGACCAAACGGTCGGGCGTGAGGCCGGCGGGCGCTTGGTTCGCCGTTGCCCCGGTGAATCCGGGGGCCAACGGCGCACTGACGTCGACTTGGCGGCGGCGTGGTTCCTTGGTCTCGGCCCGAAACGCTGGCTCGATGCGCCGGATGCGTTCCGGCAGCGGCGGATGGGTGGCCAGGAGGTTGAGCATCGGCGCCGACAGCGCGTTGCCAAAGAACAGGTGGCTCGTCGCGTTGGCCTGCGCCGTCGCCAGCTTGGCTCCGGAGGCCAAGCCGCCGATCTTCTTGAGGGCGCCGGCGATGCCTGCGGGATTGCGCGTGAACTGCACTGCCGCGGCATCCGCCAAGAATTCGCGCTGTCGCGAGACGGCCGCCTGGATGAGCCGCGAGAAGAACAGCCCGACCGACCCGATCACGATCAGGCCGATACCGATGATCGGGATTGCCGCGGCCGCGTTGCCCTTGCTGTCGCGGCGGCGAAAGCCGCCGTAGAACGTGCTCCGCAGCAGCAGGTAGCCGGCGAGGCTGATGCACAAGATGCCGTGCAGCACGCCGATGATGCGCAGGTTGAGCCGCATGTCGCCGTTGAGGATGTGGCTGAACTCGTGGGCGATGACCCCCTGCAGCTCGTCGCGGTTGAGCTGCTCGAGGCAGCCTCGCGTCACGCCAACGACGGCATCCCCCGGCGCGAGCCCGGCGGCGAATGCGTTGATCGCGGCTTCGTTGTCCAGCAGGTAGACCGTCGGGACCGGCACGCCGGACGCCACCGCAACCTCTTCGACGATGTTGATCAGCCGCCGCTCGTCCACGTCTTGGCTGTTGGGCGCCAGCTCGCGGCCGCCCAGCATTTGTGCCACCGCCGGCCCGCCGCGGCGCAGTTGCGCCGTTTTATAGAGACTGCCGATGCCGACGATCAGCAGCGTGCCACCGCCGGCGAGGCCGAGGATGTCCCCATTCCACCAGCCCACCTGATCATTCGCCTCCGCGCCCTGGAGGAGCAGTATGGCGATGACGTAGATCCCGATGACCATGCCGATCACCGCAAGAACGAACAGCACGATGAGCTTCGTGGTGTTGCGCCGGGCGGCGTCCTGATGCGCAAAGAAGTCCATGGGTCCTGTCGTGGCGAGCGCCTACGGCGACCGGCCGCGCCTCTTCAGTCGAGTTTCTCCAGCTCGTAGAGCACCGCGGGCGAAGTGGCGCGGCTCATGAAGATGCCGCCGCCACAGTTGATGAAGTGGCGCCGCAGCAGCTGCCGGTACCACGCCGCCTCGCGGAGGTAAACGTCCCCGTCGGTCACGGCCCGATCGCAGTTGTCGTCCCAATCCTCCGCCGTCAGCGCTTCCAAGAACATGGCTCCACCGCAGCACCGTGCCAGATTGGCCACGGCGCGGCGGGCCTCCGAGGCCGAAAGATACTGCAGTACGCCATGGCAGACGACGAGGTCCGCGGGCCGCGCCGGTCGGTAGTCGACCACCGAACCGGGCTCCCACCCGTACTCTCGGCACAGGTAGTCGCTGATCTCCACCCCGGTGTAGCTCGCCTTGGGAAAATGCCGCCGAATCACCGGCTGCCATGCGCCGAGCCCACAACCGAGGTCCAGGACCGTCTCGACCGGTTGCCCCAGATGGGCCAGGTAGGCCGAGACGAACTTGCCGAGCCGGCGCATTTGCGCTGTGTTGCTCACCCGCGTACTCGGGTCGCGGTAGAAGCGATCGTAGTACTGCTTGTCGAACGCGAACCGCTTGGTCATCACCGCGGTCGGTTGTAGCGGCCGCGCGCCGCGGTTACAGCGGGGGTGTTCATGCCGGTCCCCAGCCTCGCCCGCCGCCTCGGCGCGGCGCTCGTCACTCGCACTGTGCGGGTGCTGGCGCTGTTTGCCGCGGTCAATGCTTCCCTCGAGGTGGTCTCGTACGGCGAGCCGCGCTTTTGGTGGTGGATCGGTCTCCAGCGTGCGCCCGCCTGGCTGGGGCTCGCCTGGCTCGCGGCGTTCTGCGGCAGCGTGCTGCTCTGGGCCTATCTCCCGTCGCGCCTGCGCCCGGCGGCGCGGCTGGTGGTGGCCTCGGCGGCCGCGGTTTGCGTGTTGGATGCCGGCCGCGCGTGGGCGAGCGGAGCGGGGGGCGAGTGGCCGCCACTGCTGAGCGCGGCCGCGGCGTTGGCCCACGGCCTGTGGGCGGCCTTCCCCCCAGCGCGGGCCGACCGCCCCGGGCCGTGGCGGATCGCCGGCAACCTGCTGGGCGACGCGGCGGTGGCCGCGGCGGGTCTCGTGATCACGTGCGTCGCCTTCGGCGCCATGGACCAGCGCCGGCCGGCGGACGCGATCGTTGTGTTTGGCGCGGGAGTGAAGGGCGACGGCACGCCTTCACCGTCGCTGGCCGACAGGACCCGGACCGGCTGTGAGCTATGGCGCGCCGGGTTGGCGCGGCACCTGGTGTTCTCGGGCGGCCATGGCGACGGCGTGCCGGTCAGCGAGCCGGTGTCGATGCAGCGCTTTGCCGCGGCGCTCGGGGTGCCCGAGGCCGCGACCGTGCTCGACGAGACCGGGATCAATACCCTTGCGACCGTGCGGACCTGCCAGGCGCTGGCGCGGGAGCGCGGTTGGCGCCGGTTCTTGATGGTGAGTCACGACTACCACCTGCTGCGCATCAAGATGTTCAGCGAGCGCGCCGGGCTGCAGGCGTTCACGGTGCCCGCGCGGGAGGGCGGCGGCGCCGAGCGGCGCCGCCAGCGCTACGCGCGCGAGCTCGCGGCGATCGCCTACTACTACTTCTTGCCGCAAATGCAGGGGTGAGAAGCAACCTGGCGCAACGCCATCTGCGCCTGCGCGATGCGCGCAGCGAGGCGCCGACCGCGCTGCTGCTCGGCGCCCGCGCCGGACCATCGCTGCCGTGCGGGACGAGCATGCTGGTGCCGGACCTCGCCGGCGGCATCGTTGTCCCAAGCCGCACCGACGCCGCCGTCCCCGCGCCGCTGCCCGCCCAACCGTGCCCGGTGGGCTCAGCGTTCTACGCGCAGAGGCTCACCATCGACGGCGTGGGCAGCAGCTGCCCGAGCGGCGTGAGCTCTAGTGGTGTGTTTGAGGCAGATGGGGCCTTATCCGCGAGACATCGGCGCCGGTCGCAAGGCGGGTCGCCGCAGGCATATTGGTGGATACGGCGAGGACGACCCAACGCTGCGAGCGGCGCTGAGGGCCGTGGATAAGGCCCCAGATTCCTGAATCGCACCACTAGGCCTGCGGCTTTGACGCCCCCGCTGCATCGACACCCAGCCGAGAGAAGGCGGTGCGCCCGTCGGCCGTAGGGTTCCTTGGGAGCCGAAGCCGCGCTCACCCAGCGCGGCGGGCAGCGGCTACCGGTGGGCCGTATCCTCGCGCCACAAGGAGGACTTCGCACCTATGTGCCGCGCCCCTATCCCCCTCTTCGCCGCGGCGTCATTCGCGCTCGCCGCCACCACGACGGCGCAGTCCGAGGTCGTTCCCAATGACCGCGAGAACCAACGCGGCACGACGTCATCAACGCCTTGGTGCGGGGACACTCCAATCCCCGCACCTACATGATCGGAAGCTGCTCTTCGGCCGTGACCACGCCGCGGCGCCGCTGCCAACCGGCTGCCCCCGTCGGCGGGAACGAAGCGTGCGGCGCCAGTCGCGCTCAGGCCCAGTCGCGCTATCCTGCTTACGCTCAGGGCTGACCACGCCCCGTTTGCCGATCACCTGCGACACACAGAAGGAGATCCAATGCACGCCCGCGGTATGGCTCTGCGACTCACGAGTCCGCTGCTAGGCCTAGCCTCGCTGTTGCCGGCACAAGACGAATGCACCGCGGCCATCCCCATCGCCGCGGGAACAACGTTCGGCTCGACCGTCGGTGCGACCACCAGCCCGGTGACCGGGAGCTGCGGGGCACCGATGGAGAACGACGTGTGGTACGCGTACACGTCGCCAGCCGACAACATCGTCCGCGCCAGCACGTGTTCAGCCGCAGGTGGCGGTGCCGTGTTTGACAGTTGCCTTGCAGTCTTCGAGGGTGACTGCGGAGCACTCAGGGAGCTCGGCTGCAGCGACGATGCCTGCGGCACTGCCTCGGAGGTTCGATTCGCGACCACTGCGGGTGCAACCTACTACATCGCTGTCGGCGGCTCACGGGGCGCCACTGGCTCGTTCTTCTTGGCCATCAACGAGCCACCTCCAGCGCCACCGAACGACGAATGCACTGGCGCCCTTCCGGTGGGGCCCGGCTTGGTCTCAAGCTCGAACATCGGCGCGACAAAGAGCCCGATGGCTGGCAGCTGCGGGGCCACTGGCAGCGATGTCTGGTACGCCTACACCGCGCCCCGCACGCTCACGCTCACCGCCAGCTTGTGCGCCCCGGGTACGAGCGCCAGCTTCGACGCGACCCTCGCCGCGTTCTCCGGCGCTTGCGGATCCCTGGTCGAGGCCGCTTGTAGCGACGACCATTGCGCGGACCTTCCCGAACTGCTGTTCACCGCAAGCGCCGGACAGACCTACTACATCGCGGTCGGGGGCGCCGCCGGCGCGCAAGGGGGCTTCGATCTTGCTCTGATCGAATCGCCGACGAACGACGGCTGTACCAACGCCGCGCCGATCGCGCTAGGAGCGACCGCAGGCACCAACGTCGGCGCCACGACGGGTCCCACGACGGGAAGCTGCGGCGGCATGGCCCGCGACGTCTGGTACGCTTTCACCCCTGTCGCCGACGGCATGGTGACGGCCGCCACGTGCCCCAGTTCAGGCGGGACGGCATCTTTCAGCACGTGCGTGGCGGTCTTCACCGGCGCCTGCGGAGCTCTCACTGAAATAGGTTGCAATAACAACGGGGGCTGCGGCCGAGGACGCTCCGAGCTGACGTGGGCGGCAACACAGGGGCAAACCTACTTCCTGGCCGTCGGTGGCTCGAACGGTGCGCAGGGGACGTTCACCGTGGCTCTCACTTTTGACCTGGCAGGAGACGAGTGTCGCGAGGCGATGCCACTGAGCGAGGGGATCACCGCCGGGTCAAACCGAGGCGCGACGGCGAGTCTGCTCTCCGGCGCGTGCGGCTCGTTCGGCAGCGACGTGTGGTATGCCTACACGGCGACGAGCGACGGCATTGCCACTGCGAGCTTCTGCGCACCCGGCGCCGGCGCAGATTTCGACACCGTGCTAGCAGCCTTTTTCTTCTGCGACACGTTTCAGATCGAGTGCAACGACGACCACTGCGGCGACCAAGCAGAAGTGTGCTTCGCCGTTCAGAAAGGCAAGACCTACTATCTAGCTGTCGGCGGCGCACAAGGGGCGCAGGGCGACTTCGCGATATCACTTAGCCTCGAAGCGGCGCCATCGGCGCTCCCTCAGTTCTTCGCCGCGCACCGTCGCCACCTGCCGTCGGGCGGAGCTGGCCACGGCTCCCTGGGGGCCGGGGATGTCGTTCCACTCGATATCGAGTTCGACGGTGATGTCGACTTGATGTTTGCGCAGGGGGGGCAAAGCCGCCTCTACCTCAACGACGGGTCGGGCAAATTCGCCGATGCGACGCGGACCCACCTGCCAGTGCTCTTCGACACGGCCACCACTGTTGGGCACGCTGACTTCAACCGCGACCTGTATCCGGACCTCATCATCGGCAACTTCGGCCGCCAGAACCGCTTGTACCTCAACAATCGGTCGGGGATCTACTTCGACAGCACCAGCAGACGGATGCCCCTGGACAACGATGCACCGAGCGACGTGGCCTGCTTCGACGCCAATGCAGACACCTACGTGGACGTCTTCTTCGCCAACGTCTCCCATAGTGGTAGCTCCAGCCAAGATCGGCTCTACCTGAACCTCGGCCTTGGCTCGTTTGCCGACGCGACCACGGCGGCGTTGCCCCTTGGCAGCTTCGACACGGTCTCTGTGGATACGTGCGACGTTGACGCAGACGGCGACTCCGACATCGTGCTCGGTTGCCGAGGCTCTCCCGCCCAGCGGCTCTACCTCAACGATGGGCTCGGCATCTTCACCGACGTCACCGCCAGCCAGCTGCCGGTCTCTCAGGCTACCGTATCCGCTGTGCGTTGCTGCGACGTTGACGGCGACGGCGACCCTGATCTCGTCATCGCCAACTCGAGCGACGGCCTTCCCACGGCCTCGATTCAAAACGAGCTTTTCCTGAACGACGGGACTGGCAACTTCCTGGACGCTTCCGCAACGCGACTGCCACGGACCGAAGAGGAGAGCCTTGACGTCGTGTGCGAGGACGCTGACGGGGACGGCGACCCCGACCTGGTCTTCGCCAACGCGGGCCAGAACCGACTATTCATCAACGACGGCACCGCACATTTCACGCAGTCTCCTTTGCCACCGGCCAACGATCGAACCGTTGGGATCAGCGCTGCGGACGTGACGGGCGACGGCGTGCCCGATCTCGTTCTCGCGAACGACGGCCAGCACCGCCTCTTGCTGAACGACGGAGCCGGCACCTTCGCCGATGCGACCGCCACGCCGCTGCCGCCGATCTTCGGTGACACCCTGACGGTTGCCGCCGTCGACGTAGACAACGACGCAGACCTAGATCTCGTGCTCGGCGTAGATTCTCGCGACGCGGTGGTCGCGGCGCGGCCACCGTCTCGAACTCGCTTGCTGCTGAATGACGGCGGTTGGCGGTTCGCCGATGCTACTGACGCGCGCATGCCGACAGTATCGCTGCGGGCAACGACCGTGGCGCCTTGCGATGTGAACAACGACGGCGACACCGACCTAGTCCTCGGCGCGACAGAGCCCGGGCCATCCGGTCCGCAGGCCGCCCAACCCAGACTGTTCATCAACGACGGCACCGGGTCCTTCGCCGACGAGACCATCAGCCGCCTCCCGCCGCTCACATTGATTGCGCAGAGCGCCCTCTGCGGGGACCTAGACGGGGACCGTGATCCCGACATCCTCCTCCTAGGATCGCTGGGCACCTCTGCGGGAAGCCGCGCGGGCCGACTCCTGCTCAACGACGGCTCTGGGACGTTCGCCGATGCAACGAGCACTCATCTCCCTCCAGATCCGGATCCACCGAGTGCCGGGGCGCTGGCCGATATCGACGGCGATGGCGACCTCGACCTCGCCCTCGCCCGAGCTGGACGAGCGAACGGACTCTACCTCAACGACGGCACGGGCGCCTTTCGCCCAGCTCCTAGCACGTATCTGCCGCCGGACGTCGACGAGACTCATACCGCTGCCCTGGCGGATCTGGACGCGGACCGAGACCTCGACCTCGTGTTCGGTAACGCCGGCCAGGACCGACTACTCCTGAACGACGGTTCTGGGCGGTTCGTGGACGCGCCGCGGACAGCCCTGCCGGCGGCGCAGGACCACACGATCGCCGTGGTGGCACGCGATGTGGACAACGACGGCGACAACGACCTCGTCGTCGCCAGTGACGATAGCACACGCATCTACCTGAATGATGGCACGGCGTCTTTCACCGACGGGTCGGCGCGTCTTGCGGCTCAGCCGGCGCGGACCTACGCACTTGCTTGCCACGACCTTGACGACGACGGCGACTCGGACATTCTCCTCGTTGGGCCGGAGCTCGGCGGCGGCAATCGCCTCTACGTCAACCTGCTCCGCCACTTGGACGCGCCTCACCTCAGCCGCTTGGGCCTGAACTACATTCTCGAGGCTCACGCGCGGTACGCGCCGGTAGGCATTGTCGACGTCGCGGTCCCCTTGGTCGCGGCTGGTGCCCGTCGGACCCCCCTCGAACCCTGGGGCATCCTAGGTCTTGATCCGAGCCGCCTTGCAACCCTGCCTCCGTTCTTCCTGACCGCGCCAACACAGACAGGCACGGTAAGCCTCGTCGTGCCGAGTCTACCGGCGCTCCTTGGCGCGTCGTTTTTTGCCCAGGCCCTGGTGATCTCATACCCCGGAGGGCGATTCACGAACGTGACGGCAGACGTGGTGGTGCGTTGATCCGCACTGGGAAACGCTCGTCGCGCGCCCCACGCCCAGGGCCAACGGGCTGTGGATCTCAAGCGTTGCCCCGGGACAGGGCTGCCCCCGCGGCCGTGGGCAAAGGCCGACGGCAATAGCCCGGACGCCACCGGCCCGTATGCCGTCGCGCCCAATGACCGTGGCGCTGCTTGCCGCCGGGCTCGGCGGTATCGGACGGGCGCCCCGAGCAGCGCTGGCGAACGCGGCAAACCCAACGCTTTGTGCAACCCGGCAGATGGCATCCGCTCGTTCACCGGATTCGTGTCCGCCCACGCTATCCGGAGGCAGATCGGCGACTCCACCTTACATCCACGGCCAACGGTCACCCATGTACCCGGGGTCGGACCGCTCCGCCGACACACCCCCACACACGTCTGCACCGCGCCCAAGACCGCCTTGGCCGCCGCGTGAATACAGCATCCCGCGCCCGATTGGTCTTCATCGCCGACCAGCGGCTCAGTCGCGGACCACACGAAACCCACCAACGCTCGAGCCACGACGGCAAGGGTGAGGCAACGCGCGCAGCCACGCGCCACTCACATTGCCCAAGGACTCGACACGATGAACCTCAGCCTCCTGACTCTGGCCACGCTGGCGTGCGGCCTGCTCTTCACCCCCAGCCCCACCGTCGCCCAGGCCGACACTGCCCAGGCCGACACTGGCCAGGCCGACACTGGCCAGGCCGACGCCGCCGAGCAGTCCCCTACCGAGATCCCCGCTGAGCTCACCGAGCATCAGCGCGAGATGCTCCGCCTCCGCATCGAGCTCATCATGGAGAAGGACCAGCAGTTTCGCAGCATGCTGTCCTACGGCACGACCGATCTCGACGAGATCGCGCGCATCGACGCGCTGTCCATGGAGCAGATGATGGCGGCGATGGCGGACGACACCCGCCAACTCGACCCCGCGATCCGCGACCTTCTGGTGCAGCTACAGCAACGCAACGACACCGAAAACCAAGAGGCGTTCGAGGCGATCGTGCGCGAGTTCGGCTACCCCTCGGCGGAGCGGCTCGACATGAAGTCGGTCGGCCTGTTCGCCGTGCTGTTGCACCCCCCGGTCGAGCTCGACGAGATCGAGAGCCATCTCGCCAGGATGTCGGACCTCCTGTTGCCCGAGGTCCGTGCCGGCCGCATGGAGGCGCGCCTCTATGCGACGTTCGTCGACAACATGCTCGCCAAGATCCTGCGGCGCCCGCAGCTCTACGGGACCAACCAGCAATTCGACCCGGCGACGAACCAAGTCCTGCCACCGCGGATCGAAGACCTGCAGAAGGCTAACGATGCGCGCCGCGCGATCGGCATGCCGGAACTCCAGGCGGGCGAATACCGGCTAGCGGACGCCCGGAAGTAACGAGCGGGCGCGGATTGCAGAAATCCGCCAACGCCCTCGCGGCCGCGGCAAGATCGCCGAGGCACCATGACCCTCGACACCGTTAAGATCCACGACGCTTTGACCCGCCGCCTGGGCTGGCTGCGCGGTCTCGCGCGGCACCTGGTGCGCGACGACGCGGCGGCCGAGGACTTGGTGCAAGACACCGTGGTCGCCGCGCTGACTCGGCCCCCGCAGCTCGATCGCCCGCTCGAGCCGTGGCTATCCGGCGTCCTCCACCGCCTCCACCGCCAACACCGGCGCGGCTCGGGGCGACGCAGCCGGCGAGAGCGCGCCGCCGCGCACTCCGAGCACGTCCCCGACGGCACCGAACTGGTCGCGCGACTGGAGCTGGTGCAGCAGGTGGTCCGCGCGGTGCAGGAGCTGCCCGAGCCGTTCCGCACGGCCGTGGCGCTGCGCTACGAATCCGGCCTTACGCCCGCCGAGATCGCGCGCAAGCTCGGGGTCAACGGCAGCACCGTGCGCTGGCGTATCCACGAAGGTCTGGCACGACTGCGTGGGCGACTGGACCGAGAGAACGGCTCGCGCAAGGGATGGGTCGCCGCACTCATGCCTCTCGCCACGGCCGGCGAAAGCTCAGCCGCTCTCGCGGCGACGACGGCGACCTGGTCAGCGGCACCCGTCGCCGCAGCCGTTGCGCTGTGCACGGTGCTGGCCGCGGCTGGCGCGTTGCTGTGGATCTCCAGCACGAGGGCGCCCGAGCACGATGTCATCGCGCAAGCGCCCACGCCCCCACCGCCCGAGTCACCCATCCAAGAGACTGTGCCGCCGGCACGTGAGCAGCTCGACCGGCGCGGCGACGCGAAGATGGCGTCACCCGCCCCCGCCCCGGTCGCGACATTGAGCGGTCGCGTGCTCAACGATCGCGGCCTCCCCGCAGCCGGCGTCCGCGTCGGCACGATTCGCGCTACCCCCTACGCGTTGGCCGAACGATCGCCGTCGCTGGGCGACCGCGAGGTCTTGGCCGAAACCACGACCTCTGATGCCGGGGCCTTCACGCTCGAGTCAGCGCCCGGACTCCTGCAGCTCGTGGGATTCGATGCCCGACACGGCCCGACCGTGAGCCGTCCGCTCCGCGTCGGCGCCGGCGAGCGACGCACCGGCATCGTGCTGACCGCCATCGCCAGCCGCCCCGAGCTCCCGCCAGTCGACGTGCCAAGCCGCGAAGACGCACGCATGACGAGCCGCCCACTGCGCGCCGCATGGCGCAACGGCGAGCCGGCGGCCAACCTGCGTGTCGTCGCGCGCGGGCGATACGGCGCCGGCCAAATCGCCAAGGCCGACGGCTTCCACGTCATCTGGCGCGACGCCACCGCGCCAGCCGTGACCACCGACGCGGCCGGAGACGTGCGCGTCCCAGTGCCGGCAGACGTGGCGGCGACGGAACTGGGCTTCGAGTTCTTCGACGCCGGCGGCTCGCTGGGCATCGTCCGCTGCCCGCTGGATCCGCGCGCCGACGTGGTCGTCGAGCCGCGCGCGAGCCTGGCCGGCACCGTGCTGCGCGATCCGGTCGAGACGTCCCAGCCCGAGGCGATCGGCCTCTCCAACGGCGACGGCTTCGTCTTCACGAGCCCCATCGCGGACGGCGCGTTCGCCTTCCCCATGCTGCCCGCCGGCAGCTACGAGCTCCGCTGGTTGGACGCTTACCGCCCGTCGCGCGCCAGCGCGGCCATCGTCTTCATCATGCAGCGGGGCGCCACGCCGGTGGACCTCATACTGCAGCCCGGGGAGGCGGCAATGCTCCACCTCGATCGACAGGCGCTGCCCATCGTCGAGGGCCGCGTGCAGATCGATGGCGAAGTGCCGCGTCACTGGCAGATCGACGTCGTGCCGCCCGCGGCCGCGGACGGCGCCCCAGACCTCGTGCAAAGTGCGCTCCCGCTCGGCGTCCGCGGCGACTTCCGCATCCGCGTCCCCCGCCCGGGTGAGTATGAGCTCCGGCTCACAACGGCGAACGGGGCGCGCGTCGCCCCGCTGTACGTGCGACGCATCAAGGCGAACGTCGAAAGCCTGCCGTTCGACCTCGCGCTACACACCTGCGCCGTCTCCGGCCGCTGGCACGGCGAGCGGCCGGCGGGCCAGGTGTGGCTCCGCACACGACTACCTGGTGGCGGCACGTGGTTGGCGCCGGTCGAGATCGCGCCGGACGGCACGTTCTTCGCGCCACGCGCCGCCCCGGGTGCAGCCGACGTCGTCGTGGCGGACCACGACGCGGCGACGGCAAGGGTAGCTCTGCGGGTCGCGGAGCTCGACGTGCCGGGGGACGGACTGGCCGGCGTGGTTCTGCCGTAGGGTGACCCGGCCCGGGTTGCCCGCGAACCTCATCTGCCAGTCCCCTCTACTGAACGTCGCCGATGCGCTTCAGCGTCCACGATGGCCCCGGCTCGTCGCCGAAGATTTGCGCCGTCAGCTCGTCACCTTTGCGGCGGTACTCGATGCGCTTGGGGAAGTCGTGCTCGGGGTTCTCGAAGACCACGTGGTCGTCGGTTGCCTTCGTCATCTTGAACGGCGTCGGCTTCGAGCCACCCGGGCTCGCCCAGTAGTAAGTGTCCTTCTTGGTCTGCACGATGCGCAGGTATTCGAACTGACCGTGCGCCTTGCCGCGCACGCTGCGGTTGAGGCCGAGCATGATCCTGCCGCGCGCCGGCATCCACAGCTCTTCGGTCATGCTGTCACTGTCCTCCGATCGCCAGTGCCCGGAAAGCCAGGGGATATCGGCGAGCGTCAGCTTATTGGTGGCCGGCTGCGACGCGGGGTCCTGCGTTGCGAGATCCTGCGGGGCGAGATCCTGCGGGGCGAGATCCTGCGGGGCGATCTCGACCGACCCGGTGGGGTGAAGAAGCGCCGCCAAGATCAGGGCAGCGGGCCACGGCTTGCGCCACGACAGACGATTCGGAGTCATGATCGGCTCTGCGAGAAGGGGGAATGCGAACGTCGGCACTTTGGCGCCGGTGACCGCGGCCGACTAGAACGAATGCGACATCGCCCCGCCGTCGGGCGGAGGCTCGGTCCGATCCTGCGTTTCGGCGCGACCCAGCACGGCGACAGCCCGGCCAGCTGCCGAAACTCGCACGCGAAGCGCGAGGTGCTTCGGCCCTACACCGGCGTCGACCGCGAACGCCAACCATCGCGGGCGACGGCAGCCAGACGAGCGAGCCAGGGTCCCATCGCGGGCGCGGTCGGACCGGATGCGAGGATTCCGCAGATCTCCGCCTTGCCCAACCCATTCGCGTTCGGGCACGAAAACTGGGAACCGAAGCCATGACAGCGGCACCAGGAGTGCGCTCGGGGGCGATGTCCTCACAACGCCCCGGGGTGTTGGAAATGGCGGAGCGGTCGAGACGATCTCGCAACTCTCGCGGTGGCGAGGAACGTCTCGGCCGGTCTCCCCGCCCTCGCGCATCGGTCGGCGTCGGCACGTAGAGGTCACTTCGTTCCGCTCAACGAGCAAGATCGACGACGTGGTTCACGACCGACCGACTCGCGGGCTGGTCGATTCTCAACCGTGTTGAGCCCCCACAGGTCGGTCGGATCCGTCGTCGCCAACATTCCGTAGGTCGCCACGTGCGCCAAATGGATCGTGGCGGTGCCGGCAACGCCGGTCGGCACGATGTTGACGGGCTCATCCGCCTGGTGGGCACGCAGATCGTATCCCGAAGCGAAGCTCCAGAACCGAGGCCCCCGGACCGAAGCCCCACAACCGAAGCCGCACAACCGAAGCCACAGCGGCGTGGCCACACGGAACGGGACCGGGAGTAACTCCGCCCCCGACCGTGGCGCGTTGACGATCGGCGAGAACCAACTACCGTCGCGCCTCACTTTGCTGTTCTCGGCCGCGCGCTCGCCGCGGCCGCCCCGCCATCCATGCGTCTCACTGACATGCCCGCACCGCCAAGACGAGCGGTTTCTCTCCTCGTGTGGGTCACCGCCGCCATCAGTGTGGGGCCGGTGCGTGCACAGACCGAGCCGGCCGCCGCCGAACCCTCGGACGTGCCCGAGGGTCACTCGATGCACGGGAACGTGTTCAACGAGGGGCCACGCCAGCGCGCCTACCTGATGGACGGGATGAACCCCAACGTCCACGTTCCGGTGTCGACCGAGAACGACACGGTGCGCGCGTTTGTCGACCAGGGCGTCGTGCAGCTCCACGGCTTCTGGTACTTCGAGGCCGAGCGAAGCTTTCGCCAGGCCGCCGCCATCGAGCCCGCGCTCGCGATCGCGTATTGGGGAATGGCCATGGCCAACGTCAACCACCCTGCGCGCGCCCGCGGATTCGCTTGGGAGGCGTACCGGCGCCGTGAGGACGCGAGTGACTGGGAGCAACGCCACATCGACGCGATCGCCCGGTTCTACGACGCCGAGGAGGATCCGACCGCGAAGCCCGAGGCGAAGAACGGTGACGACGACAGTGACGACCAGGGCGAGAGTGAGGCTGAGAGTGAGGCTGAGGGTGATGACAAGGGCGAGGAGAAGGAGGGAGCAGAAGGCGACGACGTTGCCGTCGACAACGATGCCAAGCGCCCCAACGGCAAGCCGCCCGAATGGGAGGCGCCGCGTGGGGACGAAGACAAGAAGCGCCGCCAGCGCTACGTCGACGACCTCGAGCGGATCATCTATGAGCACCCGGACGACGTCGAAACCAAGGCGTTCCTGGTGAACCAACTCTGGCTGGACCAACGCTCCGGCCGCCGCATCCTCAGCAAGCAAGCCAACCAGGCCCTACTCGATCAGGTCTTCGCAAAGGTCCCAAACCATCCGGCACATCACTACGCCGTGCATTTGTGGGACCAGAAGGACAACGCGGATCGCGTGCGCAACAACGCGGCGCAGCTCGGACATTCGGCACCCGGCATCGCCCATATGTGGCACATGGGCGGGCACATCTGGGCCAAGCTCGACCGGCACACCGATGCGGCCTGGCAGCAGGAAGCGTCCGCCCGTACCGATCACGCGCACATGATGCGCGACTGGGTTCTGCCCGATCAAATCCACAACTACGCGCACAACAACGAATGGCTGTGCCGGAGCCTGCGACACATCGGTCGCGTGCAAGACTCGATCGACCTCGCCACGAACATGGTCGAGCTGCCGCGCCACCCCAACTACAACCTGCTCGATGGCAGCTACAACAGCGCGACGTTTGGTCGCAGGCGCCTGATCGAAACCCTGACCTACTACGAACGCTGGGAGCAACTCGAGCAACTGCTCGGGGCAATGCACCTATCGCCGACCGGTGGCATGACGCCGGAGAAGAGCATCGTGTATCGAGCCGAACACGCGAGCCTGCGCGCCGCGGCGAAGTTCGCGACGGGACGCGGTGACGGTTATGCGGCCGAGGCCCGCGAGCTCGAGTCGCTCCTCGCCGAAGCCCGCCGCCAGCGCGCCGACGCAGTCGACGAGGCCGAGGACGAGGCGCTCGACCGAGAAGCAAAGCGCGACGAGCTCGAGCAAGAGATGAAGACGGCGAGCGACGGCAAGACGCGGGTCGTGCGCCGCGTGCGCGGTCGGCTTCGCGCGGTGCAGGGCTTCGCGGCGCTCGATTCCGAGGACTACGACCAGGCCTTCGACCTGCTCGACGACAACCGCGACAGCCCCCTGCCGCCCACGCACCTCGCACGGACGTATCTGCGAGCGGGGCGCGCCGAGGATGCACACAAGACCGCGAAAGAGGCGTCGAAGGCCGGTCGAGCGCCTGGGATGGCGACCTACGCGCACGTCCTCTGGGAACTCAGCCGCGCCGATCAAGACGTCGACCTCGGCAAGCTCGACGCCGCCGAGTTGCGCGATGAGGCCAAGAAGACCTTCGAGGAGTTGCGGGCCTTGTCGAGCCAGTTCGACCTCGAAGAGCGCCCGTTCGCTCGCCTAGCCCTCCTCGCTGGCGAACTCGGCCACCCGCCGGACTGGCGCGTCGCTGCGCAGCCCGAGGACGACATCGGGGCGCGGCCCGCACTCGCCGATCTCGGGCCGTTCCGTTGGGCGCCGATGGAGGCGCCGACGTGGACTCTGCCGACCCCGAGCGGTCGTGACATCAGCCTCTCGGATTACCGCGGCAAGCCGGTGATCGCCGTGTTCTTTCTCGGGTTCGGCTGTGCCCACTGCGTCGAACAGCTGCAAGCGCTCGAGCCGAGGTCCGAGGAGTTCAAAGAAGCCGGAATCGAGATCGTCACGGTCGGGACCGAGATGGTCGCCGACAATCCCTATTCGTTCCCGATCACTGGCGATCCGCAGCTCACCGTCTTCAAGCAGTGGCGCTGCTTCGACGACTTCGAGAGCACCGCCCTACACGGGACCTTCCTGATCGACGGCGACGGTCGGATCCGCTGGCTCGACATCAGCTACGAGCCGTTCATGGACATCGACTTCCTGCTCGAGGAGTCGCAACGACTGTTGTCGCTCGCCGCCGACCGAAGCTCGTCGACGACCGCCGAGGCCTCGTTGCCGCGCGCGAGCAGCGGCGACGCCCAACACTGATCGTCGCGCGCGAGCGCTGGCGACGTCGCGGTCGGCTCTCTAGCCGCGTCGCATCGCCGCCGCGATGCTTCTGCCGATCGCATCGCTCTCCCTGAGCAGCTGCGCTACGCCGGCATTCGACACTCCCGCAACCGAAGATCAGCGAGGTGCCAAGCCGCTCTTGACAGGAGTCTGGCGCGTCGAGCATGTCGAGGTCTTCGCAAGACACGGCCTGTCTTCACTCGACGCGACGACGCAGCGTCGGTCGTCAAGAGCTGGATCCGCACAGACCATACGAACACCCTCTTGCGCGAGGAGAAGCTCACGCGGCACACCTTGAATCCAGACGGAAGCTACACGCACACCCTCGACTGGGCCGACGCACCCGAACGCCGCTTCGCCGAGTCGGGCGTCCTGGTCGGTCGATCCCGCGGAGGTCATCCGCTGCACCCAACAGCACCGGCAAAACGTCATCGCTTCCCTCACGACGAACATTGATCGGCAGGGTCGATCGAGCCAACGGGCCGAGACGCCAACCCTGGCGCGCGCCCAGAGCCGAATCACTCCCCCCGTCGACTGAACATGATCCACATTGACCAGCTGCACGTGCACTTCGGCAAGTTCATCGCGGTGCGCGGCCTCTCGCTCCACGCTGTGCCCGGCGAGATCTTCGGCTTTCTGGGCCTCAACGGCGCCGGCAAGACGACGACCATCCGCGTCCTGACGGGTGGTCTTCGGCCGGCCGCGGGAACGGTCCGGATCGCCGACCACCCGATTCCCAGGAGCCTCGACAAAGTCAAGCCGCTCTGTGGTTACGTGCCGGACACCGAGGACCACTTCGAAGAACTCAGCGGCCGTGACAACCTCCGAGTCTTCGCCGCGCTGTACCGTGTTCCCAAGCAGCGTGTCGACGAAGCGCTCGGTCGCCTGGAACTCTCGGAAGCAGCGGGCCTCGCAGTCTCGAGGTACTCGAAGGGCATGCGCAAGAAGCTGCTGATCGCCCGCGAGATCCTGCACCGCCCCAAGGTCCTGTTTTGCGACGAACCTACGGCGAACCTCGACGCCCACTCGACTGGCGTGGTCCGGCGCTTGCTCCGGGAGCTTAGAGCCAACGGAACCACGGTGTTCTTGACGACCCACAACATGGCCGAAGTCGAGGAGATTTGTGATCGCGTCGCCATCCTGTCGCGCGGAAGACTCGTTGAGTGCGATACCCCGACTGCGTTCATGACTCGGCATGCCGAGCGCAAGGTGCAGGTCGAACGCGACGTCCACGGCAAACTTGTCCGACAGATCTTCGACCAGGGTGACTCGGCGGCGCGCACAGAGCTCGCTGCACTGATTGGCGCCGAACCCGACCTACGCGTACACTCGCTCGACTTCCGCTTCGAGGACGTGTTCCGCAAGCTCACGGGCGAGGCGTACAAGTGATCCCGCGGCCGTATGTCCTGCGCACACTCATCCGCAAGGACGTGGCACGCCTTCTCCGTAACGGCCCAGCCCTGATGATGTTGGGCCTTCTCGTCATCGTCGCCTTCGTGACGGCGTCGAGCGGGCTCGTCGAGACGGAGCCGGAAGAAGCCTCTGTCGCCAAGGGCCAACCCGAGCCCTGGATCGTGTACTGGGACAACAACGACTGGGTTCGGACCCTGAAGCGTCGCGCCCGGGGACAGATCGAGATCCGCTTCGTCGAAGCCGCGCGGTTGAACTCCACGTCCTACCCCAAGAACAGCTGCGTCATCGAGATTCGCCCACCGGTCTTCGACCAGAGGCAACAAGTCACGCGACAGCACGTCCGCTATCGCTACCCCGGGTCCGACCCCAACGTCCTGTGGCCCGTGACACGCTGGTTTCTTTCCACGTCAGCCTCGTACTTCGGCGAGAACCCCCAGTTCTTGGAAACGAGCGAGCCCCTCGCACCGCCGACTCAAGCACAACGGCGACAGGCGGCTTTGGAGAGCGTCTCCATCGCCGACGTCCTCAGCCTCCCACTCATCGGCACAGCCCTCCTGACGATGATCCAATTCTTCGGAGCCTGTGGCCTGCTCGTCTCGATGACGGCTCAGGAACGCGAGCGCGGCACGATGCGTGCCCTCTTGCTGACGCCGGCATCTTTCATCGAGTTCATCATCTCGAAGGCAATCGTGCACGGCGGAATGGCGCTCGGAACGTCGGCGCTCGCGATCGCCGCACTTCAACCCGCTGCCCTGACCTCGCCGCTCTTCTGGGCGACGATGGTCACGATGACCTGCGGCTACTTGGCGGTGGGCATTCTGATCGCCTCCTTCGCGAAGAATCAGGCGGCGCCCAACTTGCTGTCCTTTGCCTATCTCCTCGTGATCGGTGCGCTGAACCTGATGGCGCACCGATTCGAGGCTTTCCAGTTTCTGAGCTCGCTGACCTTTGAGCGCTACGGCCTGATCTACACGATCGCCAGCCTCACCCAGGCTGGGTCGGACACGGCGTCGGACTTGAGCATGTTGACGTCACGCGGCTTCGTGACGTTCGGTCTGATCTCGACCGGGTTGTTGCTGCTCGCGACGCACGTCGGACAGCGGAGAATGGGTCGCGACTAGCGGGCCGGACGGCGCGCTGAGGTGGTCCAAAGCCGTCGGCATGCCGGCCGTCGTGCAACGAGCAACGCAGGCGGCGTGACCGCGGCGAGCGCACGCCGCGCCGACCGAGTCCGTCTCCGCCCGAAACCACACCGTCACGGCCGGCCGGTCAGGGCCGACCCAGTGCCGTGAGGCGGTGGTCGGGACTCAGCGGTCGACCAGGCGCAACTCGCCGAGGCTCAGGCTCATCTGGCGCACGGTCGCCGCTGCCTCTCGGTCGTCCGACCGGCGCATCTCGAACCGCCACTCGGCCGGTTTGAGCGCGGTGAGCCTAAGCTCGTCACCGATGGTGCTGTAGTTCCAACTGCCGAACCACGCCGCGTCGGCGTCATCGCGCAGCTGGGCGTGGACGAACCACTCGCCGTCGAAGCCATCGGGGCGGGCCAGCACCACGGAGGCGCCGGTCGGCAGCTCGACCATGGCGGTGGCCAGGCCGCCCGGAGCCGCGAACACCTCGCCGGTCCACGGTCTCAGGCTGCCAGATGCGAAGCGTTGCTGGACCTCGAGCTCGAGTGGACCAGCGGGGACCACGAGACGGTGGCGGCCGCTCGGCTGCAGAACGGCGGTCCCCGAGTCGGTGCGCTGTCGGTCGTCCGCGCACCGCCAACGCACCGCGATCTCGTCGGCCCACGGCAGGCCGTCGTCGCCGAACACCTGTAGCTCGAGCGTTGCGGTGGGCTCGTCAGCCGGCTCCACAGCTTCACTGATCGGGACCTCGACGCGCACGTCGACGGTGCGCCCCGGCTCGAACAGCGACTCGGCTCGCCAAGGAATGAACGTCTCATCGGTGCCGGCCTCGCCGTAGAACACAACCTCGCGCACCGTCGATAACGCGAGGGGCAGGCAGTCGTCGGTCAGCGCGAAGCTGACCGCTCCGCGACCGCGCCCGACCCACTTGCCGAAGTCGTGGCGCGAGCCATCGGCGGTCACGACTTCGCAGCGAAAGCGCGCCCGGGCGCGCTCGATCGCCTTGCCGTCCTCGGCGGCAACCACGCGCAACTCGACGCCGAAACTGGCACTGGCGGTCCACACCACAGCCGTGCCGTCAGAGGTGACGGTCGCGGGCTCCTCGATATGCCAGGCTGGGTCGAGGCTACGCACGCGCACCGCGCCCGCTGGCAACCCCGTGAATCGCACATTGCCGTCTGCATCGGTGCGGGCGCGGCACTGCTCGTACCCCGAGTCCGCGGGGCCGTCGTTGGCGCGCCCGGCGCGCAGCTGCGTTTGCGTCGGGCTGACGTGCGCGAGCGCCGCGCGGCCGGTGTAGGCAATCAGCGGCAAGCTCCCCACACCTCGGTAGGTGCCGTCGACGACGCGGCCGACGAGAGTTTGGCCCCGACGCATGACGACGACCAGGTCGCCGGCGGGAAGATTCGAAGGCTCGACCGAGGTGAACTCGCGGCAGTAGCCGTTGCGCCGCGCGAGCAGCTCGGCTGCCACGATCGGCAGCGGTAGTGCGAAGCGACCCTCGGCATCGCTGGTGGCACTCGCCATCGCACTGGTCGCCGGGCTGCCGTCGGCGGGGGTCGCTTGGCGCAACGACAGTGACGCGCCCCGGACCGCGGCGCCGGTCTCGTCGACGACTCGGCCACGGAGAGCATCGGCCAGAGTCGTTGGGCGCGGTGTCGGCGTGAGCGGCTTCGCCAGCGTGCGCACGTCGGTCGCCAAGGAGGCTGTAGCACTGCGATCGGGCATCACCGCACTGGCCGGCGCCCCGGTCGCAAGCTCGCCACTCGGCGTCGCAGGTGGGCCGTCGTCTTGCAGCCACCACAAGGTCGCGCTGGACAGCAGGAGCAGGCCGAGGCCGGCCAAGGTCAGGGTCTTCGCATTCATGATCGCTAGCAGGGTCAAACCGGCTGGGGCCGGCGGCGGGGGTAGCGGCGTCGACGGCAGCGGCGCCGACAACGGCAGCAGCAGCGCGCGACAACGACGCTGGCACTCCTTGGCGTCGTCACTGCCACCGAGGTCGTGGCGCAGCAGCTCGAGGCCGCGGCGGATGCGGTAGCGCACGGTGTCGGCGGGCTTGCCGAGACGGCGCGCGATCGCGGCGACGTCGAACCCCTCCAAGAAGCGAAGCAGAATCGCCGTGCGCATCGGCTCGGGCAGCGATCGCGCGGCATTGGCCAGACGTTCGGCGAGCTCGGCCCGCGCCACCAGGTCGGCAGGGTCGTGGCCGCCACCCGTCGAGTGGGCGGCGGATTCACGCCGTCGACGGCGCTCGTGGTCGCGGAACTGTCGCGCCGCAAGCCGCCGCGCGATCCCAGCCAACCACGCGCGCGGCGACGTCGCCGCCGTCGCGGGCTGCCGGATCGCGGCGAGCAGCGTGTCCTGCATCAAGTCATCGGCCGCTTGCGGCTCGGCGACCAGCGCGCGCGCGAGGTGCTGCAGCCAAGTCAGGTCGGCTCGGTCGAGGTTCCAGTTCATCGTGCGTGCCTTGAGTTCCCGCGCCGGCGCCCGGCGCGAATCAGCTTCGCAGATTTTCTGGCCCGCTCGTGGCGATCGCGGTCCGGGCGCCGCGCGAACCGCCACCGCGGCATGCACGACCGCACGCGCCGATCGCTCAACCGGTCAAGCGAGACCAACGCTCTTTGGGGACGATCTTGCTCAAATATATCTTCAAGATATAGTGGCCCTGTGCGACGCAACAAGACCCGCTACGCCCTCCTCGGCTGCCTCTCGCTCACGCCGATGACGGGCTACGACGTCCGGCAGCTCTGCGAGGGGGTGCTGGCGTTCTTTTGGCGGGAGAGCTTCGGCCAGATCTACACGAACCTTCGCAAGCTCGAAGCGGAAGGGCTCCTGAAGAGCGCCCCGATTCCGGGCGACGGAGGTCCGGAGCGTATTCGCTACCGGCTCCGGCCCGCGGGTCTCAAGGAGCTTCGAGCCTGGCTCGAGGAGGAAGCGACCGAGCAGGTTCCAAGGGACGAGATGATGCTCAAGCTGTTCTTCGGCCCCGAGATCGGACCGGATGCCTGCCTCGGTCACATCCGCCGCTATCGCGGCCAGCAGGAGCGGCGACTCCGCGATCTCGAGGAGGGGATTCGGCAGGTTGAGGCCGCTCAACCGGACAGTCCGTACGCAGCGTACTGGCGCCTCGGCGGCCGCCGAGGCATCCGCCAAGCGAACGCTTCGCTCGATTGGTGCGACGAGGCCGAGGAGGCGCTCGCAGGCCTCGCCGACGTCGAGCTGGGTGACGACGCCGAGCGAAGTGCTCGCTGGGCCCGATTCGAGGCCGCTCAGAAAGGGGAAGCGTGACGGTGCCGCGGCTCCTTTGCCTGCTGGCAACGCTCGTTGCTGCGGCCTGCGAAAGGCGCGGAGCCCCTCCCCCACACCTGAGCTCTCTGCATCCAGTGGCGACCGCACAGAGCACCGACGTCTGGCCTGGCGCGACCTGGCCGGATGCCGATCCTGCGGCGCTCGGATGGGACCTGAAGCGCCTGTCAGAGGTCGATCAGATGGCCGAGGAGATCAAGTCCGCCGCGTGCGTCGCCATCCATCGCGGTGAACTCGTGTGGCAATACGGCGCCACGTCCCGCAACTTCAAGTGCCACTCGATCCGCAAGAGCATCCTCAGTGTACTTTGCGGAGAACTCGTCGAGGGCGACGCCCTGGACCTCGACCTCACCCTCGCGGAGCTGGGCATCGACGACGACGCCGGGCTGACCGACCAGGAGCGGACGGCGACCGCCCGCCACCTGCTCCAGGGCCGTTCGGGCGTCTTCCTGCCCGGAGCGTACGAATCGAGCTCCTTCGACCGCATCCGCCCGACCCGCGGATCGCACACGCCCGGCACGCACTGGTTCTACAGCAACTGGGACTTCAACGCGGTGGGCACGATCTACGAGCGCGCCGCCGGCCGAACCCCGTTCACCGCCTTCGCTGAGGATCTCGCGGCGCCATTGCAGATGGAGGACTTCACCATCGATCGCTGCGGCTACCTCTACGAGGAGGAGATCTCCCGCCACCCCGCCTACCTCTTCCGCATGAGCGCGAGGGACATGGCGCGCTTCGGCCTGCTCGTTCAGCGGCGTGGGCGTTGGCGCGATGCCCGCGTGGTCTCGGCTCGCTGGCTCGAGGAGAGCACCCGCCGCCACTCCGAAGTCGGCCCCCCGTTCTCCTTCACCGCGCCGGGGTTCGGGTTCGGCTACATGTGGTGGGTGCCTCCCACCGAGTCGCCGTTCGGCCTTCGTTACGGGGAGGGGGCCGTTGAGGCTCGCGGTAGCGGGGGCCACCGGCTCGCACTCTTGCCCGCGTGGGACGTCGTCTTCGTGCACCGCGCCAACACCGACGACGGCCCGAGGGTCGCCGATGCCAGAATCGACCACCTGCTCAGGGTCCTACTGACCGCCCACCCCGACGGGCCAAACTGACGTTCCTCCGGTGGAGGTCGGTGAAGCGCTGACGCCACTTGTAGAGCGTGGGCGTGGACGCCAACCAGGGCCGAGAAGTCCTTCGCCAGCCGCGGCAACCGATGCCTGGAGTCGGAGGATCACCAGGCGCTGCCGCGCGGAGCCGTGGGGCCGCCCGACGGCCACGGACGCGACGGGTCGGCGGGCCCGGCGGGCCGAGCTCGGGACATCCTTGGCGGGACACCTGGCCGATCCGGTCGTGACGTAGACGCGTCAGGGAATTGCGTCAGGCCTTCGCCGCGGCCTTCTCCAGCTTGGCAACCCCGGCGGCGTGCACGTAGCTCTGGCGGGATTCATCCCACTTGAACAGCCTCTGCACGCGAGCAAAAGCGGCGACGATGGCACGCTGCTTCTCCTCGTCGTCGAACCCTCCCGCCTGAGAGGCTTGCTTGCTGGCATGCTTGACCGCCTCCCCGGCGATCTGGCTCACCACGCCGGAGCCGAAGATCCCACGCACTGCCCCCATGACCGAACGACTGACGGACTTCGCAGCAGTCTGGCGCGTCTTGGTCTTAAGCTTCGACTTCAACGAATCCCGGTTGGCTGCCGCGATGTCTTGGACCGAGTCGACGGCGGTCGCCGAGACCGGACACAGGAAGACACAGTGGATCTTGCCGCTCTGCTCACGGCAGCTGTCTAGCACGGTTTGGATGCGCTCAATTGGGATATCGGTGGTGTTCATCGTGGGCCTCTTCAGTGCAATGGACTGGTTCGTTCAAGAGACCCACCGGCAAAGATTTCGTTTCGTCACGGCCTTTTTTGGTGCTCCTAAAGCAGGTGTGACGGCTGAGGCAGTCTGACCCCGCCACGGCACAGGTAGATGGTGTCAATGAGGGGGGGCAGCGGTCCCACGTCCCAAGCACGAGATTTGTGTCCACCGGAACGGGGCAGGGTCACATCGGCTCCGGTCTCACCCTCGAGGAGATTCTCGATTCCATCTCTGAGGGTCGCGCGTGAGCGCGGACCAGCCACCGAGCCCATCATTTGTCCTGGATGCCTCGGTCATCGGCTGGCTTCTTGGGGAGCCCGAAGTTGCCAAGCAAGCTGCTGTAGTTCGCTCGCGTTTCGAATCTGGCGAAGTAGCGCTCGTTCCAAGCCTGTGGGCGCTTGAGGTCACGAACTCGCTTGTCGTCAACGAACGCCGCGGCCGCATCGATGCCGAAACAGTTGAGACCAGTCTTCGGATCCTGCGCTCCCTTCCCGTTCGCGTAGCGAGCACGAGTGCGAGAACCGTGCTTGCCCACGTAGCCGTGCTCGCCAGAGAGCAACAGCTCACAAGCTACGACGCACTTTACTTGCGACTGGCGGTTCAGAGGAACTTGCCACCGGCTACCGGCGACAAGAAGGGCTTGGTGCGAGCCGCAAAAGCACTCGGAGTGCCTCTTCTTTCGCGGTAGGCGAGCGGCCTGGCGCCCCTACGGTGCGAACGCCAAGCCAAAACTGACCCAGGCTGCCAATCGAAAGCTGACCCACCCAGGGCGTAACTCCCTCCCTTCGAAATGTCCTGGGGTGCAGGGAGGACGACTCCCCGAGGACGACGTATTGCTACTCCCTTTAAGGAA
>JBCCGH010000017.1:0-82253 GCA_039029375.1 Planctomycetota bacterium
CCCGCCTCCGCGGTCGGTCGCTCGTCTTCCTTGCCACAGCGGTCCTCTCACGCACTGGACGCCAACCCTCGTGCATGATCCGGGCTAGCGGTGTGATTCAGGAATCTGGGGCCTTATCCACGGCCCTCAGCGCCGCTCGCAGCGTTGGGTCGTCCTCGCCGTATCCACGAATATGCCTGCGGCGACCCGCCTTGCGACCGGCGCCGATGTCTCGCGGATAAGGCCCCGTCTGCCTGAATCACACCACTAGCCGGGCCACAGTCGCCCCGTCATGAGACGGAACGCGGCAAGACCGAGGATCGCCAGCAACAGCAGCCACAGCCCCAACTCGCCCATAAGCTCGGCGTCTGCGTAGTCCGAAGTCCGGGACCGCCGTGGACGCCGTGGCTCCGGCGTCGGCACGCGCGTGGGATCGATGTGGTGGCGTCGCATGCGCACCGGACCGATACCCAAGGGCCCACCCTGCATTCAGGCTCGCCCCACCATCGCTGGTTCAGCGACTAATGCTTCTTCGCGCGACGCGCGATGCGGGCCCTTAGGCTCGCCCAATCCGTGGGCTCGAGCCACGGCGGATGGGGCCGACCGGGCGGCGGCATCAACGCCCGTAGCGCCGCGCGTCGCTCTTTGCCGAGCGGGTGCGTGCTCAGCCAAGGCACGTGGTCGATCATCACCTTCTCTTCCATGCCGGCGATGAAGTCGAAGAACTCGACGAGGCCGCGCGCATCGCGGCCCGCCGCGCGCAGCTTCGCCACGGCGATGCGGTCGGCCTCGCGCTCGTGGTCACGCGAGTATTTGAGAATCAACAGACCGCTGGACAGCTCGGCGACGGACTCGGCGCCAGCGAAACCCTCGACCCCACCACCGACCATGGAGGTCGCGAAGTAGATCAGGCCGAAGGCGCGCAGCAGATGCTTCAAGCCGTGGCGCCGCTCCACGTGCGCGATCTCATGAGCGAGCACGCCGGCCAGGGCGTCGGCACTGGGGCACTGATCGAGCAGGCCCGAGAACACCACGATCCGGCCCCCGGGGGCGGCAAACGCGTTGGGCGTGCCGTCGTCGACCAGCGAAACACGAACGTCATAGCCCACTTCCGGATCGCGAAGCTCGGTCACCATTCGATCCACCAACTCACGAAAGCCCTCGTCCTCGATCACCGTCCAACGGCGTATGAACGTCTCGTGTAGGGCGTCGCCGAGGGCCACTTCCGCCTCCCTCGAGATCCACACATGGGCGAGCGGCAGCGCCGCGCTGTAGGCCCAGTAGGTCAACGGCAGCGCCACCACGGCGATCAAGCACCACGTCCGCAGGCTGAGCCGACGCAACGCGCGCCGCGCCGCACCCGTGGAGCTGAAGTCGTCGAGGTTGCGCGCCGCCTCGAGACGAGCTTCGAAACCAGCATCGTCGACGATGAGAGTCTGTGAGGGCTCGCCGTCGGCACCGGCGATCTCTACGTGCAGCGCACCTGCCACTTGGTGGACACCGGTGATCCGGTCGAGGCGAAACGCCCCCGGCACGCCCTGCTCTGGGTGAAAGAGCAGCGACTCCCCGCCGATTTCGACGCGACCCGGGTGCGGCCGGGCGCGCACTGCGTCGAGCAGGCGTGCTGGCGCGGAGTACATCAATTGCTAGGCACCAAAGAACTCGCCGATCTCCCCCAGCACGTCGCCCGCCTCGCCAATGCCCTCGGCGAAGGCCGACGACGCGGCGTCGTGGCTGGAACGGAGTTGCTCGACGTCGATCGTTCCCCGGTAGACGGTGGTGTGTGTGATCATGCGGCGCCAGCGCGTCATGGCCCACGGAATCGCCAACCCCAGCGTCACGACGCTCAAGAGGACGGCCGGCACACCCACGCGAAACACCAGGCCCGCGGTCAGCGTCGACCGAAACGGCCTCCCCTTGAAGTAGGTCATATCGCACATAAAGCGATGCCGCCGCGCGAAGTACCACGGCAGGAGCAAACCCAGCGTGATGTAGCTCGCCAGGATGCCGGAGATCGAGATCGCCAGGAGCTCCGCGCCCTCCCCGCGAAACGACAGGCCATCGGCCCCCATCCGCGTGTGCTTGAGGCGAAAGCGGCGCACGTTGCAGGTGTGCCAGGCGGTGTGGATGCCCAACGTGCAGACGATGAGCACGAGGTCACGGAGGTAGATGCCATAGGCCTCCCGCACCGTCCCGGTGAAGCGGAAGCGGAGCCCGCTCCAGCTGGTGTGACTGAGGTTGAAGCGCTGCCCGCCGACCAGGATCAAGGGCCGCAGCAGAAACAGAGCCACAAAGAACCCCCAAAAGCACAGCGACCAGGCCACGTCGGCGTCATACCGCTGCTCCAAAGCACCATAGGCGAAGTAGAGCGCCACGATCAGCGGCGAAAGCGCGGCCATGCCCTTGGCGAACCCAAGAAACTTCTGGAGGCCGGTGACGTGGTAGTCGAATCGACCGTCCGCGAAAGAGGTGTGCTGATGCAGAAAGCGCCGCGTATCGACTTTGGCCCAGAACGAATAGACCCCGAGCGTCAGCAAGGTCAGCACGACGTTGCGTAGGTACAGACGGGTCAAGTCGCCCGCCGCGCCATCGAAGCGAGGCGCCGTCGCGCCACCTCGGTCATTGGCGCCGAGAGCCAACGCGGCGTTCGTCCGCTTGAGCCAAGGCAGGGTCAACAGACTCAAGACGAGCAGCCCAATCAGAGCGGCACGGATCCACGGGACCCACAGGTCCAGATCCAAGAGCGGATCGTCCAAAACAACGGTCGGGTCGAGCTCTTGGGCCCGGCGAAACGCGGCGTCGGCGGAACGGTGTCGCCCCAGCGCGGTCAGAATCTCCCCGCGCAGTGCGTGGTGCTCCGCCGACGTCGGGTCGAGTGCGATCGCGATGTCGATCTGCTCGAGTGCTGCCGCACTGCGACCGGCGTCCAGCAAGGCCGCGGCCAGCAGGCCCCTCGTGTCCGAGTCCCCGGGCTCGAGCGCCATGGCCCGACGCAGAGACCGCACGGCCGCCGCGTTCTCGTCCTGCATGTAGAGCGCGTAGCCAAGCCAGTAGTGCACCCACGCCTCGTCTGCGTCACGCAGCGCTCGCCGCAGCTCGACCTCGGCCTCGGCGTAACGGTCCTCCTGGGCCAGCGTGACCCCGAGCCAGCCGCGGACCTCGGGATCGTCCGGTGCCAGGTCGGCGGCGCGACGCAAGTCTTCGAGAGCGCGCTCCCCCTGGCCGGACCGGTGGAAGACACGGCCCCGCGCGAGCCAGCCCTCGGCGTCGTCGGGCACGACGTCCAAGTAGGCACCCAGGTCCGTCAATGCGTCGGCGTAGGCGTCGCGCGACTCGTGGATGAGCCCGCGCAGCTTGCGCGCCGCCGCGTGCTCCGGATCGAGCCGTAGCGCGCGGTCGACTTCGGCGAGCGCAAGCTCCTTTTGGCCCTCGCCGAACGCGGCTTGGGCGCGCTCGACAATGGCTTCGGTCTCTTGGCAGGCGAGCCTGCCCGAGGCGGTGACCAGGCTAGCTATGAGAGCCAGGCAGAAAACGACGACAGACGGACGTTGCACAGGATCCTCAACTCCTCCAGCGCGGCATCATCATCGATTGGCCGCGCGACGCAAGTGGCCCGGAGGCCGCTTGGCCGAGGCCTACCGCCGTCGGGATGGAGCATTCACGCGCGCTCGGTGACGCAAAGCGGCGCCGGGGACAATGGCAGTGGCAGCAGTCGCTGTGCCAGATTCCTGGCCGGCGCTTCAGTATGCGCACCTGACTCCGGATCCTGTCGTTCACTCGCAACGGCCCTCCCGGGGCGTTGCGTGGTTACGCCCCAACGCCAAGTACGCCGAGGAGAGACCGATTGAATCCGGTGGTTTTTGTCGCGGCTCCGTACGGCCGTATTGGATAGATCGGCGGGTTGCTGTCACTGCCCTTTTGGATGTAGTCGAAGTGGTAACTCTGGGTGTTGGTCTTGGCGATGATCGTGGGCTCCACCGCCGGGAACTGCGCGAGGACCGCCGTGGCGGCCTTCTTTTGTTGGTGGCGCGGTGGCGCGCCACTCACCGGCAACCGGGCACGGGCGTCTCAGCCTTTTTTGGCAAATCTCGACCCGCAACGGGCTTTGACTACCTCAACGAGGGCGGCAGCTCCTTCGCCGATGTTTCGGCGACGCACCTTCCAGCCGAATCCGGCTTCGCCCTCGCCGCGGGCGTTGGGCGACGTCGACGCCGACGGCGACCTGGATCTCGTCCTCGGCAAGGCGCGGGTTGGCACTCGCAGCAACCGCCTCTACCTCAACAACGGGAACGGCGTATTCACGGACGTCAGCGCCACGCACCTGCCCGCGGACACGGACGATACGACGGCCGTGGTGTGCGAGGACCTCGATGGCGACGGGGACCTCGATCTGTTCCTCGCCAACGACCGCCAACAGGACCGACTCTATCTCGGGAACGGTGCCGGGCGCTTCGCGGACGCGACGGCCACGCATCTCCCGTTGGATACGCGCCAGACCGTGGGCGCGGTGGGTCGCGACCTGGACGGGGATGGCGACGTCGACCTGGTGCTGGCGGATCCCCTGCAGAGCCGCATCTTCTGGAACGCCGGGGACGGCCGCTTCACGGAAGCCCCGGGCAGCCTTCCGGCCGGCGCTCGCTCCACCGGCGTGGTCTTTGGTGGCGACTTCGATCTGGACGCCGATGTGGACGTCTTCCTTGGGACGGATGTGCTAGGTGGCGGGCAGCGGCTCTACTTCAACCGGCAGCGCCAGCTCGAAGCGCCGCTCTTGGCACGATCGGGCTCCGAGTACACCTTGCGGGCTTTCGCCCGCCGCGCCGTCGCACCGACGCCCGATCTAGCCGTGCCTGTCTTGTCGGCCGGCACGGGTCGCCTGCCGCTGCCGTGGGGCGTGCTCGGCCTCGATCCCACGCAGCTCGTCGCCCTGCCGCCGTTCGCGATTCTGCCGGCGTCCGGCACGGGGACCGGCATGTTCGTCGTGCCGGCGCAGCCATCCCTGCTGGGCGCGTCGTTCTACACGCAGGCATTGCTCGTGGGCCGGGGCCAGGCGCGGTTGACCAACGTAGCGGCCGACACGGTGTTCCGCTGACGGCCCGTATCCACCGACGAACATCTCCAAAAAAGGCCAGCGTGGCGGATCGAATCAGGGCGTCGCGCGCCACGCAGCGCGGTAACGCCCACGATCGATCCAGAACCCGGCGCCGAAGATCCGGACAGGATTCTCCGAAGCCCTCGCCGCGCCCCCGCCACGACGGCGCTCCTCAAACCGAGGCCGCCGATTCCGAGTTTTCTCGACGCTCCGGCCAAGGCCTGATCCCTAGAGTCGCGTTTGCATCGGACCGGCAACAGCTCGTGATGCGTGCCCTTCGACCACACAAGGAACCACCGTGACTCTCCCCAGAACTCTCGGCCTTGCAGCGCTCCTCACCAGCGCGCTGGCCTCGATCGCGCCGGCGCAGGACGACGAACAGCAGACCCTGATCGAGAAGCGCGACCAAAAGCTCGCCGCGGCATGGCTGCAGAACGCCGCGTGGATCACCGACTACGACAAGGCGCGCGCCGAGGCCGAATCCTCCGGCAAGATCATCTTCGCGTACTTCACGCGCTCCTACGCGCCTTGACCCCCTTGCAAGTCACTCGAGAGCGGTCCGCTCTCGGCACCGGAGTTCGCTGAGTTCGGCGACGATTATGTTCTGTTCTGTCACGTCACGTCCGAGGTCGAGACGGACGCCCATCAGAACCTGCTCGCGGAGAAGGGCGGGACGGGCTTCCCTTACCTCGCCTACCTCGACGCGACCGGCGACGTCATCGCCAAGCACGAGGGACCGCGGCACGTCGACGGCTTCGCCGCGACCGGCGCCACGGCGATGGACTTCGTCGCACTCAAGGCCATGGCCGCCGGCGGCGACGAGAAGGCGCAGGTCGAGGTGTTCCTCACCAGGCTCGGCATGGGGACGGTCTCCTTCACCGCGGCGAAGGAACAGCTCCAACAGCTGAAGGGCACCGACACGTTCGCGTCGATGGTCGACGACGCCAAGTCGGCCGAGATCCAACAGCACCTCGTCAACCTGGAGTTTCAGGGTGCGCTCGACGGGCTCATCAAGGCGAGCGTCGATGAGCGCGAGACCGCGCGGACCCAGGCCGCCGACGCCATGTACGCGATGAAGCAGGAGGGCCGGATCCCCGACTCGCAGATGGCCTACATGTTCTGGTCGATCATGCTGAGCTCGGCGATGCAGCAAGAGGATAAGAAGAAGGTCCTCGAGATCGCCGGGGACTGGAAGCAGCGCCTCGATCCCGAGAGCCGCCAGGACCAACGCCTGATCGAGCAGCTCGACCAGGTGCTCGAAGGGGCCCAATCAGAAGGTGCGCCATCCGACGCCCCCTCGGCGGGCGGCAAGTAGGCAGGGCTCGTAGCGCCCTCCGCCGAGACGCGGTCAGCGGGCGACGAGCGCGGCGGCGAACGCGCTCTCCCGCGGCGGCAGCGCGATCGCCTCCCCACTCTTTCGGACGAACAGCAGCGACAACGGCGCTCGCCGGGCCGCCATCCAGGTCGCCGTCGGGACCTCGACGTTGATCCACTGGAAGTCGCGAAACCCCGCCTTGTCACCGACCGGCAATGAGCCGCACCTCCCGCACGAAACCGCCGGTCTTGGGCCGTGGATCGTCGGCGGGGTAGGCTCGGGATCTCAAGCCGCGGACCAGGGTCGGGTCAGCCCACGCTCGCGCACCCCGCGGCGAACAGACCACCCGTGATGATGGCCATGGTTCTCATCCCCGGGGGACCGTAGCGCCGGGATGGCGCCGCCGCGACGCCGCCGTCCGCCGCGGGACGGGTGCGGCCCCGAGCAGCTCGGCCGCCTGGCCGGCCGGTTCGGTGCCGCTTTTTGCCGGGCACAGTACGCCAGAAATCCGGGAGTCTGCGTGCCCCTTGATTCGTTGGCCCGGCCGCCCGGGCCCCCTTGCGTTTCTTGTTCGCCATGCCCGTGGCTAGGATTCCCGCACCATGAACGTCGACGTCGCCGGCATCAAAGAACGGGTTGCAGAGCAGGCAGCCCTGCTGGAGCGCATCCGCACCGAGGTCCACAAGGTCGTCGTGGGTCAGGAGCACCTGGTGTCGCGCATGCTGATCGCGATGCTATGCCGCGGCCACGTCCTGCTCGAGGGCGTGCCCGGACTGGCGAAGACCACGCTGGTGACGACCTTGGCCCAAGTCATCCGGGTCGGGTTCCAGCGGATCCAGTTCACGCCCGACCTGCTGCCCGCCGACCTGATCGGCACGCTGATCTACAACCCGGCGAAGAGCGAGTTCTCGGTCAAGAAGGGGCCGGTGTTCTCCAACATCATCCTCGCCGATGAGATCAACCGTGCGCCGTCCAAGGTGCAGAGCGCCTTGCTCGAGGCGATGCAGGAGCGGCAGGTGACGATCGGCGACGAGACGTTCCCGCTGCCAGCGCCGTTCCTGGTAATGGCGACGCAGAACCCGATCGAGCAGGAAGGCACCTATCCGCTACCCGAGGCGCAGGTTGACCGCTTCATGCTCAAGGTGAACGTCGGCTACCTGTCCGCCGAGCACGAGCTGGAAGTCGTCAACCGCGCACTGGGCGACAGCCGCGCGGTGTCCGAGCCGGTGGTGAGCGCCGACGAGCTGCGCGAGGCCACCGAGGTGATGCAGCTCATCTACGTCGACGACAAGGTCAAGAAGTACGCGGTCGATCTGGTGTTCGCGACGCGGGATCCCAAAGACTCCGACCTCGCCGACCTGGCGCCGCTCATCGAGTACGGCGCGTCCACGCGGGCCAGCATCTATCTGGCGCAGGCGGCCAAGGCGCAGGCATTCCTCAAGGGCCGCGGTTTCGTGACCCCGCAGGACATCAAGGACATCGCCCCCGACGTGCTCCGGCACCGCGTCCTGCTGACCTACGAAGCCGAAGCGGAAGAAGTCAGCTCCGACGACGTCATCGAGAAGGTGCTGGCGCGCGTGCCCGTGCCGTAGCCGCTCGTCCGCCACGCCCGCCGCCCCCCCCGTTCCCGCCAAGCAGCTCCGCGCGCCATGCCGCTCGAAGTCGCCGACATCGTCAAGAAGGTCCGCCGCATCCAGATCGTCGCCAACCGCCAGGTCGACGACTTGCTCGCGGGTGCGTACCGCAGCGTATTCAAAGGCCGCGGCATGGAGTTCGACGAGGTGCGCGAATACACGCCCGGCGATGACGTGCGGTCCATCGACTGGAACGTCACCGCGCGCACCGGGATACCGCACGTCAAGCGCTTTGCCGAGGAGCGCGAGCTCACGATCCTGTTCGTGGTCGACATCTCGCGCAGCGGTCTGTTCGGCACGCAGGAGGGCTCAAAGCTCGACCTGATGATCGAGGTCGCGGCGCTGCTGATGCTGAGCGCGCAGAAGAACAACGACAAGGTCGGATTGGTACTCTTCGACGAGGGCGTGCAAGCCTACTTCCCGCCGCGCAAGGGCCGCGCCGCCACACGGCGGCTCATCCGCGAACTTGTCGCCGCCGACCCGAGCGAGCTCCCGCCGCCCCCCGCCGGCAGCGAGCGCCGCACCGACCTGGGTGCCGCGCTCGAGTTCATCGGTCGCGTGCATCGCCGCAAAGCCGTGGTCTTCGTCCTCTCCGATTTCCTCGACGAGGGCTGGGAGCGCGCCATGCGGCTCGCCAACGCGCGCCACGACGTGGTCGCGCTCACCGTCGCCGACCCGCGCGAGCTCGAGCTGCCGCCGGTGGGCTTCGTCACGTTCGAAGACCCCGAGACCGGCGAGATCGTCGAGGTCGACACGCGCCACAAGAAGGTGCGGGAGCTGTTTGCTCAAGCGGCCGCCGCGCGCCGCGACGGCCTCCAGGAAGGGCTCCGCCGCAGCGGCGTCGACGAACTCGACGTGCGCACCGATCAAGAGTACTCGGCGAGCCTCCATCGCTTCTTCCGCATGCGCGAGCGCCGCGCACGATGACGACCATGCTCCCCCTCCGCACCGCTTCGATCCTGATGCTGCTCGCGGCGCTGCTTGGCGCCGGCTGCAGCAAATCGGGCGGCGGCGACGAAGTGGCGACCACCGACGACGTGAAGGTTGCCGAGGGCTCGCTCGGCCCGGTGCGGGCCACGGTCACCATGACGCCGCGCGAGTGCCGCTTCGGCGATCGCGTGCGCCTCGAAGTCGCGCTCGAGGCCGACGCCGCGGCCGAGCTGGCCGAGCCGGAGTTTGGCGCGCGACTCGGCCACTTCCGTATCCGCGGTCGCGAGCAGGTGGGTCGCGCGGAGACCGGCGCCGTGCGCTACGTGTTCGAGGCCGAGCCGGAGAAGACCGGCACCAACATCGGCCGGCTGCCGCCGCTCCGCTTCCGTGTCGTTCAGGGCGAGGGTGCGGGCACCGACCAGGAGCTGGTGCTGCCGCCGTTCGAGATCGAGGTGGACGGCCTGCCGCCGCACGAGCAGCCCGACCTCGCCGATCTGGGCACGCCGCTGCCGCCGGTTCCGCTACCGCTCGCCGGCAGCGACCGCCGGGCGTTGTGGTGGGGCTTGGGCGGCGCCCTGGCGCTGGTTGCCGTGGCAACGTTCGCGTGGTGGCGCCGCCGCCATCGCGGCCCCGCGCCCGAGCCGCAACAGGACCCGCGCGAAGAGGCCCAGTGGGCCTTCGAGGCTCTGCTCGGCCTCGGCCTCATCGAGCAGGGCCGCCACGGCGAGTTCTATTTCCACCTGACCGGCATCGTCCGCCGCTACATCGAACGCACGACGGGCGTCCACGCGCCGGAGCAGACCACCGAGGAGTTCCTTCGCGAGATGGAAGGACATACCGCGTTCGCCGCCGAGCAGCGCACTCGCCTCACCCAGTTCTTGACCGCGGCCGACATGGTCAAGTTCGCGGCCCAGGTGCCCAGCGCCGCGGAGATCGACGACGCCGTGGCGGCGGCGCGGTCGTTCTGCGGCCTCGACGCCACGAGCGGCGCCGGAGGAGCGGCGGCATGAGGTTCGCCGACCCGTGGTTTCTGGCCCTCGTGCCGGTGATCGCCTGGTGGCTCTGGCTGCGAGCGCGACCCTCCCGCCGGCCGGCGGTCCTCTACTCCGGCGTCGGCCCGCTGAAAGCACTACCGCGCTCCATGGCGCAACGGCTGAAGCCTCTGCTGCCGTTGTTGGAAGGCGGCGGTCTCGTGCTGCTGGCCGTCGCGCTCGCGCGACCGCAGGCCGGGCGCGAGGACAGCGTCGTGTCGACCTACGGCGTCGCCGTGCAGCTGGTGATCGACCGCTCGAACTCGATGGCGGAGCTCGACATCGATCCCGATCCGCACGATCGCCAGAAGGTCACACGGCTCGACGTTGTGAAGAGCGTGGTGGCGGACTTCGTCGACCCCGACGGCGACCTGCCCGGCCGCAGCAACGATCTCGTCGGCCTCGTCAGCTTCGCCGGCTACGTGCAGGCCAACTGCCCCCTCACCCTCGATCACGCGGCGTTTCTGCAGCTGCTTGACGACGTCACGATCCCAGCTGTGGACCAGCGCGATCCCACGTCGCGCGAGATGCTGATGACCGCGGTCGGCGATGCGCTCGTGATCGCCGTCGACCGCCTTCGCGAAGCACCAGCGACGAGCAAGGTCGCGGTGCTGCTGTCCGACGGCAAGAGCAACATCGGCGCATCACGGCCGCGCGACGGCGCCGAGGCGGCCCGCGACGCCGGCGTCCGGGTCTACACGGTCGGCGTCGGGACTCCTGGTCAGGGCCTCGACGAGGCCGCGCTCGAGGAGGTCGCCGAGCTCACCGGCGCGCGCTACTTCAACGCCCGCGACGCCGCGGGGCTGCGCAGCGTCTATGAGGAGATCGACAAGCTGGAGCGCTCCGAGATCACGTCGGTGCAGTTCACGCGCTGGCGCGAGCGCTTCTTGCCATTCCTACTCTCGGGCCTCGCGATGCTCGTGCTGCACCGCGTGCTGCTCGACACCCGCTTTCGGAGCCTGCCATGAACGACGAGATCGTCTGGCGCAACGGCGCCGCGTTCTGGCTGTTGTGGATCTTACCGGTGCTGGCGGGACTAGCCGTGCTCGCCCACCGCGGCGTGCGCCAGGCGGCGCGACGGTTCGCCGGCGCCGTGATGACGCCGCGGCTGCTGCCCCCCCTGGACGCGAGCGGTCCGCTCGGCAAGACCGCACTGCTCACCGGCGGCATCGCGCTCGCCGTCGTCGCCGCGGCGCGGCCGGCGTGGGACGTGTACTACCTGCAGACGGGAGCCCGCGGCCTGGACCTCGTGGTCGCGCTCGACGTCAGCCGCTCGATGCTCGCCGACGACCGCGGTGACTCGCGGCTCGGCCGCGCCAAGTCCGCCATCTCCTGGCTCGTGCAGGAGCTGCCCGGCGACCGCGCCGGCCTACTGCTGTTCGCCGGCACGACAACGCGCGCGTGTCCGCTGACGTTGGACCGGGGGTTCTTTGAAACGTCGCTGCGCGCCGCGAACCCCGACTCGGTGGGACGCGGCGGCACCAAAATCGGCCCGGCGCTCGAGGACGCGCTGCGCATGCTCGACACCTCGTGGGACCGCGACAAGCTGGTGCTGCTCGTGACCGACGGCGGCGACCAAGAGTCGTTTCCAAAGACCGCCGCGGAGGCGCTGCGCAAGAAGAACGTGCGCGTGCTGTCCCTCGGCCTGGGTCAAGCCGAAGAAGGGGCGCCGCTCGTGCTCGACGGGCAAATCGTGCGGCGCAAGGACGGCCAGCCGGTGATGGCTCGGCTCAACGACGGACTGCTGAAGGAGCTCGCCGTGGACACGCAGGGAATGTACGTGCCGCCCGAGGAAGCGCACCGCCTTGCCGCCCTCTATCGCGAGAACTTCGGTCACCTGCGCCGCGGGCAAAACCAAGAGCTGCAGGAGAAGCACTACCGCGAGAAGTACCAGTGGTTCTTGATCGCCGGCCTGGTGCTCCTGCTGCTGCAGGCCGGCCGCAGCGGCTACCGCCGGCGGCGCGCCGGCGACGGCCAACAGGGCGCGGGCGTCGCCGGTGCCGCGGCAGCACTGCCCCTGGCGCTGCTGTTCGCACTCGGCGCGTGCGGCGACACCAGCCGGGTCCAGGCGGCGCTCGATCAGCTCGGCCGTGGCGAGGCCGAGAACGCCGAGCAGGCACTCCTCGAGCTCGCCGACGAGCTGCCCGACGAGCCGGTCGTCGCCTACGACCTGGCCTGCGCGCACCAGATGCGGGAGCGGCGTCGCGAGGCGCGGCGCCGTTACGTCGACGTGCTGGAGCGCGGCGACAAGAAACTGCGGGCGCGCGCCCACACCAACTTGGCCATGCTCGCGGTCGGCGAGCTACGCGCCCGCGCCGGCGACGATCCCGCCGGGCTCGAGACCACGGCCCGAGGACAAGTCCAACAGCTCGCCGAGCAAGCACTGGACGAGTTGCAGCGCGCGCGCAACCTCGACCCGAAGCTCGACGAGGCGACGCGCCGACAAGACTTGCTGGCGCGCTGGCTGCGCGTGACCGAGGCCTCCTGGCGGGAGCGCGACCGGCAGGCGGCGCGCGAGGCGCGGGCGCAAAAGAGCGGCGCCGGCTACCTGCGCGCGCTGATCGATGCGCAGCGCGAGCTGGTGCGGAACCTCGCCGGAGGCGAGATGCTGGAGGACCTGGAGCTCGTGCAGCGGGACCTGCTCGAGGAACTACCGGCGACCAAGGATCACTTTGCCGACGAAGGCGCGGCGCTGGCGGAGGCCTTCCACGAAGAGGTGGCGAGCGGGCTCGACGACGCCGCCCAGCACATGACGGCGGCGCTCGATCTGCTGCAGGCCGCCCAGCCCGACGGCGCGGCCGCGGCGATGACCCGCGCCGCGGCGGCGATGGTGACGCAGTGGGTCCTGTGGGCCGACCTCGGGGCCGGAATCGCCGACGTCGCCACCGCGCAAGAACAGTTCGTCGCCGGACTCAGGCAGCAGCTCGCCCGCAGCGTCCAACCCGGGGCCGACGACGAGGCCATCGCCGCGGCGCTCGCCGTCGCGGTCGCGCGCGAACGCGAGCTCCTGCGCGAGCGCGGCGAGCAAGCCGCCGCCGCCGCTGGCAACCTGGCTCGGCGCCTGGAGCCACAGCACGCCGTCGAGTCGTGGTCGCCGATCTTCGTGCGCCGCGCCGCCGAGCGCTTTCCCGATCTGCTGCAGCGGATCGAGCGCAGCATCGCCCGCCTCGACGCCAAGGGCCCCCAGGCGGTCATCGCCGCCGAGCAGGCCGCGCGCACCCTGCGCGGCCTCGCCCTGGAGTGGGAGTTGGCCGGCATGGAGGTCGGACCGCTGGCGGAGCGATTCGAGACCGAGCAGGCCGAGCTGGTGCGGTCGGCGGCGGGCGTGCAGCTCGGCGAAGAACGCCGCGAGCGGCCGAGCGGCCTGCTCGCCAAGCTGCGCGACGCGGGCAGCGGCCTGCTCCGCTCCATCGCCTGGTCGCCACTCCGCGGGGCGCAAAGCGAGCAAGCCGACCGCACCGAGTACCTGCGGGCGGCCTGGGAACGGAAGGAGGCGGCCGAAGCCGCTCAGGCCGCGGCCGCGCACCAGGGCACGCCAGCCGGCGGCGGCGACAGCCCCCCACCTGGCGACCAAGGAGCACCGCCGGTCGAAGACCCCGCGGTCGCCGAGCAGAGCGAGGCGCGCAAGGCCTGGATGGACGCGAGCCTCGGGCGCGTCCGCGAAGCGATGACGCGCGCGTACGGGGCGATGGCCGCCGGCCCCGAGCCCGAGGCGATCGCCGCCATGCACGAAGCGCGCGCCGCGGTGCGCGAAGTCTGGACGTCGCTCGCCGAGTTCGACGCGCTACTACGGCGCGCGGCGAGCGAGCAGGAGCCGCTCGCCGCCACCAGTGAGCAGATGGCTGAGATGGCGACCGACGACGATCCCGCCGGTCTCACTGCACAGCTGCGGTTTGCGCTGGGCGACAGCACCCGACAGCAGGAGCTCACGGCAAGATTGGTGCAGCTGCTGCGGGCCGGCCTCACCGGACGGGTCCGCCAACTCGAAGAGCAGCTCGAGGCCGCCAAGGCCGAGGCCAGCGCCGCGCCGCAAATCGACGTCGAAGAGCTGGAGAACGAGCTCGAGGTCTCCCGCACGCTCGATGAGCTGCTCAGTCCAGCCGCGGACGCCGCCCTCGGCGCGGCCACGGCGCTCCGTCAGGAGCCCGCCCCCACCGAAATGGCCGCGCTACAAGAGCGGTTGGCTGACGCCGCGCCGGATCAGCGCCAGGCCGCCGATCTCTTGGCTGAAGCATTGCAACGTCTGGCGGAGGCCGGGCTGCCGCTGGCGGAGTTGGCTCGACGCATCATGGAGGGCGAGACCCAGCTGCTCACGGCGGCACGCGAGCTCGCCGCCGAGCGAACACCAACGCTGAACTCGGGCGAGAGCATCGCCTGGCCCGACCTCAAGGAAGCGCAGGACAGCGCCGGCGCCTACGTCGATCGACTCGCGCGCGCGCTGGAGCGCGAGCTCGCCCAAGCCGCACAGGCGCAGCAACAAGCGCCGGGCGCGGGGCCGGTGCCGAGCTCGATCGGCGAAGCGGAGGCGGCACTCCGGGCCCAAGTCGACGACGTCGAGGCGTCGTACCGCGAGTCGTTGAAGTGGCTCGCCAAGGAAGGCGAGGAGGCCCAGAGCTTGGACTTCATCGGCGCGACGTTGGACGCGAGCCGCGGCCTCTGGGCCGGGGTGGCCAAGTTCGAGGACGTGCTGGAGCGAGCGGTCGGCGAAGAGTCGGCCCTGAAGCCGCGCACCGAGGCCATGGCCCGGGAGACGCAGGCAGCAGACGCCGGCGGCGGCGCCGCAGCAGCCGAAGACCAAGCGCGCACCCGCGCGATGATCCCAGCCCTGCAGGAGCACGTCGCGGCGATGAAACAGCAGCAGGCGGAGCAGGCGAACGCCGCCCCGCCCAACGGCTCGCCGCCAAATGGGGCCGCGCCGCCGCCGGCCGCCGGTGGCCTGTCCCCGGAGGTCATCGAGCTTGCCGAGCGCAACCTGCCGGCCGCCGACGCCGCGATGGCGGAGGCCGAGACGCAACTCGGTGCCGCGAGCTGGAACGACGCTCTCGACCGTATCGAGGAAGCCGAGCGCCTGCTGCAGGAGATCCTCGACGCTCTGCGCGACCAGCAAGACGAGGATCAGGAGCAAGATCAACAGCAGCAGCAGCAGCAGCAGCAGCAGCCGAGTCCCGAAGAGCTGGAGCGCCGACGTCGGGCAGTCGAAGAGCGCAACCTGCAGCAGCAACAGCGGCACCGGCAGCGCACGCCCGTGGAGGAGGATTGGTGAGGATCGCTCGACCACGCGCGGTCACCGCCGCCGCGTTTGCCGCCATCCTCCTCGCTCTTGCGGCGCCCGGCGCAGCACAGCGCGTGCTGTGCGAGATGCGCCCCGAGCGCGCCTACGTCGGTCAGTCGGTGACCTACTACGTGCAGATTCAGCTGACCGAAGAGACCAAGCCCGAGTGCACGCTCGCGGAAGTCGAGGGGCTGTCGCTGGCCCTCCAAAGCGAAGGAGTGAGCAATCGCTCCACGCAGATGTTCTTGGTGAACGGCCGCCGCGAAGTCCGGCAAGCGTTGGATTACACCTTCACTTTCGCCGTGCGAGGCACCCGCGCGGGACGCTACTCGATGCCAGCGCCGACGGTCATCGTGAACGGCGAGCCCTACGCGGGCCGCGCCACGACCCTGGTGCTCGAAGACCCGGCGGACGAGGACCGAGCCCTGCTGGAGTTTCGCGCCGAGCCGCCAAGTCTGGTCCTCGGCCAACAGGGCAAGCTCATCGTCGACGTGTTCCTCAAGCACTTGCCACGCGAGGCGAACGCGCCGGACCCGCTGTCACTCTATGACCAAAGCCGCGGCTTCTTCGACCAGGGCACGGCCCCGCCCGTGCTGCAGCTGCCGTGGATCGCCGAGCCGCCGCAGGGCCTGGGGCCGGTCGACCTCAACGCCTGGGTGCAGAGCCGCCAAGTCCGGCGTGGCTTTCGACTGAGCGGCGTGCGGGGCGGCCGATTCATCGAAACAGGCGCCGCCGAGGACACGCAGCGCAACGATGCCCGCGGCCGCGCAGCGCGCTACCGGCGCTACCGCTTCTCCATCGAGATCCGTGGCGAGACCGCCGGCAGCTACGAGTTTGGCCCAGCGTCGCTGGAGGGCGAGCTCGTCGACCAGAGCGGCTCGCGACTCAGGTGGCGCGAGGCGTTCCAACGCTCAGCCTCACTGCGCCTCGACGTACTCGAGCCGCCCCGTGACGGCCGCCCCGAGAGCTTCACCGGCGCCGTCGGCACCTTCTCATTCAGCATGGAGCCACCGACCCCGACGCTCGTCGGCGTCGGCGATCCCGTCTACGTGACTCTGGTCCTCGCAGGGCAGGGCTTCCTCAAGGGCGTGACGCTCGACCTCGCCGACCAGCTCGGCGACGCCTTCCGCGTCGAGCGTGTTGGCGTGACCGACGCCCTGCCCGTGGGCGCCGAGCGGCCGCCCGGGTTTCCCGAGCGCCCCGGCCAATGGCGCCAGTGGGACTTCAAGGTCTACCCCATCACCGACCAAGTGACCGAGCTGCCCCCGATCGCCTGCAGCTGGTACGACCCCAACCAACGCACTTACGGCACGGAAACGACGGCCGCGGTGCCGGTCACGGTGCGACCCGCGACCTCCGGCGCCGCCAACGTCGTCGTGGCCAGCGGTGCCGCGGCGCCGCGCGGGGATGTCGAGCTGGTGCCCACCTCGGCACTCTCGGCCAACGTCACTGACCTCAATCTCCTCGCGAACCAAACCCCCCGGCCCTGGCCCTGGCTCGCGACCCTCGTCGCCCTCCCCATCCTCTACACGCTGCTGGCCTGGTTCGTCGGGCGGCAGCGCCGACTGCGCGACGACCCAGCGCTCCTTCGCCGGCGGCGGGCGGCGTCCCGCGCCAAAGAGCGCCTGCGCGCCGCGCGTGGCGCTGGCGGCGCCGGTGTGCAGCAAGCCCACGCGGCGTTGTGCGGGTACCTGGCGGACCTGACCGCGCGCGATGAAGAGGCGCTGACCAGCGCCGACCTGCTCGCGTGGCTCGACGCGCGCGACGTGGCGCCGGAGCTGCAAGCGCGGGTGCGCGAGCTCTGCGACGCCGTGGAGGCGATGGCGTTTGGCGGCGGCGCCGGAGACGGCGACACGAGATCGCTGATCGAAGGCTTGGAGCCGCTGCTGGCCCGCGGCGCGAGCCAGCGCCCGGCGTCGCTGTGGTGGCTCGCGCCCTTGCTCGTCAGCCTCGCGGCCGGCGCTGTTCGCGCGCAGGACGCCGCGCTCCTCATCGCCGCGCAAGCGGCGGCCGACGCCGGTGACTTCGCCACCGCGGCGACGACCTACGAGCGCGCGCTCGCCGACGGAGCCGGCTACGAGAACGGCTACGCGCTCTACAACCTGGGCAACTGCTATCTACGCAGCGGCGCGCTGGGCCAGGCAATCGCCGCCTACCGTCGCGCCAGTCTGTTCCTACCCGGCGACGCGAACCTCGAAGTCAACCTGCGCCGCGCGCTCGACGCCCGCACCACGCCGCTGTCGGCGCCCGACGGACGGGCGCTCCTCGACTATCTGCTGTTCTGGCGACCGCGCCTGGCGTTCACCGAGCAGGCCTGGCTCGCCGTGATCACAGGGCTCGCCGCCTTTGTCCTGGCGACGGCGCGGCTGCTCGCCGGCCGGCGCTGGCCAGCAGTCAAGGTGCTCACCCTGGTCCTGGGGCTCGCCGCCGCACTGCTCGCTGTCTCGGCCGCGCTCGACTACCGCGAGCTCACGGCCAAGGATCACGGCGTCGTGACGGAAGACAGCGTCGTGCTGCGCACGGGACCGGGCGCGTCGTTTGAGCCGCGCTACGAGCAGGCACTCGGCGAAGGCGCCGAGCTGGCCGTGCTCGCCAGCCGCGACGGCTGGCTCAAGGTGCTTGCCGGGGGCCAGTACGAGGGCTGGCTCCCCGGCAATGCCGCGGCGCTGTGGTGAATCCCGGCCGCCAACACGACCGGGTCGGTAACCATGCCGGTGGCGGCGCGTAGAGTGCCTCGACCGTGACGGTCGCGACCACCGAGAACAGAGCACGCATGACAACCCTGCAGAGGCTGGACCAACAGCGTCGCCGCGGACCACGCTGGGTGCAGGGGCTCCTGTGGTTGGCGCTCGTGCCGTGCACGTTGCCACGCGCCCAAGGCCTCAGCCCCGCGGCGGCGGCGAGCGCCAAGCCCGTGCGCGCGGCGCTCGAAGCCGCCGCGCTCGAGCTGGACCGAGCTGGCCGCCCCGAGCTCGGCGCCGAGATCCTACGCCTCCTCGCACGCCTCGGCGGCGACCCGGCGCGCCGCCGAGAGCTCCAGGAGCGAATGGACCGCACGCCGACCAGCCGCGACGGCCCACGCAGCCGGCTCGAGCGCGGCCGCCAGCGGCTGCGCAAAGCCACGGGGCAGCTGGCCGAGCGGCTCGAGGGTGCGGGACCCGACGATTTGCAAACGTTCGCGGAGGTGATCCTCGCGATCGACGGCGACCACCCGCGGGCCCACCGCGCTCTCGGGCACCGGCGGGTCGAGGGCGAGTGGACCGAGGACGCGTTGGCCCGCATGGTGGCGCGCCGCGCCGAGATTCAGAACAAGCTCCAAGAACTGCGCCGCCTCGACCTGCCGGTGAATGTGCGGCCGAGCCGACATCCGCTCCTGCGCGAGGCCGCCGGCGACGACGGGTTGGCGTTCGCGGCCGGCTGGCTCGAGATCCACACGGCACTGCCGACGGCACGGGCGCAGCGTCTCCTGCGCAATCTGCAGCGCGCGATGCGGCTCTCGCGCTGGCTTGTGGCCGACCTCGACCGGGAGCCCGTCCACGCCAGGTATGTGCTGTTCGCCGACCGGCGTCAGTACGAGGCAGCGGCGGCCCAAGACCGCGCGTCCAACCAAGTGGCGGGGACCGACCGACGCCGAGCCGGCGACCTGGAGAACTACTACCGCAAGGACGGCACCGTCGTGGTGCACGCGGCGCTGGAGAACGATGCGCTGGCGCTCCTGTTCTGCGATGCCAGCGGGGCCAGCCGCGGCCGGCTCCACGGCCACCCCGTGCAACCGTGCCTGGCGATCGGGCATGCGACCTGGGTGCTGCTGGCGCTCACTGGGGCGCGACCGCCGTCGATCCTCCAAAACAGCGAGCGCGACCGGACGCGCACGACCAGCGCCGATGCAGACGCCCCGGCGCGGCAGCGGCTTGCGAGCGCGGGACTCACCGGCATGCGCACGGCGCTGCGTGGCCTGGCCAGGCGCGGCGGCGACCCGCCGTGGGCCCGTTCGTTTCAGGATCAGGTCGGCAAGATCGGCGGTGATGACCTGCTGAAGTCCGCCATCGTCGTCGAGTACCTGCAGGAGCGCTCGATCTTGCACCACGTGTGCACGGCGACGCGCCGAGTCATCGGCCGTCGTCCAGCCGAGGTGGTCCCGGCGATGGAGCAAGCCTTGGGGCAGCCAATGGACGCCTTCGAACAGGACTGGCGCGCCTGGCTCGCCGAGCCGGCGCAGCCACCACTCCTGACGCGACTCAGCGCCCCGGCGGCCGTCGGCGAAGCCCTTCCATCGCTACTGACGCTACACCAAGTCCGGACCACGGCATTCGCTGGCACCGAGCTGCCTGACACGAACCTGGCCGATCTCCCGGCCGTAATGATGGACGCGGATTTGTCGCGCGGCGCGCAACTCCACGCCGGCTATCTGGCGCGGCACAAGGACCAGATCAAGTCGTGGCCGGAGATCCATGAGGAGTTCACCGACCGCGCCGGCTTTACCGTCGAGGGCGCCTGGGCCGCCAGCCACAGCATCATCGCGCCCGGCCTAGTCACGATCGACGCCGCGATCGAAGCGTGGATGGGCACGTTCTACCATCGCCTGCCCCTGCTCCACCCAGGCCTGTTGCGCGTGGGCTGGGGCACTGCCGCCGACCTCGCGGTCCTCGACGCCGGTTCCATGGTGCGGCCCATCCTCAAGCGCTGGGTCGTGGTGTGGCCCACGGCAGGCGCGACCGAAGTGCCTCTGCGCTTCGTGCCCGAACTACCCAATCCCGTGCCCGGTGCCAGCCAGGCTCGATGGGGCTTCCCGGTGACCGTGCAGCTGGGGGACGACGGTTCGCGGCCGGCACCCGCGGTCGCCGAGTTAGAGCTGCGCCGCGACGCTCCGGACGGCGCCCTGGTGCCAACCCACCGAGTTCGACCGGCGACCTCGGTGGTGCCGGGTGCATCGACGCAGAACGCGCACGGTCTGATCCCGAAGAAGCCGCTGGCGCCGGCGACAACCTACCACGTGTCGCTTCGCATCGCGGGGCGGCCGCCCCTCGAGTGGTCGTTCAGGACCCAGAGCTAACCGCCGAACCCGCCGCGCAGGCACGCCTCGCGCGCGCGAGCCGCTACGATCCGCGGTCGTCATGAACCCTCCCAAAGTGCTCCTCGAAGTGTGCGTGGGATCCGCGGCCGGCGTGCTCGCCGCCGCCGCTGGCGGCGCCGACCGCGCGGAGCTGTGCGCGGACCTGGTGGAGGGTGGCATCACCCCGTCCGCGGGTGAGATCGAGCTGGCGGTCGAACGCGCGCCGATCCCGGTCATGGCGATGGTGCGGCCCCGCGGCGGCGACTTCCTCTACACGGACCTGGAATACGACATCATGGTGCGGGACGTGCAGGCGGCGCGCGACCGTGGCGCCGCTGGCGTGGTCTTCGGGGTTCTCGACGCCGAGGGCGCGATCGATCGCGAGCGCACCGCGCGCCTGGCGGAGGCCGCGCGACCGCTTCAGGTGACGTTCCACCGCGCGTTCGACATGGCGCAGGATCCCAACGCCGCGCTCGAGACCCTCGCCGAACTCGGGATCGACCGGGTGCTCACGTCGGGCCAGGAGGCGGGCGCACCCGCCGGGCTGCCGCTGCTCCGCCGGCTGGTGGAGCAGGCCGGCGATCGCGTCATCGTCATGCCGGGCGCCGGCATTGACGCCAGCAACATCCGCGCGGTCGCCGCCGAAACCGGCGCCCGCGAGCTGCATTTCGCGGCCTTGGCCGACATCGAGAGTCCGATGCGCTTTCGCAATCCGCGACCGGCCATGGGCGCCGGCCCCGCGCCCGGAGAGTTCGAGCGACAAGTGACCGATCCGGAGCTAGTGCGACGCGCGGTCGCGGCCTTGGGAGAGCAAACATGACCGAGACGACCGAACGCCAAGCCACTGCCAAACGCGTCGTGATCGTCGGCGGCGGCTTCGTGGGCCTGAACGCGGCGAAGAAGCTCGCCGGAATCGACGGCGTCGACGTCATCATCATCGACCGCCGCAACCACCACCTGTTTCAGCCCCTCCTCTATCAGGTGGCGATGGCCGGCTTGAGCCCCGCCGACATCGCTGCGCCAATTCGCTCGATTCTGTCCGGGACGCGCAACCTCTCGGTGCTGCAGGGAGAAGTCACGGCCGTCGACCTCGACGCCCAGCAGCTGCAGACCGAGTGCGGCACGCTTGCGTTCGACTACCTGCTGCTCGCCTGCGGCGCGCGGCACGCGTACTTCGGTCATCCCGAATGGGAGGAGCACGCACCGGGACTCAAGACCCTGGAGCAAGCCACCGAGATTCGCCGGCGCGTCCTGTCGGCGTTCGAGGAGGCCGAGCGCAACGACGACCCGCTCGAGCGCCGGCGCCAGCTCACATTCATCATCGTCGGCGGCGGCCCCACCGGCGTCGAGCTGGCGGGCGCGATCGGTGAAATGACGCGCTTCACGCTGGCGCGCGACTTCCGCAACATCGACGCGCGGCTGGCGCGGATCATCCTGATCGAGGCCGGACCGCGCATCCTGCCGATGTTCTCGTCGCAGCAATCCGGTCGCGCGGTCCGCGACCTCGAGGCGCTCGGCGTACAGGTCTGGACGTCGAGCATGGTGACGCGCATCGACGGCGATGGAGTCGATGTCGCGGACGAACGAATCCGCGCCGCGACCGTGCTGTGGGCTGCCGGCGTCGAAGCCTCGGCGCTGGGACGCGCCGCCGGCCTCGAAGTCGATCGACAACAGCGGGTCCACGTCCAACCGGATCTATCCGTTGCCGGGCACCCCAACGTGTTCGTCGCCGGCGACATGGCGCACTGCGTCGGCGCGGACGGCAAAGCGCTACCTGGGACGGCGCCCGTGGCCATGCAACAAGGCCGCTACGTCGCAGCCACCATCCTCGCCGACCTCCGCGGCGACGCGCCACCGCGCACGCCGTTCGCCTTCCACGACAAGGGGCAGATGGCGACCATCGGGCGCAGCCGCGCCATCCTCGAGTCGGGGCGGATGAAGCTCGGCGGTTGGTTCGCCTGGGTCGCGTGGCTCGTCGTCCACGTCTACTACCTGACCGGGTTCCGCAATCGCCTGTTCGTCGTGCTGCAGTGGGCGTGGTCGTATCTGACGTTCCGCCGCGGCGCGCGCTTGATCGTGAGCAAGGAATGGCGCCTACACCCCGCGGCGGCCAAACCGCCCGAGACTGCGGCAGAACGCCCAGCCGCCGCGATCGCCGCACGGTCGGAAGGCACGCCGTCCTAGCGATCACCTATGATCCAAGGGCCGGCGCCGGCCTCGCACGTTCCAACCTCGCGCCACCCATGAGTCAAACATTCGTCGTCACCGCCTTCGCGGCATCATTGCCGCTTCTGTGTCTCGGCACTGCGAGCGCGCAGTGCTACACCACGTCCGGCCAACTCGGCCGCGTCACGGTCGCAGCCTCCAGCATCCCCGTCCCGGGCCCACTGCCCAACACGACCGCCGATGTGTTGCAGATCGACTGCGATGACGTGCCGTCGATCGGTGTCACCATCCAGGTCACCGAGCCACCGCCTGGCGTGCCCTACCGCGGCACGGTGGTGATCTGCTCGGGCGGTCGCGGGCTGACGTTCTTCAGCAGCGAGACCTTCGGCCTGCCGCTGTTCCAGCAGCTGCTGCCGCTCGGCTTTCGGCTAGTGGACCGCGCTTGGCTGCCGGGGTGGTTCACGCACAAGGTGAGCGTCCGCCGCCAATCGTGCCGCTTCGCGACACTGCTGCAGTACATCAAGACCAACTACCACACCGGCGGGCCGTTCTTGGCGATGGGGAGTTCCGGCGGTGCGGCTGAAATCGCGTACACGATGGTCGCCTGGGATGGAGAGAGCACGCTGGACGGCGTGGTGCTCGGGGGCGGCCCGCCGATGGCGCGCCTCGACTACCAGTGCCCGGATCCGCCGTCACCGCGGTGGCTGGAGATGTGCCAGGCGCTGATCCCGCCCAACGTCATCACCTGCGGCATCGTCGGCTGCACCAGGATCCAGCGCGGCTTCGGCCTCTGCGACGCGTGCGAGCCAACACCGACCACGATGGAGCTCGCGGAGGACAGCCTCCTGCACACCGGCGCCGACCTCGACTATCCCAACACGCGGGTTCACATCCTGAACGGCTCCGAGGACTGCTTCGACACCCTGCCCTCGAGCATGCTGTACTATAACGCGATCACCAGCGAGAAAGTGCGCGAGTTCGTGCCCGGGGCGCCGCACTTCGTCGTGCAGACGCAGGACGGCATCGACGCCATCAAGCGCGCGCTGCTCGCCGAGGCGACCTGCCAGCCGGGGACGATGGAGTACCGGGAATGGCCGCACCTCGGCGGCGCACTGGCGCTCGACGTGCACGGACGTCCGGGCGACAACTTCTATGTCTTTAGCAGCGCGTCCTCGGCGATCCTACCGATCGGGCCACTCGGGTGGCTGTTCCTCGGCGCACCCGTCTTCCAAGGAGGCGGCCAACTCGACGCCAACGGCGACGGCGCGCTGATCCAGCCGATCCCAGTGCTGCCGGCATTGCTCGGCTTCGAGGCATACTACCAGGCGCTGATCGGCACCTGCCTCGGCAACGTGGTGCGGTTTGAGTTCTTGCCCGAGGTCACGCCGTGACGCTTGCACGACGATCTCTCGCCGTGCTCGGCGGCGCGGCGCTGGCGCTCGGCGCGTCGCGCGCCACGGCGCAGAGCTGTGGGGTCGGCCCCCCGACCACCATCGGCACGGTCTCCGAGCTCGCCGTCGGCGTGCCCCTGCCGGGCCCCCTACCACGCACCACCGGCGACGCGCTCGAGATCAACTGCGCCGGGATTCCCTCGGCGATCGTCGGGCTCCAGGTCACCGAGCCACCGCCTGGCGTTCCCGTCCGCGGCACCATCGTCTTCTGCTCCGGCGCCCGCGGCGGCGCCTACTACAGCTCCGAGACCGTGGCGCTGCCCCTCTTTCAGCGCTTGACCCTGCTCGGATTCCGGCTCATCGATCGAGTGTGGCCAACGGGCTGGTTTGAAGACCCCGTTGGCGTGCGCAGGCAATCCTGTCGCCTAGCCACCGTCCTGCACTGGGTGCGCGACCGCTATCACACGACCGGCTCGTTCTGCGCCATGGGTGCGTCCGGTGGCGCGGCCGAGATCTCCTACACCCTGACCACCTGGGGCACCGGTGACATTCTCGACGTAGTGATCCTCACCGGCGGGCCACCGATGGCGCGCTTGGACTACCAGTGCCCGGAGCCCCCACCAGCGTCATGGCTGTCGATGTGCGCCGCGATCACGCCGCAGCACGAGCTCACCTGCGGCCAACCCAACTGCGCCCGGATCACCCGGCAGTTTGGGCTGTGCACCAGCTGCACGCCGAGCCTCGATCCGACCGAGCTCCGCGAAGACAGCATCCTGCATCCCAACGCCGTCACGGACTTCCCCAACACCCGCATTCACATCCTGATCGGTTCGGGCGACTGCCTCGACGCGGTCCCCTCCGCGATCCTGTTCTTTCAGGCGGTGACCTCTGAGATCGTGATGGAGTTCGTGCCCGGGGCGCCGCACTTCGTCGTGCTGGTGCAGGAGGGCAACGACGCGATCACTCGCGCCCTGCTCGGCGGTATCGCGTGCGGCGGCCCCGCCAGCGTGGCCTACCAGAGCTGGCCATCTCTCGGCACCAACCTGCAACTCGACGTCACCGGCCCACCCGCCGGGACGTTCCTGTTGTTTGGAGGTCCCAACCAGGCCTTGGTCGAGGTCGCGCCCTTTGGCTGGGTGTTCGTCGGCGGCGCCTTTGCTGTCGCGAGCGGCCCCCTCGATCCGAGCAACGGGCAGGCGTCCGTCGCCCTACCGATCCCCAGCGTCCCCTCGTTCGTCGGCTTCGAGCTGTTCTTTCAAGGCGTGGCCGGCACCTGCCTCACCAACCTGGCGCGCCTAAAGATCGTGCCCTAGTGGTGTGATTCAGGCAGATGGGGCCTTATCCGCGAGACATCGGCGCCGGTCGCAAGGCGGGTCGCCGCAGGCATATTGGTGGATACGGCGAGGACGACCCAACGCGGCGAGCGGCGCTGAGGGCCGTGGATAAGGCCCCAGATTCCTGAATCACACCACGAGTGGGGCGAATCGTGGCCACGTCCCATCACTGCCAGGGGACGTCGCAGCCCACGGCCTCGGGCCAAGGCTGAGGCACCGCCTGCCCGGCGAGCACCGCGGCAATCGCGTCGCGCAGATCATGCTGGGTCGCGGCGACGCGCCGCACGCCGAGGTCATCCCACCGATCGTCGATCCGGCCCCGGTAGGCGACTCCCGCCGCGTCGAGCACGACGGCCTCGGGCGTGCGGCCCGCGCCGGTGAAGCGCAGCAGCGCCCGGTCGCGGTCCAACAGCACCGGCGCCAACCCGGCAAGCTCGTAGGCGGCGGCGTGCTCGCGCGCCGCCGCCGCGTCGACCTCCGGATCGGCGTGCACCAGGTAGAAGCGCACCGGGCGCCCGCGATGGGCCTCGACGAGGCGCCGCAGCTCGGGGGCGTAGGAGTTGGCAATCGGGCAATCGGTCGCAATGAACACCAAGACGTGCGCGCTCGCGCCATCGAGCGTGAGCGGTCGTTGCCGTTGGCCGTCGAGGTCGAGCACCGGCGGTGACGCCGCGCACCCAGCCAGCACCGCCGCCAGCAGCCACGCGCCCCCCGGCGCCGGGCGATGCGCCGGGCGATGCGCCGCCGGCCGGCGCCGCGTCATGATCCCGCCTCCTGAATCCGCGCCGCAAAGCGCTCCGTCACGGACAAGAACCGCACCGCGTCCTCCACCGCCTCACGGGTTTCGAACACCAGGGCGCGCACCCGCCCTGGATCGCCATGCGCCGCGTCGCGGAGCCGCTCGGCCAGCGCGCGTTTGCCGCGCACCGCGAGCACGCCCAGCGCCGGATGCCCGAGCTCAGTGCGCAGGGCCGCAAACCGCTGTGCCTGCGTCGCGAACACGGCGGGGGCCAGGTCGGGGCCCAAGAGCTCCAACAGAGCCAATCCCTCGGGCACTGGAAGGCCCAGCTGCCCGGCGACATCGCGCACTTCGGCGCCGCGCGCTTCGGCCGCGAGCACCCGAGATCGACTGCGTTGCCAGGTGAGCGCGGCGAGGAACATCACCACCACCAACAGGAGCGGCAGCCACGATCGCGCGACGGTCATCGCGGGCGATCGAGGGGTCCGCCGTCGGCCTCGGCATAGAACCGATAGCGATCGGCGATCGCTTGTAGCCGGGTCCGGTCGGTCGTCATCGAGATCAGGCCGAAGTCGCGGTCGGTCGTTTCGCGGAGCAGCGCCGCCGCCATGACCCGCACGTGGGGCACCTGGGACTCCAGCAGAATCCGCGTCAGCTCGGGCACGGCCTGGTTGCCGGTCTTCGGCCCCAGATCCTCGACACCCAGCGAAGTCGGTACGTCGATTCGGCGCAGGCTCTCGAGGAACCAAGACGCCTGCGGGAGGTCGCGGTGCGACTCCCACCAGGCTCGCATGTACGGCACCCGGTCATTGATCTCTCCTAGATCGACGCCAGTGATGCCGGCCAAGAGGAGCGACGTCCGCGCGTGGTCCGGCTCTTGCTCGAGGCGCGCGATGAGATCCGGTACGACACTGGGATCCTGAAACTCAGCCAGCAGTTGCACGATTTCCCGCCGGACCTGCGGATCGCGGACCTTCAGATGACGACGCAACGGCCACCGCGCCAGGAGCGGCCCGAGCTTCTGTAGCGAAGCCATGGCCTGAGTCCCACGCGGATTGAGCCCATGCGCGACGAAGATCTGCGCCAGGAGCTGCGCCGAACGCGGCTCGCGCAGCTCGCCGAGCGCCTGGATGGCGGCGAGCTGATCATCGAGCCGCGGCGCGGCGACGGCCGACTGCAGCAGTGGAAAGACGTCCTCCCCACCAATCCGGCCGAGCGCGACCCAGGCGATGCGGCGCGTCGCGCCGTCGATGTCTGGGTCGACGACGAGTTCGAGCAGGCGCGCCCGCGCTTCTGATGAACCCAGCACGCCGAGCCCGTAGATCGATGCCTCGCGCACCTCGCGCTCGGGATCGCCAACCGCGGCGAGGAGCGGTGCCACGGCCTGCAAATCGCGCAGCTTGGCCGACTCGAGGATGGCCGCGATGCGCAGGCGTGAGTTGTCCGACTCGACGGCGCGTCGCACTCGGTCGGCGCCCAGCATCGCGAAGATGCGTGGCAGCGCCTCGCGCCCACCCGTGTCGTGATGGCCGTCGACCGCGAGCAGCAGCTGCCACCAGCAACGCTCGCCCGGAGCCATCAGCGCCAGCTCGGCCAACTGGAACGACTCCTCGTCGAACTCCGGCGCAGCCTCCACCATGCGCACCAGCGCCAAGCCGTCGGCCTCGGTCAACACGTCAGCGAGGCTCGGCAGCTCGAGCAAGTGCCGCGTCGCACGAGCGCGGCCGCTGGCCGCCATGGTCGGGTAGGCAGCAAGGATGCGTTCGACCAGACGCCGGTCGCGCGCCGTGCGGTCGGCGTGCTCCGCCAACCAGGCCCGCTCCTCGCGCCACGCCGACACGGCTGCCGCTGGCGATGCCGCGCCCAGGTAGAGCTGCCAGCGCTCGCGCTCGGCGACGTGGAGCAGCTCGGCCCCCAGCGCATCGAGCCAGCGCACCGGCGGCGCCGGGCCGGCGATCCGGGCGCGCAGGTCGCCGAGGCGCAGGTCTAGCTCACGCGCTACGGGCAGGACGTTCTGCAGCGAGGCCGACAGCAGCCCACGGCTCATCAAGCCCAGAGCCTTGAGACGATCCACGACCGCGACGAACTCGGCGCGCTGCAGAATGTACTCATCGGTCTCGCCGGGGGTGGTCTCGGCCGCCGCCGCCGCTGCGTCAACGCCGCGAAACCGAACCGTGCGCCCGCCGTCGTTCCAGGTGAGCTCCGCGCCCGCCGCGTTCTCCGGGGTCACCTCGACCGTCAGCCGCGTGCCGACGAAGCTCGCCCGCGCCTTCCCCCACCAGGTGTGCCAGGCGTCGTTGCGGCCGCGGTGGTCGACGCCGGTGAACTGCACCAAGCGCTCGGCCGCCGGTCGCTGGAGCATGCTCATGTTGGAGACGTAGCCGCGAGGCGCGACGACCAACATCAGCCCCTCGACGATCTCGCGGTCGCCGTAGACGACGCCGCGCGCGTCCCCAGAGCGAAACGCCAAGTTGGCGAGAGCCAGCGCCGAGGTGGCGCGCAGAAAGGTGTCCGACCCGGTCAGCTCGACCCGGAGGTGCGCCAACATGTCGTCATCGAGCAGCTCTTTGCCCGATAGGTTCTCGAGCTGCGCCAGCGCGAACGCCGCGTAGCCGAAGCGGCGACCGGTTGCCGGCCGCGCCACGATCGGCTGCACCTGCTCGGCCACGTCCGGCCCGTGCGCGATGAGCGACTCGCAGGCGGTGGCCGCGATCAGCGGATCGCGATCGGACAGAGCGGCGATCAGGCGCTCCTGTGCCTCGGGATGCGGCACGGCGCCGAGCAAGAACAGCGCCTTCCGGCGGATGTCCCGCGCGCCGTCGCGCGACAGCTCGAGCAACACCGGCAAATCGCTGGCGTCGATGCGCGCGAGCAGCAGATCAGTTGCAGCCTTGCGGACCCCGGAGTAGCGCGCGGCAAGACACTGCAGCAGGATGCGCTTCGCGTCCGAGCCGGCAAGGGCCACGAGCGCATCCATGCCAGCCCGCGTCGCCACACCAAACGTGCGCGTGAGCAGCAAGAACAACGTCTCCTCGACCTGTGCGGCGTCGCCGTAGCGTTCCAGCACCGCGAAGAGACCGTAGGCGACATCCGGGCCGGCGGTGCGCGCCAACGTCAAGGCGTGCACCTGCGGCGTTTCGAAATCGGCGCGCAGCCGCGCGAGCTCGAGATCGCGGGACGTTGCCGACAACTGGCTAGAGCGCCGCAGCGGCATAACCGCGCGATGAAAACGGTCCAGCTCGGAGAGCTGTGGCGCGGCGCGCTGGGTGACCGGCTGTGGCGCGGGCGGCAGCACCAAGCGGCCTTGGCGCCCCGCCGTCTGCGGCGCCAATACGGCGAGGAGACAAAGGCTCGTGAGACTCATGAGAGCGTGCGGGACGAAGGCTGCGCTGGTCTCTGGGTGGGGGGCACCACCTGAGAGCCGGGAGACTATAGCCCCGACGCCCGGCCACGCAGCAGCCGGACCCGTGACTATGGCACGGTCAATTCGACCTGCGGGGCATCGAGCTGGACCTCGCGCGTCCACGCCGGGGCCCCATCCACCACCCCCGTCAACGTCGCCGTGCCGCCACGAGGCAGCACGATCTCCCCGGTCCAGGCGGCTCGGACCGTCGGACCAGAGCCTTCGCTGCCCGATCGCAACGCCAGCAGCGCCTCACCCGCCGCTGACGTGGCCTGGACGGCGACCCCGGCGGCGGGTCCGAACGGGCGGAGCCAGCGCACCTCCAGCCGGCACGCCGGGAGCAGCGGCACCTCGACGACGCCACTCGAGAGCGCGGCGGGGTCGGGCGCGACGAACCACGCCACACGACCGCGGGCGACGATGCGCACGGGCGCTGGCAGCGACCAGGTCAACGCCCCGGTGGACGGCCACAAGTCGGGCCCGATCGACAGCGCCTGCTCGTCGCCGGTCCACGGTTCGTGGTCTCGGTGGGCAAAAACTCGTAGCGGTAGCTCGGCACTCACGCCGCGCAGGCGCAGCTCGACGTCGCGCTCGCGCTGTCGGACCCGCAGCTTGATCGGACCAGGCTCTGACCGCGGCACCCGCAGCACGCCGAGGTCGGGCCACACGTCGGCACAGCCCAGCGGCACCACCAAGAGCTCGTAGAGCCCCTCGGGAACGCGCGCGCTCGCGACCAGCTCCTGCTCGGCCACGGGAGGCGCGGCGAGGTGCAGGGCGCCGCCCCCCTCACCGCGCTGCCACAGCGCCACGACCGGCGGCGTGTGCCGTTCGCCGGTCAGCTCGGCGCTGATCGCGAACCCGAGGCGGTGACGCGGCGGTGGCGCGAGCAAGGTCGCCCCGAGCTCCAGGGGCCGAACCCCCGCGGCAACCGTGATGGGCTGGACAAAGGGCGCGGCGTCGGTCGGCGAGGCACCGGGCGCGACCACCAGCAGGTTGCCCCCCGGCACCGCCTCAAATCGCGCCAGCCCGTGGCCGTCGGTGGTGGCCGACGCGACACGCTCCGGCGCGCCATCGTCGACACGACGATACAGCGCGACCTCGGAGCCCGCCGGGACGGCACCGCTCGCGTCGGTCGCAAACACGGTGACCCAAAGGCGACAGGTGTCCGCCGCCAACTCGAGGCGCACGGTTTGTCGATCGGCGAAGGGCGGCACCCGGGCGTAGGCCGCGCCAGTCGCTGGCGGCGCTGGGACGGCACGAATCCACGTGTAGTGGCCCGCCGCCACCGGCACCTTGGCGACGCCGTCGTGTGTGGCCTTGGGCAAGGGCTCACCGCCGCCGCGAAAGCTCGGCAACAGCGAATGCGCCGGCGGCGGCGACGGCGCGGTGATCCACGTGAACGTGCCGGGCACCAACACGCCACCCTGCCGCGCATCGGCGAGCTCGAGCACAAGCACGCCGCCCCCGGGAGGCACCGCCTCCGGCTCCGGCACCGCCGCCCTCGAGCCGCGCCCGGAGCAGCTCGCGCCGGCCAGAGCCAGCATGAGCGACGCCACGATGTTCCACCGCATCACGAACCTCCACGCCGCAGGTGGGCGCAATACCGCTCCGTGCCGAAGGCGCTGACCAACAGGCGTTCCTTGCGGTCGCCCAACAACTTCGCCGTCCAATCGGCGAAGCCGCCGTCCGCCACGAACCAATCGCTGTCGTCCCTGCCCCGTACGCGAACCTGCAGGCACAGCGTGCGGTAGTAGGCACGCCCGGCCGTCCGCTCGACGTCCACGCGACAGTCGACGCTGGCATGCCGCTCGCGCACCGTGACCGCCAGCTGCTCGGCGAGAACTTCCGCTGACTTGGCCAAGGGCGTGATCATCACCCGCACGTCGCGAAAGTCATAGCCGAGCGCCCGCGATGCCTCGAGAAGAGCGAGCCAGTAGGTCACGTGCTGCAGCATCGTGGCGACCTCGAACGCATGGTCGGCAGCACCGCGCCCCGCCGACGCGATCGCAAACAGGCGGAAGTGCGCCCAGGCGCCAGGAAAATCAAACTGCTGCGGCCGCAGCACACGGTGACTGACTGCGAGGTGCACGGGCGCACCCGGATCGGCGCGGCGGCGCTGCGCCGCCTCGAGCGCCAGCACGTTGGTCGGATCGGAGTTGACCTCAACGCCGCGAATCGTGCTCACCGCGAGGTCTTGGTTGACGTCGGCCAACACCGAGCAGGCGCCAAGCGGGCTGGTGGGCGCCAGCTCGATCGCGTCGAACTCCGGCGGCAAGACCTGCAACGCCAGCCCGTCGAAGGCGTGGAGCTCGCGAGCGCCGACGGCGGCAGGGCGCACAAAGCGGTGCTCGGCGTACTGCGCGGCCACGTCGCGTGGCTCGCGCCGCAGCGCTCGCCGCCGATAGACCTCGAGCAACAGCGTCTGGAGGTCGGGTCCGCTCAACGTCTCGGCCAACCCCACTAACGGCGCCACCGATTCGAGCCGGCGCAGCACGCGAGCCAGGTGCGCGTTCATGGCCCTGGTGCGGGCAGCCCGAGCGGCACGACGACGAGCTTGCCGACGAAAGGGCGGGCCGCTGGCGCGACGAGGCCTTGTTTGGCGGCCTCAAAGGTCACCGTCACGTCGGCGCGACACGCGGTGCCGAGGAGCTCGCCGGTATCGCCGTGGAGGCCGCTCGGGATGTCGACGCACAGCTTCGGGCCCCGCCCACGATTGAAGCACTCCACCCACTCGGCGGCCGCTCCCGCCAAGGGCCGCGCGAGCCCAGTGCCAAACAGCGCGTCGAGCCAGACCCAACGCTCGGCCGCGGTGGGCGGCGGCGGCCTGGTGCTCACCTCGACGCCGGCGCGGCGCAGGATGCGCAGCTGCGTCGCCGCATCGGGACAGCGCGCCGGGTCGGGCTCCTGCAGCAGAAAGACCGTGGCGCTGGGGCCGAGATGACGCGCCGCGGCCAACCCGTCGCCACCGTTGTTGCCGGGCCCGCACAGGATGCGAAACCGCGAGCCCATGCGGCGCGCCGCGTCGGCGACGCCGCGGGCGGCGTTCTCCATCAGCAGCAGCGACGGCATGGTCAGACGCTCGACCGCGTCGCGGTCCAACTCCCTCGCCTCGGCAACGGTCAGCACGCGCATGGCGCGCGCAGCGTAGTCCACCGCGCCGCCGGCTGCTAACCCGCGTCGGCGCCCGCGCGCTCTCGCCGCACCGCCTCGCGCACACGACGCAGAAGCTCGAAATCTTCAATCGGGTCCAGCGCCCGCAAGTCGTCGAGCCCGCTCTGCCGGGTGCCGAGAAACTCGCCGGCGCCCCGCAGCCGCAAGTCCTCTTCGGCCAAGGCGAAGCCGTCCGTCGTGCGACAGATGACCTGCACGCGAGGGGTATCTTCGCCGAACAGCACGCAGAGCCCCCGGCGGTGCCCGCGGCCGACGCGGCCGCGCAGCTGATGCAGGGTCGCCAGGCCAAATCGATCGGCCCCGACCACGACCATCAGATTCGCGTTGTGCACATCGACGCCGACCTCGAGCACGGTGGTCCCGACCAACACGGCCACCTCGCCGCGGCGGAACCGCTCGGTGACGTCTTGGCGCTCGGGGGCCGGCATGCGCCCATGCACCAAGGCGCAGTCGAACGCCTGGGCCAAGTCGGCGTGCAGGCGCACGGCCCCACCCTTGCCGCCGTCTTCGCCGATCTTGGCGCAGACGACGTAGACCTGCTCGCCGCGGGCCACGCGCCGAGCGATCGCGCGGCGGACGCGCGGCCAGGCAGTGCGCGCGGCAAACACCGCCCGAGCGGGTCCGCGGCCGCTGGGCCGCTGCCGGAGGGTCACGACGTCGAGGTCGCCGAACAGAGTCAGCGCCAACGTGCGCGGGATCGGGGTCGCGGTCATCACCAAGACGTGCGGGTCGCGGCCCTTCTGCACGAGCCGCATGCGCTGCTCGACGCCGAAGCGGTGCTGCTCGTCGATGATGACCAAGCCCAGATCGCGAAACGTCGTGCGCTCGGACAGCAAGGCGTGCGTGCCGACGACCAAGCGGGCCAACCCTGCGGCCATCGCGTCGTCGACGCGCCGCCGCGCCGCGGCCGGGAGGCTCGACGTCAGCAGCTCGACGGTGCCGCCCACTTCACCGAGCCATCGGGAGAGGACGCCGTAGTGTTGCTCGGCGAGCAGCTCGGTGGGAGCCAGAAACGCGACCTGCCCACCAGCCGCGATCACCGCCAACGCGGCAAACATCGCAACCGCGGTCTTGCCGGTCCCGACATCACCCTGCAGGAGCAAACCCATCGGTGCGGGCCCGGCCAGCTGGCCGCGGATGGACTCGACCGCGGCGGCTTGGTCGGCCGTCCATTCAAACGGCAGCGCGCGCGCGACGGTGCGTAGCACGCTGTCGGTGACCGCGATGGCGCGCCCGCGCTTCGCGAGCCGCTGGCGGCGCGCTTGCTCCACCCGGCGAAACAGGCTGACCGCCTCCACCACGGCGAACCGTCGGCGCGCCTCCTCGTGCTGGGCCGCGTTCTCCGGCAAGTGCATCGCATGCACCGCCGCGCCGAGGCCGCCGAGCTCCGCGCGCAGCACCGCCGGCAAGTCCCCGACCGGCCAGGCGTCGAGATCCGTCGCCACGAGGGCCTGCTGCAGAAGCTTCTTGAGGCGCTGCTCCGAGACGCCCTCGATCGCGGGATAGTGCAGCTGACACGGTGCCGCCGCGGTCGCGCCGGTGGGCAGAATCTTGGCATCGCGGAGCAGGAACCGCGGCCCGCGACGTTCGACGAGCCCCTCGACCAACCGCGGCGAGCCGACGGCGTAGGCTTTCTTGAGCCACGGCTGATTGAAGAAGGCGACCTCGAACAGAGTGCCGTCTTCGGCGGTGAAGCGGACGGTGACGACGTTGCGCCGGCCGGGCAGCCAGCGCGACGCCACCGTGTCGACGCGGCCGAGAACGCGCACCCAGCGGCCAACGAGGGCCGGCGCGGGCGCCGCCACGTCTTCGAGGTCGCGGGCCCGGCGCGGGAACCAGAGCAGCAGGTCGGCAACCGTGCGCAGGTTGGCAGCAGCCAAGCGTTCCGCCAGCGCCGGCCCGACACCGCGCAGCTGGCAGACCGAGCGCGTCAGCGAACGATCCACTGCCGGCCGTGCCGCTCCCGCCACCGCTGCAGCCTACTCGCGAAACCGCGGTGCTGGCGAGGGAAACGCCCTTTGGCGAAACCCGGTTGCCCGAGGGTTGGGCTGGTGGCGCACCGGCGCTACCCTCGTCCGGCCATCTGCGGGGCTCTGCCTTGAAATCGCTTACATCCGAACAGCTCGCCTTCTTGGCGCAGTACGGCTTCGACGCGGCGTTGTTCGAACGCTGGCGCGAAGCAGTCGGTGACGGCTCGCTCTGCGAGGCCGCCAACAAGATCGCCGAGCCCATTCTCGCGCCCGACGCCTCGAGCATTCACGACCTCGCCAAGCACGACTCGGCGGAGGCAGCCGAACTCGAGGAATTGGGGCGCCAAGCGATCGCCCGCGGCGAGCTCGGCGTGGTCATCCTCAATGGCGGCATGGCGACCCGCTTTGGCGGCGTGGTGAAAGGCGTCGTCGAAGTCCTGGGCTCGCGCAGCTTCCTCGAGCTCAAGATCCAGGACATCACGCGGCTGCAACGCAGCTGCGAGGGGTCGATCAAGTTGTTCCTCATGAACAGCTTCGCCACCGACGAAGCGACCCGTGAGCACTTCACGGCGCACGAGAACTTCGGGTTGCTCGCCGAGCAGGTCCGACACTTCACGCAGTTCATCTCGGTGCGCATGCAGCCCGACGGCGATCTGTTTGCGACGGACGACGGCGGCATCTCGTCCTACGGCCCGGGCCACGGCGACTTCGCCCCGGCGCTCCGCACGCACGGCTGTCTGCAGCGGTTCCTGGACGGCGGCGGCAAGCATCTGTTCGTGGCGAACGTCGACAACCTCGGCGCCCGCGTCAGCCCACTGCTGCTCGGGCACCACATCCGCAGCGGCGCGGAGGCGACCGTTGAGCTGGCGCCCAAGTGGCCTGGCGATGTCGGCGGCGCGCCTTATCTGGTGGGCGGCCGGCTCCAGCTCGTCGAGCAGCTGCGCTTTCCCGAGGGCTTCGACCCCGACATCGTCGACGTGTTCAACACGAACACGTTCCACTTCCGCGCCGAGTCGCTCGACCGCGACTTCAACCTTGGCTGGTACTTCGTCCAGAAGAAGGTCGAGGGTCGAGAGGCCGTGCAAATCGAGCGACTGATCGGCGAGCTGACGCGGTTCCTGTCGACCAATTACGTGCGCGTGAAGCGCACCGGGGTCGAGAGCCGCTTCCTGCCGGTCAAGGCTCCCGACGACCTCGAGTCGGGCCGCGACGAGATCGCCGAGATGTATCGCTGATGGGCCCTCGAGACCGCGTCATTCCTCGCGCCGCAGCAACACCGCGCGGCGCGACTCGCAGCGGGCGCGGTAGCTGACGAGGTCGCTCGCGGCGGACAGCGATCGCACGAGGCGAGCTCCGCTCGCGGACGCCATTTGGACGACGCGCTGGCACTCGTCGTCGGTCTGAGTAAGCGCGATCAACGCTCCACCGGGGCGCAGGCGAGCGACGGCGTGATCCAAGATCGCACGCGGCTGATAGAGATGCAGGGGCAAGCCCCAGCGCAGCAGGGCGTAGCGGGTCACGAAGGGATAGAAGATGGTCACGACGTCAAACTCGCCCTGCTGCTGCCTGAAGTCACTGACCGTGTAGCGGGTCGCCCCGCCAACCTGCGCGATGTAGGCCTCCGCCCAGTCGGCCCGCGAGTAGCCGTCGCGATAGACCGGGTAGCCGTCGATCTCGACGCCGAGCAGATCGACCTCGCCGCCACCCCAAGAGCGCAGCACGCGCTGGAGCGCGAAGACGTAGCACCAGTTCTTCGCCCCCACATCGCAGACGCGCAGGCGCGCGCTACCCACTCCGCTGACGGGTTCATAGGTCGCTCCGTCGAGCAACCGCTCGAGGACATCCGCGAGCCCCACGTTGTCCCGGTAGTCCCAGCGCGACGAGCTGGCGTGCAGCGGCTCGAGCGCGTAGCGCTGGCGCAGCTCGGCCTCGCGCCGCTCGGCGTCGCGCCGCGCCCGGCCCTCCAAGTAGTCGAAGAGGCGGCCCTTGGCCTCCGCTCGAATGGCCGGCACACCACGGCGCCAGCCAATGCGGCGGCGCATCGCAAAGGCGGCGGCATTCCATGGCACTCGCGTCCATGCCCACACGCGCCTTAGCACTGCCGTCACGTCTGACCCATCGAATGGCGCAGGCATCAAGCCGTAGCAAAAGCCGACGCACCGCGGCGGTTCGCCAGACCACCAGCTAAGGGTTCGCCGGATGGTCGCGTCAGGGGTGTCACCGGGCTTCGCCGCGACCCAACGGCAACCGATGGACGCGGCGCGGCAATTCGCACGCCCGTGCAAGCGCCGGTTCCGCAGCCCCATGGGGATCTCCCAAGGTGAACTTGTCGGCAACTTCGCCACCGTTGTGGCGACGGTGGTATGGTGCCGCCGTCCCAAGCCCACCGCGCCAATGAGACCATCCATGCAAGACCCACGGGCGTGGCTTACGCCGCCGGTGATGACCTGCCTAGCCGCTGTGTGCGCAGCGCAGCCGCAGTTCGATGAGCTGGCCAAACGCCACCTGCCAGTCGACGCGGGCTACACCCGGGCCGCCGTGGTTTGCGACGTCGACGGCGACGGCGACCTGGATGCCGTGTTGGGCAGTGACTTTGGTCAACCCAATCGCCTCTACCTCAACGACGGCGCCGCAGTATTCACGGACGTCACCGCAGCGCAGCTGCCGCCCATCCTCGATGCGACCCAGTCGGTCGCGTGTTGCGACGTCGACGGCGACAGCGACCTGGATTTGCTCTTCGCCAACTTCCGGCAGCAGAACCGCCTGCTCCTCAACGACGGCGCCGGTGTCTTCACCGAAGGCACTTCGCAGCTACCGATCGACACGGACGCGAGCCGCGCGATCGCGTACGGCGATGTCGATGGTGACGGGGATCATGACCTGGTCGTCGGCAATCTGGGCGGCCAAAATAGGCTCTATCTAAATAACGGCGCCGGCGTCTTCACCGACGCAACGTTGCAACTGCCCATCGAGACCGACGCCACCGAGGCAATCGACTGTGGCGACGTCGACGGCGACGGGGACACCGACCTCGTGGTCGCGAACGTCGGCCAGAACAGGCTCTACGTCAACGACGGGTCGGGCCGCTTCGTGGACCGCACTCCCTACGGGATGCCGAGCGATACCGACGAGACCGCGGCGCTGGTGTGCTGCGACGTCGATGGCGACACGGACCTCGACGTCATCTTCGGCAACCGCTCGAGCCAACAGGATCGCTTGTATCTAAACGACGGGGCCGGCACGTTCACCGACGTGACCCCGACGCAGCTGCCGGCGGCGTTCGGGCACACCTATGCGGTGACGTGCATCGACGCCGACCGCGACGGTGATGCCGACCTGGTCTTCGGGACCATTACCGGCGCGCAACGGCTCCACCTGAACAACGGTGCGGGCCAGTTCAGCGATGCGAGCAGCGCGCTGCCGCAGGACCGAGAAGACACCTTCGCGGTGGCCGGCGGCGACCTGGACGGTGACGGCGACGACGACGTCCTGTGCGGCAACCTTGGGCAAGCCAACCGGCTCTACCTCAGCAACGGGCAAGCGGCGTTCGTCGACGCCTCGTCTAGCGGGCTGCCGGCCGATCGGGACCGCAGCTACTCAGTGGCGTGTGGCGACGTCGACGCCGACGGCGACATCGACCTGGTCTTCGGCAACAACTTCGGCGATCAGGACCGACTCTACGTTAACGATGGCAGCGGCGCGTTCACCGATGTCACTGCGGCGCAGCTACCCGCCGACACGGCCCGCACGCAAGCCGTCGCTCTGTGCGACCTCGACCTCGACGGGGATCTCGATCTGCTGCTCGGAACGGTCGGTCAAAACCGGCTCTATCTCAATAATGGCGCCGGCACGTTCAGCGATGCGACGGCAACGCGCATGCCGGTCGACGGCGACGCGTGCATCACGATGGTCACTTTTGACGCCGACGGCGACGGTGACCTCGACGCCTTCTTTGGTAACGGCGGCTTCCCATCACAGAACCGCCTCTACGAGAACCTCGGCGCCGGGTTCTTCGCCGACGTCACGTCTGGTCGCCTGCCGACGGACACCGACATCACGCAGGCGGCCGCGGCCGGCGACGTCAACGGGGACGGGTCCCAAGACCTTGTGCTGGGCAATCGCTACACCCAGAACGGCCTTTACCTCAACAACGGCAGCGGGGCCTTCGTCGACGCCTCGGCGACCCACATGCCGACCGATGTGCACAACACGCGCGGCACGGTGTGTTGCGATCTCGACGGCGACGGCGACGACGACATCGCGTTCGCCAACTGCATTGGCCAAAACTACCTATACATCAACGATGGGACCGGCCGCTTCGCGAACGTCAGCGCGGCGCAGATGCCATACGACTTCGACACAACCCAAGCCGTCGGCTGCGGCGATGTCGACGACGACGGTGACGTCGATCTGTTCTTCGGGAACGCCGTGCACCAGCCGAACCGGCTCTACTTGAACGACGGCGCGGGACGATTCTTCGACGCGTCGGTGGAGCGGCTGACCGACGCTCGCGACAACACCTTCGCCGTCGCGTGCTGCGACATCGATGCCGACGGCGACCCAGACTTGATCCTCGCCAATGAGCTGGGCCGCAACCGTCGCTACCGCAACCTCCGGCGCCAGATGGCGGCCCCGTTCCTTGGGCGCCTCGGCGACAGCTACACCATCGAGACCTACCTGCGCTACAACGGCTTGACCGGCAACTTCGCGGTGCCCCTTGCCTCACCGGTGACGGCTCAGGTCCCGATCGCGCCGTGGGGCATTCTGCGGCTCGACCCGCTCTCGCTCGTCGCACTGCCGACGCTGACGATCCCGTCGTCCGGCGTCGGCTCGCTGACCTACGGGTTACCCGGCGCGCCGAGCCTATTGGGAGTGAACCTGTTCTCGCAGGCGCTGTTCATCGAGGGGGTGGCGGTCACCGTCTTCTCAAACCTGCTCGACGACCAGCTCACCGACGCGTAGCCCGCGGGCGCCCGCGTCAGTCAGAGTCGACGAGATCGCGCTGGTCGACGAGCTCGATCCCGCCCGACCGCAACACCGCGGCAGCCGCTGCTAAGTCGTCCGCATGCAGCGCCATGATCGCGCGGCCCTGATGCCGGACGATCAGCGCGTAGGCGTAGTAGACGTTGAGCTCGGCGCGCAGGAGGCGCCCCAGCAGCTTGCCCACGCCGGCGTCGTCGGCGGCGGGCACCGCCACGCCGATCAGCTGGGTGGTGCACAGAGCCCGCCCGCCCTGCCCGAGCGTATCGATCGCCTTCTCCGGGTTGTCGACGATGATCCGCACAACCGCGTGGTCGTGGGCATCGAGGATCGAAAGGCCGCAGACCGAGACTTTGGCTTGGTCGAGCACGTCGATGACGCGCTGCAAGGACCCGACTTTGTTGGGCAGGAAGAAGGAGATCTGCTGCAGTCGTGGGAACGACTGATCACTGGCGACTTCGAACATCGTGGCTCAGTCCGCGGTCCAGCCGAGGCAGTCAAACAGGGCTCGGGTCACGAAGACGGGGGCCATTCTCTTGCGCCACCGGGCCTCGTGGTCGGTGTTGTCCATCGCTCGCGCCGGCTTGTAGGCCGAGGCCGCAGCTTCCCGCACGAGCTCTTCGTTGGCGGTCTGGCCGCGCAGCATCTCCTCCGCCGCGGTCGCGGCGATCGGCCAGCTGCCAGCCCCACCGATGCGGATCTTGACGTCGGTGATCACGCCCCCCTCGGTCCAGACGCACGCGCCGACGCCGAGGACGGGAAAGTCAAAGGTGCCGCGGCGGCGCAGCTTGCGGTAGGACGCGCGCCACCCGTTGAGCGCCGGGAGGTGCACGCTCGTCATGAGCTCGCTTGGATCCTTCGCCACGTAGGCGATGCCGTCGTCGCGATAGAGGTCGCCGAGCGGGAGGCGCCGTTCGCCGCCATCGGCGGATCGCAGCGTGACCTCGGCGCCCATCGCGCAGAGCAGCGGGGCGCTGTCGCTGGACTGCACGGCCCAGCAGCGCGGGCTGCTCGGCGCGACCCAGCAGGTATCTCCGTCGCACTTCATGCAGAAGTTGACGGACTCGCGCCACTCGTGCGTCTGGTCGTAGTAGTTGCAGCGTGTATCGAGCAGCAAGTTGCCACCCAGCGTCCCCATGTTGCGCAACAGCGGCGTGGAGACGAGCGACGCCGCTTCGGCCACCGCAGGGTAATGCTCGCGCAGAAGGGGCGAGTGCTCGATCTCGGAGAGCCGCATCATCGCACCGAGCGTCATGCCTGCTCCGGGATCACCACTGCTGTGGTGCAGCTCGCCCAGCGCGCCCAGCGAGATCACCTGCTTAGGGCGCTGATGCCGGCGCTTCATGTTCGGATAGAGGTCGGTACCACCGGCGACGAACGACGCCTCCGGCCCGTGGTCCTTGGCCACGCGCAGCGCCTCGTCAACACTCTGCGGCCGGTGGTAGCCAAACGTGGGAAGCCTGAGCATGACTACGCTCCCTTCTTACCCGCAACACCGGCGGCTTCGTTCTGCGACTCTCGCTCCACCTCGACGCCAGTGCCGCCCTGCCACGGGGTGCGCACCCGGCGCGGCGCCGGCCACTCGACGTCGGGGGTCTTGGTCGGGCCAAAGCGACCGCTCTTGCCGGACTGAGCCGCCTGCAACGCTGCAAAGACCTTCTCCGGCGTCACCGGAACTTCGTCGACCCGCACCCCCACCGCGTCAAAGACCGCGTTCGCCACGGCCGGCATGATCGGCAACAGCGGCCCCTGCCCGACCTCTTTGGCGCCGTACGGCCCGTTGGGGTCGGGATCCTCGACGAGATAGGTGACGACGTCCGGCATCTCCATCGTGGTCGGGCTCTTGTACTCGAGCATCGACGGGATCTTGTGCACGCCAAACCGACTGGGCCGGTAGGCCATCTCTTCCATCATCGCTTCGCCGAGCCCCATGTAGACGCTGCCCTCGACCTGGCCGACGGCGAGCGCCGCGTTGATGGCCCGGCCGAGATCGTGAGCAACCCAGATCTTCGGCACCGTGTAGATGCCGGTTTCCGGGTCGACGTCGACCTCGACGACCGCCGCGGTGTAGCTGTAGGACGGGCTCGGTCCAACGCCGCCGCCCTTGAAGCGCGCGGCCGACTTGGGCGGCCGATAGGAGCCCGTCGTCCCCACGGTGCCCCATCGCGACTCCGCCGCGACGACGGCCTCGACAAAGGACACACCGCGGTCGGGGTCTTCGGTGTCGAAGACGCGTCCCTCGGCGAAGACCAAGCGTCCGACCGGCACTTCGAGCTGCTCGGCGACGGCTTTGGCCAGCACCTCGCGGGCTCGCTCCGCGGCCTGCATCGCGGCATTGCCACTCATGACCGTGACGCGGCTGCTGTAGCTGCCGAGGTCGACCGGCGTCAGATCGGTGTCCGACGTTACGATCCGCAGATCGAAGGGGTCGAGCCCGAGCACCTCGGCGACGATGTAGGCGAGGATCGAGTCGGAGCCCTGGCCAATGTCGGTGCTGCCACAGAAGACGGTCACCAAGCCGCTGCGGTCCAGCTGTAGCTGCACGCCGGAGTGCGGCATGCTGTTCCAGTAGATCGGCAAGCCCGCGCCGGACAGATAGCTGGCGCAGGCGATGCCCAGGCCGCGACCATGCGGCAGCTTGCCGCGACGCTCACGCCATCCCGAGCCAGCGACGACTTTGTCGATGCAGGCCCCCAGCCCCATCGAGCCGATGCGCAGGAAGTTGGCGGTCAGCGACTCGGCCGGCGCCAGGTTGGCCATGCGCATGTCCGCCGGATCGAGGCCGAGATCGACCGCAATCTTGTCGAGCTGGACTTCCAACGCGAAGCGCGGCTGCGGCGTGCCGTGACCGCGCTTGGGTCCGCAAGGCGCTTTGTTGGTGAAGAACCGCGCGCCGCGGAAATGGTAGTTCTGCACCGTGTAGGTCACGGTCTGCAGGGCGCCGGTGTAGAAGGTGCTCGCGACGCCGTAGGAACCGTAGCTGCCACCGTCCAGGTAGCTCTCGAAGTCGAGCGCCGTGATCGCGCCGCTCTTGTCGACGCCGATGCGCGACTTCATCAGCACGGGGTGCCGACCCCGATGGCAATAGAAGACCTCTTCGCGCGTCAGGCAGATCTTGATGGGCCGGCCGGTGATCATGGCCATCTTGGCGGCGCAGATCTCGTGATTGAACGGATCGCTCTTGCCGCCGAAACCGCCCCCGTTGGGGCACGCAATGACCCGAATCCGACACGCCGGTAGCGGCGCCAGGACCTTGGCCAACGCCCGGTGGAGATAGTGCGGGGTTTGGGTGCTGCTCCAGACCGTGAGACGCTCGTCGGCGTCAAACAGCGCCAACGTCGCGTGCTGCTCCATTGGCAGATGCGTGTTGCCCTCGAAGAAGAAGAGGTCCTCGCGCACGTGATCGGCCTCGGCGAAGCCCTGGGCGAGATCGCCGAACTCCAGGTTCTCGGCGCGGTGCACGTTGCCGCCGACACCGTAGTCGTGGATGCGGGGCTCGGGCTGCGCGGCCGCGTCGTGGATCGTGTGGATCGGCGTGAGCTCTTCGTACTCAACCGCGATCTTTCGGCAGGCCTCCCACGCGGTCTGCTCATCTACTGCGGCCACGGCGGCGACGGGATCGCCGATCATCCGGACCTTCTCGATGCACAGCGCGTGCTCGTCCTGGCTCACCGGCAGGATCCCGAAGGGGTTCGGCATCACGTTGCCCAACAGGACACCGTGGACGCCGGGCATCGCCTCGGCAGCGGCGGTATCGATGCTGACGATGCGCGCATGCGCCACCGTGCTGCGCAGCAGCTTCATATGCAGCATCCGCGGCAACGTCAGGTCATCGGCAAAGCGCGTGATCCCGGTGACCTTGCTGCGGGCGTCGACCTTCCGCAGCGGCTGACGCACGACGCGCAGCGACTCGGTCGGCACGTCATGCCGCCAGCGCCCGACCGGCGTGTCCTTCCGGTCAGTGCCCATAGATGGTCTCCGGACGGGGCGCGGCCGTCTCGCCGCGCTGACGCGCCGCGGCCAGCTCAACGGCCTCGAAGATCTTCAGGTAACCCGTGCAGCGGCAGAGGTTGCCGGCAAGCGCATCGCGAATCTTCTCCCGGCTTGGCGCTGGATCGTCACGCAGCAGGGCCTCGGCGGTCAGCAGAATGCCGGGCGTGCAGTAGCCGCATTGCGCGGCGCCGAGGTCGGCAAATGCATCCTGGAGCGGGTGCAGGGTCGGCCCCTCGGCCATCCCTTCGACGGTGCGGATCGCGCGCCCGATCACCTCTTGGGCCAAGACCAGGCAGGACAACACCGGCGTGCCATCGACCAAGACCGCGCAGGCTCCGCACTCACCCAGCTCGCAACCGTGCTTCGTCCCCGTAAGCCCCAAGTCCTCGCGAAGAAGCTCGAGCAGCGTCTTGTACCCGTCGAACGCTACTTGAGTCGCCTCGCCGTTCACGGCGAACTCGGCCAAGAGCTTGCTAGGTTGGGACATTTGCGCACCTTAGAGGAGCGGCTTCCCGGCTTCCAGCCCGCTGGAGAGCCCGCCGGGCGGCCCCTGGGCCGCCAGAGAATGTCCCGCGCTGCGGCCGCCGAGCGCATCCAAGCGCCCAATGCGGCGAACTTAGTGCTGGGCAGAGGTTGCACCCTTCCAGCTCTGCGGCTCCGATGAGTGGGTTCTGCATTACACGGTCCGCACCGTTCGTGTGGAGGCGCTCTCCTTCCATGACCAACGCTCTCCTAAGCCAAGTCGCCCGTGGTGAGCTCCACGCGGTGGAGGATTGCATCCGCCGGTTCAGTGGCGCGGTCTGGAACCTGGCGCGGCGCATGTCGCCGACCGAGCAAGACGCCGAGGATGCCGTCCAAGAGGTGTTCGTCGAGCTGTGGCGCGCGGCCGACCGCTACGACCCGTCACTTGGCTCGGAACTGACGTTCGTAATGACCATTGCGCGTCGGCGCCTCATCGACCGAGACCGGCGTCGCGGCCGAACCGTGCCGACTGCCAGCCTGGCCGAGCCCGAGATCATCCCCGACCAGCCGGCGGAGCATCCGGCGGAGATTGCTGACGAGGCATCGCGCGTGCAGGACGCCATGGACCGGCTCCGACCGGAGCAGCGCGAAGTGCTGCAAATGTCGCTCATCCAAGGGCACTCCCACCAGCAGGTCGCCGAGCGCACGGGGCTCCCCCTGGGCACCGTCAAGAGCCACGCGCGACGGGGGCTCATGCGGGTCCGGGAGATGCTTGGCCACTCGCCCTCGCAAACCCCGGGAGGAGCAGGCGCGACATGAGCCATCCGGAACGGATCCAAGAGCTGCTCGCGGACCGCGCCGTCTGGGGACTCTCCGAGACAGAAGAGCGCGAGCTGCAGCAGCACCTCGGCACGGTACCAGAAGACCCGTCTTTCGAGGCGGCGGCGGCAGCGGTGACGGCGGCCCACTACGCCCGGCGCGACGCGGCGGCACCGGACCGCCTCATGCACACGTTGGGAGCGGACGCACTCTGCTACTTCGCCCACCGCGGCGACATCACCCTCGCCAGCTTGGCCGGCACCCGGCACCCGGAGCCAGAGGCCCTCGACGCGCCCGCGGCAGAGGGCACGTGGCCGCCGCCGACGCGCATCGACCCAGTCATCCACCGGGACGGCGGAGGCTCTAGCTCGACCGGTTGGTGGGTCGCGGCGGCGGCGGCGCTGCTGGCGGCAATTCTAGCTTGGCAGCTGTTGCCGGCGCCGATGCAGCCGACCGCAGTGCGGCAGGAACTCGTCGCCGACGGCGCGTGGTCGGAAAGCTGGTCGACGGGACCGAGCCCACTCAGCGGCACGCCGACCGGCGACGTCGTGTGGAGTGATACCCAGCAGATGGGCGTGATGCGACTGCGGGGCCTGCCAAAGAACGACCCGGAGCAGCAGCAGTACCAGCTGTGGATCTTCGACAAGACCCGGGACGGTCAGCTGGTCGACGGCGGCGTCTTTGACATCGCCGACGACGGCACCGAGGCGCTCATCGTGGTCGACGCCAAGCTCGGCGTTGGCGAGGCGACCGGCTTTGCCATCACCCTCGAATCCAAGGGTGGCGTCGTCGTGTCCGCACAAGAGCACATCGTCGCCACGGCGGGCTTGTGATCAGGCGAGCAGCAGTTCGACCTGCCTGATCGCGCCCGGCACATCGCAGGCGCCGCCAGCCGCGCCCACCCGCTGCCATAGATCGTCGATGCGGCCAAACGGTCCGCCGCCCACCAACACGGGCACCGGGTCGGGCCCGCCGTGCCGGCGCAACACACGGATCGTTGACGCCGTGGCGCGGACCTGCAGTGCCGAGCTGGCCGAGAGAGCCACGAGATCGGCCTCGAAGTCACGCACGGAGTGCACCAGATCGACGGCCGGCATGCTCGGGCCCAGTGAGAGCACGTCCCAACCGCAGAGCTCCAGATGATCAGCGACGACCTGGATCCCCAGGTCGTGGAGATCGCCGCCGACCGCGGCGCAGAGGATGCGCTGACCGCGCCCCTCAGACCGCGGCACCCGCTCACGCATCTGCGCCAACACCTGTTGGGTTGTCCGGGTCACCACGCGCTCTTCGGCGACGTTGATCTCACCCATCTGCCACATGCGCCCCACTTCGCGCTGCACCCGCATGAGCACGTCGCGGCTAAGCTCTTCAAGACTGGCGCCGTTGGCGAACGCCAACATCACGGAATCCGCCGCGTCACGGCCACGTCCCTCGAGTGCCGCTAACAGAAAACGACGCGCCAAGTCCAACCAGCGCGAATCCGGCGGCCCATCGAGGTAGCTCGGCAGCGTCCCCGGAGCGCGCTCCAAGACGGACGCGGCCTCGATCAGCCAACTCACCGCTGGCTCTTGATGGTCGTTTGGCAAGCTGGCGGCGAGCTCCTCCGCGAGGCATCCCAGATTCGCTCCTACGTGCTCAACCGGAAGCTGCCGGGAGACGGTGGCGACTTTTAGCCAACGGATGTGCTCCCAAAGCAGCTCGGGACATCCCGCAGCCAACGCCTCTGCGAGGTAGCGCAGCCACGACGTGGAATCACCGCGCAGGTCCTCGATGTCGCCGTCGCCATACGTTTGAAGAACCCCCGGCTGCATGGTGAGTTGGCGCTCTACCGCCCCGGCGGCGTACGCACCCGCCCCTCGATCGATCAACGCCGCGACGAATTCACCGCGCTCGTCCATAGGGCCCTTCGTGGCGTGGAGTCACTGGAAATGCAAGGGCTAGCGGTGCCGGCACTGTGGTTTTGCACGATCGCCGACTCGTCCAACCGGCCGACGCGCACGGGACCATCGCGACGGCGCCGCGACCGCCCTGCTGGCCAAAGCACCTGTTCCACGGACTGCTAGCCCACGCTCAAGGCCAATGAGGGGGGTGTCCAGCCATCGGCAAAGCCGTACGCTGCCGGTCAAGGCTGCCGGCGTTTGCGGCTCCCGCGCCTGCCACGTCCGAGCCAAGCGCCAACCGGGGATCATGACTCCATTGACGACTCGTTCTGCACCCCTCGGTGCACTTCTCGTCTCACTTGCCACCGCGCTGACCGCGCAGGGGCCGGCACCGGGGTTCCGGCTCATGGGGCCGATGGGCGGCGGCGATACCCACCTCGTCGACACCAATAGCAATATCGTTCACACCTGGCCGAGCGTGTTTCCCGCCGGGACGTCCGCCTACTTGGCGGACGACGGCTCGCTCCTGCGCGCCATCCGCGTCGGCATCGTACCCGGCGTCTCGGGCGGCGTGGGCGGTGGAGTGCAGCGGCTCGACTTCGACGGCAACGTGCTCTGGGACTACCGCTACGCCGGCTCCGGAGTGATGAGTCATCACGACATCGCGCGCATGCCAAACGGCAACGTGCTGCTCATTGCTTGGGAGGACAAGAGCGCGGCCCAAGCGATCGCCGCGGGCCGCGACCCAGCCCTGATCGAAGGCCCCCTCTTCCGCCCGGACCACATCGTCGAGATCGAGCCACGCGGCGCCAGCGGCGGGCGCGTGGTGTGGCGATGGAACGCCTGGGATCACCTAGTGCAGGACTTTGATCCGACCCAAGCCAACTACGGCGTGGTCGCAGATCACCCCGAGCTCATCGACGTCAACTACCCGGCGATCGCCTCGCATTCCTGGGACTGGAACCACATCAACGCGATCGATTACGACCCACTGAACGACTGGATCGTGCTGAGCGCCCACCACCAGAACGAGATCTGGATCATCGACCACAGCACGACGACGGCCGAGGCGGCCGGCCACACGGGTGGCCTGCAGGGCCGGGGCGGCGACCTCGTCTATCGCTGGGGCAACCCCGCGGCCTACGACACCGGGACCCCGGCGGAGCAGATGCTGTTCGGGCAACACGGGTCGATCTTCATTCCCGACGGTCTGCCGGGCGCCGGCAACCTGCTGCTGTTCAACAACAACCTGCCGGGCGGCTCCGAGGTCTGGGAGCTCGTGCTCCCGTACAATGCGCCAGGCCAGATCTCGAGCATGCCGGGCCAGCCGTTCGGCCCCCCGGCACCGCACTGGCGATTCGGCGCCGCGGGCCTCACGTCGGCGGTCGTATCCAATGCCGAACGCCTACCCAACGGCAACACCCTGATCTGTTCTGGTGCGCAGGGCGAGGTCATTGAGGTGACCCCCAGCGGCACGGAGGTGTGGCGCCACAGCCTCGGCACGATCGTCTTCCACGCGCACTACGTGGAACGCACGCTGTGGTCGGACAAGGCCTCGATCTCGGCGAGCGCCGGCGGCACCCTCGGTTTCGATCTCGTGGCCGGGAGCGAGCTCGCGTCGGCGGCCTACTTGCTGCTTGGGTCGGCGTCGGGCACCGAGCCCGGAGTCTTGTTGCACGGGAACAACTTGCCGTTGAACCCCGACAGCGTGACCCTCATCACCCTCGCCAACGCCGGCCAAACCCCGCTGCTGCAGACCGTGGGCTCGCTCGACGCCCTGGGTCGCGGCTCGGGCTCCTTCAGCATGCCGGCGGGCGTGTTCTCACCAGGTGAGGCCTCCACGATGCACTGGGCCCACATGCTGCTCGACTTGGCGACAGGCGACGTCGTCGGCACGAGCAACGCGGTACCGCTCCTCATCACACCGTAGCCCGCCTCAACGAGCGGTGCTGGCGGCGTCCAGCGCCGGAGCCTGCCCGAGCGCCGCCGCGCCGAGGCGCACCGGATGCCGCCCGGCGCCGGAAGCATCCACGCACCAGGGGCCGACGGCGGCGTCCATGTGCAGCAGCAGGACCGCAGCGGGGTCGACTGCGTGGCGCGCCGACGGCGCGAAGCCCGCGCCCCGGTAGCGCACCGCGGCCGAGAGGCGCACCTCATCGATCCAACCCTCGAAGAACGAGACCGGCCGCCCGCGGCTATTGGGATCGGCGCCGACGTAGAACGGTAGCTCGTTGCGGGTCCGCGACGCCCCGGCCGGTGCCTCCGCCCGAGCGACGCGCCGGCCATCGACGTAGAGCCGCACCTCGTCACCATCGAAGACGCCTGCGACGTGGTGCCAACGCTCGAGCGCCAGGGGCTCCGTCGCACGCGCCGTCACGTAGCGCCCGTCGAGACACACCGAGAAGTCGGCGAGCCCGTCGCTCACGAAGATCCCATACTCGGAGCTCTCCGTCTTGGTGACGAGAGCGCGGCGGCCATCCAGCACTTGCGGCCAGCACCACGCCTCCAGCGTGAACGCTCCGTCAGGCAAGGGCAGGCTCGAGTTGTCGAGCCGTAGGCACGCGTCGGTGCCATCCAGCTGCAGGCCACGGCCGGCGACATCGGACACGACCGCCAGGACGCCCGGCGCCGTGACGATCGGCTCGGCGCTCTGATCGGGCAGCGTCACTCGAACCGAGGGCCCGAGGTAGTCGCAAGCAACGGTCACCGTCGGCAACGCGAAGTTGACGTCGAAGGGCGCGGCGGCGCGCGCGACCTCGAACGCCACAACCGCGTCCGCACCTGCCTCGATCGTGGTGTGGTCGTGATCCGGAACGAACGTCCAATGACGATCGCGACAGTGCGGCGTGAGCGTCAGCTCGATTGGCCGATTGCAGGGGTTGTGCAGCGTCATTTCCACGCGCTGCCGGGCACTGCCATCCTCGGCAAGCGCGACCGTACCAGTGAGTCTGGGCTGCATCTTGAGCAGCTGCGACACGTCCTCGCTCACTTCGCCGGTGATCTCCCGCGGATCGAGCACACCGCCGACGGGCACCGCGGCCACGTGCACGCGATCGGGCCGCACCGTTACCATGTGGAAGTGATGCAAGTAGCCCGCCGTTGGGACTTCAGCGGCGAGATGCCCGCCAGTGGTCGCTAGCGCGAAGTAGTCGATCCCGTCGCGGGCCCCGTCGTAGCGCATGCGATGGATGTGGCCGGCGAACACCGCGCTCACGTTGCCCGCCTGGACCAACGCCTGATGCACCTTCTCCCAGTCATCGCCGTACTGAGCCAGCCAGCGGGGATGATGCAAAAAGACGAAGACGTGCCGGGCGCCGCGGGCCTGCCGCAATGTCGCCTTGAGCCACTGGAGCTGCTCGGGGCTCATGCGCTGACACTCCGGCTTGCCGAAGTTGCGCTCGCCGGTCTCGGGGTTGGGCTCGTCTGAGTAGAGCACCACGAACCAGCAGTCCTTGTGGCTGAAGGCGTACCACAGCGGCCCGAAATGCGCCTCGTAATCTCCTTCATGCTCGTCGGCCGGTTTGTCGGCGCCCCGCCAGTAGATGTCGTGGTTGCCAGCCACCGGGAACCAACGCCGGTTGAGCCCGCCCAGGACCTCGCGAAACTCGACCATCTCCGTCATCCAGCCGGCGCGCTCGTTGTAGCCCTGGATCAGATCGCCGACGGTCATCACCAGATCGGGGTCGAGGAGGTTCACATCGGCCACCGCCTGCCGCAGCACCTCGATGCCCTCTGGCTGCCCACCTGTCCGATCGCCGAAGATCGCGAAGGTGAAGCCATCCTCTTCGACCGGCACCGGCAGGAAGCGCCCCTGCCGGTTGGTGTGCAGGCGAGGCTGTTGCGCGGAGAGGAGGCTGGGCAAACAGGCGACCGTGGCGACCGCGACGGCGAGCGAGATACGCATGGCCCCGGTAGCGTAGGCCTGGCGCGTGCTTCTCGCGGTGAAGGTCGCGTGAATCCAGCCGCGACGAGGGCGGGACTACTCGTCCCGCCCGCCCAGGAACCCGCTGCGCAGCAAGAAGTAGAGCAGCGTGCCGAGCGCCACCAGCGTCGACGCGACGTAGGTAAAGCCCGCCGCGTAGAGAGTCTTGCGCACGCCGACCATCTCATCCGCGGCGGCGATGCCCGAGCCCTCGAGGATCTTGATCGCCCGGTTCGAGGCATCGAACTCCACCGGCAACGTGACCAGGTGGAACAGCACGGCGATGGAGAACGCGACGATGCCCAGCAGGACCAGGCCTGACGCGTGCAGGACGATCCCGATCAAGAACAGCGGCATCGCCATGCCGCCCGACAGCTGCACGATCGGCACGAGGCTCGACCGCCACTGCAGCGGGGCGTAGGCCTGCGCGTGCTGGATCGCGTGGCCGACCTCGTGCGCGGCAACGGCCACGGCGGCCGGCGTGCGGCCGCGCAGCACGTCGGGTGACAGCCGCACCACTTTGCGCGTCGGGTCGTAGTGGTCGGACAGCATGCCGTTGGCGGCCTCGATCCCGACGTCGTGGATACCAGCGCCGTGGAGGATCGCTTGCGCCGCCTCGGCGCCCGAGTAGCCCGAGCGGATTGGCACCTTGCTGTATTCGGCAAAGGTGCCCTTCACGCGAGACGCCGCCCACATCGAGAGCAGCATCAGCGGGCCGAGAATCAGGAAATAGAGCGGGTCGAAGAGGCCGGGCATAAGAGTCGCGGAAAGCGCGACCCGCGTTTACGTCCGGACGGCCAGGGATTTCAACTGGTCGCCGGCTGCTTGCGGCTCCGCCGCCGTGGCCGGCCGTTGCTGCGCTCCTTGCGCGGTGCGGCGTCGGCGTCGCCCGAGTCCTCGCCTCCACCGGCGCGGGCCGAACCGTTCAGGTGTGTCACCACAGCGCGGTGCACCCGGCGCTCGGCGCGCGCGACCAGACTCACGGCACGCCCTTCGGCGCCCGCCCGGCCCGTGCGGCCGACCCGGTGGATGTAGTCCTCGACCTCGAGGGGCATGTCGTAGTTGACGACAAGCTCGACGCCACCGATGTCGATGCCGCGCGCGGCCACGTCTGTGGCCACGAGGATCCGCGCCTTGCCGCGGTCAAACGCGCGCAGCACGACGTGGCGGGCCTCGGCACCCTTGTCACCGTGGATCGAATCGGCCGGCAAGCCGGCGCGGCCCAGTCGGTTGCCCAAGCGCTCTGCCCTGGTCTTCTTGTTGACGAACACCAGCACACGCCCCGTCTCGCGACGCAGCAGCTCGGTCAGCAGCTGCTCCTTGTCGGCCTCATCGACACCGACGAAGCGGTGCTCGATGGTCTGCGCGGCCTGCGATCGCCGGCCCACCTGAATGCGCTTGGCATCTGGCAAGAAGGCGGTGCAGAGCCCTTCGACCTCGGGCGGCATGGTGGCCGAGAACAGCCAGGTGTTTCGTTCCCGCGGGCAGCGGACCATGATGCTGCGGATCTGCGGCAGGAAGCCCATGTCGAGCATCCGGTCCGCCTCGTCGAGCACGACGACCTCGAGCTGCTCGAGGTTTAGGTTGCGTCGCTCGAGGTGGTCGATCACGCGACCCGGGCAGGCGACGAGCACGTCGATGCCGCGGCGAAACGCCGCTTCCTGAATCCCCAGGTCGATGCCGCCGAAGGCCGTGCAGACCGCGAGGTCCGTGCCTTGGGCGTAAATGCGAAGCTGCTCGGCAACCTGCACGCAGAGCTCGCGCGTGGGCACGAGGATCAATCCACGCAACCCGCGCTCGCCCACCATGTGATGCAGCAGCGGCAATCCAAAGGCAGCGGTCTTGCCGCTGCCGGTTTCGGCGAGAGCAATCAAGTCGTCGCCACGAAGCGCCAGCGGAATCGCTTGGCGCTGAATCTCGGTCGGGGTCTCGTAGCCGGCGTCGCGAATCGCGTCGAGCACGGGCTTGTGGAGCCCCAGCGATGTAAAGCTCACGTTTTGTCTTTGTCTCTGGAAGAGTCCATCTACGGGGAGTGTCGGCGCAATGGCCACTAGGCCTGCAGCCGTCCTGGAGCAACCGTGGCGTCACCCTGCGGGTCTAGCCGGAAGCTCACAGCCACCCTCTTCCCAAAAGTGTACCATAGGGACGCCGCGGCGCCTCGACAAGCCAAGGGCCCCACCCGTTTCGCAGCGCCGCAACCAGCCAACCCACCCTGGGGGCCGCGTCAGCGGCCCGGCTCGACCGGACGCGCCGGGCCCTCGGCGGCCGGGGTCGGCTCGCTCCCGAGCGCCTGGAGCTGCCGGGCCCGCCAGGTGAGCAACGCCCGGTCGGCCTCCGGCAACGGCCATTCCAGTGGCCCGGGACGGAGCAGTCGGGTCATTCCCACCTCGGTGACGCCGCCACCCGCCAACCGGCGCCACAGGACCTCCACCTGCGTGCGCCAGCTGTCATCGCGGTCCTCGCCGTCGATCCAAAAGGCATAGAAGCCGTGCCAGTGGCTGTCCTGCCCCACCAGCTCCAGCGACCAAAACCGCCGCCCCGCGACCTCGACGCTGGGCCCGTAGCGCACCTCGGTGCCCGGCACGTCCAGACAGTGCGAGACCTGATGCACCGCCAAGTGGCGGCGATCCCGAGTCAGGTAGGCAAACAGCTCGAATGGCTCACCGGCGGCACTGCCGTAGGTCGCGTTCTCCAGCCAAGGGGTCCCGTACACCCCCTTCTCGTGCTCCTCGCTCGGCGCGTGATGCCACCGGTGGTAGCCCACGGGAGGCTGCTCCAACGACGCCATGTACCGCGGCTCGCTGGCGGACATCTCCGGCTCGGCCAGATGCAGAGCACGCACCGCCAACAGCGGCACGAGCAGGGCCCAAGCCGGCAGGCCGACGCGCGCGCCCGCGGCCAACGCGCTGTCGCGCGGCACGGGCCGATGCGTGCGCAGAATGACCCACACGAAGAACAGAATGAAGGGCGCGTAGGCGATGAAGCCGGCGGCTGCATGCAGCTGCGGCTGATCGATGAACTGGTGCTGCCCGGCGGCGATCAGCGCCAGAAAGGCCACGATGCGCACCAGGTTGGACGCGTACGCGAGAGCGGCGCCCAGCGCGAACAGGCCAACCGCACGTCGCGGTGATGTTCGGGCGGTCAGGCAGCCGAGGAACGCCAGCCCAAGGAAGGTCACCAGCTGATTGAAGCCCGAGCAATCCGCGGTGATGGCCAGCGTGTAGGACGCGAAGTGCACGGTGAGACCGGACACCTCGTACTGCAGCGGCGTGAAATCGGGCAACGCCGCGAGCACGTCGACGAACGACTGCCGAAACACCCGGGTGAGCGCGAAGTAGGCGGAGTAGGGCACGCCAAAGCACAGCAGCATGAAGCCGCCCATGCCGAGACAACGCCGCGTGCTCCAACCCACCACCAGCAGGAGCAAACCCGCGGTGAAGGCGCACACCAGCGCCAGCCGCTGCGCGGTCGAGCTCCCGGTGAGCAAGCCGACGTGCAGCACGCCGAGCGCCATCAGGCCCAGTGCCGCGCCGGCGACGCTGCGGCGATTCCAGGCGACACGCGGCGTCACCCGCCCGCGGCCGACCTTGATCATGGCCGCAGCGAAGAAGACCCACAGGAAGACGAAGTGGGACTGGTAGTGCTGGTCCGCCGCGTACGCCAGCACGGGCTCATGGAAGCAGTAGGCCAGCACGACGCCACCGGCTAGCCACGGCCAGGCGCGACGGACGAAGCCGCCAGGCGGCGTCTCCGTCCCGTCGGGCGTTGGCGCGAGCGGCTCACTCGAGATCGTCGACACTCCTCTGTTTCGGCTCACTCGGGGAGCCCAGAGGAGGGAAGCCGAGGCTCAGACCTCAGTCTTGCTCGGTCTGCACGTCGCTGTCGCGCTTACGGCGTCGCAGCGCGACGTAGCCGGCGGCGCTGCCGCCGAGCAGCAGCATGGTCGCCGGTTCGGGCGTGCCGCCGTGCGGCAGGGTGCCACCGCCAGGCGGCGGGGTCGGCGTGCTCGTCCTGGGCGGCAGCGCCGGCGTCTCCACGACCGGGGGGGTGGCCGTCGGTGCGGTCGGCTCTTCGCTCACCGTGCCACCTGGGTCGACGGGCTGATCGGAGGAACCGTCGCAGCCGCCGAACGGTCCGAAGGCCAGAGCGGCAACGAGTGAGAACGAGTGGACGGAGTGAAGAGGCGAAAGCGCCATAGTCTATAAATCCCCTAAAAGTGTCTTCGCGATGTCGCGGCGACCGCGACCGCGGAATCCAGTGAGCGTGACTCCCGTGCGAAAGAATACCTCTCGGGATCGGCACAGGCGGAGAAGATCGGCGGGCCGACTGGTCCCAGCCGGTCCACGGCACGTTGCGACGGGAAGAACCGAGGCGGGTGGCGACATCGTTTTTTCTCTCTCGATCACTGCGAGGGCGCACGGTTGAAGCAGGGCTCGAAGCTCGCCACCACGACGTTGCCTACAAGTTGCGCAGCTGGATTGCACCCGTGGGGCAACTCCGCTCGCACGCGGAGTCGCGCGTGCACTCGTAGTGGTGGAGCTTTCGGACCACCGATCCAAACGGCACGCTCGCAAAGCCGTCGGTCACGCAAACCGCCGCACAAAGGCCGCAGTGGATGCACGCGGCGCCGTTGACGTCGACGTACACGTGATCCCGCGGTGTCTCGATCCAACGGTCGACCTGCTTGACGCGGTCCGGATCGCAGCGATACCGCGTCCGTGGATGGGTCGCGAGCGCGCGGCTGGCCTCGCGCTCCCCCCGTGCAGCGACTTCGGCGACGTCGACATCGGCGAAGATGGGCACGTCCGCCAGTCGCGGCTTGATCAAGACGAGCCGCCCCTTGCGCGGGCGGCGATGCAACTCGTGCCCCACGAGCACGCCGGCGACGATCTCCTGGAGTCGCGCCAGGACCGCGTCCTGACCGACAGGACGCGCCGCGTGATGATCCGCCCGGGAGGTGTCGACCGCGACGATGAGCTCGGGCCGTCCGGCTTCGGCCGAGGCCAACGCCAGTGGTTCGGCGAAGGAGCCATCCACGAAGAGATGCCCCTCGATGTCCACCGGCTCGAAGCGGCCAGGCACGCTGGCGCTGGCCAGCACCGCGTCGATCAGCGAAACCGCCGACTGTCCCGCCAAGCCGAAGTGGCGCACGGCCCCCGACGAGAGGGACAGCGCACTGCAGGTGAAGCCCCGCGGCAGCGCGCCGAACTCTCGCGTCGGCAGAGCATCCATCAAGAAGGACCGCAGGGTCGCACTGGCCGTCGGCGCCGGCATGCTGGCCGCGCCGAAGACCCCCGTCGCCGACAGCCCGTCCGCGAGACCGGTGAGATCCGCGGCCGAGGCGCCACCGGCCCACGCCGCCGCAAAGATGGCGCCGGCCCCCGAGGCCACCACCCGGCTGAGCGGGAACCCCAGGCTCTCTAGCGCCGCGAAGGCCCCCGCGTGCGCAAAGACCTTGGCGCCGCTGCCACCGAGCACGAGCGTGGTCGGCCCTGGACCGGCGCGGCCCGTCGGCAGCTCTTCCCGCGGCGCCGGCTCCGGGTCGGCGCCGTCTTTGACGCCGGGGGTCTCAGAGACCGGAGCGGGACTCGAGCCCTCCATCGGAGCGAGCTTGTCCTGCGACAGCTTCACCGAAACTTCTTCGGCTTGCGCGGCGACGGGGGCAAGCTCGCCTGCGATCCCGCTGTCTCACGCTGGGACGCCCCCTGGCCGCCGCAGCATGGAGCCGGTGTGACGGCAACGTCGACAGCGTGTATACCAGGAAGCGGGACGGCCGATGCTGCTCTCAACACGGCGGCCCGTAACGTCGATCAAAGAGGCAGTGGGCCGGCCGTCGGCCCCGCTCTTTGTTCACTGATCCACAGCTGTGAAAGCACTCCCTGGATGCCTGCTGATGCTGCTCGCGAGCTGCGCGACGCAGAATCACCAGGGTCATCCCGGAGACGCCGGCGCCGACCTCGAGGCCGAGGCTGCCGGCTTCGAGGTCGGTGAAGCGAGCCCGCCGACCGGTTCACACGGCCCCCGGCTGGGCATCGAGTATCTGCCGTCGGAGCAAGTCCGGCCGGAGGTCGCGGCGGCGCCGCTGGCGCCGTCCTCGCCCATGCTGCTGTTGTCGCTGGGGAGCGCGGCGGCGCCGCTGCCCGAGGTGGTGCCGGCCCCGCGCAGCGCCCCGGCCGAGTTCATCGATCCCGACCCGGACGAGGACCCGCGGCAGCGGCTGCCGTGGGACATGGACCGAGACGAGATCGCGCGGATCGACAACCCAGTCGAGCGCTTCACGCTGCAGTTCGTGCGCAACATCGTCGGCGAGGACCGCAACCGCGTGCAGCGCCGCATCAGCGCGCCCATCCTGTTCAATCGCTCCCGCCGCGCCTCGTCGTACGGCGCGCTTTGGTCCGTTCTCGACGAACGCGACCACGAAGATCAGGAGCTGCTCGTCGCGCGCGAGGGACGCAGCCTGCTGTCAAAGCCCTTCCGCTCGGCGACGCGCGACTCGACGTTCATCCGCGACCTCGAGCTCGTACTCGAAGACTTCAAGGAAACGCACCTGCCGCTGCGCGGCGGCGAAGAGACACGTGGCGGCCGCAACCTCGGCCGTTTGTCACTGCGCCTGCGCCGCCTGGGCGGCAGCGATCCGGTCGAAGTGACGTACGTACGCGAGGGTTGGCGCATCGGCTCTGGTCAACGCCGCCTGCGCGTGGGCTATCGCACGGATCTCTCGGACAGCGTCGGCATCGCGCTGCGGACGAACTACCGCTACCACAGCGCGTCGATGGACGTCTCCGGCGATCTCCATTGGCAGCTCAGCGACATCACGCGGTTCCACCTGTTGGCCGGCAACCAAGTCGATCTCCTCACGGGCACCACGATGTACCCACTGGTGCACTCGCCGGTCGTGCTTCGCGCCGCCGACGAGTCGCTCGGCGCTCTGTTCTATGTGGAGCACCTCTTCTGAGGGCTGGTCCGTTCGAAGGCGCGGCGGAGCGGCGCCAGCAGCATCGAAGAAAGCCTGTATCTTGGACTTAGTTGCAGGCTCTGAGGGTCTCGCTGCGGCCGCCACGCTCACGGTCGCGCTGCTGAGCGCCTGCACTCATTTGCCGCCACCGGCGCACCCGCGACCGGCGCTGCCGCTGCCGACGGACATTGCCCGTCGCTATGCCGTGGCTGGCCCCGTGCACGAAGAAGCGCTGGTGCCGATCGGCGGCGAAGACGGCACGCGCTTCTTCCGCGGCACGGTGACGGCCGGCGTGGAACGGGCCGACTTCTTCCTCCTGCTGCCCGACGGTGACCCGCGCCCATTCGTGATGTGCTTGCCCATTCTGGCCGGCGGCGAGGAGCTGATGTGGATCGTCGGCCAAGGGCTCGCCGACCGCGGCTACGCCGTGGCCTGGACCAAGCGGGTGGCGTCCGGTCTCCGTGCGGGCCAGGGGGCCACCGATCTCGAGGAGATCTTCCGGCGCACCGTGGTCCACAACCGCATGGTGCTGGCCTGGGCGCGCACGCAGCCCGAGATCGACGGCGGCCGCACGGGCTGCCTGGGACTCTCAATGGGCGGCATGATCGGTGCCGCGCTGATCGCCGTGGAGCCGACGCTGCGCGGCGGGGCGCTGTGCCTCGCCGGCGGCGACCTCGCGGACCTCCTGATCGTGAGCACCGAGGATCGAGCCCTCAAGTGGCGGAAGTGGCGCCACCGGCACGACGGCCTAGGCGGGGCGGCGCTCCGCGACGAACTGGCCCGTGAGCTGCAGTCGGATCCGGCCCGCCTGGGCGCCTACGTGCCCACCCGCAAAGTGCTTCTGGTCGGCGGCGCGTTCGACGACGTGGTCCCAAGGCGGCATCAAGACCTCCTGTGGGAAGGCCTGGGACGGCCTGAGCGCCGCCTGTTTCCGCTGGGACACTACAGCGCCGCGCTGGCGATTGGCCCAATCTTCGGCGCTGTCGACCGGTTCCTGCGGCGCCGCTTCGCGGCGTCGGACTGATCTGCCGACACGCGGAGCGTTCGGCGGACTTGCGCGTCGTGGCCCGCCCCGGTTTCATTTCGCCCTTCCGACTGTGACCTCCGAATCACCATGACTGCACGCTTCTTGACTGCCGCGCTGCCCTGGGCGCTCCTCCTGCCGGCCCTGCCGGCGCAGGTCCCTACCCCGCTGCCGGCCGCCGGTGAAAACGCCACGCCGGTCAGCAGCCAGCCATCGGAGGCGAAGCCCGAAGCCGCCCGAGAGCCCACCCCGGAGGAGCGGGTGGCTGGTCTAGAGCGAGAGATCCAGATGCTGCAGCGCGAGCTGGAGCAGATTAAGAGCGTCGATCGGTCCGGCGGCGTCGCCGCGCGGGTCAAAGCCCAGCTCGCCGACCGCGCGATCGACGCCCCGTCCATCGAAGCCGCGGTCGCGCCGGCCGGAGCCGACGTGCTGCCCTCGACGACCGAGCGACGCGGCGCCCGCCTGCTCGGCGATGCGGAGAAGACCGCACTTGGCGAAGACGTCATCTTCACGGTCGATGGCCTGCCGGTGACCAAGGCGGAGTTTGACGCAGCCTACGCCTACCTCAACAGCTACCCGCAAGAGGCGGGCGAGCAAGAGCTGCGCCAGCGCGCCGTCATGGAGCTGATCCGGCTCAAGGCGGCGATGGCAGCGTTCAAGGAGGGCACCGCGGAGGCCCTGGCCAAGGCTGAGGCCGCGCAGGAGCGGCTCGAGCGCGGCGCGGCCGGCGACGAGTTCGCGGCGATCGCCCGCGCCGAGTCCGACTGCCCCAGCAAGCGGCAAGGTGGCGACCTCGGCATGTTTGGCCGCGAGGGCATGGACTTCAACTTCACCAAGACCGCGTTCGGCCTCGAGGTCGGCGAAACCTCGAAGCCCATCGCGTCGGTGTTCGGCTACCACATCATCAAGGTGACGGGCCGCGAGAAGGGCACCGACGCGGCCCAGGATCGGGTGCGCGCCAGCCACATCCTCGCGACCTTCTCGAACGACCAGCTCGCGCGGCAGCAGGTGATGCAGCGCGCGAACGACGGCGATGTCGACGTGGGCTTCGTGAGCGACGAGTACCGGAAGTACGCTCCCGACGTCTTCCAACGCTAACGCATAGGGCACGAGGGCAACGGAGGGGTGCTGTTCCGCCGCAGCGGTGGCTTTAGCTGCTATTACGTCGAGGGCTCGGTGCCAACGCCACCGGGGCCAGAGTTCCTCGAAGCGCTGTCCGAGCAGCGCTTTCACGACATCCAGGACGCCGCCAACGAACAGTCGTCGATCGGCTGGGTCACGGCCAACGACCCCACCGGGGGCTCGTTCGACGCCGACGCAATCGACTTCGACGCTGGTTTCTGGCTGCGCGTCCGCTTCGACAAGAAGTCGCTGCCCACTCAGTGGGTGGCGATCCACCGCGCCGCGGCCGAGCGCGCGCTGGCACGACCACTGAACCGACGCGAGCGGCAGGAGCTGGTCGACGACCTGCGCGAGAAGCTGCTGCCCAGGGTGCTCCCGGCCGTCAAGCTGCTCGACCTCCTGTATCAACCGCGCGACAAGCGGCTGCTGATGTTCGGCTGCGGCAAGAGCTTGCGCGACGAGATCCACCAGCTGTTTTGCCGCACGTTCGCGGGTGCCCACCTGTTGCCCGCCGACCCCAACTACCTGGCCCAACGGCTCGGGCTCTCCCGAGATCAGAACGCCTATCTCGAGCGCGTCGCGCCGGTGCGTTGGACGTCCAGCGACGGCGATGCCGGCGCCACGGAGCCGCGCCAGCCCGCCGCGATCGAGGTTGGCACAGAGCAGACCATGGAGAGCTCGCAGTGAGCGATGAGTCCGAGCTCGCCTTCCTCGGCGAGGAGTTTCTGACGTGGCTCTGGTTCCGCCTCGAGGCGGACGGCGGCGAGTTCACGATCGATGAACGCCACATCGGCGTCGCGATCGACGATCTCCTGGCCTTTGCGCCGCGCGATGGCGACGAGACCGAGCAGACCCTGCGCAAGGGGTTTCCAATCCGCGCGCCCGAGGCCCGATCGGCGCTGCGGACCGGACACCGACTCCGGCGCGCCAAGCTGATCGTCGCCGACGGCGAGCAGCAGTGGACTGCCATTGTGGACGGCCCGACGCTGAGCCTTAGCAGCATCAAGTTGCCGGAGGACCTGGAGGCCGAGGCAACGACACCGCGCGACCGATCCACGGAGCGCATCTCCTCGTTTCTCGAGCTGCACGACCTGGTCCGCGGGGTCTACCGCGTCTTTCTCGACGATCGACTGCGCGAAGACTACGCGCCGACGTCGGGCCAAGCTCAGGCCCAGTGGATGGCGACGGCGTAGAGCGCCTAGCTGTCGCCGAGCTCGTAGAGCCCGTGCCCAATCGGCCGCAGGCGGCCGAGTTCGACCAGCCGATCCCAGACTTCCTGCGGGATGCGCTCCGGTGGCTTGATCGCGCAGATGCCCGAGCCCTCGCCTTTGCTCAGCGGGCTGTGGCCGAGCCGGGACTCGTCATCGAGCCGCGTCAGCTTCAGGCGCTTGCGGAAGGCCTTCATCGCGCCCGTCAGCGATTCGTTGGCGATGCTGCCATCGTCGTTCCGCACGGGGACCCAGGGCTTGGGCGGGTTGCTCATGGCGGCGAGCATAGCCATGGGCGGCGCCCGCGCCGCCCCTACCGACGGGCCAGGGGCCCTGGCGGCAACAGCGCCAGACCGCGCCGCATCAATGCATCCGCCACGGACCGCGGATCGGCATACGCCGACTCGGCCGGGGCGCGGGGCCCCGGATCGGTCGGCGGCACGAGGAACTCGGCGAACGCCGTCTCGTGATCGATGAACCTGACGCGCTCGGCGTCCCAGCGCCAGCGATCGCGATCGCGCAACTCCCACTGCAGCTCGCCGGTACGGGCACTCCAGAGGCGGTAGCCGACGTCATAGTCGAGCGACACGAGCTGCGGCACCCACTGCGCGCGCCACTCCTCGATGCGAATGGTCAGCACTGCATCGGCACCCAGCTCCCGCGCCACCGCGGCAAGGCGCTCAGCTGGTAGGGCCGGAGTCTTCAGGCCGGCGTCGGTGACTCCGGCCGCGGTCAACAAGTCGACGCCGACCTCGACCGGGATCGGATAGAAGCCGCGTTGGCGCAGCGCCGACTCGGCGGCGCCGAGGAATGCCCGCTGCAACTCGCTCTCGGTCTGGAACGGTGGCAACACCAACACCACCGCAGGAGTCTCGCCCGCCAAAGGGATCACAGTCCCCGTCAGCGAGCAGCTCGTGCCGCCCAGCAGCAACATCGAGGCGCTGCCGATGATGCGCCAGAGGTTCATGGCCGCGGGTTCTGCGCCGACGCCGCGCCGAGCAGCCGGTCGCGCAGCACGCTCACGAAGCGCACGGCAACAGGAAACGCCTCGGCTTCGGCGGCGAGCACAACATCTGCCTCGCGGTTCTTGCCGAGGCGCGCGAGGTGGTACGCCAGACGGGCGCCGGTCCCGGCGCCGCGAGCTGTCGCGCGTTCCGCGTCGATCCCGGCCTGGCCGAGGTCGCGCACAATCTGCGTGCTCGTGGGCGCGCCCGGTGCACACAGCGCCGCGTCCAGATCCAGCTCCGGCGCGCGAACCGGCCCCCGGCAGCTGCCGAGCGCCAACGCCAGCACCGCGAACGCCGTCGCGACCTGCGACCCGACGGTCATGCGGGCTCTTCGTCCGGGGCCTCGATCTCGAGGAGCACCTCACCCCCAGCCACGGCCTGCCCCTTGCTGACCGCGACCTTCGAGACCACGCCGGGCCCCTCGGCCTGTAGCGGGTTCTGCATCTTCATGGCCTCGAGCACGACGACGGTCTGCCCTTCTTCGACCTGATCGCCGGCCGCGACGTTCACCTCGACGACGACCCCCGGCATGACGGCGCAGATCTGCTGCGGACCAGCAGCGCGCGACCCGGCGACCGCGGCGGCGGCGCGCTCGCGCTCGTCGAGGACCTCGACCCGCAACCGCTCGCCACGCAACTGCACGACACTGCCGCCGTCTTCGAGCTCCAAGACCAAGTCGTGGCTGCGCCCATCGATCAACAGCGAGAACGCCGTCCCGTCGCCAACCATCGACAGCTCGAGCACATGGGTCCGATCGCCGCAGTGGGCGAGGAGCTGACCGCCACGTCGCTCAAACCGAAACTCGCGCTCGACGCCGTCCAAGCGGGTGAAGTAGTTCATCGCAGACGCCCTCCCAGTCGCTCCAGGCGATCGATCATGGTCCAGGGCGAGAGGGGCGTGCCGGCCGCCGCAGCGGCCGAGGCATTGCCCAACCGCTCGGCCCCGCGGAACTTCGCGACCGCGGCGGCGAGCGACGCCACCTCGAGCACTTCCTCCGGCACCTGGCGCTGCTGGTGCTGCAGCAGGCTGGTGTCGTAGTCCCCAGTGCGGAACGGATCGGAAGCCAGCGCCGCGATCGCGACGGGCGCCGACGTTGACACGCCGATGACGCGCAGCTCGCGCAACGCCCGCGTCGCCCGGGCGATCGCCTGCTCACGGTCGCCGGCGTGCACCACGACTTTCGCCAGCATGCTGTCGTAGTGCGGGGTGACCTCCAGCCCGCGGTAGAGCGCCGAGTCGATGCGCACACCCGGGCCGCCCGGCATGTTGAGCCGCGAGATCGTCCCGAGCGAAGGGAAGAACGTGTCCGGCTCTTCCGCGTTGATGCGCACCTCGATCGCATGCCCATGCGGGGTCGGCGGATCCATCGCTTCGAGCCCGGCCGCCACGCGGATCTGTTCACGCACCAAGTCGACGCCGTAGCACATCTCGGTGACCGGATGCTCAACCTGCAACCGCGTGTTCATCTCGAGGAAGTAGAACTGCCCCTTGGAGTAGAGGAACTCAACCGTGCCCGCGCCGCGGTAGTCCACGGCCGCGGCCAGCCGGCATGCTGCCTCCCCCATCTCCGCGCGCAGCTCCGGGGTCAGCACGGCGCAGGGCGACTCCTCCACGAGTTTTTGATGGCGCCGCTGCACCGAGCACTCGCGCTCGCCGTAGTGGACGACTTTGCCGTGGCTGTCGGCCATGATCTGGATCTCGACGTGGCGCGGCTGCTCGACGTACTTTTCGAGGTAGACGCGGTCGTCGCCGAACGCACCGCGCGCCTCGTTACGCGCCATCTCCATCGCCGGGATCAGATCCGCCTCGCGCTCGACGATGCGAATGCCCTTGCCTCCGCCACCGGCCGCCGCCTTGAGCATGACGGGGAAGCCGATCTCCTTGGCCTTGCCGGCGAGCTCGGCGGGGTCCTTGACCTCGTCCTTGAGCCCCGGGACCAGCGGCACACCGGCTTCGTCGGCGACGCGGCGCGCGGCGACCTTGTCACCCATCAGCCGGATCGCGTTCGGCGACGGCCCGATGAGCGCGATCTCGGCGTCCGCGCAGGCCTGCGCGAACTCTTCCTTCTCGGACAAGAAGCCGTAGCCCGGGTGCACGGCGTCGCACTCAAACTGGGCCGCGACCTCGAGGATCTTGTCCACGCGCAGGTAGCTCTCCGCCGGCGGCGGCGGACCAAGCCGCGCGGAGTGCGTGGCACGCCGCACGTGCAACGCGTTGCGGTCAGCGTCGGAGTAGACGGCGACCGTCTCGATCCCGAGCTCTTGCGCAGTGCGCATGACGCGGAGCGCGATCTCACCGCGATTGGCGACGAGGAGACGGCGGAACAAGGGTGGTTTGGGAGCGGCAGTCATGAGCGGAAGACGCCGGCATTGTGCCGACTGACCGGCAGATGTTCCCCCTGATTCGGTTTTGCCGCGCCAGCACGGCGACTCGCGTTTCCGGTAGCCTGTGGCGCGATGACGCTTCGCACACGGCGCAGCCCCGCGAGGTCGCGGACCTCCAGGCTCTACGCGGCTCTCTTGATCGGCGCCGTCGGCGCCCCGCTCCTCGCGCAGCAGGACGCGAGCTGGACCGACCCGGCGCCGCCAGACGTTGCCGAGCTGCCCGACGTGGCGCCGCCACAGCCGCGAGACTACGACGGCTGGCGCCCTGGCACGGCGCCGAAGCCGTTGGCCGCCGACGCCGTCACCGAAGACTGGCCGGGCTTCCTGGGGCCGCGACGCGACGGCCGCTCGCGGGAGACGCGGCTGCACAAGAGTTGGGGCGAGGCGGGTCCGCCGCTGGTGTGGTCGATGGAGCGCGGCGAGGGCTACGCGTCGCCGGCTGTGGTCGGCGACCGCGTGGTGTATCCCCACCGCGTGGGCAACAAGATGCTCGTCGACTGCCTCGAAGCCGACACCGGGCGACGGCTGTGGCGCTACCGCGACCCGACCGACTATCGCGGCGACTACATCCGCGACTCAGGGCCGCGCGCGACCCCCATGATCGACGACGGATTGGTCTACGTGCACGGAGTCGAAGGCCGGCTGCACTGCCTCGAGCTCGCCACGGGCCGCCGCGTCTGGCGCCGCGACTTGGCGGCCGAGTTCGAACTCGCCGACGAGTTCTTTGGCGTCGTGAGCAGCCCGCTGGTTTTCGGAGATCTGCTGATCGTCAATCTCGGGGTCCGCGGCGGCCCCAGCGTGATCGCCCTCGACAAGAAGCGGGGCCGCATCGTCTGGGGCGGCGGCGACAAGTGGGGCGCGAGCTGCGCCTCACCGGTGGTGGCCAAGGTGCACGGCGAGCCCTGGCTCTTCGTGCTCGGCGGCGGCAAGTCGCGTCCGCCCACAGGCGGCCTGATGGCGCTCGATCCCAAGACGGGCGCGGTGCACTTCGAGTATCCGTTCCGCAGCCGCACCTACGAGTCCGTCATCGGCTCGTCCCCCCTGCTCGTTGGCGAGGAGCGCCTGCTGGTCACGGCGTCCTACAACACCGGCACGGCGATGCTCGGCCTCAACGCGGACAAGAGCTTCGCAGAGCAGTGGAAGAGCCGGCGCTTTGGCCTCGAGTTCGCCACGCCGCTGTTCGTCGACGGCCACCTCTACGCGATCCAGGGCGTGCGCGAGCGCGCCGGCGCGGTCGTGTGTCTGGACCCGGCCGACGGCAACGAACTCGCCCGCACCGACATCGACTGGGAAGAGACGGTGACCTTCCGCGGTGAGCCGCGCACGCAGGGCTTCAGTGTCGGCAACGGCTGCCTGGTCTGGGCCGACGGTGCATTCCTATGCCTTGGCGACTACGGCCACCTGCTCTGGCTCGAATGCACACCCAAGGGTGCCAAGGTCCTGGCGCGCACGGCGCTGTTCCACGCCACCGAATCGTGGACGCCACCGGTGATCAGCCGCGGCCTGCTCTACGTGTGCCAAAACCAACGCGAGCGGTTTGGCGACGCCCCGCGCCGCTTGCTGTGCTACGACCTGCGGGCGGCCGGGGAATAGCTACCGCAAGCCCGCCGGCCGCGCGAACGAAGCGAACATGGCGCGCCAGAGCGCGACCGGCGGCGTCGGCCGGTCGGTCGCCACCGTGAAGTAGAGCAGGCACATCTCGTCGGTCGTCTGCCAGCCGTTGCTCACGCGCTGCGGCGGCGAACTCGGGTTGGCCGGATTCGTCGCCGAGTTGTCGAACCGAAAGCGCGCGTGAATGCGCGTGCCCTTCGGCAGGTGCACTGGCTCGCGGTAGACGTAGGTGTCCTGCCAGCGGAAGTCCCAGTCGGCGATCCGGATCAACGGCGTCTCGGTGCCGTCTGGCAGGGTCGCCACCGCCTCGACCTCCTTGCCGAGGTAGTGCATATGCGGCGTGATGTCGATGATCGACAAGTCGACGGGCACGTCCATCCACACCTGCCGGCGGTAGTGCCCTTCGCCCGGCGGGATGTCGATCCGCTCGGTGCCGATCACCAGGCCCTCCACGTAGCGCTCGACCGGCTCTTTGGCGAAGTAGAGCGCCACGGTGCTGCGATCGATGGTCGCCTTGCCAGTGGGGTGGTAGTGCACCTCGAGGACGAAGTCGCCGCCGGGCTCGAGCCGCTGCGCCATCCCTTTCGGCAGCGTGTAGGGCTGTGCCCCGGGCGCCCAGCCGGCGATCGTCTCGGTCGTGAGCTCCTCGCCAAAGCTGCCGCCGTTGCCAAACACCGAGAAACCCGGCTCGTCGTCGCGCTCATCGAGGCGGCGCGCCTTGCCCGAGCGGTCCAGATACGCCAGGCAGTGGTGCACGACCGACGGGTCGCCCGGGCGGAAGTCGATCGCGACGACCGCCTTCTCCTCGACGATCTCGGAGGGAATCACAAAGTAGCGATAGATGTCGTCGCCGGCCGCGGGCACCGGGTAATCGACCGGCATCGCGATCTCGAAGTCGGGCTCGCCCAAACGCCAGCGCGTCGTGGGCAGCGTGGGCGCTGGCAGTAGATCGGCGGCATCACCCTCCGGCGCGCCGCCGTCCGCCCAAGCGCGCAGCACCGCGATCTGCTGCCGACTGAGCCGCTGCTCGTCGCGGAAGTGACCAAACCCCGCCTCCGCGCGCCACGGCGGCATGATCCCGTCGGCGCAGACTTTGGCGATCATCTTCGCCTTCCGCCGCGCGTGCTTGTAGTCGAGTAGCGGGAACGGCCCGATGTCGCCCGGCCGATGACAGCTCACGCAGTGCGCACGCAAGATCGGCGCCACGTCGCGCGTGTACGTCACTTGGCGCTCGGCCAACTGTACGTCCCACGCCTCAAACACGCAGCCCACCGGCGCCGCGCTGGCGACCGACGGCGCCTCCCCCGCGGCCGCCGCGGTGATGGCATCGGCAAGCTCGCGTTGGCTCACCGTGCTGCGCGGCTTGCCGATCGCCGCGAAGCGATCGTCGATGCGACCGCGATAGACCAACCGGTCTTTGGCATCAATCACGAAGGCTTCCGGCACGTGACTCGGCTCGAGCCGCGCGGCCAGATCGCCGCTCAGATCGAACAGCAGCGGAAACTTCACCTCGAACTCGGTGACGAACGCGCGCGCCTGCGCGACCGAGAGCTCCGGGTCGGAGAGCACGCCTAGCAGCACGACATCAAGCGAGGCGGCTGACCCGGCGAGCTCATTCAGCGTCGCGACGTAGCGCCGTGAGATCGGACACTCCGGCCCGAGAAACACCAACGTCACCGGCCGCGGCGGACTCTCGGCGCCCAGCCGATGCACCACGCCGTCGAGATCCGTCGCACGCATGCCAAGGATGCCAGCGTCGGGCGGCGCGGTCGGCTCCTGGGCCCTCATCCCGCCAGCGACAGCTAGCCAACAGCCGAGGAACGAAGAGAGAAGAGAGCGACAGTCTGGGATCAGCATCGGCAGGGACGGTACGCAATGATCGCACGGGATCGTACTCCCCCCCCTGAAGGGGCGATCCGCACCGCGGCCCGCATTTCCGGTCGATTCTACGCCCTGTCGTTCCCTTGCTCTCGGACGGGCGGGCAACGAGGCGCACCGAGCGGCAAACCAACGACGACACGCCATCCTCCCAGACTCGGCCGCGTTTCCGCGCCCGCCCCGTCCCCGGTTTGTGGCGCGGCGCTTTGCGCCCGGTCACGGCGACGGCCCGGCGGCGCATCCAGTAGAGTCTACGTTCCCGCGGTCCCGCCGCGGGCAGACTCGTGCCGGTCGCCTTCCGAAGTTTCGCGCCCAGCGCGCCGCTACGACCTTACGTCGCGCACTACTTCACCTTGCGCCAGGTGGGACCTGCGGACGTGGCCACCCCGGGGCCGAACCTGCACCATCTCGACCCGCTGCTGCGTCAGCTGCTGCCCAACGTCGACCAGAACGTGCTCTTCGACTTTGCGGGGTCGTGGTCCACGCCGCTGCCTGGCTTGAGGCCCCGCCGGCCGGGACCGTTCGCCGTTGGCGCGGTCACCAAACCGCTGACGACGCGGCTGCGCCATGATGCCATCGACGTGCTGGGCGTCGCCTTCCAGCCGGGTTGCGCGGCCTTCCCGAACGCCACAGCCGAACGACTGACCGACCGCGCGATGCCGTTGGAGCTGCTCTGGGGGCGGGCCGCCACCCAGCTATACCGCGGGCTAGGCGCGCAGCCGTCCAATGCGGCAAGGCTGCACCTGCTCGAGGACGCACTGGCGGCCCAACTACCGCCGCCCGACGAACGGGCGCAACGCGTGCAGGCCGCGGCCGCCGATCTACAGTGCGGCACGCGCGGGCCAGGCGTGGACAGCCTCGGCACGAAGTACGGAACCAGCCGCCAACACCTGACCCGCGAATTCCGTCGACTGATAGGGATGCCGCCCAGCGTGTTCATACGGATCGCCCGGTTTCATCGTTTGCTGAAGCCGGTCGCCGCGGGTCTACGCGGGGATTGGGCTACCTGGGCGGCTCGGTTTGGCTATGCCGACCAGGCGCATTTGATTCGCGAGTTTCGCCGCATGGTGGGCGTTCCGCCGGGGCAGTTCGCGCGGCAGCTTGCCGAGTTCCGCAGCCAGGTTCCATCTGTGCAATCCCTGCCCAACGGCGCCGAGTAGACGTGGCGTGCATGCCGTCGCTGCTCGATCTCTGGTGGCCGATCGTTGCCTGTGCATTCGCGCTGTTCGCGACCAGCCTCGCGCTGTGGGCCGTCTTGCCGCACCACCGTTCTGACTACCGCGCGCTGCCCGACGAAGACCGCGCGCGCCGCGCGCTCGCCGGGCCCGAGCTGACCCCGGGCCTCTACAACATCCCCAACGTGCCGTCACTCGCCGACCTGCGCGACCCAGCCGTCGCCGCCAAATTCACGGTCGGCCCGGTCGGCTTCCTCACCGTGCTGCCGAATCGGTTGCCGCGCATGGGCCGCAACAGCATGCACTGGCTGGCCTGGCTTTTGGTCGTGAGCACGGCGGTGGCCTTGCTGGCCAGCCGCGCCCTACCGATTGGCGCCGACGACGGCGCGGTCTTTGTCGTTACCGCCATAGCAACCGGCCTGGCGTTCGGTGCGGGCATCGGACAGGACGCGGCCTGGTATGGGCGTCCCTGGATCGCGGTCATCAAGCAGGTGCTCGACGCCGCCGTGCTCGGCGCGGTGAGCGGCGCCGTGTTCTCGTGGGGTTGGCCGGCGTAGACCGAGACAGGTCCGATCTACGGTCATGATTCTCCAGGGTTGGTGTCACGAGACATCGTCGTCGCCGAATTGAGCCAGGCAAAGCGCCGTTGCGCCCGAATCAGAGAACCATGGCCATCCCGGCCTCGGGCGACTTGCGCGGCATGAAGGCCGACGCGTAGGAGGGCGGGCACCGCGTCCCTGGGCTACTCGGCGCCGTTCAACCCGCTGCGGCACGGCTTCGACGAGCTCATCGGTTTCTTCAGCGGCAACGTGGACTACCACACGCGCTACGACCACATGGAGACGCACGACTGGTGACAGTGCGCCGAGAGGGTCGAGGACACCGGCGACCTGACGAATCGCATCACCGAGCACGCGGTGCGGTTCATCGACGCGAGCGCCGCGGGCCCCTTCAGCCTCGACGTGGCCCACCGCGCGCCGCACGCGCCGGGAGGACGGGCATCGCGTCCCAGCCGTCGCCTAGTGGCCGGGGCGAGTCGCGGCCGGCTCTCGGTGTGACGAGCTGTGCAGCAGCCTGGACGTGATGCCAACCATGCTCGAGGCCGCCGGCCTTGGGCTGCCGACCGAACGGCCACTCGATGGCCAGAGCCTCGTGCCACCGCTGCGCGGCGAGGCGGCGCCCGAACGCGATGGCGCGGACCGCACGCCGCGGCGCCTGTACTGGAAGAGCCGTGCGATGCGCCAGGGGCGTTGGAAGCCCGTCATCTGAGGCGAACGAGGCCTTACTCTACGACGTCGCGGCGGACATCGAGGAGCAGCATGACGTTGCCGCGCGGCACCCGGAGCGCGTGACCGCGATGCGGGCCGCCAAGGCAGCCTGCCAACAGAACTTCGGGGCTGGGTCGACCGAGCAGCCGCGCTAGTGGGGCGGCCCCCCCTACAACGGAATGTTGCCGTGCTTCTTGCTCGGGTTGCGGTCGCGCTTGCGCGACGTCAGCTCCAACGCGCGAATCAGCGCCGGGCGGGTCTCACTCGGCGCGATCACGTCGTCGACGTACCCGCGCTCCGCCGCCAAGTACGGGTTGTAGAACTTCTCTTTGTAGTCGGCGACGAGCGCCGCCTCGGTCGCGGCCGGGTCCTAGGCCGCGGCGATCTCACGGCGGAACATCACCTTCGCCGCGCCCTCGGCCCCCATCACCGCAATCTCGGCGTTGGGCCAGGCCAGGTTCACGTCGCCGCGGATGTGCTTGCTCGACATGACGTCGTAGGCGCCGCCGTACGCCTTGCGGGTAATGACCGTCAGCTTCGGTACGGTGGCCTCGCAGTAGGCATACAGAAGCTTGGCGCCGTGGATGATGATGCCGCCGTGCTCCTGCGCGCTGCCCGGCATGAAGCCCGGCACGTCTTCGAACGTCACGAGCGGGATGTTGAACGAGTCGCAGAAGCGGATGAACCGCGCGCCCTTGACGCTGGCGTCGATGTCGAGCACACCGGCGAGGTGCGCCGGCTGATTCGCGACGATGCCCACCACGTGGCCGGCAAGCCGCGCGAAACCGATGAGCAGATTGCGCGCGTAGCGCTCTTGCACCTCGAGGAACCGCCCTTGATCGACGACGAGGCGGATCACCTCGCGCATGTCGTAGGGCTGGTTGCTGGCTTCGGGGATGATCGTGTCGAGCTTGGTCTCGCGGCGCGCCGGGTCGTCGTCCGTCGCGACAAACGGCGCGTCCTCGGCATTGTTGAGCGGCAGGTAACCGAGCAGCTCGCGCAGCAGCATCAGGCACGCCGTGTCGTCCGGCGACGTAAAGTGCGCGACCCCGCTCTTGGTGCTGTGCACCTGCGCGCCGCCGAGATCCTCGGAGGTCACGTCCTCGTGCGTCACGGTCTTGACTACGTCCGGCCCGGTGATGTGCAGAAAGCTCGTGCCCTCCACCATCAGGATGAAATCGGTGATCGCCGGCGAGTACACCGCGCCACCGGCGCAGGGGCCCATGATCGCGCTCAGCTGCGGGATCACGCCGGAGGCCAGCGTGTTGCGCAGGAAGATGTCGGCGTAGCCACCGAGCGAGACGACCCCCTCCTGGATGCGCGCACCGCCGGAGTCGTTGAGACCGATGATGGGCACGCCCATCTTCATGGCCAGATCCATCACCTTGCAGATCTTCGCGGCGTGCGTCTCGGAGAGCGAGCCGCCAAAAACGGTGAAGTCCTGGCTGAACAGATAGACCGGCCGTCCGTCGATCTTCGCCGACCCGACGACCACACCGTCGCCGAGGATCTGCGTCTTGGGGTCGTCCATCCCAAAGTCGCGACATCGATGCGTAACGAAGCGGTCGATCTCGACGAACGAGCCCGGGTCGACCAACAGCTCGATGCGCTCGCGCGCGGTCAGCTTGCCCCGGGCGTGCTGGGCCTCGATGCGGGCCGGGCCGCCACCGAGCAGGGACGCCTCGCGCATCTGCTCGAGCTTCTTCAGCGGTTCCTTCATGTCGGATTCTCCACCAGCTCCGCGAGCACGCCGCCCAACCACTTGGGATGCACAAACGCCACCTTGGTGCCGTGGGCGCCCGGGCGCGGCTCGCGGTCCAGAACGTCGGCCTCGCGGTCGATCAGGACCTTGAGCGTCTCGCCGGTGGACGCGACTTCAAACGCCAGGTGGTGCACGCCGGGGCCGCGCTTGCTCAAGAACTTGGCGATCGGTGAATCCTCGGCCGTCGGCTCCAGCAGCTCGATGCGCGTGGCGCCCGCCACGAGCACCGCGACGCGGACCTTCTCGGTGGGCACGGTCTCCACGCTGTCGAGGCGGAGGCCGAGCCCGTCGACCCATCGCGGCAGGGCGTCGTCGATCGAACGCACCGCGATGCCAATGTGATGCAGCTCGCGAATCACGATGTCAGGAAGTTAGGGCGGGAGCCGCCGCCTGTCTGCGAACTTCGCGGCATTGTCGACCCACCTCAGGTCCAACGGAAGAACCGCAGCGCCAGGAAGAAGCTCAGCAAGGTGAAGCCCACCAGGTAGGCCAGCTCCCAGCCGATCCCCACGATGCCGTGCCCATCGAGGATGACCCCGCGCAGCGCCGCGTTGACGTGGGTCAGCGGCAGGAGCTGCACGAGCGGCTGGAAGTAGGCGGGGAAGTTACTGACGTCGAAGAAGCTCCCGCATAGGAGCCACTGCGGCAGCATGGCCAGGTTCATCACGCCCGACACGCCCTCGATGGTTCGCGGCCGACTCGCGACGGCCAGGCCGAGGCCGCTGAACACGGCGCCGCTGAGCGCGAACACCCCAAACAGCAGCGGCCACGCCCCCTGCACGGTCAGATCGAACGTGAAGATCCCAAACAGCAGGATCAGACACGAGTTGATCACCACCAAACCCAGGCGCGACAGCAGCAGCGCAAGCAGGAACTCGGCGCGCCCCATCGGCGCGACCACCAGGCGGCGCAGCAGGTGCTTGGCCCGCATGTCGACCAGATTGAAGCCCACACCCCAAAGGCCCGCGCCCAGCAAGTTGAGGCCGATCAGCCCCGGGATCAGGCGCTCCACATAGCCATGCGCGCCGCCCGCGGGCTCCTCGATGGCGATGGCCAGCGGGTCCTCACGCCCGGCGCCCCGCTGGAGGGCATCGGCGACCCGCCGCTGCGCCAGCTCGCTCTCGGGCCGTAGGGGATCCACGCGCAGCGCCGGGGCCGTCGGCGAGCCGCTCAGGAGAAGCTCAGCGCGCCCCTCGGCGTACGCCTGCTGGGCGGCATCGCCGTCGAGGACCCGAACCTCCAGGGCGGGCACGCCCTGCAGTGCGGCGCGCAGCGACGCGGCCTGCGCCGAAGCGACGACAACGACCCGGCTCGGGGGCAACGGCCCGCGGCGGCCGAAGGCCAGCCCCAGCACCACCGCCATCAGCACGGGAAACGCGTAGCTCCACACCACGGCCTCCCGCGAGCGCCAGAACTCGCGCAGCTGGGCTAGCGAGAGTTGCCACAGGGTGCGCGGTCGCAGCATCACGCCCCTCCGTCGCGCAGATGTCGACCGGTGAGGCCGACAAAGACGTCTTCGAGGCTCACGTGGCGAGTGCGCAGCCCCTCCAACGCGAGACCGCGGCGGGCCAACCCCGCCAAGAGCGGCGGGATCGTGAGGTGCGGGGCGGACACACTGAGACTCACCGCCTCAGCCTCCAACCGCACACCGCTCACGCCCGGCAGCCGCTGCAGATCGGCCTCGGTCAAGCCGTGGTCCGAGCCTTGGATGTCCACCTCGACCACGTGATCCGCGCCGAGCGTTGCGACGAGCTCTTCCGGCGTGCCCAAGGCGATCCGTTTGCCGTGGTCCACAATCCCAATGCGCTCACAGAGCTGCGCCGCTTCGTCCATGTAGTGCGTCGTGAGCAAGATCGTGCCACCGTCGTCGCGAAACCGCAGGAACACCTCCCAGAGCTGACGACGCGACTGTGGGTCGAGACCCGTCGTGGGCTCGTCGAGGAACAGCAGCTCTGGATGGCCGATCAACGCGCAGGCGACAGCGAGCCGCTGCCGCTGGCCACCGGATAGATCGCGAGTGCGAGCGTTGGCCTTCTCGTGGAGCGACAGCAGATCGAGGCACTCGGCCACCGATCGCGACTCCCGATAGAAGCTGCGAAACACGCCCAGCACTTCGCGCACCGTGAGCTTCTCGAAGAAGCGCGTCTCCTGCAGCGAGACGCCGATGCGCTGCCGCAGCGCTAATGCATCACCCCCATTCCAACGCTGGCCCAGCACCACCACATCACCGTCGGTCGGCTCGGTCAGCCCCTCGCAGACCTCGACGGTCGTCGTCTTGCCCGCGCCGTTGGGACCAAGCAGTCCAAAGATCTCGCCGCGCCGCACCTCGAGGTCCAGCCCGTCTACCGCAACGACCTGGCTCTTGCCGGAGCCATACACTTTCCGCAGCCCGCGGATCTCGATCGCCAACGAGGTCTCACTCATCACTGCCGCCCGTCACCGCGGGAACGCCCCGGGGATGCCCGCATCCACAGGCAACGTCGCCCCCGTCGTGCGTGTCGCGCCGGCCGCAAAGAACACCACCGCCTCGCCAACGTGCGCCGGCAGGACCTGACGCTTGAGCAGGCTGCGATTGCGGTAGAAGTCCCGCAGCCCCTGCGGATCGAGCCCCCGGGCGCGCATCCGATCCGGCCCGACCGCCTCCCACAGGCCACTGGGAATCTCGTCGTCCCCGAAAACCGCGTCGGCGTTGACCATGTTGACACTGACCCCCAGCGGCGCGAGCTCCAGCGCCGCAATCTTGCCCAGCTGGTGCGCGCCAGCCTTGCTCGCCGAGTAGGCACCGAAGCCGGCGCCGGGGTCGAACACGTTCTTGCTCGCCTGCACCACGACCGCCCCGCCAGTGCCCTGCGCGGCGAACACTCGGGCCGCCTCGCGCAACACCAACATCGTCCCGGTGAGGTTGATCTCGACGACCCGCGCAAAGCGCGCCGGATCCATGTCGGCCAGCTTGGAGACGTGCGCGACGCCGGCGTTTGGCACCAACACGTCGACCCCGCCGAACTCGGCGCAGCACTTGGCGAACATCGCCGCAACGCCGTCGGCGTCGGTGATATCAGCGATCGCGGTCGCCACACGCTCAGGACGAAAGCGCTCCGCAAGGCGCGCCGCGGCGGTGGCGAGCCGCGCCTGGTCCACGTCGGCGAGCACCACATGCGCGCCGGCGCCCAGCAACGACTCGGCGATCCCACAGCCAATCGCCCCCGCCGCGCCGGTCACCAACGCGACCTGCCCGCACAGCGGCGGCGCACTCACGGCCGGACCGAGCTTGGCGAGCTGCTGACTCCAGTACTCCACTTCGAACTGCTCGGCTCGCGGCAAGGGCGAATACTCGCCGAGCGCCTCGGCGCGGGCCACCGACGCCGCCGTGTGGGTCGCGATGTCGAGCGCCACCATCGCCGCCCGCTTGTCGGCCCCAAACGCCAGGGCACCGAGGCCTTCGACGAACACGACGCGCGGCGCCGGGTCGAGCATCGCCGGCTCGCCCGCCACCCGGTGTTGGTTGGCCTCGTAGTACGCGCGATAGTCGTCGGCGTACGCCTGCACGGCGCTACGGCACTGCTCCGGGACTGTCGCGACGGCACGCGCCAGGTGCAGGTACCAGCCCTTGGTCTTGGTCGAGTGATCCGGGGTCAGCGGGCCACGCCCCAGGAGCGCCGCGCACTGCGGGTGCCCGCTGAGCGCGACGAGCTCGGGCGTCGCCGAGACCGCCATGATCGCCCGCCGCCAGCTTTCCCCGAGCGGGCCCCGATCGGACTGCGCCACCGCACCACGCACGACGGGAGCCACATCGGCAAGCGCCGGCACGGCGGCCGGCGCCGTCGCGGGGACGGTGGTTGCGAGCGGCCGGCCGGCGATGCGCTGCTCGACGAAACGCTCGGCCCGATCCACCAGCTCGATCATCCGCTCGTAGGACGAGCGCGCGTCGTCACCGAACGTGAACACCCCGTGCCGTAACAGCACCAGCCCTTCGCAATCGGGCATGGCCTCGTAGGCGTCGGCGACGGCCTTGGCGAGCGGGAACCCCGGCATGATCCAGGGCAGCAACGCCACGCGCTCCCCCATCGCTTCCCGCACCAGCGCCTCGGCGTCCGGCTGATTGGTGAGTTCGAGCACCGCGTTGGCGTGGGTGTGATCGACGAACTTGTGCGGCAAGAACGCGTGCAGGAGCACCTCGACGGAGGGCGTTGGCGCCTCGACGTGCAACAGGCGCCGACGCACCTCGTTGACCATGTCGGCGTCGGCCAGGCTGACCAACGGCCGCAACCCGCGCAGCGGCTCGAGCTCGACCGCGGGCAGGCCGGCCGGCTCGATCGTCGCCAAGTTCCAGCCGCTGCCCTTGATGCACAGGACCTCGGTCGCGGCACCGAGCAGCGATGTCACGCTGGTCTTGACCGACGTGTTCCCACCACCGTGCAGCACTAGCTGTGGGTCCGCGCCGATGAGGCGCGAGGTGTAGACGCGCAGCGCGAGGTCTTCGCCCGCTGACCGGTAGCGGTCGAGACAGGCAGCAGCGTCGGCGTCGCTCCAGCGGCTCTGCATGGGCGGGGAACATACTGCCAGGCCCGTGGCAAAGGCCCCCGCAGGCGAACTTCGTGCGCGCGCCGCGCGACTGGTTTGTGGCCCGCCCTAGGCGGAGCGCGGCTGTCGCCCCCGGAGCCAGCGCAGCAGGCGGTCCATGTCGGCCGGCAGCGGCGCCTCGTAGACGACGTCCTCATGCGTCCGCGGATGCTTGAGGCCGATGCTGTAGGCGTGCAGGCACTGCCGGCCGGGGTCCGGCGCCCCGTCGGGCAGCTCCGCCTTATGCGTCGGCTGGTAGGTCCGGTCGGCGACCAGGGAATGGCCAATGCTCGCCATGTGCACGCGGATCTGGTGCGTGCGGCCCGACTTCGGCCGGCACCGAATGCTACTCAGGGCCCCAAACCGCTCGAGCACCTCGTAGAAGGTCACCGCCTCTTTGCCGCCCTCGGTCACGACCGCCATCCGGTCGCCGCGCGGGTGCACGCCGATGTTGCCCTCGACGTAGTCCGAATCGAACCGCGGATCGCCCCAGCAGATCGCTCGATACTCCTTCTGAATGGTGCGGGCCTTGAACTGACTCTTCAGGAAATAGAACGCCTCGTCGGTCTTGGGGACCAGCAGGACGCCGGAGGTGTCCTTGTCGAGCCGGTGGACGATCCCCGGTCGGTCCGCACCCGCGATCGTCGGCAGCGGACCGCAGTGCGCGACGGCCATCTGCGCGATATTGGGCGCCCGGTGCGGCCTGGGACCTTCTGGCGGATGCACGGCAATGCCCGGGGGCTTGTCGATGACGAGCAGCACCGCGTCTTCATGCAGCACCCGCAACGGTGGTGGCGGCGGCGGCGGCGGCGCCGGCGGCTCCGGCGCGAGCAGCTGAAATGTGACCGTCTGCGCCACCTCCAAGGTGACCCCTGGCTTGCAGTGCACCCCGTCCACCCGGGCCGCCCCTTTCACAATGAGGGCCTTGGCGCGGCTGCGCGATCCGACCTCGGGCTGCCGCGCGAGGAAGACGTCGAGCCGCGCGCCCGCGTCTCCGTCGCCGACCTGGCGCTCGATGGGCGAGGCCTCGTCGGCGCCGTTCCGCGGAGTCGTCGTCATTCGCTGCCAAGGGGCCGGGGCGGCCCAACGTACAGCAAAACAGGATGCGGTCGCCGGCGCCACTCCGAGGTGACGGACGAGCCCGGGAACCCGAGTGCCTTCGGGCTGGTCACTTGAAAAAGCAACAAGCCCAGGGCGAGGGGCTGCGGGGATCACCGGAGGTCGCCCGCGGACCGCGGGCGCGGGCTCGGAGGCCACGCGGCGGCATCACGCCGTTGCCAACGAAGGGACCGTAGGGAAGAATCCAGGGATCCGACCCAACCGCCGACCCTCGCTGTCGGTCGATCTGGAGCGCCCCTCTTGCAGAATGGTAGACGAACGCCGCAGCGGCGCGTGCTCGTCGTGGATGACGACCCGGCCGCTCTGGCTTCCATTGAGCGACTGCTGCGTGATCATGGCTTCGCCGTCACCTGCCACGGCGAGGTCAGCGCCGCCGCGGAGGCGATGCGCAGCCAATGCTTCGACCTCGTCGTCACCGACCTCTACCTCACGGATGAGCACCTCGGCTACGAGATTGCACGGCTCGCGCAATCCTCGCGGCCGGCGCTGCCGGTCATCCTGGTCACCGCCCACCCGTCGCTCGAGGGGGCGCACGAAGCCATCCGCTCGCGGGTCAGCCAGATCGTGGTCAAACCGGTCGACGGAGCTGCCTTGGTGGCCGCCTGCACGCGCGCCATCGACGAATGGGAGATGCGGTGCCGCAACGACACACTCGAGGCCCAGGTCCGCATTCTCCGCGACGTGCTCCCGCGCTGCATCGAGGCCAACGATCCAATGACCGCCGGTCACAGCGAGCGCGTCGTCGGCTACGCGGAGACGCTTGGCGAGCTGTGCGATCTCGAGGACGAGGACATGGAGGCTCTGCGTCTGGCGAGCCTGCTCCACGACGTGGGCAAGATCGGGATTCCCGAGCGCATCCTCGCCAAAGAAGGCCCTCTGACCCGGCAGGAGCGCGAGGAGATCAAGAAGCACCCAAGCGTCGGCTATGAGATCCTGGCGCCGCTCCACGGCAACGACAAGGCTCGCCTGTGGGTCTATCAGCACCACGAGCGCTGGGACGGGCGAGGCTACCCCGAGGGGGTCGCCGGGGAAGAAGTCGCCCTGGCCGGACGGATCCTGATCCTGGCCGAGGTCTACGACGCCCTGCGCTCGGCGCGCTCGTACAAAGCGGCGTGGGAAGTGTCGGCGATCGTCGACTTCTTCCGCCAGGAAGCCGGCAAGCACTTCGATCCCGATTTGGCGCATATCGTCGCCGACGGCTTGGAGCAGAAGGGCCCGCGGTTCTTCGCACGCGAGCGCGATTCGCTGTTCTGACCCGCCACCCCGCCCCAAGATGAGCCCACGTGAGGGCGCGCCGCCACCGGCCGGCCCGGGGCTCCCGCGACGGTGGGCCACCGCCTCAACGACTCCATCCGGCGGGCGCCGGATCGGCGGCACCACGGAATCATGGGCCAGAGTTGGTAGTCACGGCGATGCTCCGGGGTAGAGCAGGGGTCCTGCCACCCCTCGGGATGATCGCACGCCTTCGCTTGGTCAGACAAAGCGACGCCGAATCGCTTCGGACCGCCCTGAGCCACTCCGCCGCCAAAGATCGAAGCTGTGCCGCGACCAGAGGAGAGAGCAGGGCTTGGCACCATCGCACCGTGCCGACACAATCTTGCCCCCTCTCGACGACGGAGTCGCACGCCACGATGCTCGGGCGCTGGCGGTTGCCGTACGTCGCTGTTAACCTCCCGACCGCCCCCGTCCCCCAACACCTCCGCGAGCGCGCATGCGTCCCATGACCTCCGCCGCACCGGCCGTGACCCGTTTCGCCTTTCTGCTGTGCTCTGCGCTGATCGCCTCGCCGATCGTCGGGCAGAGTTCGGAAATCGCCTCGGGCAACGGCAACGCGGCCGCTGGCCAGGAACACACGGCCTTCCCCACTGACCTCACCCTGATTCCATCAGGCAAAGTCAGTCTGGGCACGCCAGCCGACACTCTCCTCGATGTCACGAAGGCGTTCCATCCGCGCGCGCCGTCACGGCGCCTGAAGCTCCTCGCGAAGCTCCTGTCTGAGCTCGGCGAGCGAGATGCCGAGGTCGACGAGTTCTACCTCAACAAGATCCCGGTCACGAACGAGCAGTACCTGCAGTTCGTGCAGGCCACAGGTCACCGCTTCCCCTACCACTGGTGGAAGCTCGGCAAGCCGGATGACTTCAAGGAGACTCGGCCGAAGGCGCGCGCAGCATTCAAGGAAGAGACGCTGCCCGAGCTCTACTACTGGGAGCAGTATTACCGGGACCTGCCGTACGCGATCCCGGAGGGTGCTGAGCACCACCCCGTCACCTTCGTGTCCTGGCGTGACGCGGCGGCGTTCGCCGGCTGGGCGGGCATGCGGCTGCCGACCGAAGCGGAGTGGGTCTACGCCGCGTCGGGCGCGGACCGCCGCGAGTTCTTGTGGGGCCAAGACTGGGACAAGGAGTGGCTGAAGAAGCTGAAGCTCTACCAGTCGCGCGACAAGAAGGTGAAGGACGTCGGCGTCCTCGGCGATCTCGCACGCGGTGAGTTTGGCCACGAGGACATGGTCGCCAACGTGTGGGAGTGGACCGCCGAGATCGGCTACTTCCCGGTGGCCGGCGAAGACAGCTTCCGCAAGGAGATGAAGAAGGTCCTGAAGCAGTCCTTCGTCAAAGATCTCGCCGAGCCGGACTGGGACGGCGGCAAGCGCATTCTCAAGGGCGGCAGCTACTTCTCCTGGCAGCAGCCTGCCGAGCTGCGCATCCAGACCCGGGCCCCCGTGAGCGGGACGCAGACGCTCGAAGGTGCCGGCTTCCGGCTCGCCAAGAGCTCGGTCCCCGGCCGCGACATGTGCCGCTCGCGCCTGGCGGTGGAATACGATTCCTCGTTCTTCGGCGCGGACCGCGAGCCGGTCCTCGACGACCAGATGGGCGTCGAACGGTACGACCTCAGCGACGACGGTCGACTGATCACCAACTACCACTCGGTGTCCTTCATCCCGGTCAACCACATGGCGCTGGGGAAGGCCAACCTCAACACCGTCCGCGAGCAGGGACGCGAGCGGCCGCTGATCGTCGGCACGCTCGTCACGACCGAGCCCACGTCCAAGCCGGAGGCACCGGCGGGCATCTACACGGTGATGTATCGACCCAAGGGCATGCCGAAGGAGCTCGAGAGCGCGCTGAAGCAAGCCAACCGGGAGCTCATGGCGCAGCGCAAGGCAGCAGCCAGCGGCAAGGAGCCGAAGAAGAGCAGCAGCAAGAAGAAGAAGAAGGGTCCGGACTGGAGCGCCATCCTCTCGAAGTATGGGATCACCGAGGACGAGGCCGCCGAGAAGGGCGCCGCGACCAAGATCAAGCACGTGGTCCTGAAGCCCGGCGCCCTGAAGGTCTCGACGGAGAAGCACATGCTGGTCCTGCGCGACAACGAGGGCAACCACGTGGCCGCGACCGACGTCTCCGGCGCCCTAGCCAAGAAGAGCGGCTACAAGGGTGCCTCGCTGTCCATCAGCACCGAGGACAACAAGGAGAAGTTCGTCTTCGACGTCGGCGCCAAGTGGACCGAGAAGACCAAGACGAGCTTCCTGCTCTGCACCGTGCCGGTCGTCCTCACCACCCCGCCCGACATGAGCCGCCCCTGGCGCGCGCCGGAGGGCGTCGACATTGAGGGTCCCCGCGCCAGCGGTGGCGGCCAGCACAACGTCGCCCCATCGGGCGGTCGCTGATCGCGGCATCGACCCGGCCATCGCCGGGTCAGCTGGCGTCAAGCATGGCGTCGAGACTCCGCGACGCTACCCAGCTCCCGGTCATCGATACGTCGCGCGGCCGCAACGGATCGCTGCTAACGCTGGGCGCCAACCGCTCAAGCGGCAAGCCAACACGCCGCGCGAAGCGCACGCCGAACTCGTAGCGTGACACGCGCTCGGGGCCAGGGAGGTGGACGATCCCGGCCCGCTCGGCGAGCAGCAGCTCAACCACGGCCCGGGCCGCGTCCGCCGCGTGCAGCGGCGTCCGAAACTCGTTGGTGAACAGCGACAGGCTACCGCCGCCGGCGCCGCGGATCATGTCGGTCGCGCCGCGGACTCCATCAAAACTCCGGCCAAAGAGCAGGGGCAAGCGGAGGACCAGGCCACCCGCCGCCACGACCGGCGCCTCGGCCGCGGCCTTGGAGCGGCCGTACTCGTTCCTCGGCGCCGGCGCCGAGGACTCGGCATAGGGCGCATCGTCGCCGCCAAACACCAGGTCGGTGGAGAGCTGCACGACCCGCGGGGCGGCCTGACAGAACGCGGCGACCGCCTCGGCATTGACGGCGAGAGCAAGCCGCGGATCGCGCGCACAGGCTCCGATCGAGCTGAGCGCACCGCAGTTGAGGACGACGTCGGCAGGCGCGGCGGCGACCGCAGCAGCAACGGCGCCGGGCTCGCCGAGATCCAGCGCGACATCCGCCGACTGGCGGCCAGCAGTATGCACGCGCACACCCTGAGTCCGCAGCTCGTCGAGCAAATAGCGACCGAGGAAGCCGCCGGCGCCGGTCAACAACACCGAGGGGGTTGGCATGCCGGCGCCGACACTAGTGTTGTGTGTCGGAAGTTGGTTGCGTAAGTCGGCGAGCCATGTGTGCCGCTCGCAAGGCGCTGTCGACGCAGGGCTTGTTGGTGGACAAGTCGAGGAGACGCAACGCCGCGAGCGGCGCAGAGGGCCGTCGACA
>JBCCGH010000018.1:0-80604 GCA_039029375.1 Planctomycetota bacterium
ACGGCGCGCCCGAGACCTCAGCGCCGGGCCCCGGGGGGCCGCCGACCGGCTCCGTTCCTTCGAATCGGACCGTGGACCCGCCCCGCTTCGCCGTTTGGCCCGCCGTTCCCGGGTGGGGCCGGCGGAGTAGGCATCGACGTGCAGGGCGGGTCCACGGTCCGATTCGAAGGAACGGAGCCGGTCGGCGGCCCCCCGGGGCCCGGCGCTGAGGTCTCGGGCGCGCCGTTTGCTGTTGACGCGTCGAGCACGCTGCTGATCGATCCCGCGGCGGAGCCGTCGGCAGCAGAGCTCACCGGCACGCCGGCCCGGGGCCAGACGCTGGGGTTCGTCTTGGATGCCGCGCCGGGCAGTGCCGGCGTGCTGCTCCTCGCGAACCAGGGGCAGCTCGTCCCTGTGGAGCCGCTGGCGCTGGGGTCGCTCTTGTTCCCCTTCCAAGTGTCACTGCCCACCGCGGTGCCGGCGACCGGTGTCGCGGAGATCGCCTACACGATCCCGGCCACGCGCCCGCTCGGCGTCACCAACTTCGGCCAGTTCGCGACCCTGCATCCGACCTCACAACGCATCTGGGTGACGAATGCGCTGGCCATCCACGTGAATCAGTAGGGAGCGACGGCTGCGGCCGACTCCTTCGGCCGACTCCTTTTCCTCGGGGGCGCCCGCGCCGGCCGCGAGCCCCTACAGGATCGCGGCCTGCTGGCGCGCGGCATCCAGCAGCAGCACGCGGTCGGCGCGGCCGGCGCGCAGCGCGCGCGTCCAGCGCACCGTGCCGCTCGCTGCATCGATGGCCCACACCGCGCCGTCGGCGTGGCGCACGACCACCAAGTCGCCGACCTTGGCGAACGCGCGGATGCGCGCGGCCATCGTGACGTGCCAGCGCACCTCGCCGGTGCGCGCATCGGCGGCGTAGACCCCGTCGTGGTTCGTCGCGACCAGGACCATGTCCGAGTGGGGCTCGATCCGCACTTCGGTGCCGTCGGTGTCGAGCGCCCAGCGCACCGCGCCCGACGTCGCGTCGATGGCGCGGAGCTCGCCCCGGCGGGCGCCGGCGTAGATCAGGTCGCCCGCGGCGGCGAGCGAGGCGACGCCCGAGGGAATGCAGAGGCTCCAGGTCGGCGCAGCGGTGTCCGCGCCCAGCCGCACGCAGCCGTCGCGGTCGACGAAGAGTAGCCGATCGCCGTGCAGCAGCGGTGGGATGGCGGTGGCTCCGGCCTGTGGTGGGGGCGCGCTGCCGCCGGCCAGGTCGACGCGCCGTACCTGACCACCGTAGGTCTGGCACGCGGCGACGCCGTCCTGGACTGCGACGTGGTGGACGGAGGAACCGGACGCCGCCACCGGTTGGGCGGCGTGGCGTGGCTCGCCAGACGCGGGGTCGATCACCCAGAGCTGCCCCGCCCCATCGACGCCGAAGACGCCGGCCGTCGACTGGCCAAGCGCGTGCAGCGGACGGCCGCCCGCACCGGCGCGCTCCCAGCCGGCGGCACCGCTGGCGGCGTCCACCGCGACGAGTGCGCCGTCGATCCCCCGGAACACGAGCCGCGGTCCCGCGACCAGGAGTGGGCTGGTCGATGTCGCCCGCCCACGCAGCTGCCACTGCTCCTCGCCGGTCGCCAGACGCAGCGCGCGCACCGTGCCTTCGGCGTTGATCCACACCAGACCCGCGGCGGCGTCGGCGGCGAGATGGTCGGCCGTCCCGGGCGCTTCGAAGCGAAGGGCGCCGTCGCGACTGTCGATGACTTGCAGCGTCGGCGGCGCGGTGCAGCCCAGCACCAGGCTCAGGCCCAGGGCCGTGGCGGTGGTCTTCATGGAGACAACAGGCAAAGTCGCATGGCTCATGGTTGGCATCAGGCGGCGGAGGGGTCGCGACGGCTGCGCTCAGCGTCGGCGAGGGAGGGGCCTCCGCACGCGCGGCGGCCGGTCTCGGGTGTGGCGGTGGGGGCCGGGCCCGCGCCGCGGCCCGAGGCCTTCTTCGGCGCCCGCGAGCTCTGCAAAACGCGACGGGCGTAGCGCGCCGAGCCCTTCGAACGCGTGCGCGTCACCGTGCGCAGCAGGCGCCAGATCATCGTGGCCCAGAACACGGTGCCTTGCCAGATCACGCGCCGCTTGCTCGCTGTGCCCCAGTGGCAGTCGTCGTCCTGAGCCAGCACGCGGCCATGGTCATGATAGGCCAGCGCCCGGCAGCCGCCGCAGTGCTTGCTCATCGGGCATGTGCCGCAGTGGCCCTCGAGCTTTGGCTCGCGGAACGTGTCGAACACCGGCGACTCGTTGAACACGGCCGGCAGCGCCGCCTCCGTGACGTTGCCGGCGCGAAACTCCGGATGCTTGAGATACGCGCACGGGTAGACGTCGCCGTTGCTGTCGATGCTCAGGTAGCGCGTGCCGGCGAGGCAGGGTGGAATCTCCTCCTCCTCGAGGAACTCCATCGGCAGGCCGCCCTGCAGCGCGCCGAACGCGCAGTCGAGGTTGACGAACTCGAGGTCGTAGGCCGCCTCGAGCTGAATCTTCATGATCTGCAGCCGATACATCTCGCGCGGACCGAGTCGGGCCTGCTCGAACCAGCTGCCGCTTTGGACCGGCTTGGGGCGGAGGATCGTGACTTTGCGGATGCCGAGGCTCACCAGCAGCTTCACCGTGGCCGGCAGGTGCCGCAGGTTGTCGCGGGTGACGATGAGGTTGGCAAACACGTCGAGGCCGGCGCGGGCGTAGCTCTGCAGGCCTTCGATCGTCTTGGCCAGACCGCGCCGATCCACTTCGGCCAGCGACCGCGGGTCGAACACCTCGACGCCGACGCAACAGCCCGTCAGGCCGCACTCCTTCAGCTCGCGGGCGCGCTCGTCGGTGATCAGCGTGGCGTTACTCGCGAGATAGGTCTTGAGGCCGCGGTCGGCTGCCCGCCGCAGGATGATGTCCAGGTCCTGGCGCAGCAACGGCTCGCCACCGGGCATCATCAGGATCTCGGTGCCGAGATCGGCGATCTCGTCGATGATCTTCACCACCTGCAGGGTGGTCATGTCGTCCTTGCGGCGCTTCTGGTAGCAGCAGGGACAGTCGAGATTGCACCGCCCGGTGATCGTCAGGTTGACGATGTGCAGGGACGGGGTTTCGGGCAGCGCAGTGGTCGTCATCGGTCAGCCTCCTCCCGGTGATCGGGCGACTCGCGCCACGGTTGCGCGGCGCCGGGGAGAAAACCTGCTGGGCGCCAAGGGGCGCTGCCAGGGGCGTTTCCTCCCGCGACACGCAGTCACGGAAGTTTGCCCTGCTGCGCAAGCCTCGCTCTATCCACTGGACGCCGCTTCGGGAATGGTGTGACGGTGGCTGGCCGGCCAACGCAGTGAGGGCATGGACCAATCACGCACCAGCATCGACGCGGTCGCGCGCCGAGATTTCCTGCGCTACCGCGACCGCGGTGACCTTGCGGCCTTGGCCAGGCTGTTCGATGCGCGGGGGCCGAGCCTGCTGCTGCTGGCCGCACACCTGACGCGCGAAGCGGAGACCGCGGAGGATCTCGTGCAGGAGACGTTCTTGCAGGTCATGCGCGATGCCGACGCCTACGATCCCGCGCGGCCGCTCGGCGGCTGGCTCGCCGGGATTCTGCGCCACCGTGCCCTCGATCGCGCGCGGCAGCGGGCGCGTTGTCGAGAAGAGGCTGGCCACGGGTTCGAGAGCGTGCCCTCGGCGGAGCCTGGGCCGATGGATCGGGCCGCGGACCAGGAGGGCTTGGCGCAGGTGTCAGCGGCGATCGAGCGGCTCTCACCGGCGCGTCGGGAGGTCGCGGTGCTGCGGTTCGTGCATGGCCTGGCGCCCGTCGAGATTGCGCGCGCGCTGGGCCGCCCGCCCGGCACCGTTCGCATGCAGTGCCGCCGCGTTCTGCAGGAGCTCCGGCGCTGCCTGCCGGCGGGCCTCGCGACGGCGCTTGCGGTGACGTTGACCGGCCGTCGTGGCTGGGCCGCGCTGCGCGCCCGCATCCTGCGCGAGGGCGAGCGCCGCGTGGCGACGGGTGCTCCGGGGGCGATTGCCGCGTCGACCTCCAGGTCCACGGTGCTCTGGCGGCGTTGGGTGGCGCTGGGTGCCGCCGCGCTCATGGTGGGTAGCGTCCCGCTGGTGCTCGCCGCGACCTCCGCGGCGCCGGATCCAGCGGCGGCCCGAACCGACGCGGGCGCGCGGTTTGCGCGCGCAGCCGACGCGGCGCCGCGACCCGGCGTTGCTGACGCCCGCGCCGGCCGCGAGCGCCTGCCAGTGCCGACAGACCGCGCCTGGGTGTTGCGTGGCCGGGTGATCGACGGCGCGGGCACTGGCGTTGCCGGCGCCGACGTGCGCGTGGCTTCGGCGGGCGGCGCGGCGCCGCGCGTGTGGCGGACGACCAGTGCGGGGGATGGGGCGTACCGGATCGACTTGGCGGCTCTCCAAGAGGCGACGAAGCTCCAGCGGGCGCTCACGACGCTGACGGTGTCGGCCACGAGCGCCGGTGGCCGCAGCGTCGCTGCCACGCTGGAGCCGTTCGCCGACCTGCAGCAGAGTCCACACCTCCCGGCCACCGAGGTCGTGCTTCAGCCCGGCGCGTGGGTTCGCGGGCGCGTCGTTGATGTTGCCGGGCGGCCGGTGGGCGGCGCGCGCGTGGTGCTCAAGCGCGCGCTCGACCAGCCCGCGGGCTTCCTGCGCTCGGATCTGCAGGTGACCGAGGACGCGTCGCCAAACGGCCGCTTTGCCTTGCTGGTGAGCGACCTCACGCCGGACCGGGGCTGGACGTTGTCCGCGGGCAAGTTCGAGCATGGAGTCACGGTTCGAGAGCTCGGCCGGCAGTCGTGGAAGCGAGGCCTGGATCTCGGCGACGTCGCGTTGGAGTCGTTCGGCACCTTGTCGGGGAGGCTCGTGATGAGCGACAGCACGCCGGCGTCCCGCCTGGCGTTCGACGTACGGCCGGCCATGCGCGTTGCGCAAGGCCTGAACGGTCCGCTGCCGCAGGCCCAGATCGCCACTGACGGCACGCTGCGACCGTGGCAGACCGCGGTCGGGGTGACCGACGGCGATGGCCGGTTCCGGATCGTTGGGCTCGCGGCCGGGGACTACCTCATGCGGGTGCGCGACGGGTTTGGCACAGCGCAAGAGCTGCGGCTCTCCACGGGTCGGGCCCCCGTTCGACGGGAGCTCAGCGGGCAACTGCTCCGAGTGCGGGTCGTGGACGGCGAAGGCGCTCCGCTTGGCGGCGTGGCCCTCGACGTGCGCGGGTGGGCACCTGGGCGGACGCCGCCGATCGCCGCGGTGTGCCGAACCGACGAGCTACGACGGCTGCTCGCACCGCACGTGGCGTTCGCGGCGCTGCCGCATGCGGATCCCGACGGCATGCTGCACCTACTCGTGCCGCTGGAGTCTGTGGTGGCCGTCGGCGCCAGCGTCATGGGCGCCGCATTCGAGCAGTGGATCATCCCGGCCCACGAGGGACTCGGGCATCGCGACGTCTCGCTGTCGGTGCTGCTGCCGGACCGACCGGCTCGCGTGACGTGGGACGTGCAGGACGGCGCCGGCGGCGAGATCGAAGAGCTGCGCGTCCAAGTGTTCCCCTTGGTCACCGAGTTCAGGATCGGTTCGTGGCGGCTGCCGGCGGGCGACGGTGCCCGCACCGTCTCCTTGCCTCCGGGCGACTACCGCTTCTTCATGCACGGATGCGGTGGCCCAGTGCCCGGCCTCTCATCGGCGACGCCGAGCGTCGATGGCGTGCTGCGCCTCGGCGCGGACGAGCACGTCGTGGTTCGTGAGACCTTGCAGCGCGGTGGGTGGCTGCGGCTGCGGACGCAGCGCCCGAGGGCCGACGCCGAGGGTGCGCTGCAGCTGCTGCTGTTCGAAGGGAGCGGCGGGGAGAAGGCGAGCCTGGTGTATCGAAGCGGGCCGGGCGAGAAAGCGGCGTGGGTTTTCGCGCAGGGCGCGCCGCGCCAACCCCTCGTGCCGCTGGCCACTTTGCTCCCCGGGCCCGTGTGTTTTCGCCTCACCGCGCACGACGATGCGGGCCGCCTCGCATCCGACTGGCTGCAGGCTGAGATTCGGGCGGGTGAGTTCACCGATGTCGAGGTGCCGTTGCACCGGGCCACGGACTCGTCGCCGGACGCGACCGGCGCGGAAGCTGCAGTGATCCTGCGCGAGCCGCAGGAGCGCGGAGTCGGCCGCGGTCAGCGGTAGGCGCCCCGCAACGGGCACTTTTTGAGGCATCTTGGGGTCGGATCCGGACCGCCGGACCACGGCTCCTCGATGACCGACATCACGCAACTGCTGGATCAGCGGAGCGACTGGATCCGCGGTCTGGCACGCAGCCTGATCCGCGACGCGCACGCGGCCGACGACGTGGCCCAGGAGGCCCTCTTGGCGGCCACGTCCTCGGGCCGGGCCGACCGGGGCTGGCTGGTCGGGGTCGTGCAGAACCTCGCGGCCAACCGTTGGCGGCGGGACCTTCGACGCGCCAAGCACGAGACCCGGCGGGCACGGCGCGACGCGGGCCAGCGCGCGACGTCGGCCGCCGCAGCCGCGGCGCGGGTCGAGCAGGAGCGCCTGCTGGCCGAGGCCGTCCTCGCGCTCGACCCGCCGTTTCGCGACGTCGTCCTGCTGCGCGCCTTCGACGGCCTGCCGCCGCGCCGGATCGCCGAGCGCCTCGGCATTCCGGTCGCCACGGTCAACAGCCGTTGGACCCGCGCGCTGGGGAAGCTGCGCCAGCATCTGGACGCCGCGCACGGCGACGATGGGCGAACCTGGCTTGTAGCGCTCGCGCCGACCGCCGCGCTCGGCGGCCGACCGGGCATGACAACGATCACCAGTGGCACCGTCGGGGGAGCGATCTGGATGAGCAAGCAAGCACTCTGGGTCGCGGCGGCCTTGTTCTTGGGCCTGACCGGCTGGTGGATGGTGGCGGGTGTATCGCGCGGTCCAACCGCCCCCGAGGCATTGGTCGGCACCGCCGAGCTCGTGCGTTCCGGCGCGGCGGCCGGCGCGGCGCCCGTCGACCCAGCGGCCGCCGGGCGGGCCGCGCGGGGGCGTCGAGACGCGTCGATGCGCACGGCGGCCGCGGAAGGGCCGCTCGCCAGCGACACGGTGCGCGTCCGGGTCGTCGACGGAACGACCGGCCGCCCGGTCCCCGAGGCAGAGGTGGTGCGGATCGAGCTGACCCCGGACTTGCAGGCGCGTTGGGCGCTCGTCCGCGTGCGCGACGGCGGCTCGTTCCAGTGCGACGCGGCGTTCGCGCTCGGCATCCCCGTCGCGCTCGACGCGGACGCGTCCTTTGCGTTCCCGCGGTCGGTCGCCAAGGCGCTGTGGTTGGCGCGGCACGGATCGACGCATGGGGTCCTGATGATGCGCGAGGCGTTGCAGGGTGATGGGCAGACTCTTCGGCTGGTGCCTCTGCGCGAGGTCGACGTCGAGGTCGTCGACGTGAACGGCCGCCCGCTGCCGGGCGTCCCCGTGGCGCTCTACAGCGAGCAGAGTCGCGGTTCGCGCGGCGTGATCGCGATTGAGCGGCCTGCGGCGACGGAGCATGCCGTGAGGCTGTCGTGGAACCCGGAGACTCCGCCGGGACCGGTGGCAGTCGGCCTGTACATGCCGGGCGCCCCGGAGCCGGTCGCCGTGCCGCCCGGGCGACCGGACACGCCGATCACCCTGCGTTCCCCGCCGGTCGGCGCGGTCGAGATCGGGCCCCTCGGCCGAACCGCCGAGGGCGTGCTGCCGATTGTCTCGATGGTCACGGCTCAGGAGCAAGACGCTCATGGTGGCATGGGCTGGGAAACGGTGGTGGGCGACGACGGGGTCGCGCGCTTCTGGCCGGTCGCGGTCGGACTCGGCGCGCTGCGGGCGCGAATCCCGGCGGCGGACCGGCCGATCCTGATCGGCGGCGAGGGGCCGGCGCGCGCTGGACAGGTCGTGCGGTTTGGGGTGGCGGCCGCGCGAACGCTGCTGACCGCGAGGTTGGTCGAGGGCCCGACCGCCCGGCCGCTCGCGGACATGCAGTGCTGGGTCCGCATGCTCCCCGCCGACTGGGACCGGGGCTACGCGTCCCGGACGGACGAGCACGGCAGGATCCGGATCCCGGCGGGGCCGCCGCTCGACGGCACACAGCGAACCCTCGAGGTCGGCCTAGACGACGACAGCCGACGGACGGTCCGGATCGCGTTGCCGGAGGACCGACTGCGGCAGCTGGGGACCGGGAGCGCACCCGTCGTCGCGGATCTTGGCGACTTGGACTTTGTCGCGACGCAAGTCCTGGCCGCCGGGATCGTCATCGGACCGGGGGGCCAGCCGATCGCCGATGTCCTCGTGGAGGTTGGCGCCGGTGCCGATGCGGCCGCGCGCCGGTTGGCGTGGGCGCGCACTGGCGCCGACGGCCGCTTCGTGTTGCGGATCGACGCCGAGCTCACGCCCGACCCGGCGCCGGATCTCTGGGTGAAGGCCCGCGCCAACGGCCGGTTTGGCCACGCGCGGACACCGGTCACGGAGCCGCGCGGCATCCGCATCGAGATGACCGCGCTCGGCGCGATTCAAGGTCGCATCGAGACCGGGATGCCGGACACGGCCCACCTCTTCGGCGTGACCGCCTGGCGTGAGGGTGCGCCGCTCGACGCGCGTGGCATCGGCGCGCGAAACGTCCGTGGCCGGCCGGTGGGCGCCGACGGATCGTTCGAGCTGCAGGGAGTGGCGACCGCGCCGCACACGGTCGCGGTCTACGCCCGCAACGGCAACGACCCCTACTGGACCGGACCCATCATCGCCCAGGTCCCCCGCGTCCCGGTGGTTGCCGGCCGCACCACGACCCCGGCCGAAGTCGCCTCGATCGATCTACGCCGGCGGTTTCGCGTCGTTGATCTCGAGGTGCAGGACCCCGCGGGCCGGCCACTCGCTCCGCACGCGTACACCACCGACCAGGCATCGAGGTTCGTCGGGGTGGCCACGGACCGCCTCGCCGTTCCGGTTGCCGTCGACGCGCTCGACCTCGTCCTCGACGGTCATGTGTCGGCCCGAGTGACCCTGCGCCCGGGCCGGCAACGCGTCGTCCTTGCGTCGTTGCGCCGCGTCGCCCTGCGGGTGCGTTCCACCTACCCGCTGCCGCCCGGCCAACGCCTGATGGTCGACCTCGAGCTGGATGACGGCCAACCCGCCGGCCAACCCGAGCGTCCGCGCCTCACTATGCACCAAGGCGCCCGCCCTTACCCCGGCCACCAACCCGATGCCGAGGGCTGGGTCGAGATCCCCGTGGCGCGCCCTGGGCGCTACCGCGTGGTCGTGCGGGTCACGACGGCCGCGCCGATCGGTGCCGGCTACGTGGCGCCCGTCGCGCTTCCGCCTGGGGTCTGCCCCGCCTTCGACCTTGCCGAAGCCGCTGTGGGCGCTCCCCGCGAGGTGCGCCTGCCCGCTGATGCCGTGCAGGCCGCGAGCGCCGCGCTCGAGAACGGTTGAGGCCGTGATTTGGTCCCCGCGACTTGGGCGCGAGGGTGGGGCTGACGGCGCGCCGGGAAGGCGCGGCGTCGTCGGCCGGGGCGGAGTGGTCCCAAGAATCCTGTGCACCTGGCGCGGTGAGACCGGGTCATGCAGGCGGCGGGGCACTCCGCCATGGCTCCAGACAAGAGACCATGCTGCATCTAAGTCACGATGACGCCGCCAGCTCCTCGTCCGCGGCGACCCCTGACCGGTAGGTCGTGTAGACGAACACCGGGATCTTGAGGTCACCGAGGTGACTGACGACCTCGGCGCGCACGTCGTCCCACTCGAGACCGCCGACGCCGGTGGCGAGGCGGGGGAGGGCAACGCTCTTGATGCCCTCGGTCTCGATCAGCTTGCGGAGCTCGCGCAGGCAGTGGTTGATGTTCGGCAGCGTGGCCTTGCGCGGCTTGGAGCTCTTGCTCGGCGCCGGCTCCTGGGTCAGCAGGTTGATGATGCGGACGCCGCCCACACCGCCCCAGGACCACAGCCCGCCGGGCTTGGGGTTCGACTGGTGGCAGTGGTGTCGGAAGTCCCTGACCATCACCGGCCAGCGTTGGCGCAGCGCCAGCGCCAGACCGTTGTCGAAATGGTCGTGCGGCGCGACCCCGTGCACGAGGATCTGGGCTTTGGACAAGAGGATGTCGCCGCTGACTTCTCGGATCATTGGGTTCGCTCCCGCAAGAGGACGGTTCTTGCGCAACACCGGCCCGGCGGGCGACTTTCTTCTCATTCTTGGCGGTGCGGGCTAGGACGGCGGTCCCGATGTCACGGTTTCCCCAACGCAAACAAGCTGCTCCCCACCGCACCGCTGCGGAACGCCGCGCGCAAAGCCGGGGCACGCTGACATCTCATGGCCACTTGGCAACGCGCGGTGGCGCCCCAGTATTTCCGGGCGCGGGCGTGGCATGGGCGTCGACCGCGCCGCTACCTCGCGCGCGACGCGGGCGGGGAGAACGGCGTCAGCACGAAGGCGTGCGTCGCGCCGCCGAAGCGCCCCCAGCCGACGATCTGGCCGGCGTCGTTGATCGCTTCGGCGTACTGCAGCAGCCAGCCAGAGCCGGGGTCGATCGCGCGGTTGAGGTCGAAGGCCCGGCCGCGGTGCCATACGCACGCGTGGACTTCGCCGGTCGCCGTCCACGACCAGCCGACGACGACCCCGCGCGCGTTGACCCCGCGGGCCCCGCTGGTGGCGCCGCCGAGTGTGCCGAGATCCGTCATCGCGCCGCCGCGCGCGCAGAACGCGTGGCGGGCACCGGTTGCAAGATCGGCGGCGCCGACGACGGCACCGGCATCGTTGATGGCCGCCGCGGCACTGCTCGGACCACCGAGCGTGCCGAGGTCGGTCATCTGGCCGGTCGCGAAATCCCAAGTGAACGCGCGCGCATAGCCGTCGTCCTGCTCGGCCCAGCCGACGACGATGCCGGCGGCGTTGACCCCGGTCGCGCTGCTGCGTTGTCTCGCGCCGCCGAACGATGGGATGATCCGCGCCGGTGGTCGCGGGCCGCCGGCGACGTCGACTTCGATGGCGAAGCCGCGCACCTGGTCCGCGAGCGGTGTCGATACGAGGACCACGCCGCTGCCGACGACGAGCATCGGCTGGGTGTCGGCGACCGCACCGATCCACGCGTGGCGCAGGCCAAAGGCGGCGTTGTGCAACGCCGGAAAGGTTCGTGGGCTCGGCGTGGGGGTGAACCAGGTCACGGACAGCTCGCCGAACGACCGGTGCAACGCGTTGCCAAGCGCGACCCCATCAGCGTGGATCGCGACGCCCTGCACGTAGCGGTGCACGTTTGGGACCACGCTCGGCGTGATCGTCAGATCTCCAGGCTGCGGCAGGATCGCTTGCACAATGCGTCCATCGGCCCAGACGAAGCTCTTCATGCGCTTCCACGCGTCGGCGCGGTACGTGCCGAGGACTTGGCCGCGCTCGTTGATGTCGTGGGCCCAGCTGACGTCGGCATCGGCGAGCAGCGCGGCGGGGCGTTCCACCGCGTAGCGCGGCAGGTCGGTGCGCTGGGCGATCGCACTCGGCGCGAGAAGGACGGCGACGACCGCCGTCGCGCAGGTAGGAGTGACCATGCGAATGACCTGATCGGGCTACGGCTGGGTCGCCGTGGGGGTGAGGACCGCCCAGCGGTCGTCGTGGAACCCCGGGCCGGTGTGTTGCGAGAAGAGGATCTGGCCTCGGTTGTTGATGCGCAGTGCGTCGGTCGCAGACCAGCCGCTGCCGGGCGGCAGTAGCGCATTCAGATGGCGAACTTGCCCGTCTTGGTAGATCCACGCGCCGTCCGTTTGAAACGGGTTGGACGAGCGGCCGAGGCTGCCGACGACGACGCCGTCGTCGTTCACGTCGGTGGCGCGACCTTGCTCGAACCCGGCGACGATCGGCAGCTCGGTGAGGATGCCGTCCTGCCACACGAACGGTCGATCGCGCCGGTCCGTGTTGATGTCGCCGTCGTCGGTCTTCTCCACGTGGCCGACGATGAGTCCGTCCCGGTTGATCGCCGTCGCGACGCTCGCGCGGCGGCCGCCGTTGCCCAGCGCGACCGCGCCCTGCACCGGATCCCAGCGCACCGCGAGGCCTTGGTTGTAGCCGCCGCCGCCGGCCACACCGACCGCCTGTCCGCGGTCGTTGACGTCGTTGAGGAAGGTGTCGTACGAACCGCCGAAGCCGGCGACCAGCGTGATGGCGCCGCGGGCCAGGTCGAACACCACCGGCACCGGGCGGTCGCCGCTAGTGCCGGTGAAGTCGGGCTCGTCGACCCAGCCGAACTGGCTCTTCCAGCCCGGCGTCGGGTCGTCGTACGGCCGCGTGTTGGTGACGACGAACGCGGCCCCGGGCGACGGCAGCAGAGTCTGTGAGCCACCGCGATATAGTGTCGGCACGGTGACGAGGCGCCCGTCGAGCCACAGTAGTGGCTGGGTCTGCAGAGTCCGGCCCAGCGGGATCCGCGCCGTCCCGTAGATCCGCCCCGCGTCGTCGATCGCGCGGGCGAAGACGGTACTGGCTCCCGGTGGTGCGGGCAGCTGCACGAGGCCGGCGGGGGACCAGACAAAGGGCTGGCCCCCAAACGATCCGGGGGGCGCCACGCGCCCGACGACCAGGCCGGCGTCGTTGAGGTCAAACGCTTCGACGATTTGGCCGAGCGGCCGCGGAATCTCGGTCAGGGTGTAGGTTTGGCCCTGGGCAGCCGCAGCAGCGGCCCCGAGGGCAAGCCCGAACAGCGCTCTCATGGGCGGTCTCGCACTGGTTGATAGGAAGGGTGGGCAGGCAAGGGAGGCTGCTGCCGACGCGTCCGCGCCGCGCGAGCCCGGACAGTTTTTCTGCACGCGCTCCCCAGGGCGTCGGGATGACGACCAGCGAGAGTTCCATTTTTGGTGCCCCGGTGACCGCGGCCCGCGCGACCGCTAGGGACTCCGATGCCGCGCCTGCCCGCCCGCCCGTCGACGATGCCGACCGTGCCGCGGGAGGGGTCACCCTGGCCGGACAGTTACGCCGAGCTGCGCTTGCTGGCGTCCACGATGCTCCGCGCCGAGCGCCGTGACCATACGCTGCAGCCGACGGCGCTGGTGCACGAGGTGTACCTGCGCTTTCAGCGCGATCGCCGCATGGCCGGCGTCGATCGTGCCACGCTGATCGCGCAGGCGGCGCGGGCGATGCGCGATGTGCTGGTCGAGCACGCCCGGCGGCGGCGCGCGGCCAAGCGCGGCGGCGATCCGCAACGCACCGAGCTGACCGATGCGCTGCTGGCGTTCGAAGAACGCGCCGGCGACCTGCTCGCGCTGCACGAGGCGCTCCAGGAGCTCCAGGAGGTCGACCCCGATTTGGCGCGTCTCGTGGAAGTTCGCTTCTTCGGCGGTCTCACCGAACCCGAGACCGCGCGGGTCCTCGGAGTTTCGCCGCGCACCGTGCGCCGGTCGTGGCGGTTGGCGCGGCGCTGGCTCTGGCAGCGACTGGAGGGCGACGATCGTGGATCGTGAACGTTGGCGTCACGTGCGGAGTGTCGCCGAGGCGGCCCTCGAGCTGCCCGCCGCGCAGCGGGCGGACTTCGCGGCGACGCGCTGCGCCGGTGACCCGGCGCTTGCCGCCGAGGTGCGACGGCTCGTCTGCGGCCCCACGCCCGCCGGTCAGTTCCTCGAGCCGCCGGCGGACTGCGCCGGGATGCGCGTCGGGGCCTACCGGCTCACCGGCTTGATCGCCCGCGGTGGCATGGCCAGCGTCTATCACGCGGTGCGCGTCGACGAGCAGTTCGACCTCGAGGTGGCGATCAAGCTGCTGCCGGCCGAGCTGGACGAGCCGGGCCGCCGCGAGCGCTTTCGCCGTGAGCGGCAAGCCCTCGCGCGGCTGGAACATCCGCACATCGCGCGCCTGCTCGATGGCGGGACCAGCCCAGAGGGGCGTCCGTTCATCGTGATGGAGTATGTCCGCGGCGTGCCGATCACGCAGTGGTGTCAGGAGCGCAGCGCGACGTTGCGCCAGCGCCTGGAGCTGTTCGGCCAGGTGTGTGCAGCAGTGCACTGCGCGCACCGCAACTTGATCGTCCACCGCGATCTCAAACCCGAGAACATCCTGGTCGACGGCAGCGGCCAGGCAAAGCTGCTGGACTTTGGCATCCACAAGCATCTCGTTCCGGGCCTCGCCGATGCGACCGAAGCCGTCGAGGGCTTCTTGACGCTGCGCTACTCCAGTCCCGAGCAGCTTCGCGGTGAGCCGGTCAGCACCGCCACGGACGTCTATTCACTCGGGATCGTGTTGCACGAGTTGCTGAGCGGCCAAGTCCCATACGGCGAGATCGACTCGCTGCAGGAGATGGTGCACGCGGCCTGCGAACGCATCCTGCCACCGCCGTCGGCGACGCCACGCGGTTCGGTCCGCGGCATCGGTCGCGAGCTCGACGCGATCGTGAGCCGGGCGACGGCCAAGCGCCCCGACGGGCGCTACCCGTCGGCGGAGGCTCTGCAGGCGGACATCGCGCGCTATCTGCGCGGTGACGCCGTACTCGCGCACCCACCCACGGTGCGCTACCGCGTCGTCAGCACGCTGCGTCGGCACCGTTGGTCGTTTGCGGCCACGGTCGCGGTGATCTTGGCACTGGCGACGTTTGCGTTGGTGGCGGTGCGAGAGCGGGCCCGCGCCGAGGCGGCGCGCCGAGTGGCCGAGGGGATCCAGACGTTTCTACGGGAGACCTTAGAGGGCGCCGATCCACTGCGGGCCGGGGGTGAGAACGCCGGATTGCTGGCCATGCTGCACGCCGCGTCGGCGCGGCTGACCGCGGCGCCCCCCGAGCCGGCGGTCGAAGGCCCGCTGCGGCTCACCCTCGGCCGGGCCCTGCTCGAGCTGTATCGGGTCGCCGATGCTGCACCGCACGCGCGCCGCGCTGTCGCGGCGTTGCGGCGGACGCCCGGCAATTCCCAGGCCTTGGCGGCGGCGTTGGAGCTCCAGGCCGACGTGCACTTGGCGCGCTTCGACCCGGCCGCCGGGGAGGCGGCCTATCGCGAGAGCCTGGAGCTGCTGGGTGGGGCGCCCGCTACGGCGCGGGCCAGGGCCCATCACCGTCTTGCCGCGGCGTTGGTGCAGCAACGCCGCCTCGACGCAGCGGAACCACACTTTGCGGCAGCTCTGGCCCTTGCGGCGGCGGCGGGCGACCCGGATCAAAGGGCGGAGATCGAGCTCGCGGTGGCGGGGCTGCATGCCGGCCAAGGGCGCGCGGAGCGCGCGCACGCGCTGGTCGACCAAGTGCTCCAGCGGCAGTGCGCGCGATTCACCACGCCGAGTGAACGCCTGGCCGCGACCGTCGAGAGCGCCGCCGGCGTGGACCTCGTGCTCGGCGCGGATGAGCGCGCCGCGAGCCGCTTCGAAGAAGCGGTCGCCATGCGCGCGCAGCTCGCGGGTGCTGGCCACGCGTCGCTGGTTGGGTCGACGGCGCGCGCTGGCCTCGCGCACCAGCGCGCCGGGAACCGCGAGCGAGCCGGTTCGCTGCTGCAGTCGGCCTTCAAGGTCGCCAGCGCGACGTTGCCAGAGTGGCATCCCGACCATCTCCTGGTGCGCGGCCGGTATGCGCACTGGCTGCTCGAGCAGGGGCGTCACGCCGACGCCGAGCCGCTGCTGCGCGGCTCCTATGAGACGCAGGTCGGCCTCGCCGGCGAGGACCACCCGATCGCGCAGCAGGTGCGCGGATTGCTCGCGCAGCTGTACGAGTCCTGGGGCAAACCGGACCTCGCGCGGGAGTGGCGGTAGCGGAAACCGCCGTCACCCGCCCGGGCCCGGCAGCGTCACGACGAGATCGCTGCGCGGTGATCCGGGGCGCACTGCCACATCGATCAGATGCCCGCGCCGGGCGTCGTTGCCGGCGTCGCCCTGCGGCGTTGGCGGAGGCAGCGCCTCGATCTCGTAGGTTCCCGCTGGCACGCTGGCGAAGGCAAAGCCGCCGCGCTCGTCGGTCACGGTCTGCGCCGAGGCCTTGGCGCCGTCGCCTTGGTCGGCCAGCGCGCCGGCCAAGGCGACTTCGGCGCCGGCGATCGGCTGGCCGCGCGCGTCGAGGACGCGGCCGCCAAGGCGACCGGTGCGCAGGTCGATGCTCAGCTGCGCGGCGTCGGCGAGGGGCAAGGTGCGCTGCCAGAGCGTGGAACTCGTCGCGCCACCGCCGTCCTCGGGGCCGTATAGCACCACCTTGACCGTGGGGCCGCTGACTCCCTCGATCACGAATGTGCCGTCCGCGCCGACCGCGGTGCTCTCGAGGCCGCGATGCATCACCACCAACCGGCGTCCCGCCGCGGGCAACCCGTCCACGAACGCCGTCCCGCGGACGGAGCCGAGTGCCGCGTCGGCATCCTCGCCGGGGTTCATTTGCAGCACGACGCGGGTCGTGCCGCCGCTGGTCACCTCGTGTGGCTCCCACCCCAGAGTGTAGGTGGTGCCAAGCATGAAGTGCTGTAGCGCGCTGCCCAGCGAGCGCACATCGGCGAGGCTGGGATTCAGCCGCACGTGGTATTGCCCCGGTGTCAGCCCGCGGAACGCGAAGCGCCCCTCTGCATCTGTGGTGGCGATCCGCGGTAGTTCCGGTGATTCGCCACCGAGCTGTGAGGCGATCACACGCGGGGGCGATTGGTCCGTTGAGCGGCCGGCGCCGACGATCACACCCTCGATGGTGCCGGGATCGGGCAAGACCAACGTCGCCAGCTCCTGTGGCCAGGCGACGACGTGCGAAGCGATGCCAAGCCCCGGGTGTCGCACCGAGAAGCGCACGTCACCGCGGCCCAGCGTCGTGATGACGCAGCGGCCGTCGGCATCGGTCGCGCCGCAGCGCAGGCTGGGGCCATCCGTGGCGTCCCCGGCGGGCGAGGCGAGGACCTCGGCCGCGCGGACGGGATGGCCGCGGGGATCGAGCACCAGCAGGGCGCCCGTGGTGGCGGCTTGCAGCGTCACGGTCTCGGTCCGGTCGCCGTCGACCACGACCGGGACCGTCTGGTCGACGTAGCCGGGCGCTCGGATTTCGGCGATGTAGTCGGCCGCCGCCAGCGTCGTGGTGACCTCGCCGTCCGCGGTGGTCCGCAGGGGGTCGTGTTCCAACGCCGAGCGCAGCCCGAGGTCGGCCTCGAGGTCGGCGTCGGGAGTCCCCCGCCCCGCGGCGAAGCGGATGCTGGCGCCGGCGACTGGGAAGCGTTCTTCGGATTCGACGCGCAGCGTCAGCGCCCAATCTCGAGGGAGCCGTACCTCGACGTCGAACCCGACGTCGCGCGGTTCGGCGACGACCCAGGGGTGCGCCGGTCCGCGACGGACTGCCACGGTCACCCGCCCCGAGCTCTGGCCGGTGACTTCGGTGCGGCCAGAGCTGTCGGTGGGGGGCGCCGGCACCGCGAAGTCCATGAAACTGGTCGGGTTGGTGGCGCCGATGAGCACCTCGGCGCCTGCGACCGGCTGGCCCGCGTGGTCGACGACGTTCACCACCGCGGTGTCGCCGATCCGCAGGCGTAGCGCGCCGACGTCCTTGCTGGCGCCGGGGCGCGCGCGGACCGATGACTTGATCCGCGGCTCCAGGCCCGCGGCCGACGCCACGACGACGTTGTTGCCGGGCTGGACGCCCCGGAGCTCGAATCGCCCCGCGGCGTCGGTGGTGGTCGTACAGAACGCGAAGCCGGTGAGTAGATGACGAAGCCACGGCGGCGGCTGCACGACGCGCGCCCCGGTCGGCGAGCGGATGATCACCCAGCTTTGCTCGACCCGCAAATGCTGCAGCCGCAGGACGCCCAGCACCAGCGGCGGCAGGTCGATCGCCCGCACCGTCGCGCCGGCGATCGGCTCATCGTCGGGCCCGACCACCACGCCGGTGAAAGCGGTCGGTGGGGGGAGCACGACATCGCCGAGATCACTGCGTTCGCCCGGCCCGGGCGCGGCTTCGACGATGCGCAGCGCGGCGCATTCGGCCTTGTTGGCGCGCACGGCAAACACCGCGCGCGGGGCGATACCGGTGAGCGTGAAGCGGCCATCGGCGAGGCTGCGGGTCTGCGCTGCGACGAAGTCGACGCGCTGGGCGGCGGAACCCTCGGAGTTGAGGTGTTGCAGCTCGCCGGGATCGAAGCGAAAGAGCTGCACTTCTGCATCCGCGACGGGAGCCAGGTCGTGATCGACCACTCGGCCCGAGTACTCGGTCATGGCTGCGGCGGTCCGCTCGTCGAACGGAGTTGGCTCGGCGGTCGCGATCGCGGCGCGCGGCGCGCCGTCGTCGACGACGGCGTCGGTCCCGCTCGCCGTGGCGTCGCCGGGGTGCGTCGGCCCCGGCGCTTCGTGGCGCGGCACAAGCGGCGGCGCGGTGCGACCGCCCGTTGAAATCCACCAGGTACCGGCCGCCGCGAGCAACGCGGCGGCCCCGATCAGCAGCTTCTTCATCAACAATACGCCTCCGACTCCCGATGCTTGTGCGGCGACGCCCAACGCCGGGGCCGCCGCGGAGTGTTGGAGGACGACGTCACGGACGGCTGGCAGCCCCCGGGTCGGCGACGGCTGGCAGGCCATCGCAAAGCCCGCCGGCAGTGCCGCGCGCAGAAGCTGCAAGCCACGCCGCAGCTGGCTGCGCACGGTGTTGGGGGAGCGGCCGAGCGCGTGCCCGATCTGCGTGCCGGTCTGACCGCGCTGCAAGTGCCGTTCGAGCACCTCGCGATAGGGCGGCGGGATCGCACCGAGCGTCGCGATCACGCGGTCCGCGACGTCCTGCTCGTGCGCCTGCGCCGCCGGATCGCGGCCCGGCATCGGCTCGAGCGCCGGTGCCTCGGCCTCGATGCGCCGGCGGCGCCGACGCATCCGTGCCTGATTGACCAGGATCGCGAGCAGCCACGGCACCACGCGCTCGCCGGCTTGAAACGTCTCGGCGCGCTCGATCGCGCGCAGGAACGTGTCCTGCAGCAGGTCCTCGGCCTCGGCCGCGTCGGCGGCAAAGTGGCTGGCCAGGCGCAGCACCTCAGGGGCAGTGCGGTCGAACACTGTCGCCAGCGCCACGGCGTCGCCCGTGCGGCAATACCGCGCGAACAGCCGATCGGTCGAGCGAGTCTTCATCCGTGTCGTCATCCGCGGGTCCTATGCGGCGGTCCCGGCGCGCGGTGCACGTTCGCTGCCTTTTTCTGCTCGGGGTCGCAGTGGGGGTGGGATGCCCCTTGGGCTCCCGACGCGTGTCGAGGACGACAAGAGTATCTCGGACCCAGAATCCGCAGGGTTCGGCGGTACGCCCGGGCGTGCTGTCGCCCGAGGGGCGGGCCTCGATCGCGCGCTCCGTGCGCGACGCGGGCGATCTTCGATGCGTCGGGGATGGTGCCGTCATTCGCGAAAATCGGGGCACTCGCCGCGCGTCGTTCTTGATGCCCGCGGGCACAAATCCGCAGCCGGCGCCAGGCGCCCCAAGATCCCCGCTCGCCGGCCGGTGCCAGCATCAACACCCATCGCCCCGCGCCTGACTGTACACATTCTCGACGCCGCCCCGCGCCGGGGAGTCGCTATCATCTAGTCCTTCGCGCCTGCTGGCTCGGTCAGACCGGCAGGCATCGAAACGGCGGTTCGCGCGTGTGCGCGGGGGTGATTCGCGATGGTCGAAACGGAGGCTCATTCGGGCGTCGGCGGCAACGCATCGTGGACGGACTTCGACGACGAGCGCTGGCGCCGCCGGATGCAGCGCTCGGACATTGCGGCTGAGCTGTTTATCCCGCTGAACCACGGCGATTGGACCAAGGCCAAGTTCCGCCTCATCCGCGGCGAGGGCGCCCAGGCCAAGACGGGGATCACCGGAGTCCGATTCCTCGCCGCCGATCCGCGCGGCGAGAGCCTCGAGCCCGAGCGCGCGGTGCAGAACGACTTCCACCGCCTCGTGGACTCGCTCATCACCCTGCGCCGTGAGCCGGACTGGCAGCGGCTGTGTCTGTCGCGCGAGACCTTTCGCACCACGCGTGGCTTCGGTGCCGTGCCGCGCCGGCAGTTCGGCATCGTGCGCGGCGGCGACGCCAAGCTCGAGTCCGATACCGAGTGCGCCAAGCGTAGCTACGCGGCGATCCGTACCGCGATCCGCCGCGCCGGTTTCATCGTGCTCGACCCCAAGACCCGCTTCGATGCCAGTACCGGCCTTGTGGGGCTGCGCGGCTGGGTCGACCAGCTGCGCCTGCGCAAACGCCGCCGGTGGTGGCTGTGGCTCCTGCTCCTGCCGCTGCTTCTGCTCATACCCAAGTGCGAGGCCGCCGAATTCTTCGGCGCGCGGATCGAGACGCGCAGCTTCGTACTGGTGATCGATCGCAGCTCGAGCATGCGGGAGCACTTCGAGGCGCTGCGCCGCGAGGCGTCACGTTTGCTCGCCGATCTTGCCCAACGCGCCGGCGTGTACGCCAACGTCATCTCCTACTGTGGGAGCGCGGAGAGCTGTCTCGGCGATTTGCAGCCGATCGACGAGTCGACCCGGCCGCGGCTCGAGCAGTTCTTGCGCGAGCTCGGGCCCGGCGGTGGCACCGTCCTGCAGAATGCCCTCGACCTCGCCGGCGAAGAGATCGTTCGGCACCAGCGGCCGACGACGTTGATTGTGCTGACGGATGCTGAAGACAGCAGCATCGCGTCAATGATCGCCGACCGCGCTGGCACCACCGCCCGCTTCGGCGAGGTCGAGACCAAGAGCATTGCGCTGACGCCGCGGCTGTTCCGACCTCAAGGGGCGTCACGGGCGGAACCCGAGCGGGGCGCCGCCGTTCCGCGCGACGAAACCGAGCAGCGTTTCGCCGAGCTCGCCGAGCTCCTCGGCGGGCGCTTTGGCGGCGCGCAGGAGAGACCATGATCCCCAGCGAGACCATCACCTCAATCAACGACATTCGGCAGGCGTTTCTCGACGCCCTAGACGACCTGCGCAAGGTGCCCAGCTATTCGGCGCTCAGCTCGACTTCGTCGGAGTTGGCGGCCGACTTCGCTCGCGTCGCCGAGACCGCCGCCAAGCCAAACGTCGCCAAGGCCTGCAGCGGCGAAATGACCTGCGCGATCATCGGCTCGAGTGGCCACGGCAAGACCACGATCCTCGACGAGATGTTTCCGCACCTCGCGGAGCGTGGCTGGCTTGAAACCGACGTCACGGACACCACGTCGCAGGCGCTGCGCGTGCGCTGGGCCGCGCCGGACGACCCGCGCGCCGAGGATGTCTCCGTCCGCTCGTGGAGCATCGGTCAGCTCAAGCAGCTGATGAGCCACGCCGCGGTCCGCGAGCAGAACGAACGCGACTCGATCGAAGTGACCTACCTCGAGAGCGGGATCGTAGTGGACGGTAGCCACGCGACGGTCGACCAGGTCGACCTGGCCGAGTGGCGCTATCCCCGGCGCGTCGAGCTGGAGCCGTTCGGCGAGACCTACGCCGTGCCCGCCGACAAGGCTCGCGACCGCCGGTTCATCCGGTCGCTCACCGTCAAAGAGCAGTCCGCGGTACTCGAGACCGGGCCGATCCTCAGCCACGCGGGGCGCGATTACGACGCGCTGCAGTTGCGGGCGCTGGTAGGCGAGGTGGCGCTACGCGATCCATATGATCGCATTCAGACTTGGGCCGAAGGGGATGCCGAGCAGGTGCGCAAGCTGAGCTTCGTCGACACCCCGGGCCTAGGCGTCGGCAGCGTGGTCAAGGACGAGGTGCTGCGCCACTTCTTGGGCAAGAAGAGCAATCAGATCGCGCTCGAGCTGCTGCGCAACGACGAGCTCGACATCGTGCTGCACCTGGTGCTGTGCGGGCAGAAGTCGCAGTTCGACACGCTTTGGACCGAGATCGAGCGCGAGTGGGGCCGCGTCGAGATGGAGGGCATCGCCGATCGGCTGGTGCTCGCAGTCAACGGCATGAACATCTACTTCACCAACCCCGACATCCGCGCCAAATACACCGATGCCGCGACCACGGCGCGCGAGGGCGACCACTTCGCGGCCACGCTCGAGGACAACATCCTGCAGCGGATGAGCCCCCGCGGACAGATCCGCCCGGCGCGCATTGTGTTTCTTGACTCGAAGAACATCGTTGACGCCTTCGGCGACTACCAGGAGTTCTACGGCCGCCACCGCAAGACCATGGAGGCCTGGGTCGAGCCGGGCGGCACCGGCCACGACACCCTGCAGCGACTCGGCTGCTTGGAGTCGTTCCGCGACAACATCGACGCGCTGGCGGACCCCGACGACCGCGGTCAAGGCTATCTGCTGCGGCAGGTCTTGAGCCTGATCGAGGAGAAGGGCGAGGCGATCCTATTGCGCAAGCACTTGGTGCGCACCGGCCTGTTGCGGGGCCTCGCGGCGCTGCACGAGTTGATCTCGCGCTTCTACGACACCGAGGGGCGGCTCAACACGACTGCCGCCAACGAGGCGTTGGCGCAGTGTTTGTCGTTCCTCGACAAGAACGACCTCGGCACGATCGAGCGGTTCGCGCAGCGCGAGCTCGACCCCTACATCGATGGCATCGTGCCGGCCGACGACGCCGGCGGCGACTGGGGGCGCGACGCCGGCGGCGCCTGGGTCGTTGCCGCGTTCGGCAGGGTGTGCGAGCTGGTCAAGGAGGCGATCATTGACGCCGGCGGCGGCAAGATTCCTGCGCCCATCTGGAACGAGTTCTGCCGGGTGTTTGACGGCCTGCGCGAGCAGTGGTCGCGGCGCTGGGGCTACCAGGACGCGGCGTTGCCGGCGCCGCCAGATGCGGTGATTGGCACGTCGGAGCTCGTCGTGCATTGCCTGCGTCTGCACGCGCGCGAGATCCTGTTCCAATTGTTGACGCGCGACGCCGCCTCCGATCGCGGCGCGGCCCTGACCCAGGACGATGACGACCGCCAGCAGATCGCGGCGATCCTGCGTTCGCTGGAGGCGGCCAGCACCGCGGGCTCGAAGGCCTGCGCGACTCATGGAGTGGACGTATGAAGCGCAACGGAAACGCGACCGAGTCGCATTGCTACCACTGGATCGTGCTGCCCAATACCGGTGTGCAGATCTGCCGCAACTTCCCCATCGCCGGGGCGCTGCTGAGCGAAGCGAAGAAGCTGTTCGAGTCGACGACGAAGCTCGCCGACAAGCAAGCCGACAACGACGTGCTACGCCTCGTCGGGGAGCACATTGCCTGCAACCGTGACCTGGACGCCACGCCGTGGATCCAGGCCGACCCCAATGAGTTCGTGTTTTGGCGGATGACGCGGGCGGGCGGCGAGCTGCAGCTCGACTTGGTCATCGATACGCTCAACGGCGCCGGTGCGCAGGCGGGCAACCGGGTGCCGCTGCGCGTGGAGGGGCGCGGCTTTGGCTGGAAGCGGGGTGATCAACTCGCGGAGGTCTACGTCGAGCACCACGACAAGGCCCGCAACGAGATCGGTAGCCTCATCGTCGACTTCGGCAACACCGGCAGCGCGTTCGTGTTCTCGCGCGATGGCGCCGGGCCGCTGCAGGCGCGGATCGTCGAGGCCAACAACCCGTTCGACCCCGACTACCGCGGCCGCGGCGCGCGGGAGCGCAACGTGCTGCGTTCCAACATGATCGTTCTTCGGGTCAGCCCCAACGAGCGAGAGACGCCGTGGCTGGTGCTCGGCGAACGCGCCGAGGAGCTGATTCGCCGGCACCCGCTGACCAGCTATCTGTACGCGCCGAAGAAGTACGTGCGCGACTGGCCCGAACGGCTGCGGGCCCCGGAGCCGACCATGAAGTTTCGCGGCATCGCCGGGCAGCGAGTGGGCCTGCACCCGATGCTGGACTTCGTGCGGCGCACGCTCGATCAGATGTTCCAGCACGTGCTGGCATCGCTCACCAATCCGCAGTTCACCTCGGACGCGCCGGAGTTCTATCCGCAGATCCAGCGCGTGATGCTCACGTACCCGCTGACCTGGCGGGAGATTGACCGCCAGCTGTTTCGCGACATCGTCACCGAGACCTCGCACCGGCTGTTCGCGCACGACGAGACGCGGCGCGAACACTTCGAGGTGGAGCTGATCTGCAGCGAGCCAGTGGCGGTCGCGGCCTACGTCATGTGGGAGACGATCTTCCACTTCGAGGCGGAGAACCTGGCGCTGGCGGCGTCCTCGCTCGGCAATACCGCGGGCACCCCGGGGTTGCGCCTTCTGGTGCTGGACATCGGCGGCGGCTCGACCGACGTCGCCTGCGTCGACATCGGCTGGACCGTCAAGCACGACGACGGCTCGGTCGACGTGTCGTTTCAGATGGTAGAGTCGATGCGCTTCAACCGCGCCGGCGACCGCATCGCGCACATCATCGCCACCGCGCTCTGCGCGTTCTTGCGGGAGAAGTACGGGATCGAGGAGTCGCTCGATTTCCTGGCTGAGGCGAGCGAGCCATCGTTCACCCTCACGCAAAAGCGCAACGCCGTATCGTTGATTTCGCGCCTGGCGGAGGCGGCGAAACGGGGCGTGGCGGGGCCGGACGCGGCGTGGCGTCTCGAGGCCGACGACGAAGTCGAGCTGCTGGCGTGCTTCGCGCCGTTGCTCGAAGGCGAGTCGTGGCGGGAGCGCGCGGCGCAGCGGCCATTTTTCACCGTGACTCGCGAGGTCCTCGAGCGGTGGTTGACCCAAGACACGCAGTCGCTGTCGCTGGAGACCAACGGCGAGCCGGGCTTTCAGGACATCTTCGTGTACCTCGGCGAGCTGCGCCGCTCGTTGGCCGCGAAGGGGCGCGAGCCGCACATGGTCGTGCTCAGCGGTCGGACGACGCGACTCGGCTTCCTCAAGGACTTCGCCGCCAAAGCGCTGCGCCTGCCGCTGCACCGGCTGCGCACCTTGGCCGAGATCTTGCCCGACGGGCTGCGCCGCAACGGCCAGACGAACCTCGACAAGCTCGCGGTCGTATTCGGCGCCCAGCGCTTTCGCTTCGGCGACCACATTCGCTTCTCCGCCTTGCCTGAAGAGGCGATCTTCAACCGCTACATCGGCACCGTGCGCGAGAGCCGTACCGGCCTGCGTCTCAATAAGACCCTGATCCGACCGGGCGACTCGGCGCCGCGCTCCATCCGCATCGAGATCGAGCCAGCCCGCGACGTCAGAATCGGTCACGCGTTTCGCGAGAGCGGCAGCGCCCAGGTGATGGCGAACCTCTCCAACACCTCGCACACTGAGGCGTTCGAGATTGAGCTCGACGTGCTGGACGACTTCTCGGTGCGCATGTCGCCGCACGAGCACGTGATCCTGAGCGAGTGGGTGCCCGGCGGCAACGACATCATCGTCGACAACTACAACGACACCGGGCGGATCGACTGTGAGCCCAAGGGGCTGCTCGCCAGCATCGTGGCGAGCAACCGCGAGAGCTGGATGCGCGACGAGTGAGGGTGATACCGAACGCGACGCGCCATGGGGGGCGAGCCCGGCCGACTCGGACGGCAGCGCAAGGTTCCCGGGACGCCTCGTCCGCCGCGGGGGAGATTCCCACGATGATGCACCTTGACTTGGTGGCAGGCTCTGCGGCTTGTTCGTTCTGCAGGGCAACAAGCTCTCCGCGACGCGGAGCGGCGCCAGGAGCATGGATCAGAGCCTGTAGCGTGGATCAGTGACAGGCTCTGAGATTTGACTCGCTGGTTTCGCCCGGACCAGCTGGTCGTTTTTTTGAGACTCCGAGCCATGCCGCGCGGGCCAACACGAAAACGCGGGCCGCGCACTCGGCGTCCGGGGCGCTCGCGGCCAGCCCATTCTCCGCCCGCAAGGAGCCTCACAAGGAGTCACGATGAGCCACAGCCTCCATCTCGCGTTCGCCGCAGTCACGGCGTTCGTCTCTGCGCCCGCTCTCGACGCGCAGACCTGGGAGCCGATCAGTCCCGACTACACCAACGTGCGCGGCGTCAACTACATCCCGACGTATCCTTCCATCTGGAACCAGTCGCCAATGCCGCCTGGCTTCCAGGATTGCGCCACCAGCTTCGCAATATGGTGGTTCTATGATCCGAGCGGCGGCACGGCGAGCGACGTCGACCAGCAGCTTGGTTATCTCGCCTCGATCGGGGTCAACACGGTCCGCGTCTGGCTGTCACACCTGGCTTGGAGCGCGGAGGAGCTCGCAAATCCGGGCCAGGACGCGTACGCGGCGAAGTTCGCCGACTTCCTCGATCGCTGCGCCGCGCACAATATTTACGTGATCGCGTGCCTATGGGACTCTCACGGCGAGGTACCGGTCTACAACACCCAGCCGCAGCTGTCCCACAACAACCTGGGCGCGCAGTACTGGATCTCGAATCCCGGCCCCGTCCTCCTCCCTTTGATGGTCGACGAGCTCGAGGGTACGGGCGATCCGCCGGTCGCCCACCGTAGCGCCGTGGCCTACCTCCACGACGTGCTCGGCGCCGGGCAGGGACGCACCGAGCTGCTGCTGTGGGATGCGATGAACGAGCCGGCTGTCGTGCAGGGGGACCCTAACAAGCACACCGCGCTGGTCCTGGAGACGCTCGATTTCATCAAGAGCAACTATCCCGGAGAGCAAACCACGGTTGGGATGGCCGGGTGGATCAACCACACCAACACCATCGCCGCGTCGCCGCACCTGGACGTCCTGTCTCTCCATCCCTACGTGCATTCTCGAGAGGGCTGGGACCACCACGTCGCCTTGGCGTCGGGCAGCCGTGCCGGGGCCTTCGGGAAGCCGCTGCTGGCTAACGAGTGCGGCAGTCCGGGCGGCGACTTGACGATGCCCTACGGGCAGACCATCGAGTATGCGGCCGGGGTCGTCTGGGATTGGTCGCCCACCGGCTCGAATCCGGCACCGGTGCAGGGCATCGGTTTCTGCCTCATGCAAGCGATGATGGGTTGGCCGAACGGCAGGAACCCGTATCACGTCGGCAACGGCATCTTCTTCCACGACGGCACGGTCCGCGCCATCGACGACGCGCAGCCGCTCGTGGATGCGGCGGCTGCGCAGGGGATCCCGCTCCCCGCGGTGAGCTTCACGGTGAAGGCCGAAGGGGCCGCAGACTACGTGCCGTTCGAAAGCCCGCTTCCACACGGCGCGTGCCTCGACGAGATCGAGGACTACATCACGAACTCAAACGTCGCCACAGCGACCAAAGCCGAGCTGGAGACGCTCTTGAAGCTGATCGGGAGGCTTATGACGTTCAATCTCGTGATGCCGCTCGGGCATGGTGCGAGTGAGGGCTTGGGTGGCTGGGCCGTTCCGCCAGTGCTTCCCGAGATCCTGGGGGGTAGCGCCCCGAAGCTGCCGTTCTGGGCCTGCCTCCTCGGTTGTGCGGAAACGTACTTGAAGCTGAACGACCTGGTCAGCGCCCGGACCATGCTCTCAGTGCTCCAAGGAGAAGCGTTCCAGTACCTCGGCCAGCTGAACGGTCCGAACCCGTAGCCCCGTCGCCGGGGCACGCCTTGCCGCAATGTCCGGTCATTTGCCCGTCCGGGGCTGCAGCAGCTCCGTCAGGCGTCGTCGGCCACCGTGGTATCGGCTCTCGACCGTGCCGACCGCGCGTCTGGTATGGGCGGCGATGCGTCGACTTGCGACGGGCGCGGGGCGGCCTGCTCGTGTTGTGGGCCGGAGTGGATCGGCATCCGCGCGTTGCAGCGCGGAGTGCTGATCTGGGACGCCACGGCGTAGAGTTGGGCTCAGATCGCGTTCCGGCCTGCTTCGCAGGCTCGATCGCGGCCGGCGTCGTGATAGAAACTTTGGAGTCGCGATCCTGACTCCGAGGTCCAACCATGCCCGAGCTCGTCCGCTGCGGCTTGATCCAGTGCAGCAATCCCATCAACGACGAGAGCCGCCCCGTCGCCGAGATTCAGCAGGCCATGCTGGACAAGCACCTGCCGTTCATCGAGGAGGCCGGGCAGAAGGGCGTGCAGATTCTCTGCCTGCAGGAGATCTTCAACGGCCCCTACTTCTGTCCGAGCCAGGACGCGCGCTGGTACGAGGCGGCCGAGCCGATTCCTGGGCCGACGACCGAGCGGCTGGCGGGGTACGCCAAGCGCCTGAACATGGTGATCGTGGTGCCGCTCTACGAGCGCGCGATGCGCGGCGTGTACTACAACAGCGCCGCCGTCCTCGACGCCGATGGCAGATATCTCGGCAAGTACCGCAAGCAGCACATCCCGCAGGTCGCCGGCTTCTGGGAGAAGTTCTTCTTCAAGCCCGGCGACGGCGGCTACCCGGTGTTCAAGACTAGGTACGCCACCATCGGCGTCTACATTTGTTACGACCGCCACTTCCCCGAAGGCGCGCGCTGTCTCGGCCTGAACGGCGCCGAGATCGTCTTCAATCCGAGCGCCACGGTCGCCGGTCTGTCGCAGTACCTATGGAAGCTCGAGCAGCCCGCCCATGCGGTGGCCAACGGCTACTTTGTCGGCGCCATTAACCGCGTTGGCACGGAGCCGCCGTGGGAGATCGGTAAGTTCTACGGGACCTCTTACTTCGTGGATCCGCGAGGACAGATCGTCGCGGAAGCCTCTGAGGACGGCGACGAGCTCCTGGTCGCCGACCTCGACCTGTCGATGATCGACGAGGTGCGCTCGACGTGGCAGTTCTACCGCGACCGTCGACCCGAGGCGTACCGCGAGATCCACACGACGTAGCGCGTCCCGCGCGGCCGCTCGATCAGGCCTCGAAATCCGCACAAACCGGAAGCGCAGGGTCGCGCTCGGGTCCACCCGGATCGATCCCGCGACCCTCCGAGGACGTTATGCATCCGGTCTTCCCGCGGCGCTCGCTTCCCTTTCGCTCCTCGCCGCAGCTCCGGCGCAAGGCTGCGGCACCTTGGTCCAGGGCCCGGTCGCTGGGCGCTGGACCGCGAACGGGTCGCCCTATTGCGTCATCGGTCCGCTCACCGTGGCCAAGAACGTGGGTTCCGGCATCCTCACCATCGAGAGCGGCGTGCGGGTCGCGGTGAGCGCGGGCGTGTCGATCCAGGTGACGGGCGAACTGGTCGTGCAAGGAACGGCTGCCGCGCCCGTGGCGTTCGAGCGCGCCGACCCGGGAGCTGCCTGGCTCGGGCTGCAGTTTGAGTCGACTCGTCGGCGTCGTCTTTGAGCCATGGTACGGTGCGCGGGGCCGCGAACAGCGCCGTGCGCATTAGCCACGGACCCACCTGGAAGCGGCGGCGAAGCTGGGTAGAGGGACGGTGCAACGGTGGAGGAGATCCGCCAGTAGGGCTACGTCGCGGGAGGCCAAAGGCTCCTCGACGCTGCCCCGCACGTTATCGCAGCAGCTCGCCGACCCGCGCCCGCTTCACAAACTGGCCGCCCCCGCGGGTGCGCAGGGTGCCGTTCTCGACCAGGATGCGTCCGCGCGACAGCACCACTTCGGACCATCCTTGCACCTCGAAGCCCTCGTACGCGCTGTAGTCGACGCGCATGTGATGGGTGAACTCGTTGTTCACGCTGATCGTCTCGCGGCGCTCGGGGTCGAACACGACGATGTCGGCGTCCGAGCCCACGGCGATCGTGCCCTTCTTGGGAAAGAGGCCGAAGGTCTTGGCGGCCGCGGTCGAGGTGAGCTCGACCCAGCGGTTGAGGGAGAGGCGGCCTTCCACGACCCCTCCGTGGTAGAGGAGGGACACGCGGTTCTCGATCCCGGGCGCGCCGTTGGGGATCTTGCGAAAGTCGTCCATCCCGAGATCCTTCTGGCCCTTCATGCAGAATGGGCAGTGGTCGGTGGCGACGTTGGACAGATGGTCGAAGCGCAGTCCGTCCCACAGCACGTCCTGATTCCACTGCTCTCGGAGCGCCGGGGTCATCACCCACTTGGCGCCCTCGAAGCCCTCCCGGTCGTAGTACGACTCGTCGAGGAACAGGTATTGTGGGCAGGTCTCAGCCATCACGTCGACGCCGCGCATGCGCGCGCGCTTGACCTCTTCGAGCGCGTCCGAGCACGACAGGTGCACGACGTAGAGCGGCACTTCGGCGACCTCGGCGATCGAGATCGCGCGGTACACGCCTTCGGCCTCCATGCGGGTCGGCCGGGTATGGGCGTGCCAGCGCGGGCTGACTTTGCCGTCCCGGATCGCCTCCTTGATGATCTCATCGATCACGATGCCGTTCTCGGCGTGCATGCAGATGCGCGTGCCATTGTCACCGGCTCGGCGGAACGCCCGATACAGCGTGCCGTCGTCCACGTACAGGACGCCAGGGTACGCCATGAACAGCTTGTATGAGGTGATCCCCTCGTCCACGAGCCGGTCCATCTCGCCGAGGCGGGCGTCCTCCATGTCGGTGATGATCATGTGGAAGCCGTAGTCGATCGTCGATTTGCCCTCGGCCTTGGCGTGCCAGGTGTCGAGGCCTTCGAGGGTCGATTTGCCCTTGGTCTGGATCGCGAAGTCGACGATTGTCGTGGTGCCGCCGTGCGCGGCGGCGAGCGTGCCAGACTCGAAGTCGTCGGCCGACGTCGTGCCTCCGAACGGCATGTCCAGGTGGGTGTGCGAGTCGACGCCACCGGGGATCACTAGCTTGCCTGTGGCGTCAATGGTCGTGTCGGCACCCACGGTGAGCTGCTTGCCGATCAGAGCGACGCTCTCGCCGTCGACGAAGACGTCGGCGAAGTAATCGTCCGTCGCGGTGATGATGCGTCCGTTTTTGATCAGGATTGACATGCCGGTAGCCGTTGGCGGAACGTGGTAGACGCCCCGTATCTTACCTGCGTCCCCATGCTGCACGACCCCGACCCGTCGCTGACCAACGACGACATCCGGCCCGCCACCGCCAGTGAGCGCCACTGGTCGGTGATGAACATGGCCAGCCTGTGGGTGGGCATGGTTGTCTGTGTGCCCACTTACATGCTGGCGGGCGGCTTGATCGACCAGGGCATGAGCTGGGGGCAAGCCGTGCTCACCGTTCTGCTCGGCAACCTGATCGTGCTCGTGCCGATGATCCTCAACGGTCATCCGGGGACCAAGTACGGCATCCCGTTCCCGGTCCTGGCGCGGGCCAGCTTTGGCATCCACGGCGCCCACGTGCCATCGCTGCTCCGCGCGCTGGTCGCCTGCGGGTGGTTCGGCATCCAGACCTGGGTCGGCGGCTCGGCGATCTATCAGCTCGCCAACGTGCTCGCCGATGGGGGGCTCGAGGGCGACGCCCTGGGCGTGCTGGGCATCAACGCGGGGCAGTTGGGGTGTTTCCTGGCCTTCTGGGCGATCCAGCTGGTCGTGATCCACCGCGGGGTCGAGTCGATCCGCAAGCTGGAGACGGTGGCGGCACCGTTCCTGTTGCTGATGGGGCTGCTGCTGTTGGCGTGGGCCTACATCAAGGCGGACGGCTTTGGCGAGATGCTGTCGCGGCCGAGCGCCTTCGCGGCCGGGGGCGCCAAGGAAGGCCAGTTCTGGTCGGTCTTCTTCCCCAGCCTGACCGCCATGGTGGGCTTCTGGGCCACCCTGTCGCTGAACATCCCCGACTTCACGCGTTTCGCCAAAACGCAGCGTGATCAGGTGCTCGGCCAGCTGATCGGGCTGCCGGCGACCATGACGCTGTTTGCGTTCATCGGTGTCGCAGTGACCAGCGCCACGCCGGCCATCTTCGATGGCGAGACCATATGGGACCCGACCGTGCTGCTGGGGCGCATGGGCGGCGGCTTCAGTGTGGTGCTGGCGCTGTTCGCCCTGTCGGTGGCGACGCTGTCCACCAACATCGCCGCCAATGTGGTGTCTCCTGCCAATGCGATGATCAATGCGGCGCCGCGCCGGATCACGTTCCGCATTGGCGGCTACATCACCGCTGGGCTGGGCGTCGCCATGTTCCCGTGGAAGCTGCTCGAGTCCACGGGCGGCTACATCTTCACCTGGTTGATCGGCTATTCGGCGCTACTGGGGCCGATCGGCGGCATCTTGATCGCCGACTACTTCCTGCTGCGGCGCACCAGCCTCGACCTCGACGCGCTCTATCACAAGCGCGGGCCGTATTGGTACGGCAACGGCTTCAACGGCGCCGCGCTCCTGGCGCTGGTGGTCGCGGTGCTGCCCAATCTGCCGGGGTTCTTGCACGCGGCGGGCGTGGTTGACGAGGTCGCGCCGCTGTTCGAGCAGATCTACACCTATGCCTGGTTCGTCGGCTTCTTGGTCGCGGGCCTGCTGTATCTGATCCTCATGACCCGAGGGCCGCAACATGACCGCCAAGTTCAGCGCGACGAGCTATGAGTTCACGGAGTACCGCGACGCCCGCAATTACATCGGCGGCGCGTTCGTCGACGACCCCGGCGCCGAACTGATCGATGTGATCAACCCGCGCCACGGCAAGGCGATGGCGCGGGTGCCGATGAGCGGCGAGCCGGCGGTTGCGGCCGCGGTCGAGGCCGCGCGGGAGGCCCAGCCGGCTTGGGCCGAGCAGCCGATTCGCGACCGCGCGCAGATCTTCTACCGGCTGCGCGAGCTCCTCGTGCGCGATCAGGAGGAGCTCACGTGGCTCGTCTCCCATGAGAACGGCAAGGTCTACGAGGAGGCCAAGGCCAGCGTCCTCAAGGCGATCGAGTGCGTCGAGTTCGGCTGCTCGTTGCCCAACCTCGCCACCGGCCAGCAGCTCGACGTCAGCCGCGGTGTCAACTGCATGGTGGTGCACGAGCCGTTGGGCGTGGTCGCGGGGATCTGCCCGTTCAATTTCCCGCTGATGGTGCCGACCTGGATGCTGCCGCAGGCGATCGTCGGCGGCAACGCGTTCGTCCTCAAGCCCTCCGAGCAGGTGCCGCTCTCGGTGCAGCGCCTGGCTGAGCTCTTCGAGGAGGCCGGCCTGCCATCGGGCATCTTCAACGTGATCAACGGCGGCCGCGCCGCGGTGGAGGCGCTCGCCGACCACCCGGGCATCGCCGCGCTCGCCTTTGTCGGCTCGACCGCCGTGGGCCGGCAGGTGTATGCACGCGCCGCCGCGACTAGCAAGCGCGTGCTGTGCTTGGGTGGCGCCAAGAATCACCTGATCGTGGTCCCCGACGCCGATGTCGAGCTCACCACCCAGAACGTCGTGGACTCGTTCACGGGCTGCGCCGGCCAGCGCTGTATGGCGGCTTCGGTGATGGTGGGGGTCGGCGCGGTCGATGCCCTGGTCGACGGCATCGCGTCGCGAGCCGCCACGATCCGTCTCGGCGAACAGATGGGGCCCATCACCAGCGCCGCGGCGGTCCAACGCATCACCAAGTACATCGACGAGGCCGAGCGCGCCGGGGTCAAGGTGCTGGTCGACGGCCGCAAACCGCGGCCGGCGGAGCACGGCAACGGGTACTGGCTCGGACCGACGGTGCTGGACGGGGTCCGTCCCGACATGCCCGCCGGCTGCGAGGAGATTTTCGGCCCGGTGCTGTCGATCGTCCGGGTCGACACCGTCGACCAGGCCATCGCCGTCGAGAACCGCTCGGAGTACGGCAATGCGGCCGCCGTGTACACGACATCCGGCGACGTGGCGCGCAAGGTCATGGAGGGGGTGTCGGCCGGCATGTGTGGCGTCAACATCGGCGTGCCCGTGCCGCGCGAGCCGTTCGGCTTCGGCGGCTGGAACCACTCGCTGTTTGGCCACGGCAACATCACCGGTTGGGATGGCTTCCGGTTCTGGACCCGACCGCGCAAGATCACCTCCAAGTGGGCGCTGCAGCAGGACCAGACCTGGATGAGTTGAGGTCCGCTTCGACGCGCCGTCGCACGGATTTCGCGCAATTCCCGTCACACCGCGGGGGGCTTCTTGTTTCGGGGGGCGGAGACCGCAGATCTCCGCCCATCGCCGCGGACGCTGGTTGTCCGCCATCGGAGGACGGTGGGCATCCTGCGCCATGCTACCGGCGTTCCCGTAGATCGCTGCCCGGAAGTCATCGTGGTTGCGATCGCCCCGGGCGCGTCGTTTGATGCGTTGAGTCCCGCTCACCGGCTGGGATGGTTTCCGGGCGCTGCAGCAGGACCAATTGGAGATCGCGATGAAGTCGCAAGAGATGATCGACCTGTGCCGACGGCACACGCTGTACACGTGGGCCGCGACCGACCAGGTCGCGCCGCTGCCGATCGCGCGCGCCGAGGGCGTCTACATGTACGACCCCGACGGCAACCGCTACCTCGACTTCAACAGTCAGCTGATGTCCGTGCACATCGGCCACGCCCACCCCAAGGTGGTGCAGGCCATCAAGGACCAGGCCGAGCGGCTGATCTACGTCTGGCCCGGCTCCGCGACCGAGCCGCGGGCGCGGCTGGCCCAACGCCTCGCCGATCTGGTGCCGGGCGACATCGACACGTTCTTCTTCACTCTGGGCGGCGCCGAGGCCAACGAGAACGCGATCAAGGTCGCGCGCCAGTACACGGGCCGCCACAAGATCCTCGCACGCTACCGCAGCTACCACGGTGCGACGCATGCCTGCATGCAGCTCACGGGTGACCCGCGGCGCCTGCCGAACGAGCCCGGCCTGCCCGGCGTCGTGCACGTCATGGACCCATGGCCGTACGACTACTCGTTTGGCGCGTCACCCGAAGAGATCACGCGCAACCACCTCACCTATCTCGAGGAGGTCATCCAGTACGAGGGCGTGGAGCAGATCGCGGCGTTGTTCATCGAGACCGTGACCGGCACGAACGGCATCCTGGTGCCGCCGCCGGGATGGCTCGAAGGCGTGCGGGACCTGACCGAGCGCCACGGGATCCTGTTGGTGTGCGACGAAGTCATGTGTGGCTTTGGCCGCACGGGCAAGATGTTCGCGTTCGAGCACGCGGGCATCGTGCCGGACCTCGTGACGATGGCGAAGGGATTGACCAGCTCGTACGTGCCACTCGGCGCGGTCGGCATGCGCCAGCCGGTCGCCGACCACTTCCGCGACCATGTGTTCTGGGGTGGGTTGACCTACAACTCGCACGCGCTGGCGTGTGCGACCGCGTTGGCGGTGCTCGACGTTATTGTCGAGGAGGATCTGGTCGGCAACGCCGAGCGCCTCGGCGCGGTCATGCGCGAGGAGATGGCCCGCCTGGCGGAGCGTCACCCCTCGGTGCGCGCGACCCGCAACATCGGCTTGTTCGGCGTGGTCGAACTGGGCGACAGCGACGGCAAGCCGCTGGTGCCGTACCGCGGCTCGCACCCGGCGATGAAGGAGTTGAACGCCGCGTTCCGCGCCGGTGGCCTGTTCACGCTGGTGTGGGGGGGCACGTTCTTCACCAACCCGCCGCTGATCATCACCGAGGCGCAGCTGCGCGAGGGGTTTGCGATCCTCGACGAGGCGCTGTTGGTCACCGACCGCGCCATTGGCGCGGCGCCCGTGTGAGCCGACCATCCGTCGGAGCCGACCATGCCGACCCCACACCAACCCGACCCGCTGCCGAGCGACCGGTCCGAGACGTCGTTTGCGGACTTCAAGCCGGCGTACGCGCCGGGCCAGGCCGCCGTCGAAGCCAACCGCTGCCTGTTTTGTCATGACGCGCCCTGCATTGCCGCGTGTCCGACGGCGATCGACATCCCGCAGTTCATCCGCAAGATCGCCACCGGCAACCTGCGCGGCGCCGCGCACACCATTCTCGACGCCAACATCCTCGGCATGAGCTGCGCGCGAGTGTGTCCGGTGGAGGTGCTGTGCGTGGGCGACTGCGTCTACAACCACATGGGCGTGCCGCCAATCGAGATCGGCAAGCTGCAGCGCTACGCCACGGACGCCGCCTACGAGCAGCGCTGGCGCCTGTTCGAGGCCGGCCCAGACACCGGCAAGACCGTCGGTCTGGTCGGTGCCGGACCAGCGTCGTTGGCGGCCGCCCACGAGCTGCGACGGCGCGGGCACGCGTGCACGGTGTACGAGAAGCGCGCGCTCGGCGGTGGGCTCAACACCTATGGCGTCGCGCCCTACAAGATGCGCGGCGACCGGTCGCTCGAGGAGGTCGACTGGATCCTCGGCATCGGCGGCATCACCGTCTCGAGTGGCGTCGCGGTGCCCGACGATCTGTCCTGGGCTGAGCTGGGCTCTCGGCACGACGCCCTGTTCCTGGGCTTTGGGCTTGGCGCGGACCGCCTGCTCGAGCTGCCCGGCGCCGATCGGCCGGGGGTCGAGGGCGCGGTCGATTGGATCGAGCGGATGAAGATCGGCAGCGTCGATCTCGACGCGACGAGGCACGCGGTGGTGCTCGGCGGCGGCAACACCGCGATCGATGCGGTCCGCGAGCTGTGCGGGCTCGGCGTGAGCTCGGTGACCATGGTCTATCGCCGCACCGAAGAGCGCATGAGCGGCTACGCCCACGAATGGCGGGCCGCGCAGACGCAGGGCGGCCGCGCCCTGTGGCAGCGGCTGCCGGTCGCGTACGAAGGCGAGGGTACGGCGGGACGGGTGCGCGGTGTGCGCTGCGTGCACGTCAACGCCGACGCCCAACCCGTGCCCGGCAGCGAGCACATCGTGCCGGCGGATCTCGTACTGGTCGCCATTGGTCAAGGACGGCTGCACGACCTCGTCGCCGGGCTCGACGGTGTGGTGTTGAACGGCGGCCGCATCGTGGTCGACCAGCACGGCGCCACCGGCCGGCCCGGCGTGTACAGCGGCGGCGACTGCGCCAACGGCGGCAAAGAGGTGGTCAACGCCGCTGCCGAGGGCAAGGCCGCGGCCCACGCGATCCACACGTTCCTGCAGGAGCAGTCCTAGCCATGCCTGACCTCACCGCGAGCTGCGCCGGGATCGTCTCGCCCAATCCGTTTTGGCTGGCGTCGGCACCACCCACCAACTCCGGCGACCAGGTTATGCGTGCCTTCGACGCGGGGTGGGGCGGCGCGGTGTGGAAAACGCTCGGCGTGCCGATCCAAAACGTATCGAGCCGCTTCGGTGCCGTGCGCTGGCGCGGCCAGGCCGGCGTCGGCTTCAACAACATCGAGCTGATCACCGACCGCTCCCTCGCCGTCAACTTCAAGGAGATCGCCGAGGTCAAGCGGCGCTACCCGCACCACGCGGTCATCGTCTCGCTGATGGTCGAAACGCGCGACGAGTGGCGCGACATCATCGCCCGTTCGATCGACGCGGGTGCCGACGGGCTCGAGCTCAACTTCGGTTGCCCGCACGGCATGTGCGAGCGCGGCATGGGATCCGCCGTGGGCCAGGAGCCGAAGGTCAACGAGCAGATCACTTCGTGGGCGGTCGAGTTCTCGACCGTGCCGGTGTTGGTCAAGCTGACGCCGAACGTCGGCGACATCGTGCCGCACGGCCTGGCCGCGCAGCAGGGCGGCGCCCACGGCGTGTCCCTGATCAACACGATCAAGAGCCTGATCGGCGTCGACATCGATTCGTTCACGCCGCAGCCAGTGGTCGGCGGTCAGTCGACCAACGGCGGTTATTGCGGTGCCGCGGTGCGCCCGATTGCCCTGCACATGGTGGCGGCGCTGGCGCGCGATCCGGCGTTCCGACTGCCGGTCAGCGGCATTGGCGGCATTACCAGCTGGCGCGACGCCGTCGAGTACCTGCTACTCGGGTCGACCTCGGTGCAGGTGTGCACCGAAGTCATGCTCAAGGGCTACCGCATCGTCGAGGACATGATCGAGGGGCTGGAGTCCTGGATGACGGATAAGGGCTTCGATCGCCTCTCGCAGGTCGTCGGCAAGGCGGTCCCGCAGTTTCGCGAATGGGGTGAGCTCGATCTGAACTACGAGACCGTGGCCAAGATCGATGCCAGCACCTGCATCGGCTGCCAGCTCTGCTTGGTGGCCTGCCACGACGGTGCCCACCAGTGCATCCACGCCAACCCCGATGGCTCGCGGGTACCCGTCGTGGACGAGCCTGAATGCGTCGGCTGCAACCTGTGCGAGATCGTCTGCCCCGTCCCCGGCTGCATCAGCATGGTCGAGGTCGACAACGGTTTCCCGCGCGCTAGCTGGAACGACCACGTGCAGGTTGAGGCGGCGCTGCGCCCCAAGAAGGGCGCGCACTAGGCCGCAGTGCCGCAGCCCCGCAGCCCGGCTGCTCGAGGCAGTTAGCCTTCCTTGGCCGAGACGCCTCCGGACACCAGGAACGCCATCACGTCCGAGCTCGAGGTCGATAGCGGCTGCACGCGTTCACGCGGCACGAGGATCAAGTTCCCGGCGAAGTTGTAGGACTGCGGCAGGTACACCGCGACGTCGCCGGCCAAGCCTAGGAAGCTGAGGTCGTCGCGAGTGACGAAGCCCACGACCTTGGCGGCGCCGTCCGCCGTGAGGGCCACGGCGACCGGCGCGTCGAAGCTCTTCTTTTCGCCGACAAAGGCGCCGAGCAGATCCTTGATCGAGCCGTGCAGCAGCTTGACCAGAGGTACCTGCTGGAAGAAGCGGTCGACTCCGGACACAACCCAGCGGCCAAACCAGTTGGAGGCGAGGACCCCGACCAGCGTGATGAGCGCGATGCTGAGAACGACGCCGAACAGTAGGCGCACCGGGTCGGGAACCGGCACGGGCACGAAGCCGCCGAGCCAGCCGAGCAGCGGCGAGAGGGTGTCGAGCACGATCTTGGCGACGTAGATCGTCGCCAGAATCGGGATCAGGATGAGCACACCGCGAAAGAAGTGCTTGGAGATCACCGACATCGCACCCTCCTTGACCATGGATCGAGCACCGAACCATAGCAGGGCCATCACCGGATGCGCCTTGGAACTGGCTCTCTTCGAGTTGCCACTCCGCGAACTGGCAAGTTGCGCCGAGATGCCTCGGCGCTATCGCAGGGCCTGCCTGACGAGCCGTCGGAGGAACGGCAGGACTTCGGCCGCGAACCAGGGGTTCTTCTTCAGCCAGAGGTTGTTCCGCGGACTTGGGTGCGGCAGCGGGATGCAGCTCGGTTGATACTGCTTCCAGCGCCGCACGACGTCAGTCAGGCTCGTCTTGCCCGCATCCAAGTGCCACCTGGCGGCGTACTGCCCGATCACCAGCGTCAGGCGAACCGCGCTGAGGTGTTCCAGTAGCGAGTGTCGCCATGCGCCAGCACACTCTGGCCGCGGCGGCAAGTCGCCAGACTTGCCAGTGCCCGGATAGCAAAACGCCATCGGCAAGATGGCGACCTTGGATTTGTCGTAGAACGTCCGCCTCGGCACTCCCATCCAGTCCCGCAGCCGATCGCCGCTTGGGTCGTCGAACGGAACGCCAGATTCATGTACGCGGCGGCCGGGTGCTTGGCCCGCGATCAAGATGCGCGCTGTCGATTGCGCCTGAACCACTGGACGCACGCCGTGCTCCAGCGCACCCTCACAGATCCGGCAGGCCCGGACTTCACGCAGCAAAGTCGTGAGATCTCGAGAGCTCATGTTTGATGGATGCCATCACCGCGGATGAGCGGCCGGTCGGCCGCCGCCGGCATTCCTGTATCCTGCTGGGCCGGACCGATCGGCATCTTCTCAGGAGGCACTCCATGGACGTCAGTGATTCCGGCCACCGGCGGACGTTCGTCACATTGGTGACCGCCGCGTCGTTGGCCTTCGGAGCCCATGCGCAGGGCAGTCGTGACCCGCATCAGCAGCCACCGCGGGGGGACCACGCCACCGAAGACGCGCTCATTGCCTACGCGCCAGGGCTGAGGGCGTTGCTCTGGCCGGACGGAGTCGAGATCCATGGGCTCGGTGAGGCCGGCGCCGCCGTCCGAGTTCGGCTGGCCCTGACCGCGGTGCGCCGCGGTGTGGGGCCGAACTTGTTCGCGGCGGGCGAGACCACGCCCGAGGTCCGCGTGGACCACAACATCACGAGCTACGACCGCGGCGTCTGTGTCGAGCGCTACGAGCTTTGCGCGGAAGGCCTCGAGCAGAGCTTCGTGTTCGGGTCGCGGCTTCCCGGACAAGGCGACCTGGTGATCGAGCTGGAGACGACGGGAGATGTCGCGGGAGTTGCGGACCCGCCCGGTGTCGTGTTTCGGGATCAGGGCTTTCGGAATCAGGGCGGCGCCGGACTGCGGATGGGCGGGGTGACCGCGATCGCCGCGGATGGCAGTCGACAATCGAGCGATCTCGAGCTGGACGGGACCGTGGTGCGAATCCGGGTCGCGGAGCGCTTCGTGCGCGATGCGGCGTTTCCGCTGGTGGTGGACCCCCTGATCACCAGCCTGTTGCCTGGTCCGTGGGCGTTCCCCGGTGAGTCAGATCTCGTGACCGGAGGGCCCCTCGGTGACTCGGTGATCATGTGGGCGGTGGAGATCACCACCCTGAGAGGCAGGTATGCCACCGGGCGTTGGCAGACGATGGATGCGAGCGGCCAGATTGTCGGGTTCTCACACCCTGTCTCAGCAGTGAACTCGGGGCAATACAACTGCCCACGCACTGCGTACCTGGCAGGACTCGACTTGTTTGTCGCGGCAAACAACGTTCGAAGCCGAGCGACGAACCTGCCGATTACCTTCGACGCCTTTGATTCTCGGTTCACGCGGGGTGGCAACGGTTTCGTCGGCAGACAGAACGACGTGGTGGAAGTCTTCGACTTGGGTGGCGAATCCACGGCCCTGGACGACGACTTGGTCGTCGCCTGGTCCCGCGAGGGTTTGGGCACACGCACGATCCTTGCCACCGAGATGGAGATCGTACCGGGGCAGACGGCGACCAAGCTGAAAGAGAAAGTCCTCGGCACCGCGGATCTCGACAGCTACGTCGCCATCTCCAAGGGCAACGGCCAGCCCGGACGTCACATGGTCGTCTGGACCGAAGGCGGTGAGCTCATGGCGGCGATTCTCGATCGCCAGCACGTCATCCTCGACTCGGGCCGCCTTGGCCACGTTGGACATAACGCCGACGTGGACGGCGACGGCACGAAATGGATGGTCGCCTACCGCAACGGGAGCGGCGACCTCGCGTGTTTGCCGGTGTTTTGGGATTCGACCGAGCAGGTTGCGTACGTGGGCCAGGAGCGCGTGCTCGGCGGCGCCCTGCTCCCCAACCCCAGCTACTGGTCTCTGATCTTTGCGCCCCCTCAGCCCATTGCCAGCGTCGTCTGGGCCGGCGACTCGTACTTGGTGAGCTATCTCGACGCCAACGACAACAGCACGGTGGCTTCCATCGACCCGTTCGACTGCAGCGATTGCGAGGGTTCGTTCGTTACGTTTGCTCGCGCCAGTCCGCGGACCGGCTTCGAGGAGCGCGCCACCGTTCCGGTGGCCACACCCCACGCCGATCTCGTGTCGCCGCTCAGTGACCGCGCGATTGTCGTCGCCGATGGCACGAGCTTTCGCTTCTTTGGCATCGAGGACGGCCTCAACACCAACCTCGGCGGCGGCTGTGGCCGAGGCGGCTACACCGCCGGCAGCTGTGCCCGGGTGGGCAACGCGGGCTTCACCCTCCGCCTGCGGGACAGCCGCCGGAGTGCCAATGCCGTCGCCCTCCTCGGCGCGACGAGCGGCATGGCCGGCTGCGGCAGCTGCCAGTTCCGCGTGTCGCTGCTGGGCTCGGTCTGGATCCCCGCCCTCGCCGATCCCTTGGGGAACGTGGCACTCCCGCTACCGATTCCCGACAACCCCGCCCTCCTGGGTCAGGCGCTCTTCGCGCAATGGGCCGTCGATCGAGGGAGCAGCTGCGGCGGGAGCTTCGACCTCTCGGACGCGACCGCGATCGTGTTGCAGTAGAGCGACCGGGCTCGGTCGGCTCGGCCGGTCCCCCGATCAGCGCGGGACCAGATCACAGAGGCACCTGATCCGGCGAGCCGGGCAGCGCGGCGCCCAGACGATCGCCGGGCTGGGGCGCGCCGGTCAGCGGCCCCTGGTCGTAGAAGAGGTTGCCGAGCATGGTGAGACCAAAGGCCCCGCCGAACAGGATCTGCACGCCGCCGGCGTCGGTGTCCCCGCCCACGTCCTCGCCCGGCGCCCCGATCGCCAGGTCGTGCACGCAGTCGCCGTCGTAGTCGAGCGCCGCCACCGCGAAGCCGAACTCGTCGTCGGCGCTGCCGGGATTGGCGGAGGCGGCCTGGTCCTGGTTGCGCAGCGCGTTGCCCATCACGTCCAGCCCGGAGCCATCGGGCTCACCGTCGACCCCGCGACCCCGCGGCGATCGGCGACCGCAGAGACCAGGAGCTTGGCCGCGGTGTCGCCCGGGCGATTCGCGGATGCCGTAGAACAGTCGCAGCACTTGGCCGCGACGCGGCTTGGGCGCCTCGACTCGGTCGAGGCAGCGGTGCGGCCTCGGCCCACAGTCGGTGGTCAATGGCCCCGCCCGGCTGGGCCAACTCGTCCAGCGGCCAGTCGTCGCCGCGCGGGTCCTCTTGGCGCTGCTGCTCGCGGGCGAAGTTGACGTCGGGTTGCTGGTCTCGGAGGGGCCCCGCTGAACCCGTGCGGGCCCCCCTTGCCCAGCGCCGTTCAGGTGTCGACGTCGGCGTCGATCACGCCCGCCAACATCTCGCGGTAGCGCGCGGCTGGCACCGCGCCGACCATGGGCGCATGCCCGGGAACGACCAGCGCGGGAATGCCGGTGATGCCGTGCGCCGCGGCCTCTCGGTGCTCCTCGTGGGCGCGTGCCGCGAGCGCCGGGTCCCGCAACGCGACCTCGACCCCGGTCTCGGGCACGCGTGCGGCTCGGGCGCACCGGCGTAGCACCTCGGGATCGGCAAGATCCGCGAGCTCGGTGAACGTCGCCCGGTAAAGGGCGTCCTCAAGCGCGGTTTGCCGCTCCGGCCAAGTCGCCTCCACGTGCATCGCCAACTGCTGTGCCGGCAGACTCGAGCCGGGGTAGGGATGCCCAAGCTCGGGAATGACAAAGCCGAGCTCGGGCGCGCGCTGCGCCGCCAAGCGCCGGTGGCGGATCACGTAGTCATCGTACTCCGGCCGCTGCCCTACACCGGGCAGCAGCAAGAAGGTGCGGCGCACCCACCGGACCCGGCCGTCAAGCTCATTCGCGATCTCGCGGCGACGCCCGGCCGCCACCCAGCACCACGGTCAAAGAAAGTCGTCCCAGTAGAGTGCATCGATCACGGACGGACCTTAGCACGCGGAGGCACGGTTGCGCTAAGACGGGGGTGCGGGAGGCGTCCCGGCCACCGGTGATGACCGCGCGCAACGTGGCGGCGGCGCGAACCGCCGACCACCACCTCGAGCCTGGGCGTCGAGACCCATCCAGGGGCTATTCTGATCGGCACCGCCCGCCGGGCGGCGCCTACGCCGCGAGCCCCTGGGTGGCCTTCTTCATCAGGCGCATGAACTCGTCCCACTCGTCACCCTGGACGTGCGTGTCCAGCTTGTCAAAGCCGACTGCGTTGACGAGCCGGAAGAACTCGGCGGGGTCCTTCTCCATCGTTTCGCGGAGCACGTCGAGGATCGCCTGCTCGTCGTCGTCGAGGACGCCGTCGCCGAAGCCCGAGTCAATGATGTCGTTGATGAGCATCGCCTTGGCGTCGAAGGGCAAGTAGGCCAACAGGCTGGCAGCGTCGCCCTCGCGGCCGTCTTTGGCGTTGAGCAGGTTGATCAGGTTGCGCGCCTCGTCGTCATCGACGTGGTCAAACGCCTTGCCGACCGCGCTGTCAAGCAGTCCTGAAACCTCGCCAAGCGCCTTGGCGAACATGGTGCGGAAGTCCTCAAGCTCGTCGATCACGCCACCCGCAGCGCCGGTGATGTCGTCCAGGAACTGCTGCAGCTGGTTGGTCTGCGGCAATTGGCCACCGGTGCTGTCATAGAGGTCGATCGCATCGCGCCGCGCGTTCATGAAGCGGCCCAGCTTGGAGCGCTGTTGGATGTCGCCCTTCTCGCGCATCAGAGTCTCGGTCGCGCGGATCTCGGGCTCGAAGCGTCGCAGCGTCTCACGCAAGGCTTGGCGCTGCTCGGGGGGGAGATTGGGGTCGAACAGGTCCGGCAGCATGCCGACCAGGGAGACGTAGTCGCCGTTCTTCAGGTCCTCGACCATCTTCTCGGTGTAGTTCACCTGGTGCCCGGCTTGCACGAGGTCGGAGCGCAGGTCGCTGCCGGCTGGGGCGCGGTTCGCCATCGCGCGGAGCAGTTCCTTCACGCCAGACAGCATGGCCGTCTGCTGACCGGCGTTGCCGGTGCGCGCGAGCTGGGCCACCGCGTCGAGTAGCTCGTTGGCGTTGCCGTCTTCCCCCAGGACCTTCTGCGCCAGCGCCTGGAACTGGTCGTTCGACAAACCGGTGATCTTGTCTTAGATCGCCGCGCTGAGATCCTCCATCGACATCCGCGCGTGGTCCTGCAGGCCTAGCTCGGCGAACAGCTGGTCGATGGTGTCGTCTTGCCGGCTGGTCGTTGACCCACGACAGGGCGCGAAAGCGCTGCCGAGCCGCGCGATCAGATCGGCCGTAGGCGATGACGCGCAAGCCGCGCGTCGCGTGGTCGCTCGGCGCGAGGTCAGGATGACCCACTGGAAGCGGCACTCGGTGAGCCAGTGGTTCAACGCGAGAGTGGGGTTGAGTGCACGACGCTGTTGCTCGCGTCGAGAGCTCGAGCGTCACTCGCGCGATCCTGGCGTGCGTGCGTCCCCATACCACCAGCGCCACATCTCTTCGTCTTCCCGCATGCGTTGTTTCTTCAGCGAGCGCTCAGCGAGCAGCGACGCGACGTAGATGAAGGAGAACAAGAACCCCAGCGAGACCGTCGGTTTGAGCCAGCCGATCGTCGCAACCTGGAGGCCGTAGAGCACGCCGATGCCGAGCAGCAGGATCTTGCTGCGGGTCGAGCGGCGCGCGGTCGCGGGCTCCAACGAGGACGCCAGCCGGATTAGGTTGTCCGTGTGCAGTACGCGCTTGGCCCGATGCCGAAGGAGCAGGCTGACGCCGATTGCTGCCACCAAGAACAGGCTCATTGGGCCGATGGCCTTCGGGCTCGCGAGTGTGCCGAGCAGCAGGTAGACCACGCTCGCGCCGAGGAGCAGGAGCGAAATGGTGACCACGGCGAGGAATCGCGGGAAGATGCGTAGGAAGTCTTGGGCCTTCTTGATCGCCGATGTCTCGAAACGGGCGATCAACTCACTCGGCCCCGCTTCGCGACGCACGTCTTCGGGGTTCGGGTCGGCGTTGAAATGGCAACCCCAGCGTTGGAGCGTTGCGCGGAAACTCCGGGCGGAGGGTTGGCTGTCCGGGTCGGGCTGGTCTTCGATCAGCCGGCGTTCCTCGTCCGACAGCACGGCGCCAAAGGCCTGCTTCAGCGCAGCGAGTTCTCGTGGGTCGACAGCGTCGAAAGATGCTTCCACTATTCCTCCAAGAGTTGCGGATCGAGCTGCCGCTCGAGGCTGCGTTTGGCGTGGTAGAGCCGCGACCACACCGTGCCTTCCGGGCAGTCGAGAATCTTGGCGATCTCGGCGTGCGTGAGGCCGTCGACGGTGAAGAGCGTCAGGACCAGCCGGTGCATCCGGCTGAGCCCATTGATAGCTCGATGTAGTGCTTCAGTGCGTTCGGTTGCGACCAGGTTGTCGGCGGGAGTTGGTCCTGTACCTCGATCGCCGCCTTGCTGTTCCTCGAAGGGCTCGTGGCCACGGGATCGGTCTTGAAGGACGCGGGTGGTCACCCGGATCGCGATCTTCAGCAGCCAGGTCCTCGTGGACGCGCGGCCTTCAAAGCGGTCGTAGGCGCCGAGGGCCTGGCAGAAGGTCTGCTGGACGATGTCCTCCGCGTCATGGGCGTTGCCGCACAAGCGGCGGGCGAAGTTACGCACCGTGCTCCAGTGCGCCGTCGCCAGCTCCTCGAGCGTCTGCTTCTTGGGGGCCACAGCGATATGGAGCCACGCTTCGCCCGGACCTTCAAAGAAAGTGGTGTTGCGTGCCCGGCACGAACCGTCTGCATGGTGAGAGGCCCTTCGGGTTTCAGAGGCCGTGCAGATGATCCACTCTCCGGCCGGGGCTGCTGGGGCAGTCCGGATTCTACGGGAGGCAATCGGGGTCGCGCGCAATTTAGGGGGACATCACTGCTGAGTGCCCTCGAGGGCGACCCGGCACCCCGCACGGACGGCGTCTGGGCGACCAACGCGGGCCAAGCCCCCGGCGACTGCAACTCAAGTCGTTCGCTACGGTGCCACTGGGCTCAGCTGCCCCGTTCAGCGCGGGCCAAGCCGGCGGCAACAGAGCTTCCGGAGGTGCCCATGATCCGAGTCGCTGTGCGTTCCCTACTCGCGCCCGCGCCCGCGGTGATGCTCGCGTCAGTGAGTGTTGCGTCGGCGCAGGCCGCACTCGACGCCGAATTGCCCAGTCCAGGCTCGCGCTTCGTCATCCGCGTCGACGCGGCCCGCCCGCACGAAGCCAGCGTGCGCGCCACCTGGCGGCCGCGGGGTCCCATCGGTCGATGTTCGTCACGCCGACGCCGTCGCTGCCGATCGGCGCCGCCGCGTTCGTGCGGGACCTGTCCGTCGTCGACGACCGTGCCGTGGCGATCGGGATCGAGCCCACCGGCGTCGGCGATTGGCGGCTGGAGACGGTCCCGACCGGGCCGGTCGAGGCGCGGTATCGCATCTTGTTCCACCAAGACCGCTACGGCGACTGGCCGGGCGGGCTCGACGAACACGGCTACCGCACCGATGAGGGTGTGTTGCTGCGCAGCGCCGCGTTGTTCCTCCTCGCCGGCCGCCGCGGCGGGCCGTACGAAGTTCGGTTCGTCCTGCCGCCGGAGTGGCACGCCGCCACGGCGTGGCGGCGCGTGGGCGAGGCGTTTTGCGTGGAAGAGCTGCCCACGTTGATCTACAACGCGGTGTTCTTGGGCACCCCGCGTCCGCGGACGATCCCGCTCGATGGGTTTGAGGTGCGTCTCGTGGTCGGCGCGGGCGTGGGCGGCGAAGCCGTGTTCGTCGGTTTCTGCGACCGCTGCTGCGCGGCTATCGCGGCGTGTTCGGCGAACCGCCGTCGGGGCCGGCGTACCTGATCGTGTTGAACCGTTTGGCGTTCAGCGACGGGAGCGCGTTCCGCAACAGCTTCAGCCAAGTGTTCGCCAGCCCGGCGACGGCAGCGGGATACGGCACGTGGGGTCACATCATGGCGCACGAAGTCTTGCACTCGTACAACGGCAGCGGCGGCCTGGTGCCCGAGCGCCAGGAGGAGTGGTCTAAGGAAGGCTTCACCGACTACCTCGCCGCGGTCCATTTGGTGCGGGCCGGGCTGACCGATGTCGCGACCTTTGCGGCGCGCGTCGCCTCCGCCGGTCGCAGCTACGAGGCGCGCACGCGCGGAATCAGCATCCGGGACGCCGGTGCCGACAAGTTCACCCACCGGGGTCTGGTCTACGGCGGCGGTCTCCTGGCCGCGCTCATGCTCGACGTGGACATGCGCACGGCCACGGGGGAACGCGTCGGAGTGAGTGAGCTGCTCGGGGCTCTGTACGGTGACTCGCCCTCGCGCCGCTACGACCTCGACGACGTGGTCGACGCCGTCGCGCGCTTGGCCAGCGACGAGGCGGCGTCGCGGCTGCGTGACCGCATTACTGGCGTCGACACTCTCGATTGGCGGCGCGCGGTGCGCGCGCTGGGGCTGGATCCGGCCGAGCCACCCGGCGACGGCGATCAGGCGCGACGGTTGCGGGCCGCGATCCTCGAGTGACGGGTCAGCCTCGGTAGCAGCGTCATGCTGGTGATGCGACGCCAACGCCGTGGCGCGGCTCGCGCCGTGCACCGAGCGCTTCGCCCTGCCTTCAGAACAGCCACCCCGGTTCGGGGACGACGCCGGGGAGCACGATCGGCGTGCCGCCCGCACCGAACAGAAGCCCCTGACTCCACACCTGAAGACACAGCGGCGGGAGATTGACGGCAAAATCGATCGGCTGCTCCGTTAGCCCATTGGCGCCGACGGGTGTGCTCCCCAGCAGCACGTCAATACTGGTGAGGTACAGGTTGCCGGTGATGCCGGGAAAGCTGACCCCACCAAAGTTGGGTGCGCGGGCGCTGGCCAGCAGCCAGGCGTCGTCGCCGGGTTGGCCGCGCACTCCGACCCGCATCGGGACCGACGCTCCCGAGAGCTTCGAGACCTGGAACTCCGAGCCGAGCGGATACTGGTGCCACTGGTGCGCGGCGGCCGTGCTGCCGAAGGCGTGCAGCGTGTCGGAGGAGTCGTGGAAATAGGCGGTGTCCCCCAGGGCCGCGGGCCCCTGCACGAGGGTTCCCGAGATCGGCTGTGCGACCACATCGCCTCGCTGGGCGCTGAAGGCGTAGACGTCGGAAAAGCTCGACCAGTCGAGCAGGACGTTGTCTGAGCCCCGGCACCCGGCAAAGCTGCCGAGCGGCAACGTCAGGGTCGTCCACGAGCGCGTGCGCTCGTTGTAGTAGTGCTGCTCGCCGAGCGTGCGGTCGGCGTAGACGAAGTGGTTGGCGGAGCAGCCCGGAATGCCGGGCATGCTGAAGGGCGCGGCCGTCCAGCTGTTGTGCCGGGCGGAGTATGCGTAGAACGCGGTGGTGGAGCCCACCAGCGCGGTCGCGCGTCCCTGGACGACCGCACCCGTCCCGAAGATGGGCGGGGCCCAAGCGCTATGGATCGGCGAGAAAGCGTGGAAGGAACGGTTGGGATAGGCACCCCCCTGTACAAGAAGAAGTCGAGGGAACGCGCTGGAGGAGCGCACGCTTGGCTGCAAGATGGTCCGGGCCGTCCAGCGCCCGCCGCAGATCCCGCTGAACGCCCACGTCGTCGAGCCGTCGTACACGGCCGCCCAATCGCGATTTAGCCAACGAGACGCCGGGGGGAACGGGGACGCGGTCGTGAGCAGATCCCAACGACCCGGCCACGCGCCGAATGCCCAGATGCTCGTGGATCGACGATTGAGCAGGACGTTGTCGTCCATATCGATCGAGCCGAGACCGGATCCACTGCGCGTCCACTGTCCGGTGTAGGCGCTGTAGGCACAAAGCTCGCCAGTGGGAAAGGTCCCGAAGACCTCCTCCACGGCATTAACATACGCGAGGTTGTCTCCCGCGACGTAATGCGACTCCACGGGTGGGGACAACGACCACTGGCCTAGCACTCCGCTGAAGGCGAACGCGCGGTCGTCCTCGGTCTCGGCCAAGAGGACGTTCTCGCCACGGCGCAGGAGCCTCCCCGCCTTCAACCGTAGACTTGCGCCCACGACCAGTGGCTGCTCCCAGACCCCCATCCGAGCGCTGAAGCCGTAGAGGTGTCGACTCGAGTCGACGACGCCGAGAACGAAGCGCTGCGTGCGCATCTGATCGACGCCCGGGATGGCCACGCAGTCCCACTGGTTGGTCTGGGCGCTGTAGCCGCACGCCGAGAGCCCGCCGCCCGAAACCGTGCCGATGATCAGGATGACGTCGTCCTCGACGTGGATCGTCAGCTGGTCCGGCGGCGTCGAGAACGACACGTCCGCGAACTGGTCGAGTCGGGCGCTGTACCTGCGATACGTATTCGCGTCCATTCGCAGCAGTACGGTCCACTGTCCGGTCTGCACCGCGGGCACGCTGGGGAAACCGGCATCGATCGGCCCGAGGGTGGACCATTTGAGGCTCGCCGCAGAGAACACCTTGGCCTGCCCGGCGACTTCGGTGGCCACGAGAAACCCCTCGTGGTGGATCGGGCTCCCGGCAGGAGCCGTGGTCGACGCCCACTGCGCCTGCACCGACGCCGCCAGCAGCATGGCCGTCCAGAGAGAACGCATACACACCATCGCTCGCATCTGCCTTCCTTTGCCAGTGCGGCAGGCCGTTCGATCGACGTGGCCGAACGGTCTGACCAGCTCTTGATCAGGAGTGCGAGCGCGGGACGTTTGTCCCAGACGAACTTCGAGAATCTCCGCGGTTGGCGGGTTCGCGCTCTGCACATGACGCGGGAAGCAGTCGAGCAGCGCGGGGAACGCGCGGCCCCGTTCCGGCCGCGTCACCGTGAGCGGATCCTGCGCACCAGGTCGGTGGGGGGGGACCCAGACGTCCCGCCGACCTATGATGACAGGAGCCCGCGAGAATGCCCTTGACCCTTGCACCCGAGCAACACGTTTTGCTGCACGGCATCCGTTGGCAGACCTACGAACGTCTGCTCGAGGACCTGCAGGATCGGCACATCCGGCTCACCTACGACGCGGGGACGCTTGAGATCGTGTCGCCCTCACGATCGCACGAGCGCGTCAAGCATTTGATCCGCCGGCTGGTGGAGGCGATGACGGAAGAACTGGGCGTCGCGATCGAGGGTGGCGGCTCGACGACGTGGCGCCGCGAAGACCTGGACCAGGGTCTGGAGCCAGACGAGTGCTACTGGATCGAGAACGAACCGAACGTGCGCGGGCGACGCGAACTCGACCTGCGCGTCGACCCACCGCCCGACCTCGCCATCGAGGTCGACGTGCACGCGTCGTCCGTCGACCGCATGAAGATCTACGCGGCCCTGGGGGTGCCGGAGGTCTGGCGCTGGAAGGACGACCGGATCGCGGTCCACCTGCGGCAAGGCCATGGCGGCTACGCGGTGAGCGAGCGCAGCGCTTGTTTTCCGTGGTTGCCGGTCGGCGAGCTCGCCGCGTGGGTGTTGCGCGACGGCGAGCGGGATGAGAACAGCCTGATCCGGGCCTTCCGGCTCTGGCTCCGCGAGTCGGTCACGCTCCCCTAGCGTCCGACCGGCGAGGCGGGCCAGTGTGCCTAGGCCGGGAAGGGTCGCCCCGCTTGGCCCCGTACCGCGCATTCCCCGTGGCAACCTTGACGTTCCCCGGTGACCCCTGGGAGTTTTCCAGGCCCCGCTCGTCGCACGACCTCGTCGATGTCCGTTCCGGATCTCAAAGAAGAGCAACCGGATGAGTTGCGTCGGTTGCGGCGTGCCTTCAGCGTGCACTCCCAGTTCCGAGCCCATCCGGCCCGGGCGCACCGAGGCGGATCTGCTCGCGGAGCACGAGGACATCGCCGACTTGCTGCGGGCGCTGCTCGAGGAGTCCGATGGACAACTCTCCGCGGAATCTACGCGAGCCCGAGGCCCCGGTGTTCGGAGGCCCGTGTTCGAAGGCCCGTTTCGAAGGCCCGTGCTCTGGGGCAGAGACGACCGAGGCGCGTGCGGCGTCCCGGTCGCCTTAGCTCAGCTCGCGGAGATCTCCCAGGTCAATCCGTTCGTCATCCACGTGCCGGTCGCGACCGGGGTCACGCACAGGCCGATGTACTGCGAGCACAGGACCGCGCCGCACAGCGCCGCCGAGTTCGGCAGCGGCAGGGGCGTCGACACCGCTCCGTCGCACGCACCGATTCCGCCGGTCGCCGACGGCCCGAGCACGACCCAGCCGACCGGAGGCACCTGGATCGGCCCGCAGAAGCCACCGATGGGAATCGGCGCACACGGCCCGGCGTTGAGCAGCAAGAACGCCCGTGAGTTGGCCGGAGCCCCGTCGACGTCGAGCGAGAACGCGGCGTTACCAATCGTCGGATCGGCGCCAAGCGAGTGGTTGAGCGTCGGGCAGGGGGCGCAGGGCGCGCTGGTGCAGCTCACACCGGCGCTCGTCTCTTGCGCCGGCAGGATGCACAGGCCGACCAGCGGATCGCCCGTCGTGTTCGGGCAGCACTGGAACTCACGCGCGGTGCAGGTAGCCCGGTCGAACTGCGCGCCGACCGTGCGTGTGCCGTCGGTGGCCCAGATCGCGCTGCGGCAGGCGTCGAACGCCAGGCCGCGCATCAGGCCGAACGGGCTGCCGCCGCAGCTGTCGATCGTGAACCGGCAGAGCGCCGCGCACGGATCGCTGCGCAGCGCGACGTAGATCGTCCCGCCGGCCGTCCCGGGCGTCGCCGTGCAGTAGAACACCAGCCCCTGGCGATCGTCGGTGGCGCAGCCGGTCAGGGTCTCGCCGGGTCCGAGCGGCGGCATGCAGCGGCCCACCAGCGTGGGAGCGCAGCCGCCGGCGGTCGAGTACCACCGGATCGTGCCGCTCATGTCCGTCATGTACAGCAGATCGCCGACCTCGTTGTAGGCGAGACCGGTGATCGCATTGGCCAACCCGGTGTTCGGCGCCGGCATTGGCAGACACTGGACCGAGCAGTCGCGGGGGTCGAACTTGGCGAGCAGCAGGCCGTTGGTGACCCACAATCCGCGGGTGCGCGGGTCATAGGCCGCGCCGCCGAAGCGCGGGTCGGGAGCGGGCGCCATCGCGGGCATGCAGGGGAGCATCGCGCAGGTCGACGGGTCCTGGCGCGTGATAAGCGGCGTGGTTTCAGTGAATCCGACCAGCGAGGACTGGGCGGCGAGAGCGCTCGCCGAACTGGCGGCGAGGACGAACATGAGGCACAGGCGCTTTTGGAACATGCCGTGCTCACCCGCGGCCCCGGCCTGCGCGTCACGCGCTTTCTTGGGATTCCATGATCGGTGCAGCTGTCCGACCCACCGGGTGGCCCCCAGTCAGGGCCTGCTTCGGCGCAGATCGGGCGTCGGCGTTGGGCTCCAGGGTGGGCACAGGCGAGTGGCTGCCGTGGCGGGCCGCCTGGCGACCAGCCGATCCAGCGGACGCAAAACTGCGGCGACTCCGTTTCCGCTTCGGACATCGAACCGCGTGTGCCGGGGTGACGGGGCTGAGACCCCTAAAACCCATCACCAAACTGAATCGTCATGAAACTCGTCAACAACGCCTGTTCTCACGGCTTCCAGCCACGCGTGCGGCCCCTTCTGGGGCTCGGTCTTGCGTTGTCCGCTGCGATGTCTCTGGCGCCAGCGCAGATCGGTGTGAACTGGACTTCCACCACTGCGGGTGATCTCAACGGCACGACCGCCGCATCGAGTTGGAGTGCACGCCGCTGCCGATTCCCGCGGCGCGGCTCGCGACCGAGCTCGGGGTGCGCGCGCACTGATTTCGACCGGCCGGCCATGGGCGCCGCGAGCGTTCCGGGCGCGGCCCCGGTAGCGTGGCAGTTGGTTAGAGCAGCGGATTCGTAATCCGCGAGTCTGAGGTTCGTCACGGTGGTACCAGTTGCTGGGGCTGCCCGTTCCAGGAGGATTCGGGCGCACCCGCCGCGCTTGGCCGCGGCCGGCCCGGCCGGTTGGTAGGGACAAGGAAAGGGGTCGGCACTAGCGGCTCCGGGGCATTCTGGATCGCGGCCACAAAATCCGTGTGGCGGCGCGGCACGCCCCGCGCCTACGCCCGCGGATGATCATCAACACGAACCGTAGCGCCGCCTTGTCTCCGCTCGCCGGCGCACTCGCCCTCTCGGTCGTCGCCAGCTCGGTCACCGGCCAACGTGTGCCCGACCTTCGCGTCGACCGACTGTTCGCCCTGCGTCCCGCCATGGCGACGGCCAATGGGATCCTCTACGTCGTCCACCACGGCGTGAGCCCACCCCTCTATCCCGGTGGGCCGGACGATGGAGCGCACGTGGCCCGGTCCGTGGACGGAGGCGCCACCTGGGAGTCGCCGGTCCGGATCGGCACCAGCGCGGGCAGCACAACGTACGGCCCTGCGGCAGCTGCGGCCGGGCGGTTCGCGTACGCCAGTTGGGTCGAGGACACGGGCCCGAACCCCTTTGATGCCTTCGCGGTCGCGTCGCAGGATGGCGGCGCGACGTGGCCCGCTGCCCCGACCCTGATCAGTGCCGGAGTCGCCAGCGGCGTCAACGAGGTTCGCCTCGCGGCGAGCGGTAGCGCGGTCTATGCCCTTTTCAGGCCCGTGGTCCCCGGCGACACCTACTTCAATCACTCCTTGGACGGGGGGCGCACCTGGCTTGCCGCCGCGACTTGGTTGGGCCCAGACACAGGCCCTGACGGCCAGATCGCGGCCGACGGCGATCGAGTCTACGCCGTTTGGACCAGCCGACAGCGCCACATCTTCCTTCGGCGCTCGTTGGATCGCGGCACGACGTGGCAGCTGTTGCAGCAGCTCAGCACGGGCGCGTCGCCGCCGAGGCGCGGCCTGCCACAGGTCGCGGTGGACGGCGACTCGGTCTACGTCTCCTGGTTCGCCGGCCCCACCGCAGGTGGGTCGGACGTGTTTCTGGCGCGCTCGCAGGACCGCGGCACCTCCTGGCTCCCCGAGGTCCGCTTGAACACCAACCCGGCGGCCAGCTCTGTTGCGCACCCGCCCGTCCTCGCCGCACACTCGGGACGCGTGTTCGCCGCCTGGGAGGACGACCGAGACGGCGCGTTCGACCTCTACTTCAACCGGTCGCTCGATCGCGGCGCGACTTGGGGGGCGGCGGACATTCGGCTGGACCTCGGCGACGCCCCCGGGGCCAGCGACTCTCTCTTTTCCGAGATGGCGGCGTCCGCGGCAGCGGTCGTGGTGGTGTGGCAGGACTGGCGCAACGGACTCACCGACGTGTATTGCAACCGCTCGCTCGACGGCGGCGCGACCTGGCTGCCCGCAGCAGTCCGACTGGACACCGGCGACGCGCCCGGGGCGAGTTCGTCGGGCTTCGGCTACCAAGACCTCGACATGGCCACGGACGGGGAGGAGTTCTACGTGGTGTGGGAAGACTGGCGCCCAGGGCCGTGCCCGGGCTTTCCCGGCTCTTACTGCCCACTGCCCCAAGCGTTCTTCAACATCCCCTTCGGCACGCTGCCCTACGGCACTGCCACGTCGGGCTCGGGCGGCATCGCCCCCCGCCTGACTTGGAACGGTCCGGCCGTGCAGGGCACGGCCAACGACGTGGATCTGCGCGACGGTCTCGGCGGTGCGCCGGCCGCGCTCCTGTGGGGCGCCGGCCCCGCCTCCAAGATCTCCGTTCCCACCCTCGGCGGTACGGTACTCGTCGCGCCGGCGTTGGCCGTACCGATGATCCTGGGCGGCACACCTGGCAGCGCCGGCGCCGGCCTCGGCTCCTTGCCGGTCCGCCTGCCCGCGATGCCACCGTCGTTCGGCGCCAACGTCAACGTGCAAGCTCTACTCCTCGACCCGGGCGCACCGGCCGGCTTCGCCATGTCCAACGCGGTCGAGCTGTGGATCGGCTGACCAGCCTCAACCTCGGTGACTAGCGCCAGCGCGGTGTCATCGCCGCGCGCACACCGACGGTCCCCGCCGAGGACTCCGCCGCTCGCCGCGTCCGCCTACCGACGAACGAGGCTTCGACCACGCTGCGGAACGAACCGCCGCAGACCGCGCGGTACCTGCTCAGCGAGCGATCGCTCGCCGCAGTCGAACGGCCCAACCGGCGGTATCTAGACTCAGTCCATTCCGCCACATTGCCAATCACGTCGTGCAGCCCCCACGGGTTGGGAGCGAAGGAACCGGCCGGCGCCGTCAGGGGGAAGGCGTCGTTCAGGTCGATGCCGAGCGGTAGGCGCTTTTGCTCGAAGTCGACGAATACTCGATCGTAATCGCCGCCACGCAGGTTCGCGTAGCCGCGCAGCGAGTCGGGCGCGTCACCGGTCGGCCAGATCCAGTCGGTACCAGCGCGCGCCGCATGGACCCACTCGGCCTCGGTTGGCAGCCGGAGTGCGACGCGGCCGAGAAGCTCACGCGCTTCGCTCCACGAGACCTGCTCGACCGGGTGGCGCAGATCGAACGACTCGCCATGCATCGGCTCCCCCGGGTAGTAGAGCGACGGATTGGATCCAGCGAGCCGCGTCCACTGGCCCTGGGTGAGCTCGAACTTGGACGCGTAGAAGGCGTCGACCCGAACGATCTCGCGGCCGACACTCAGCTCCGAGACTCCCGTGACCACGCCGAGCGCGAATTCTTCGTGGCTCAGTCCCAGCCGAACGCGACCCGGTGGCACTAGCACCAAGACGACGCCATCGTCAGCTCGGGGCGGCGCGATGCGCCCCGACTCGCGGCGCGGCGCTCGACCGGCCTCGGGCAGCCAGAACTCCCAGAGCCCCGACGACGCGTCGGGACCCAGCGGGACCAGGCCCTCGCTAGGTTCGAGCATCAGGCCCTCGAACCGGGGATCGCGGTTCAGCTGGCTCTGGCAGCGCCGCCAGACGGCCGCCGAGTCCGCAAGTGTCTGCCGCCGCAACTCCGCCGCGACACGAGCGCGCGCGGCGACATCCTGGCGTAGGGGCTCGACCGCGTCAAACAGCTCGAGGATGCGCTGGTGGCGGGGCGACTCTCGGCCGGCGGCCGCGCCCGCGAGGTGGATCGCGCGGCGCTCCACGACCTCGGCCGCATCGGCGAGCCACCGCTCTAACTCTGCCCGCATGAAGCTCCGCCGTGGCCACAAGGCGTCGGCGCGCCGCACCAGCGACTCCAGTCGAGCCTCGTCGCCCAACGCGTTGGTCATCTCCAGCGCACGGCGGTGCGCCATCTCTAAGATGAGCAGGCCGATCGCGGCCGCAAACGCCACGATCACCCACGGATAGCGGACCGCCCATCGGCCAGCGCGGCGGGCCATCGACGCAGGACGCGCTCGGGGTCGATCTCCCCGGGCCACTGCGTCCAAGTCACGCGCGATCGACTCCGCGTCGGCGTACCGGTGGCGGGGCGTCTTCTCGAGCGCCTTGCCGATCACCGCGCGCAGAGAGGACGAGATCAGCGCATTGAGTTGGCGCGGGTCGGCCGGCTCATCGTGAAGGGCGGCCTGTCGGATCGCCTCCACGGTCGCACCACGGAAAGGTCGCTCCCCGCTGACACACTCGTAGAGGGTGACGCCGATGGACCAGAGATCGGAGCATGGGCCCTCGGATGGCGCGCCGGTCAGCTGCTCGGGAGCCATGTACGGGATGGAGCCCACCGCGCTGCCGCTGCGGGTGACGGTTTCGAGGTCCGTCGCGCGCAGCGCGGCGATGCCAAAATCGATGATCACGGGCTCGCCGGCCCCATCCACCAGGATGTTGGCGGGCTTCAGGTCTCGGTGCAGGACTCCCGTCGCGTGGACCTTGGAGAGCGTCGTGCACAAGCGCGAAAACAGGCGCAACACACTGTGCAGCCCGGCTTCGCTGGCGCGCGCGTCCTCACACGCCGCGGTCAGGGGCCGCGCGTCCCGCACGTAGCGCGTGGCGACGTACGCGAGCTGTCCGACCTCCCTGATGGATTGCGTCCCCGACGCGACGATCGAGGCGAGCCCGGGCAGCGCCAGCCGACGCAGGATCGCGGCTTCGCGTTGCATCCGACGCAGCCCGTCTTCCGTCACGAAGAACGGCGACAGGATCTTGAGCGCCACGAGCTCGCCGCTCGCACGCTCACGCGCCAAGTAGACGTGCGACGTCCCGCCGCTCGCCAAGAACTCGAGGACGTCGAACGGTCCGAAACGCTCGAGTCGGAGAGGGGCCGGCGGCGCAAAGCTCGCCACCGGGCTCTCGGCAAGAAAACCCCCGGCGGCCGCATCAGCGGCGAGGAGGGACCGCACCTCAGCTTCGTGCTCGGGGAACTGGGCTAGCAGGGCGACGCGCTCGGCTCGCGAAAGCCCGACCGCTCGGCGGAACAGGTCGCTGACCATCTCGTGGTGCCGCGCGTCAGGCACGCTCGCTCAGCCGGTGGAACAACCAGGCCTTCGCCATCCGGAAGCTGGCCTCGACGGTCCGAACCGACACCTCGAGCTGGCTGGCGATCTCCGGGTTGGACATTCCCCCGAAGTAGCGCAGCTCGACGATCTGCGCCTGCCTTGGTGACAAAGCCGCGAGGTCATGCAGGCATTCGTGCAGCGAGACGAGTTCGGGAAGGGTCATGCCCCCGACGAGCGGCTCCTCAGGATCGATTGCGGCGCGAACACGGCCGCCACCGCGCTTGGCGGCACCTCGCGAACGGGCGTAGTCGATCAGCACCCGTCGAAACTCGACCGCCATCCGTGCCTTCAGATTGGTGGTCGCGGGGATCCTGCCCATGAGCCGCGACCACGCTTCGTGGACCAGCTCCGTCGGGCAGAGCGTGTGGTTGGGCCGCTCCGCCCGGAGAGCCGCTCGGGCCGCCGAGCGGAGCTCGCGATACAGGGCCGGTTCGAGGGCGTCGGGCTCGAGAGGCACCATCTGGCAGAGCCTTGTATCCGAAATGTATGGTCGCGGCTTCTGGGACTGGCTCTGCTCGATCACGAGACGCTGCGAGTCACTCGGCTGATCCTGGCTCGGACGCCAGGCAGCGGGCCGACGATGCCTGGGGCCACCGGATCGGGCGCGTCAGACGTCGCCGTAGCGGAATTCCTGCCACGGGGAATCGACCAAGACGAGGACGAGCAACAACAGGACGCCGTACCACAGAGCCAGGGCGACGCCTGCGGCACGTGGCGGTAGGAAGCGGCGAAGGAACGAGTACATGTCAGTGCTCGAGGCTGAAGATGCACGCCCAAAGCGACAGTGCTTCGGTGATTCCGGCGGTCGATGTCAGGGCGAAGCTCAGGATGACAAAGGCCATGGTCAGCGCCCAGCCGCCGATCGCCATGCCGGTGTTGAGGGCGCGGCCGCGAGCCTTGCGCGGTCCTAGGCGACGCTGGAGCAGTCGCCAGACGGCGATCCCCAAGCCATGGTACACACCCCACGCCAGGTAGCGCAGCGATGGCTCATGCCACGCGCCGAGGGCGATCATGCTGGCCACCACGCCGACCGAGGCACGGCGGGTCACGGCCGTCATCGGCGTGAACACGTAGTCGCGGCACCAGCCGGACAGCGTCATGTGCCAACGACGCCAGAAGTCACTGATGTTCGTGGCAAGGAAAGGCCGGTTGAAGTTCTCCTCGATGCGGACGCCGGCGAGGAGTGCGACGCCGATTGCGAGGTCCGAGAAGCCTGCGAACTGGCAGTACAGGTTGGCGCCGTAGCAGCCGAGCTCGCCGAGCCCCTGCTGCCAAGCCGGCGGCTCGACGCGGGCGAGCCACTCCCGCGCTTGTCCGACGAGGAAGTTGCCGAGGACGACGATCCTGACCAAGCCGTAGAGCACCCGCTCGCCGCCTTGGGTGGCGAGGGCGCTGTCCCAGCGACGGCGGCGCAGCTCCCGCTGAAAGCGCCCGACCCGGTGGATCGGACCCGCGACGAGAGTGGGAAAGAACAGCGTGTAGCTCAGCAGTTCGAGCGGCTTGAGCGCGCGCTGGCGACCCGCGTAGCGGTCCAGGCTGTAGTGAAGCAGGCGCAGCGAGTAGTAGGCGAAGCCGAGGCGGATGCCGAGCGCACCGCCACTCTCTCCAAGACGGACGTCGTGCTTGAGCGCGACGAACGCGGCGGCGCACAGGGCCACGATGCCGATGATGCGTCCCGGCCGCCGCTCCGCGTCGCGCGCCAAGAGGTGCACGGCGGCCCCGAGACCCAAGGCCACCACGACGGACAGGGGCGCCGCGAACGCCATGACGGCGATCGTGACGCCGAGCATGGCCACGGGCTGGGCGCGGCGAGGCGGCAGCCACGCCGCGAGCCAGAACACCGGCGCGCCGAGGAGCAGGACGAGGCCAGCCGTCATCGCTCGGCGTACTCCGCCAACCGGGTCAGGAGCCAACGGGTGTAGTGGGGGCGTCCGGACTCGCTGATGTGGTGGAGGTCGTCCAAGTAGGCGTCGGTGCCGAGCGCCAAATCGCAAACCCAGTGCTCGACCGCGCCGGCCGTGACCAGCGCCGCGGCAGCGCCGGTACCCAAGGCCGTGCGGTTGGGCCCGCCCTGGGCGAGCGACGGCACGTCCAGGATCGCGATGTCGATGCCGTTGGCTTGGCAACGCTGCGCGAACTCCTGCAGCGGAAAGAGCGGAATGGGCCGGGCCAGCTCGGCGAGCGGTGGCAGTCCGAGCGAACTGGCACGCTCGACTGCGGCGCGATAGGCGGCAGCTGTTCGCTCCACGGTCGCTGCTGGCATCGGCGCACCGTCAAAGAACCGATGCAGCAGGAATCGCGCGCGCCGTTGTGCCCAGGCGCGGGGAGTGACCACGAGGCGGGCGAGCTGATGGCGGACCCTCTGCCGATGCCTGGTGAGGAGGCTCGGCCCGTAGGCACGGTGGGTCAGGAAGCGCTGATCGATCAGGACCAAGTCCGGTCGGGCAGCGACGACCCACTCGATCTGTTCGCGCCAATCATTGAACCCGCCGCCCTGGCGGGTGATGCGCGACCAGGCGAGGTCGAGGTCAAAGGAGCTCCGCGCGAGCTCCTCGACAACCGGGGCTCCCGGCGTGGCACGCCTCAGCAGGGAGTGGCCGAGCGCCACGACTCGAAGCTCGGCCCCGCTGCGTTCCGGTGCCGTGAGCTCTTCGATCGACTGACGCTCGAGCTGCGCCAGAGTCGCTTCCAAAGCCGCATGTTCGCGCCAGTGCGCGACGAACAGCGATCCGTACGCGCACGCCGCGAACAGCGCGCCGAGGGGCAGAGCCCACTTCGGTGGTGTGTTCGGCGGAACGCTCAACGGCTGACGATTCGGGCCTCGAGGGTTCGAACGGCATCGCCGAGGGACCGAATCGCCATGACGTCCGCGGTTTTGAGACGAAGTCCGAAGGCACGCTCGAGCTCGAGCACAAAACTGAGGTGCGCAAACGAGTCCCACCCGTTGGTCACGCCCGGACCGTCGTCGTCCGACCACGCCCGCGTCTCGAGACGAAACACGCGACCCGCGGCTTCCAGCACGCGGGCCCGCACACTCCCCGCCGGTTGCCGGCTCGGCTCGGTACGCTGCTCGGCGAACCAACGTTCGCGGACTCTCGGCAGGTCGACTTTGCCGGATCCACCCCGCGGCAAGGTGTCCAGTCGAACGACGTGGCGTGGGACCTTGTGACTCGAAAGGCGCTCCCGGCAAAGCGCCAACAGCGCCGCCGGATCGGGTGTGCCTGGGGCGTCTGGGGCATCGGCGGCGCCCGCGTAGCACGCGACGAGGACCTCGCCGAGACTATCGTCAGGGATGCCAAAGGCGACCGCTTCGGTTACACCGGCGACTTGCTCGATGACGCGCGTGACCTCTTCCGGCTGGATGTTGACACCGCCGCTGATCACGAGGCTCTTCTTGCGACCGATGATGTGGAAGAAGCCGTCGGCATCGACTGCCGCGAGATCACCGGTGCGAAACCAACCGTCGCAAAGGGCTCTGGCGGTGGCGTCGGGGTTGCCGAGGTAGCCCGACGTGATGTTCTGCCCGCGGAGCAGAAGCTCGCCCTCGGTCCCAGCGGGGACGTCTGCGCCAGAGTCGTCGACGATCCGGCACTCGACGTCGACGGGCTTGCCCACCGTGCCAAGCCGGTAGGTCTCGTCGTCAGGACCGCAGAAGAGTCCGCCGCAGACTGTCTCGGTCAGGCCATAGACGTTGACGACGCGGACGCCGAAACGCGCCTCGAACCGCTCCCAGAGCTCGGCGGGCATGGGAGCCGCGGAAGTGATGGCGAACCGGAAGTCGGCAGTCTTCAGGGTGTCGGCCAGCTCGATGCCGAAGCGATCCATGAACGCCAACATCGTCGGCACGGCGATCAAGTGCGTGGCCCGGAACGTGTAGATCGCGTCGCAGAGCTCGGCAGTGCGGTCGAGGCTGAAGCGCAGGGGGCGGATCGCGCTGGCACGAGCAAGGTAAGGCGTCAAGACGCCGTGCATCAGGCCATCCGTGTGGTGGAGCGGGAGGACGTCTAAAAGGCGCGCATCCTCGTCGTACCCGAGGTGCGCAATGAGCGTTGCCGCATGCGCTGCGAGTGCTCGCCGGGAGATCCGCACACCCTTGGGTCTCGACGATGAACCCGAGGTGAACAGGACGTAGGCCTCGGCCTCGTCGTCGCCGCCAAACGCTGCGTCGACCGGGTTGAGGTCCGCCAACAGGCCGGGCAAGGACGGCGCCCGGTGCTGCGTCCGCCGACCAAGGAGCCGCTGAAAGATGCGGCTTCCGGCGTGGGCCGCGGCAATCGGCAGTGACTTGGCGTCCGGGGCCTCCCAGGTCGATCGTCGGTCCTCGTCGGCGGCGATGACGCTGGGCGCCGCGATGGAGCGGACGAGGGCTGCCTCCGCTGGGGTCGCGCCAGGATCGACAACCGCGCACGAGTAGCCGCCTTCAAGGCACGCCAGGACCAGCGCGGCGACCATCCCGTCGTCCGCGCTCGCCACGAGGACGCGATCCCGCGGCCTTAGACCCCATTGTTGGCACAGTGCGCGGATCCTGGCGGAACGGTCCCAGAGCTCGCCGTAGCTCAGCTCGCGGGTGTTGCCCTCGGGATCGGCGTACGTCAGGAAGACCTTCCGAGATCGCGTCGCCTCGCGGACGTTGGCGAGGGCGGCGGTCAGGGCGTCGGTGCTGCAGGTCGAGGTCATTGGTGTGAGCTTGCAGCGAGGATGTGGGCCTGGACCTTGCCGTTGGCGTTGCGCGGCAGCGCGTCGACGGGGTGAAGACCAGTGGGGACCTTCTTGGGGCCAAGAGCCGTCACCAAGTGGCGGTGGAGGTCCGCCAACCAGGCGGCGGTGTCGGGCCGCGCGCCGTGGGCGACCACGTAGGCCTCGAGGCGTTCGCCCGTCTCAGTGCTCGCGACCAACACTGCGGCGTCCGCGACTGCGGCGTGGGCACGGATCGCTGCCTCGACCTCGGCGGCAGCCACGATTTCACCGAAGGCATTCTTGAACACGTCTTTGGCGCGGCCAACCAAACGGAAACTGCCGTCCGCTTCGCGCCGCGCCAAGTCGCCGGTCCGAAACCAACCGTCGACCAGGGCTGCTCGGGTGGCTTCCGGATCTCCTAGGTAGCCGCACATGAGGTTGGCGCTATGGATCCAGAGCTCTCCGGTGGCGCCAGGCGCGACGTCCACGCCGTCCGCGCCGACGAGGCGGAACAACGCTTCGACCGGTTGGCCGATGCCGCCGTCGATCGCGACCGCCCCCGTGGTCCGACGCGTCTCCGCGGCACAGAGACCGGCCGTCTCCGTCAGCCCGTAGTAGGCGACCACCGGGATTGCATAAGCGGCCTCGAACGCGGATCGGACGGCCTCGGGCAGCGGCGCCGCCGTCGACAGGACGAGCCGCAGTCGAGTGGGGCGAGTGGCGACGCGATCGGCGATGGCAACCAAGCCTCGCACGGCGGCGGGGACGGTGCCAAGAATCGTCGCGCCCCGCCGGGTGGCAGCGTCCACGACGGCTTGTGGAGTCCGGCGGACCGCAGCGGTGGCGACCACGGTCGCGGCGCCGGCGTGGACCGTGGCCACGCACGGGTTGCGGAAGCCACTCATGACGTGAAGGTCGCCGAGGCCGAAGTAGACGTCGGTTTCGGTCCAGCCGAACGTCTGGGCCATGAGCCGGCCGCTGTGCGCGAGAGCATGCTGCTCGAGCACGACTCCTCGGGGTTCGCCGGTCGTGCCCGACGTGAACAGCACCATTGCCGGTGTTGTTGCCAACGGTTCATGGGCGAGCGACGCGGCATCCGGCGCGAAGTCAGCGTCGGTGATCCAGTCCGCGAAGCGGAGGGCGCCGTCGGTGTCGTCGTCGTCGTCGCCGTCGTCGTCGCCGTGACCATCGAAGACGATCTGACGGATGTCCCGCACGGCGTCGCGAGCCAGGCGCGATCGCGGCAGATCGACCAGGAGCAGCTTGGGCTTCAGGGTGACGCAGAGCGCCCCAACGGCGTCCCCCCGGAGGTCGGGGTCGAGCGGCACGACCACCAGCCCCAGATGCACGGCGGCCCAAAAGAAGAGGATCGCCTCGACATGGAGCTCGCACCACAGCACGACGCGATCGCCTCGGCTCAGACCTTCGGTCCGCAGGCGGCGAGCCAGGGCTTGCACGACCTCGTCCGCCTGCTGATATGTGAACGTGCTGCCGTCCGTGTCGTCGACCAAGAACGGACGCGCGCCGTAGAGGCGCACGGCGCGACGCCACAAGGCCGGGAGGTCGTCGGCGTCGGCGAAGGGCGCATCGTCCAGCGTGGCGTGGTAGCGCTGCAGTCGGGCGCCGCTCTGGCTGAGCGGTTGGGCCCGAAGCAACTCCTGGTCGGCGAGTGCAGCGACCGCGGCGCGCACCGCCTCGAGATCCAAGCCCAAGCGTTGCGCGATCGCCCCCGCGGTCGGCAGGCGGCTCGCCCAGTAGTGGACCTGCCGCGCCAGGGGCGCGAGTCGATCGGGAAGGACCTCGGCGAGCCGCGCGGCGTACACCGGATGGCGGCAGACGAGGTCGTCGGGGTCTTGGATCCCGATCGATCCATCCCCAAGGTCAGGGGGGCACAGGTGGTTGGGGATCAGGGCGGTGCTCTTCAGATCGGCGGGCGGCGCCACCGCGGGCTCCGGGGCGAGAGGGCCGCCGACCCACGACGGGGGCACGATGCCGACAACGGCGTTGTAGTCGTCGGTGTGGGGGCAGCTGTCAAGACGAGTGCCGGTGCACCGGCGCTGCGTTGCAAACAGGGTTCGTTCGCCGACGATCACGGGCTGCCGCGGGTCCCCGCGCAGCTGATGCGTCAAGAGGTCGTGCCAGTTCCGGCCGTGGAGTTGGCGTCCGCCGCGCTCGAAGAAGGGGTCGGGTTCGGCGTTCGACAGGTGGACGTGGGGGCACAGGATCGGTGCTTCCGGCCGGCTGACCCGGACCAGCTCGGGGAGGAGCGTGTGGATGGGGTACCGGTGCAGAGTGTCGAGGCCGTGGACGAACGCGAACGTCCCATCGTGAAAGGGGAGCGGGTCGCGACGCAGGTCGACGAACGCGATCTCGAGGTTCGGCGGACGGTCGCCGGCCGCGAACCAATGCCGAAAGCCGCGGTAGCCCAAATTGTCGCAGTGACCCTCCCACAGGCTGACCACGGTTTGCTCGGGAAAGAGGCCGGCCAGGAGCTCGCCGGTCCAGCCGGTGCGGTTCCAGGTGTCGAGGATGAGGTCCCCCGGCTCGAGTCGTTCGAGCAGGAGTGGCACGAACGACAACACCGTCCGACTTGATTCGTTGAAGGGGCGAAACGCGGCGTAGCGATCCGTCGAGCCACGGCGTCGGCGCTCGATGAGATAGCGTTCGTAGTCGGTCGGGTCGCCGAGCAACGCGGCGGACAAGGCATCCAGCCACGGTTCGTCGGCGGCGCCACGGTCGAGGTCGCGCTCGCTGAACATCGGGAACCCCGCGAGGACCGGCACACGGACCGCGCAGGCCGAGCACCGCAGCACGCCGCTGCCGGGCTCGTGCCGATGCAGACTCCAGGACAAGGGCCGCCGGCACAGCAGGCAGCACATGGTGCTGTGGATGCCACGGTGCCTGACCGGCGCGTCAGCACCGGTCGTGTGCGTCGTCAGTTTTGGGCCCCGGGACCGCGGCATCGCTGGTTTGGCTCGACCGAGCCTGTATCGAACCATCGCCGGGGTTTGCCATTAGAGAATCAACGGCGCCAGAACGTGGGCCAGCTGACCGTACGGTGCCGCGACAAAAGCAGGTGTGACCGTACGGTGCCGCGACAAAAACCGCCGCATTCGACCATTGCCGCCGCATCGCGCGCTGCGCGTGGCGTCTACAAGCCGAACGTCATCTCGACCCCTTGGCTCAGCTCGCCGCGGCCAAACACCGGGCCGCTCGCGCCCACCGCCAGCGCCTGTGTGGTGAGCACCGCACCGAGCAGCTCCGCGCTCGCCGGCACGGGGAACGCACCGGACCAAGCGCCGCTGGCATCAGTGGTGCCGACTGGGATGTCGACGAGGGTGGCCAGGTCCGGCTGCAGCGTGCAGCCGCCACTCAGCGTGAGGGGGTTTGCCGGTCCGGCGCCGAACAGCAGGTGCACGGCCGCGGCCGCGGCAAAACCGGTGGCGTCGTAGGTCTGCGTGGTGCCCGCCGCCGGTGCGCTCACCGCGAGGGTCGGCGGCCCCGCCAGTCCGCAGCCGGTGCCGACGTTGGTGGCCGCGGCGCCGAGGAGATCGGCGACGTAGATGCCGCGACCGTGCGTGACCGCCATGAGGGTGCGGTCGTCTCGCCACACCAACTCTTCGACGGGCACGTTGAACGGGCCACCGGGCACGACTTGCCAACTGCCGCCATCGTCGAGTGAGCAGAACACGCCGAGGTCGGTGCCGGCAAACAACACCCCGGGGACGGTGCGGTGCACGGCGAGGCCGGGCACCGGGGCGTCGGGAAGCTGGAGGGCGCCCGTGCCGCTGATGCTGCGCCAAGTTTGTCCCGAGTCCTCGGTCAGCCAGACGTTGTCCGAGCTGTAGCCCATCAGGCCCACGTAGGCCCGCGTCGGGTCGCGCGGGTCGGGCACGATGCGGCCGATCCAGCGATCCGGCACGGCGGCGTCAACGCGGGTCCACGCCGGGCTGGCCAACAGACCGTTAGGCGTCACCCAAATCTCGCCGTTGTTGTGTCCGACCCACACCACAGAGCCTTCGGCCATCGAGCCGACGCCGATCGCCGAGATGTTGCACGGCGGGTCGGAGGCGAAGTGCGAGGGCCCGCCGGGCGGGCTGGCGGCCGCGGGGCTGCAGGAGATTGCGGGCTTGATCGATCGCCACGACGGCGTTCCGGTCTTGCAGTTGTTCGTGCGCCAGAGTTGCGCGCCGCCGGCAAACATCCGGCGTGGGTTGCCGGGGTCGAGCACGAACGGCGCGATGAAGTTCGGCGAACTCTCGCGGATCCCGCCGGAGATCGATGTCGTACTGCGGCCGCCGTTGCTGCTTCGGAACATGTTCATGTTCTGCGACTCGCCGTAGAAGTAGCGCGCGTCGGTGGGATCGGTGGCGGCGAAGCCACCGTCGCCAAAGACCGGACGGGTCCAGTTCTCCGTGCCACCGTTGTAGAGCAGCGTGCCCTGGTCCTGTGTGCCGCCAAAGACCACGCCGCTGATCGGATTGATCGCGGCGCCGTAGAACTGGTTGACGCCGAGGTTGTTGTTCAGCCCTTGCCAGACCGCCGAGCCAGCGGCCATGTCGGGCAGGCGGTGGATCCCGCCGTCGCTGCCGGAGAACACGGTGCGGTTGCTGCTGCCGTTGTAGCCCGGGTGTTCGACGAACACGTGGTAGTCGTAGTAGCCGCCCGTCGAAATCTGCTGGAAGTTGGCGCCGCCGTCGAGGCTGCGGTGGCTGCGAATCCCGCCGACCAACAGGCGGCGGTCATCGGTCGGATCGACCCACAAGACGCTGTTGTAGCGCGAGTACGTCGACACGCCCGAGCCGAGCGTGCGCAGGCCGTACTGCTGCCCGCCGTTGTCCGAGCGATACACACGAATGCGTCCGGAATTGCTGACCGCGGCAAACACCGTGTTGGGGTTGCCGCGCCAGTAGCGCACCTCGACGCGATCGGCACGGCTCCACCCGGTGGCGAGGTTCCAGCTGCGGCCACCGTCGCTCGAGTACTGCGCCATGCCGGTGCCCGTGCCGGCGACCGCGCGCGATGAGTCGGTGGGATGGAAGCGCACGTCCATGGTGTCCATGGTGGTGGTGCGCTGCCAGCTGCCGCCGCCGTCATCGCTGCGAAAGATGCCGGTCCCGGTGGCCGCCAGCAGCACGCGCGGGTCGGTGGGATCGATGGCGAGGCGATTGGTAAACGCCCAGCTCGCGGTGCTGGGCAGTTGATTCCACGTCGCGCCGCCGTCGCTCGAAGCGAAGATGCCGGCGCCGCGCAGTGCCGCGAGGATGCTGCTGCCCGGCGGCGTGTCGAAGAAGCCCTCGCCGGTGCCGACGTAGAGCCGATCGGGGTCGGTCGGATCCATCGCCATGCAGCCGATGCCGAGGGCGGCGGGGAAGTCGCTGACCGCATCCCACCGCGCGCCGGCGTCCACGGTTTGCCAGACCCCGCCGCCGGCCGCGCCGACCCACATGGTGCTGGGTCGGGTTGGGTGAATCAGCACGCCGCGCAGGCGGCCGCCGATGTTGCCGGGCCCCATCCAGGTCCAGGAGAGCTGCAGCGCCGGGTCGTCGAGGGCCGGCATCGCGTCGCGCTGCGCCGCCGCCGCCATCAGCGCATTCGGCGCCACTCGGCCGTGCTCGTCCAAGCGCTGTTGCGCGCGCCAAATCGTGCCGCGCGGATGCGGTTTGTGCTGAACGTCGGGCGGCAGCTGGCTGCAGCCGAGCAAGAGCAGGACGGAGAGAGCGGTGAGGCGTTGGCGCATGGTTGAGGATGAATCAACGGGGGGCGGCGGGAGGCCCCGACCATACGGGAGCTCGCCTCCGCCTGCTTGGGCGGGCCGGCAATCGTGGCGACCCTCCCGGGCAAGTAGGCCTCCGGCATGTCGTCTCCCATCGGCACTCGACGACGTCGTCTCTACGTCGCCCGCGACCGGTGCCGCAGGTGATGCGCGCCCCGGGGTGCCGCGTGAGTCCGCTCATGCGGCCGGTGGCCGCACCTATCGGGGTCGGTCCTGTGACGCAGGGCGAGTGGTGGCGGGTCTTAGAACTGCTTCACGTTTGGCGGCGCGATTCACGCGACCATAGAGGCTTGAGCTAGTGTGCGGCGCTCGTGGCGCGACATCGTGCCACTCCCCGAGGCCGGTTCGTGGAAAGCGCCGGCTGCGCTTCGGCTGTCACGCGACCTACCGGGGTTGGCCCCGCGGCCGCGCACCGCCGAGGAAATGGGCCGGCCGCGCAGGAGGCACGCGGCCGGCCCGGTCCGGTGGTCGAGCGATTACCAGCCGGAGAACACCTTCTTGAAGCCGTCGGCGATGGCCTTGCCGACCTTCTTGACGCCGTCGACGATCGCCTCGCCGGCCTTCTGCACGCCTTCGCCGATCTTCTCGCCGACCCACTTGATGCCGTCGCCGACCGCCTGGCCGACCTTCGCCACCACGTTGCCGACGGTCTTGACCGCGACGCCGACGCCCTTGGCGATGCCGCCACCGACGTAGCCGAGGGCGCCGAGGACCTTGTTGCCGAAGCCGCCCTGGTTCCACTTCTTGTCGGCCCAGTCGAGCGCCTTGTCGCCGCCCATCTCGATGATGCGGCCCACGGCACCCGGGAGTCCGGCCACGCCCTTCACCAGGCCGCCGACGATGCCGAACGTGCCGGAGAAGAGGCCGCCGACCTCGCCGCGGGTGAAGACCCGGCCGATGTCGACGCCGCCGTTGGCGATGTCGGAGATGCCGTCACCGATCGCCTGCGAGTACGCGATGCCAAAGTCGTTGGACGGCGGCACCGGCTTGGTGTCGAACACCTGCAGGAAGTTCTCGTAGCCGAAGGCGTCGTTGGCGAAGCCGCCCAGCCCCTCGTTGGGGCGCGCCCACATCCCCTCGAACTCCTGCTGCGTGACCGTGTGGATCTGGCCGTCGGCCGGGTCGGCGTAGTTGACGAACTTCTGCCCACTCGGGTCGGTGGTGACGCTCAGCGGCGTGATCCAATGCGGGTTGCCGCCGCCGTCGACCATGGCCATCACCGTGCGGCCGGCCGCCAGGTGCCCCTCGAGATCGGCGAACGAGTTCTTGTTGTAGCCCTCCGAGTGGAGGCCCATGCCCTTGGCGTACTTCTCGAGGTCGTCCGGGGCGCTGAAGCCACCCCAGCGCCGCACCGCGTCATCGACGCCCTGGGCCGCGCCAAGCTCGTTGGGGATCAGGCCGTAGTGGGCCAGGATCATCGACAGGGTCGTCGTGCCACAAGCGTTGGGATCGCCCGCGACCACGTCCTGGTCGAATGTCGGCCAGCCGGCCGTGTCGTGGCCCACGGTCGTGCCGCCGGCGCCACCCGTCAGGGCCATCTGCGCCATGCCGACGTTGTTTTGGACCGGGGGCAGAAAGCCGGCCCGCTGGGTCGCCGGCGCCGTGCCGCGCTGGATCTGGCCCCGAGCCTGCTCACTGATGCCAAAGTGGTTCCGGAACTGCTGGAACGCTGGGTTGATCTTCATCACTTGCCCTCTGTGTGCGGAATAGAAACGATGGATTGCCCAGGTGATCGGGCGACCGGCGGCATCGTTGCGCGGCAAGTACTAGGCGCCGGGGCCTGCGGGGGCCGCGGGCCCCGGTTTTCTGAAGCACAACCAGCGTCTCAGGGCAATTCCCTGGATGCTCCAGCGATTCCAGGGACTCGGTCTGCTCGTCCTCTTGCTCCTCGCGCCGCGCCTGCCTGGCCAGTGTGGCACGATCGTCCAAGGCTCGGTCGCCGGCCGCTGGACGGCGGCGGATTCGCCGATCTGCGTTCGCGGGCCGCTGGTCGTCGACAAGGATCTGGGTTCGGGAACCCTGACCATCGAGGCCGGCGTGCAGGTGCTCGTGAGTGCCGGCGTCGAGATCCGCGTCACCGGGGCGCTGATCGTGCAGGGGACGCCGCGTGCCCGCGTTGTCTTCGAGCGCGCGGATCCGGCGCCGTGGGGTGGGCTGCAGTTCGAGCCGACGTCGAGCGCCTCGTTGCTCGATCACGGCGTGATCAGGGGGGTGAATCGGCCCGCGGTCCGGCTGGTGAACGCGACGCCGACGTTTCAGCATTGCCGGTTCGAGCAGAACTTCGGCACGTCGAACGGTGGCGCGGTCCATGCGTTGATCGGCGTTGGGGACTTGGTGATGCGGGACTGCGTCTTCGAAGCGAATCGCGCGCGCGGTCTCGGCGGCGCCATCTACGCGAGGCTTGGTCGCGGGCGCTTGGTCATGGAGCGCTGCGTGATCCAGGACAACGACGCGGAGAGCCCGGTGGCGGTCGCCCCGGCCGGAGGCGGGGGCATCTACGCATCGGGTGGGTCGCTGGTCCTCGATCAGTGCGAGATCGTCGACAATCGCTGTTTCGCCGCCGCAGTTGGCCTCCCCTACAGCTTCCCTGTGCCGAGAGCCTTCGCGTTTGGGGGCGGCGTCTGGTCGGAGGGCACTTCGGTCACGATGACTGACTGCTTGGTCGCCGGCAACGCCTGCATCAGTGCGAGCGATATGGATACAGGGCTCTGCGAATCCAAGGGCGGTGGCCTTCGGTTCGCGGATGGCGACGCACGGTTGACCCGCTGCATCGTGCGCGACAACTGCTGTGATGCGCGGGACTCCCGCATTGGCGGCGCGCTGTATTTCCTCGGGATGGCTCACGCGATGGGAAGCGGGATGGCCGTCGAGGGCAGCGCCGTGCAGGTGCGACTGGACAACTGCCTGGTCTCCGGCAACGTCATCGACGCTCGCTCCCTCTATGGCTGGACGGCGTGCTACGGGATCGGCGTGATGTGCGAAGCGGGAGTTTGGCTGGACGTTCGCAACTCGACCATCGCGCGCAATCGCTCGCCCAACCCCGTATTCGGGGCAGGGCTTATGGTCCACCGTGGTGTGACCGCCTGGCTGACGAACAGCATTGTGTTCGACCAGCGGACGCCATACTCCCCCGGGGGCTTCGGCACGGCGTTCCACGTGGGCTACAGCAGCACGAGCCCGAGTTCGGTTTTTGCGCGGTACAGCAACGTGGAGGGCGGCTGGCCCGGGCCCGGGAACCTCGACACCGAGGTCCTGTTTCGCGGCCCCGCCGTTTCGACCGCTTGCGGCGCGTTGGAGCTTGCGCCCCACTCGCCGTGCATCGACGCAGGGACGCCGGGCCTCGCCGACGAGGACATCGCCTTTCCACCTTCAGAGGGCGGGGTGCGCAACGACATGGGGTTCACCGGCGGACCGCTGGCAGCAGGCTGGTCGCGCTGGGCACGGCGCGCGCTAACCCTCCACGTCACGCCGGCACGCGCCACGTGTCCGATCAGCGAGTGGGACGCCATCACGTCTGGGGGCGCCATGACCCAACCCGTGGGCATCTTTCTGGAGAGCGTGCTCGGCGCCACGTTGAACCCGCCCGTGCTCATCGCGCCGTTTGGCCGGTTCTGCGCCGCTGGCCGATCGGAGATCGACCTGCCGTTCGGCCGCAGCGCTTGCGCGGTCTCGGGGTGGACGTTTCGCAGCTATGCGCTGGACGCCGCCGGGGGGCTGGTTTGGTCGGATCCCGTGGTCTGGTAGGAGGTTGCCGCGGTACTCCGCCCCGGCGACGATCCCTAAGAACGGCGATCGTCGATTACAGCGTCGACAGTGTGGGCTCGCCGAAGCGGACGTGCAGGTCGTGCACGAGCCGAAAGCCGAACTGACCGTCGGTCGGCAGGTCGGCAGTCGGCGTGGTGTGCACCTCGGTGTCGTTGACGAAAAACCGCGTCTGCTCCGCACCGACCTCGACCGCGAGGTGATTCGCCGTGACGCCCTTCGTGTCCTCCTTGCTGACCGCGGCGTGCTCGGTCCACAGCACGATCTCTTTGAGGTCCTCGCCGTTGCGGATCTTGATCAGGAAGTGGCCGTCGCCGCGCACCAGGAAATAGGCATAGGCCTGCTGGTCGCCGTCGACCGCGGTGCCGCCAAAGGCCAGGCCGGCGCCGTGGGGGTGAAGGCCGGAGTCGAGGTGCGTGACGTCTGCCGCCAAGCGATACGTGCCGGTGGCGCGGCGGTCAGCGTGCCACAAGGTTGCGTTAGGACCGGGCCGGACCTCGAGCGTTACGCCGTCCCCGCTGACGCGGGCGGAATCACCAGTGGCCTCGGGTTCGTCGAGCCGGACGGTCCAGCCCACCGTGGAGCTTCGCGCGGCCCGCTCTGGGTCGCAGGCCGGGACCAGCAGCATCGCCGTGAGCGCAAGGGTGACCAGGGTTCGCATGGTGATGGAGCGTACGCGCTCCGGCGTCTTGCTCAACCGGCCAGCATGCTGCGTGTCACCGTACGGGCGCCGGTTCTCGGCTTGTCGGAGGGTGGCGCGCGCCGGGCCGTGTCACCGTGTGGGCGACCCGATGACCGGCGCTGGGGCGCGGTTGATCGCGCGTCGCACGTCGGCGCAGGCTCACGTTGACCCAGTTGCCGGGCAACGTTCGGGTCCTTCGCACAGTGAGAGACTCCCGTTGCCGGACCTCGGGAGCTCTCTGTCGTCGGGCGCAAGTCTGTGCCAGCCCGCATGTCCCACGGGTCGTCCCGGTCGCGCGTGCCTGGGCAGATGGCGACGCGTGACACCGGCTCCCGACCGAGCTCGCGTGACCGTGAGCGATCAAGGTCCACGACAGGTTGGTGGGCGAACCAGGGTTGCGCACGCGGCGGCACCCGGAAGAGTCGGTGCTCGGCCGCGTCGTCGCGGAGTACCTGGCGACTTTGTTGGGGCGGCCGGACTAAGGTCCCGGGGCGCCGGGGTTGCCCGGCGTGTCGCGCCCAAACATCGCCGTCGACACGATCCCGCCGCCGGACCGCCGTCGCGGCATTTGCGGGGCGCGTTCAAAGCGGCACCGATACTTGGTTGCTGGGTGCGTCGCGTGACGCCGGCGCGACCTGGCAAACGACCTCGCTGCAGATCCCCGGCTTCAACCGTCTGACGGCCTACGTCCAACGTGATGTCGCCTACGTCTGGCTCGCATGGGCCAACGTCCTCTTCACCACTGACGGTGGCTCGAGCTGGAACGCCCTCCCAGGGATCGTGCACACCGCGTTCTCGCCGGGGCCACGACGCAACGTGAACGTGGCGTGGGACGCCGCCTCGGTCGACTCGATGTTTGCCTACGTGGCCTCCGGCTGGACGGAGCTCGGTCCGGGCACGCCCGGGACCGGCGGTTTGGTGCCGCACTTGAGCGTTGAAGGGCTGACGGTGCAGGGACACACCTTCACCATGGACGTCGACCAGATGCTGCCCGCCAGCGTCGCTGCTATGGCATTGACGGTGCCTGCGGTAGCGCCGCAGCGGCCGACCCCCATCCAGCTCGGTAGTGCAAGTGACGGTTTGTGCCGGGCAAGGTCCGCCGGCACAGTGCGTCCATGCCGCAACCCAAGCCGCAGCTGGTCCGCGAGATCGGCCTGCTCGCGCTCACGGCCACCGGCATCTGCTCGATGCTGGGTGCCGCGATCAACGTGCTGCCGTTCATGATCCAGCGGCACGTTCCGGGGATCGGACCGCACGTGCTGCCCGCCTACCTGCTGGGCGCGGCACCCGCGGTGTTCGCCGCGCTGGCCTACGCGGTGCTCGCCTCGGCGATGCCGCGCGCCGGCGGCAGCTACATCTACGCGAGCCGCGCGCTGCACCCCTACCTCGGCTTTATCGCCAGCTTCTCGCAGTGGTTTGGCCTGTCGATCGCGATCGGCGTGGTGTCGTACCTGCTGGTGCCGTTCTTGGTCGACATCGCCGTGAACGTCGGCTTCCCGGGGCTTGGCGCGCAGCTCGAGCGCGGGCCGGTCCGGGTGGCGGTGGCGCTGGCGTTTCTCTGGCTGTTCGTCGCGATCAACGTCCGCGGGCTGCGCCTCTACTCGCGGACGCTCGTCCCGCTGATGGTGGTGATGTTCGTCGCGGGTTCGGTGGTGATCGTCGCGGGCTTTGCCCACGACCACGCCGACTTCGCCGCGGCCCTGGCGCGTCGCGGCGAGTCCGTGCCCGCGGTGGCGACGCTGCCGCTCGAGCCGAGCGCCGTGTTCGCGGCCGCGGCGATCTTGTTTGCGACGTTCATCGGCTTCGACTCGATCGCGCAGGCCGGCGGCGAGGCGAAGCGCCCGCAGCGCACCATGCCGCTGGCGATCGGGCTCGCCCTGGTCACGGTGGGGGGCTTCTACCTGCTCTTTACCGCCGCGGTCTACCACACGGTGCCCTGGCAGTACATCGCCGCCCGTGCGCAGACCGCGGACCTCACCGCGCCCAGGCTGCTTGGCGCGGTGTTGTCGCCGGGCTGGACCACGGCGATCGTCGCCGGCGCGGCGATCGCGCTGATCAACGACCTGCCGGCGATGCTGCTCGCGGTCTCACGCCTGATGTTTGCCTGGGCCGAGGACGGGATCTTCCCGCGGCCTGTCGCGCGTGTGCACCCGCGGTGGCGCACGCCGCACGTCGCGCTGGTCGCGAGCGGTGCGGTGGCGTCTGGATCCATCGCGGGCTGCCATCTGGCCGGCGACTTCTTCGTCGGCGTCGACATCTTGGCGCTGTCGATGTTGGTGAACTTTCTGCTCATGTGTGTGGCGGTCCTAGTGTTGCCCCGTCGCAACCCGACGTTGGCGGCCGAGGTTCGCTTCCTCCCGGCGCGGCCGGCGCAGTGGGTGGTCGGCGCGCTCGGCGCCGTCGTGCTCGGCGCGTTCCTCTTCGTGCACGTCGACAAAGATCTGCGGGGTGAGGCGGCCGCGTGGTACTTTCGGTCGACGTGGATGTGGCTCCTGGTCATGGCGGTCGCGAGCGTGGTGTTCGCCTTTCAATGGGACGGGTTGCGGCGTCGTGGTGTGGACACGGACGCGCGGTTCGCCACCCTGCCACCGGAGCCGATTGAGTCGTGACTGTGGTCGAACGCGTCCGCCTGAACGACGAGCTGAGCATCTCGCGCGTCGTCACGGGGCTGTGGCAGATCGCCGACATGGAGCGCGACGGTCGGGCTCTCGACCTCGACGCCGCCGCGGCGGCGATGGCGGAGTATGTCGACGCCGGCTTGACGACGTTCGACATGGCCGATCACTATGGGTCGGCCGAGCTGATCGCCGGGCGCTACTTGGCGCGCAGCGGGCGCCGCGATGTGCAACTATTGACCAAGTGGGTGCCGGCGCCGGGCGCCAGCAGCCGCGAGGTCGTCCGCGCGGCCGTGCAGCGCAGCCTCGACCGACTGCAGACCGAGCGCGTGGATCTCCTGCAGTTCCACGCCTGGAGCTACGCCGATCCGAGCTATCTCGACTGTCTGTTCTGGCTGCAGGAGATGGTCGAGGAAGGGTTGATTGGCGCGCTCGGGTTGACCAACTTCGACACCGCGCATCTGGGCGTCGTGCTGCACAGCGGCATCCGCGTGGCCTCCAACCAAGTGTGCCACTCGGTGCTCGACCGCCGTGCCGCCCAGGGCCTGACGGCGCTGTGCCGCGAGCACGGCGTCGCGCTGCTGGCCTTTGGGGCTCTCGCCGGTGGCTTGCTGACCGAGCGCTGGCTGGATCAGCCCGCCACCGACGTCGACGACCTGGCGACGTGGTCGCACATGAAATACCGCCGGCTCATCGACGCCGCCGGGGGCTGGCCGGCCTACCAGGCAGTGCTGCGGGCCGTCGTCGAGGTGGCGCGCGAGCGTGGAGTCTCCGCGGCCAACGTCGCTTGCCGGGCGCTGCTCGAGGAGCCGGGCGTCGCGGCCGTGCTGGTCGGCGCCCGACTCGGCGAACGGGCCCACGTCCAGGACACCCTGCGCGTCTTCGAGTGGTCGCTCGGCGACGCCGGGCGCGCGGCCCTTGCCGCAGCGCAGGCGGCGCTGGAGCCCGTTCCCGGGGATTGTGGCGACGAGTACCGGCGGCCGCCGTTCCTCACCGCGGCGGGGGATCTGAGCCACCATCTCGAGACGCTGCCCGCGCCCTATTCCACGCGGCCCGGTGCGGGGGGGCGCACACGCGTGCTCAGTGGGACGCCTTGGGAGGCGATGGCGGGCTACTGCCGGGCCGTGCGCGTCGGTGATCGCATCCTGGTCTCGGGGACGACGGCGAGCCACCGCGACCGGACCGTCGGCGGACAGGACCCGGCGTCGCAGGCGCACTTCGTCATCGACAAGATCGAGGGGGCGATCCAGTCGCTCGGCGGCACGCTCGAGGACGTCGTGCGCACCCGCGTTTTCGTCCGGCGGATCGAAGACTGGGAGGCGGTGGCGCGGGTGCACGGCGCGCGGTTCCGCCACGTGCTGCCGGCCAACACGTTGGTCGAGGCCAAGTTGGTCGGTGCCGACCCACTCGTTGAGATCGAGGCCGAAGCCGTGGTTGGCTAGATTGCGGGGATGGCCGTCAGCGCGGCGCCAGCGCCTCGCGCAGTCGTCGGGTGACTTCAGCAGCGAGTGCCTCGGACCCCGCACGGGTGAAGTGAACGTCCCGGGCGCGCTGCAGCTCGGGCCGCGCGGCCGCCCAGGCGCCCAGGTCGTGGATCGCGGCGCCGGCGGCGCCCATCACGCGGCGCGCGATCGCGTTGTAGAGGTCGACGTCCTCGGGATCGCGGCGCGGTCGGACACCCTCTGGCACCGGGGTCGTGGTGGCGAAGATCAGCTTTGCGCCGGTCTCGCGCAGCCGATCGGCGAGGGCCTGTAGCTGCTGCTCGTAGACGTCGGGCGCGGCCTGGCGCGGGTGTGATGGGTCGTCGGAGTTGCGACCCGTCTGCGGGTCCACGCGCTTGAGGTCGTGCAGGCCAAAGTTGCAGTAGATCACGTCCCACCGGCCCTCGCCGAGGGCGAGCCAAGCGCCGATCCGCTTGACGCCGTGGGTCGTGCCTTCGCAGTTCTCGCGGGGCCGCATCACGACGGCGGCGCCCTCGAGCTGGATGGTGACGTGCGGCGTGTAGCCCATGGAGATGGAGTCGCCGAGGATGAGCACCCGCGGCAGCCCGGCGTTCTCCTGGCGCAGCCGCTCGCGCACGGCGTCGAACTCCGGGTTGACGCAGCGCTCGTCCCAGCGCCGCAGCACCGCGCGTAGGCCCGCGTACGATTCGGTCTGCTGGCCGCGATCACCGGTCGTTGCGATCCACTGGGCCAATAGCGCGCGGTGCTGCGCCAGGGCCTCGGCATGCGCGGGGACGTCGACGAGGTTGGCGACCTCGTGGGGGTCGGCCGTCAGGTCGTAGAGCTCCTCGGCCGGGCGCGCCTCGCCGTAGAACGCCATCTGCGTCGCGTCGAGGGCGCCGCTTGCCGCCATGTTGCGCAGCTCGACCGTCACTCGCCAGCCGTCGCGATACTGCGGCTGCATGTAGGGGCGATCGGTCAGGTGGTTGCGCAGGTACTTGTAGCGCGGCGTCACGATGGCACGGATGCGGTCGATGGAGTAGTCGCAGCGGTCGCGCGCGGCGACGACGAACGAACGCGGCTCGTGATCTGCCGCGAGGAGGTCGCGACCCTCGATGTGGCGGGCGAGCGGTACTCTGGCGATGGCGAGGGTGGTTGCCGTCACGTCGACGCCGCTCACCAGATCGTCGCGCGCGGCCGCCTCGATACCTGGTCCGGCCATGAGCAGCGGCACGCGGATCCCGCCCTCATACAAGAACTGCTTGTGACGGTGCATGCGAAAGCCGTGGTCGCTAAACACGAACACGGCCGTGCGCTCTAAGAGGCCGTCGGTGCGCAGCGCCTCGAGGATCGCGCCGACCTCAGCGTCGGTCTGCGCCACGCAGTCGTAGTGATGGGCGATCTCCTCGCGCACCACCGGCACGTCGGGGTAGTACGGCGGCACCGGCACGTCGTTGCGGTCGACGACCTTCGCCGGCCGACCCTTCCCGCCGCGCAGCTGAATCTGACCAAAGAACGGCCGGCCCGCGGCCTTGGCATCCGCCCACAGAGCGGCGAGGTCGACCTTCGCGAGGTTCATACCGCCGTCGTGCCCGTCGTACAAAACGTCGAGGTCGTGCGTGAAGTTGTAGTCGGCTTTGCCTTGGAGAAACGTCGCGTAGCCGGCCTCGCGTAACTGCTCCGGCGCGGTTCGCACGCCGTCCGGGAGCGGGATGGCGTCGTAGCTCGGCCCCATCGGTTCCCCGCGAAACTCGGCGCGGCCGCTGCGGTGGTGGTGGAGGCCGAGAGTCGTGGGCATCGCCCCGGTGACCAGCGCCGAGCGGGTCGGTGAGCACACAGGTGCCGGCATGTAGGCGCGATCGAAGCGCAGGCCGCGGCTCGCCAACGCATCGAGATGGGGCGTTGGCACGGTGGCATCGCCATAGCAGCCGAGCCACGCGTTCATGTCCTCGATGACGATCCACAGCACGTTCGGCCGAGCCGCACCGGGCGCCGGGGTCGGGGAGATCGAGGTTTGGTCGGTCGGCGCCTGAGCGCTGAGCCTTTGGTCGCTGGGCGTCGCGACCAGCGCGGCGAGCATGGCGAGGCCGCGCGCGAGGGCGTTGGGCTGCATGGCGCGGATCGTAGCTCCTCGACCGGCTCGCGGTTACAACGCGACGCCCGACGCGGAGCCACGACGACATGCGAGCAGCGCTGCTACTGGTCTTTCTTGTGCTGGCCGCCTGTCGCGCCGCGGGCGAAGCCCGCTCCGCCGCCGCGCCCACGCACGTGGTTTTGATCCTCACCGACGACCAAGGCTACGGCGACTACGGCTCGATGGGGAACGCGGCGCTCGATACGCCCAACCTCGACCGGCTGGCCGCGCGCGCCGCGCGGATCGAACGCTTCTACGTCAATCCAGTGTGCTCGGCGACGCGCGCGTCGTTGCTCACCGGCCGTTATGCCTACCGCACGCGCGTCGTCGACACGTGGCGCGGCCGGTCCATGATGGATCCGGACGAAGTGACGCTGGCGGAAATCCTGCGCGAGCGCGGCTACCGCACCGGGATCTTCGGCAAGTGGCATCTCGGGGACAACTACCCGTTGCGCCCGCGGGATCAGGGCTTTGACGAGTGTTTGGTGCATCGCGGCGGCGGGCTGGCCCAGTTGTCAGATCCGCTGGAGAACGCCCGGCGTTACACCAACCCGATCCTGGTGCACAACGGCGTCGAGACCGCGACGCGCGGCTACTGCACGGACGTCTACTTCGACGCGGCGCTCGCGTTCATCGACGATGCGGTCGACTCGGGCCGGCCGTTCTTCACCTACATCGCGCCCAATGCGCCGCACAATCCGCTCCACGATGTGCCACCCGAGCTGTTGGCGAAGTACCGATCGCGCGACCTGAGCGCGGTGGCCCGAGACGGCGCCGATGTCGATCGGGTCGCCCGCGTCTACGCGATGATCGACAACATCGATCAGAACGTGGGGCGCCTGCTCGAGCACCTGGAACGGCGCGGCCTGACCGAGCGGACGCTCGTGGTCTTCTTGGGCGACAACGGACCCACGCCCGGCCGTTATGTCGCCGGGTTGCGGGGCCACAAGACCAGCGTCTACGAGGGCGGCATTCGCACGCCTCTGTTCTTGACCCAGGGCGAGCGGTATCGCGACCAGGCGCTGGCGCGATCGGTCGGCGCCCACATCGACCTACTGCCGACGATCCTCGGCCGGCTCGGCGTCGAGCGCCCGGAGGGGGTCGCGTTGGACGGGCGCGACCTGTTTGAGGCCGCCGCGCCGTCGGCGCTGGTCTTACAGAGTCACCGCGGCGATGTGCCGGTGGCCGAGCACCAGTTCGCGGTCTTGCGGCGGCACCACAAGCTGCTGCGCGCGTCGGGTTTCGGCCGCGAGCAGCCGAGCGCAGAAGCTCCCTTCGAGCTCTACGATCTGCGTGCTGATCCCGGCGAGAAGCACAATCTCGCGACCGAGGAGCCCGAGCTGGTGGCGACGTTGCTCACTGAGTATCGGCGCTGGTTCGCCGATGTCTCGGCGACGCGTCCCGATAACTACGCGCCGCCGCGCATCGTGCTGGATGCGGCCGCTGAGCCACGCTGCCTCCTGACCCGGCAGGACTGGCGCGCGGTGCCAAACGGGGGCGGCACCGGCGATGGCATGTGGCAGCTTCGCGTGCCGTCGGCGCAGGCGCGGACCGTGACCCTCCTGTTTCGCAAGCCGCGCCGGGTCGAGCGCGTCGTGATCGAGCTGGGCGAGCGACAGCGGCTCGAGCGGCCGGGCGGCGCGGCGGCGACAGGTGCGTTGGATCTCGGCCGCCTGACGCTGCGCCGCGGCGACCTCGATCTGCGCATTCGCGTCCATGGTCCCGACGGTGAAGCCGCGCCGTATCAGGTCGTCCTGGACGTGGAGTAGAGCTGCGGCCGGACCCGGTGTCGGGTGCCATCCCGAGCCGCCGTCCCGCTACTCTGGCGTCGCGGCGCGGGCTACGCTAGGGCGATGCGCAGGTCGACGATCGTGATGGTTCTTCTTGCCACGACCCTCATCGGCTGCGGGGGTGATGAGTCCGGCGCCGGCGCCGGCAGCGGTAGCGCGGCCGGCGCGCCGGCGCCGAGCACGCCGTCATTCCCCACGGACCCGGCGAAGTTGCCCAACGACGAGGCCGGCCTGGTGAAGCACTACGTCGGTCTCATGACCGAAGTCGTCACGACGCTGGAGGGCATCGACACCGAAGAGCAGCTGACGAAGGGGCTCGACCACGTTGAGAGCCTGGGGCCGGCGTTCGCCGCGCTGATGAAGAAGAGCGATTCTCTGGAGTCCCCGGTCGATGAGGGCGGTCGGCCAGAGGTCGACGCGCTGATGGACCGGATGCAGACCGCGAGCCAGGCGCTGCTAGAGAAATTTCCCAAGCGCGCCATGGAGATGATGAACGCGTTCGCCTCGATGACCGGCGGCGTGCAGCCTCGTTAGTGGTGTGATTCAGGAATCTGGGGCCTTATCCACGGCCCTCAGCGCCGCTCGCAGCGTTGGGTCGTCCTCGCCGTATCCACCAATATGCCTGCGGCGACCCGCCTTGCGACCGGCGCCAATGTCTCGCGGATAAGGCCCCATCTGCCTGAATCACACCA
>JBCCGH010000019.1:0-78762 GCA_039029375.1 Planctomycetota bacterium
CCTTATCCACGGCCCTCAGCGCCGCTCGCAGCGTTGGGTCGTCCTCGCCGTATCCACCAATATGCCTGCGGCGACCCGCCTTGCGACCGGCGCCGATGTCTCGCGGATAAGGCCCCATCTGCCTGAATCACACCACTAGGACGCCTCGATGAAGAATCACTGCCTCTTCGCCCTGCTCGCTCTCGCCGGGTCGGCAACCGCTCAGGGCACTCTCACCACAACGACGGACTACGGCGTGTACGCCATCGCCGTCGCCGGCCAGCGCCAGGCCGTGCCGGCCGGTACCACCGTCGGCCCCAGCGGCCTTGGACTCCGCGCTAGCGAAACCGCGTTCGCCAACTCGGCCGGCGCGTCGACGCGTGTCGCCTTCGCCCCGACGGCTGCCGTGGTCGGCGCCGGAGCGATCTCGGTCGCCGAGCAAGGCGATGCGTTCTCGATTTCGCCGCCGGCCGTCGCCGGCACGATCGACGGCAGCGGCCCGGCGCCGCACGACCTGCGCTGGCAGACGCGCGCCGCGCCCGGCACCAGAGCTCGTTTGGCGATCTCCTGGCGCGCCAGCGCCACCACCGATGCCGTCACGGGCACGAGCATCGACGTGGACGGTGACGGCCGGCCCGACTTCGCGCATCGAGTCAGCGGCAGCCGCGCCGACGAGAACGACACCTTCAGCCTGGTGGCGGGCCGGCAAGGTTTCGTGATCGACATCTCGACCTTCGGCTCGGCCGACTTGAGCGGCGCCGGCAACGCCCGCTACGACGCAACCCTGCTGATCAACATTCAGGTCGGCACGACGTCCTGCCAGTTTCGCCCCTTTGGTCGGGAGTGTGCCGGCAAACTCGAGGGCTCCGAGGTCGGCACGCGACCGCGGCGCGCCCTCGACTTGCAGCTGAGCGGCGCGGCGCCGAGCGCGGTCGCGGCCTTGGTGATCGGTGACGCGCTGCCGTCCCCCGTACCGCTGCCCGGCAGCCGCTGCGCCCTGCTCGTGTTCCCCACCGGCGTGATTTCCGGACAGACGGACCCGCGCGGCAACGCCTCTTGGCAACTCGGGCTGCCCAGCCTGACTGGCTTCCTCCCCGTCTCGATCACCTTCCAGGCGGTCACCTTGGACCTGAGCGCCGGCGGCGCCTCCCTGGGTAGCAGCAACGGTCTCGTCGTCACCTGCCCCTGAACGGGGCGGTGGCGCCGAGCCGCGTCAGTAGCGCATCGTGAGTGACGCGGCGGCTCCAAGCGAGGCTCCCGACGGATCGACCAACTGCCATTGGGTCGTCACCGATGCGCCACGCAGCCCCGCGGGGGCCGGCCATGAGTTCGACATCGCCCGGCCGCGGAACGGCTGCAGCGCGAGCACCCTCGACGCCGGCTGCTGCAGCATCGAAGCCTTGATGCCGGACCTCGGCGGGGCGGTAGCGAGCACCGCCCATCCCGACCCGGCGCCCAGACTCGGCGCGGACACCGTCGTCACGAACAAGTCCCCGCCGCCGCCGCCGCCGCCCGAGCGGAACATCGACGAGTAGATCTCGGCGCTGCCAATCGTGCGCACCTTGGCGACCCCCAAGCCCATCCCGTCGACGCGGGGGTCGATCGCGCACAGGGCATCGGGATCGTCGATCCGCACCGGACCCCAGTGCGTGGGCCCGAGGCCGATCGCTGCCGACAGCGGCGTGTAGTCGGGCAGCAGGAAGGGCAGCGGCGCATTCCGGGTCAGCAGGTCGAAGTACATGATCGGGTCCTGAGTGAGGTCGTCACTCGAGAACAGCATGCGCTTGCGCTTGAGATCCCAAGCCACGGCGTTGACGTCATTGCCGGGGGCCAGGCCCAACTCGCTCGGCAGCACGTAGGGTGCCGGCAACGACCAAACTCGCGTCTGCGCGTTCCACAGGGACACGAGCAACGTGGCTGCACTCGGGATGGTGCCGTTCCACCACTGCGAGGGCGCGGCGCCGAGGGTCGCCTTCGACACCGTGAACACCACGCCGATAAACTCGTTGTGCAGCTCCGCGAACACGACGGGCGAGCCCAGCAGGTAGGGCACGAAGAGATCCATGGCCGTGATGTCCGGCTGGATGGCGCCCAGGCCCGACCCCGAGACGAGCTCGACCTCGTCGCCGTCCACCGGTCGCCGCACTTGGCCGATCGACGCCGGCGGCGCCCCCACGCTGTCGGGGAACAGGTACTGGAACGTGTCCGCGGAGTAGTCCCCGGTCGCGACCTCCTGTGCCACGCGACTCCCCGGCAGCCCGACCGTACCCCTCGAGATCGAGAAGACGACGCCGGCCCAACCCTGACCGTCGTCGGCCGTCGCCGTCGCAATGTTGTCTGCGGAGGCGACCCAGTTGAGGTTGGTCGAGAAGCCGTTGACAACCAGGCCAGGCACAGCCCACGGCACCACGGCGGGGGAGAAGTCCGGGCGCTCCTGTTGGGGCGGGTGCGTCGAGGGAATCGTGTCCTTCAGGCCCGCCGTCTTCAGCCAGCCGTCCGCGGCATTGCCGAGCTGGTTGTTCGCCGCGGTGGCCGAGTCGACGAACAGCGTTTCGGGCGTAGCCAGGAGGTTGCCATCGGAGCCCTGTGGGACGAGCACGAGGGTGAGAGCCAGTAGTGTTGCGGAGGTCAAGGTGAGCGTCTCCGGGTGAGAGCAAGACGAGAGGGAGAAGCAGGGAAGGGACTCAGCGGCCGATCACCGAGGCTCTTCGACCGCGCGGGCCAGAGCAGCGAGGAATCGGCGCAGGGAACGAAAACCGTCGGCCGAGAGCTGCGCTGGCAGCCGACGGGCGAGGTTCTGAAGGTGGACGGCGTTGAACGGATCGTCGGCCAACAGCTCGCACAGCGTGACGCACAGTCGCCCGTGGTCACCGTCGATGAGCGACTGACAAGCGGCGACGTTCATCCGCATGACACGCGTGTCGTAGCCGAGCGCGATCGCCGCCTTGAAGTGCTCAAGGCTCGTCGTGGCAGCGTCCACGGCAACCGTGTCCTGCTCACGCGCCAGCAGCGCAACCGAGCGCATCATCTCGACGTAGCCTTGGGCTTCGCGGCAGCGCCAACCATCCGGGCCTGCTTCGGGGATGCGCTGCGCCGCCCGCAACGCGGCGTCATACTCACCGCGCGTGGCCAGGACCTTGGCCAACGTGGTCGCCGCCTTGGTCGAATCGGGCCGCAACTGCAGGGCGCGCTCGAGCACCTCGCAAGCCGCACCAAGGTCACCGAGCCGGCGGTAGGCCGTGCCGAGGTTGACTAGCGTCGGGTAGCTGTCGGGCGCGAGCTCGATCAATCCCTCGAGTGGCTCCACCGCTTCGGCGAACCGCCGCTGCGCGACCATCGCCGTGCCCATGACGTGGCGCGTGCGCGTCGACGGTGCGGCGTAGGCGCCCTCGACGAGCAGAGCCTGGTCGTACAACGCCTGCAGCTCGGAGGTATCCCGTCGCGCCAGCGCATCGACCAACTCGGCCAACAACCACAGCTCGCGCGCCATCAGGTCGCCGCGGCTCGCCGGCTCCAGCAGGTCGACAGCGCGGTCGTAGGCGAGCTGCCGCAACGCCAGATGGCCAGCCACGATCAGGTCGGCGTCGCCCGCGGGCTCGGGGAGCGCGTCCAGGCGCAGCGCGTTCGCCGAGCCGGACACCGCCACTTCCTCATACCGCTGGGCCAAGGCCGCGGCGAATGGGCCCGCCCGGCGCGCCAGCTCGGCGTAGTCCGCCGCCGCGCCACCGAGGTCGCCGTGATCAAAACGAAAGGCCGCTCGGATGCTGCGCGGCAGCGGCCGCTCGGGAGCGAGCTCGACCATGCGGTCGAGGCGGGCGCCGAGCGCGTCACGGCGCCCGGCATCGGTGACGACGGGCTGCTCGCCGAGCGTGAGCGTCGGTGGCAGCGACCGCCAAATCTCCGCCGCGGCGACGCGCCGCGTTGCGGAGCGTGCCTCGATCCAGGCCGGCACACCCAAGGACACCGCCGTCAGCACGACGGCCAACGAGACCACGTGGGCGACGCGCGACCGGCGCAAGCGCGCAACCGCGCGGGCCATCGGACCACGGCGCCGCGCCTGCACCGGCCGATGCTCGAGAAACGCGCGCAGGTCTGCCGCCATCGCGGCGGCGTCGGCGTAGCGGCGGTTGGGCTCGCGCGCCATCGCGCACTCGACGACCGCCTGCAGGTCGACTGGCACCGCCGGATGCAGCTTGTCGAGCCGCGGCGGCTCTTCGCGCTGCAGCGCCGTGAGCACGGCGGCGACCTCGCCCTCGTACGGCGCGCGGGCCGCCAGCATGTGGTAGAGGGTGGCGCCGAGCGAATACAGATCGAGCTTGGGGCCGGGCTCGCCTCGCCCCCGGGCCTGCTCGGGCGGCATGTACTTGGGCGTGCCGAGGGTTGTGTCGCCGCGCGTGAGCGTGGCATCATCACGGCGCGCGGCAACCCCGAAGTCCAACAGCAGGGCCCGGCCGTCCACGTGGATGAACACGTTCGAGGGCTTGACGTCGCGGTGGTAGACCCCGGCGGCGTGCGCGGCGGCGAGCCCCTCGGCGAGCTGCGCGGCCCAGCGGGCGCACAACCGGTAGTAGCCGTCGTCCACCAACCCCACGGCCAACGCCGTGGTCTCGCCCGATGCGGCGCTGCGCCGCGGCGAGCCGAGCGCCGGATCTTCCGCCACTCCCCGACGGACGATCTCTTCCAACCAATCGAGCTTGCTCAAGGCGTCCCAGCCGTGCGCGGTCACGCGTTCGGCCAGCGCGTCGAGGATCGTCGACAGCGGCGCGCCCCGGACGAGCTCCATCACCGAGAACAGCCGGCCGTCGCCCGTGGCGCCGCGATCAAACACCGCCACGACGTGCGGATGATCCAGCGTCGCCAGGATCTCGGTCTCCCGCAGGAACCGGCGCTCGGCGTCGTCGGCGCCGAACAGGTGCGGCTGCAACACCTTGACGGCCACCGCGCGCTTCAGCTGCGGATCATAGGCGCGGTACACCGCGCCCATCGCGCCGGCGCCGATCACGCCTTCGAGCCGATACCGACCGCCGAGCACGCGCCCGTCGAGCGGGTCCGAGCCGCGGCCGCCGCTGGCCCAAGCGTCGATCTCGTGCTGCGCCCCCAACGCGGCGGCGACGAACTTCGCATACTCGGGCGCGTCGGCGCAGAGCTCGTCGATCGAGAATGGGACGCCGTCCTCCTGCAGCTGCAGGGCCTTCTCGACCAGCGCCTCGACACGGGCGCGACTCTGCGCAGACCGTTCGGTCACAGCTCGTCGAGCCCCTTGGCGCGTAGCCGAACGAGCAAGCGGGCCCGCGCACTGCGGACGGCCTTCCGCGCCGCCTCGGACGACGGCATGCCGCAGGCGGTGGCAATGTCCTGGTAGCTGGCGCCGTGCCAGAAGCGCATCTCCAGCACGATTTGGTCCCGCGGCGCCAGCCGCTCGACCTCGCGATTCACGTGGTCCGTCTGTTCGGAACGCCGCGCCGCCTGGGTCGGGCTCGTCATGCCCGCCGTCACCGCGGCGGCATCGAGCAGCGCCCGACCGCCACGCCGGCCATCACGCCGCCCCGCCTGATGGAAGCGCAGCATGCGCAGCAGGCGATGCGTCACCGTCGACGCCAGATAGCCTTCGAACGCGCGCTCGTCCTCGCCGTGCACACCCGGCAAGTCGCGCAGCACCCCGATGAAGACGTCTTGCACGACGTCGGCGGTGCTGAACAGCGACGCCAACCAGGGCCGGCCGTGGCGCAGGTCGAGCGCCAACTCGCGGTGCACCATCTGCTGCACCGAGGGGTAGAACCGCTCGACGAGAGAGGCGCGCGCCGCCTCGTCGCCCTGCTTGGCTCGTTGCAGCAGGTCCGCCAAGCTCACGCTCTCGATGATCCCACCGGGCCGCGCGCTGGGCAAGCCGCGTCGCCGCCTCGGTCGCCGTTGCACGCTTGTAAATGCCATCGCATCCAAGGGTGCTTTGCGCCGCCAGACCGGACCCGACGGCACCATTTTTTTGGCCCACCGGGTGGCCAGCGTCAGCCCATCGCTGCCAGCGCGCGTTGGCCCCTGTGGGGGCTGTGGAGAAACCTGCGCCCAAGGCCGGGGAAACCCACAACACGGGCGGGGCGCGTCGCCACGTCGTCGATTGCGCCTCGCCGCAGACTCGACGCAGACTCGACGCGGCGCCGGCCGGATCGCCCTACTTGGGAGCCGCGTCGGCGCTCGGGCGAAGCCGCAGCGACGCCGAGTTGATGCAGTAGCGCAGCCCCGTCGGCGCCGGCCCGTCGTCAAACACGTGGCCCAGGTGCGCGTCGCACCGACTGCACAGCACCTCGTTGCGGATCATCCACAGGCTGGTGTCGGTCTCGGTAGCGACGTGACCCTGCTTTGCCGGACGGACAAAGCTCGGCCAACCGGTGCCCGAGTCGAACTTGTCCTTCGACGTGAACAGCGGCTGGTCGCAGCAGACGCAATCGTAGGTGCCGGCCTTCTTGCTATCCCAGTACTCGCCGGTGAAAGCCCGCTCGGTCCCCTTCTCACGCGTGACGTGATACTGCTCCTCGGTGAGCTGCGCGCGCCACTGCGCCTCCGACTTGACCACCTTGGCGGCGGGCGACGGCCGGGGCGTGGGGGCAGCGGCGGGCCCTCTCGGCGCGGATGCCGTCGGCGCGGACGCTGTCGGCGCGGATGCTGTCGGCGCCCCCGAATCGACCTCGCCACCGGCGCAGCCGAAGAGGCAGAGAACCGCGAGGAAGGCGAGAACGTGGAGCCCGTGGTGAGTGGCGGTGACCATGCTAGACCGCATCTTACGGCGCCGCGCAGGTCGCGTTCCCCGCCTCGGCATAGGATTGGCAGTGAGTCAAACGTGCACGGAAAGCGCTCCATTGCTTTGGGCGCGCTGGCCGCAATCGCGGCAGCGGCGCTCTGGTTGGCCTTCGGCAGCTACCGGCCGGCGGCACCGGCCCCCGCGCCGGGCGTCGCAGGCTCTCAAGCCGGGTCGCTGCCGCCATCCGTCGTCACCTCGACGGCCGCGGCCGCGGCCCAGCCCTCGGATGCCGGCACCGCGGCACCGCGCACCGAGCGCCCAGCGCGCGTCGCGCGGCCGGCGGACCAGTTGGTTCGGGTGGTGGAGCACTCCTTCTGGCGCCACAGCAAGCCCACCCCTGGGGTGCCGGTCGCGCTCTTCGACGAACACGGGCCCGACCGACGACGCCTTTGGTCCGGAGTGACGGGGCGACGCGGCGAAGTGGCGATCCCCGCCAAGCTGGTGGACGGGCGCCGCGGCCAAGCGATGGTGGCGCTCGCGTTGCCGATGGCGACCCCGATCACCGCGATCCTGCCGAAGGAGCCGGGGATCATCGAGCTGCGGAAACCGCCGACGGGCAAAGTCGACGTTCGGTTCCGCGACGCTTTTCACCAGAGGTTCTACGGCAGCCTCCGCGTGGGCCTGCGCGCGCTGGAGCCTGGCGAGCTGCTGGACGCACCACCTAGGTTTGCCGCGACGTGGTGCTTGGTCGCCGAAGGAGATGGCGTCGCGCGCTTTCGCTACGTCGGCTTGGACACCCGCCTCATGCTTTGGATCGAGGGTCAGGACGCACCGACCGGCGAGGCACCGAGCGGGCCGCTCGCCTATGCGTGCGGGCCGACGTCTGGGGACGATGACATCACTCTGTGGATCTCCGTCGACGAGCAGGGCGCGCTGGCCGAGACCTCTCTGACCGGGCGCGTGCTGCGCCGCAACGGCGCCCCACTCTGCGACGCACGATTTCGCGGCCGGCGGTGCGGCTCGAGGCCCCGGACTCTGCACCTGTTCACCGATGCGCGCGGCAGATTCCGGCACGCGCTCGGCCTCAGCCACGACGACGACGATGTGGCGGAGGGCCTGGCATGGCTCCGCGTGTGGCGTGATGGCGATCACACGGATGCCCCGATCCCAAGGCTCGGCGCCGCCGGCTCCACCCATGACCTGGGCACGCTACGACTCGGAACCGCACCCGTGGCCGTCAGCGGGCAGGTCGTGGACCAGGTGGGCCGCCCGATCGCCAGAGCAACGGTGTGGGTCGAACGGGCCAGGCAGGCGCCACGCGGCACCGACTGGTCCGTGCTCGATGACCTCGTGGCCAAGACCGACGAGCGCGGCGAGTTCCGGATCGATGGCACTCCGAGTGGTGATCTGCGCCTCTTGGTGACGAAGCGCAGCTACGGGTTTCGTGCCCCCATCCCGTTTCGACCCGGCACTCGAGGCCTGCGCGTTGCCCTGTTCCCGGAGGCGACCGTCATCGCCACAGCCTTGTCGCCGGATCGCTGGGCCGGAGTGCGCCCGAGACTCTGTCTCGAGGGGCAAACCCTGGACCGGCGATCGGTCCGGTTCCCCAAGCGGATCGGCCATCGCTGGATCTGGCGAGGGTTGGCACCGGGCCGCTACATCATGAACGCAGGGAGCGGACCCAACGCGCTGCAGATCTCTGGCATCGTCGTCGAAGCCGGACGCGAGCAGTATCCCCGGGAGCTCCAGGGCCTTCGCGCGCCGCCCCCGCAGCGACGTTGGCGTGAGCTCGACGAGCTCATCAACGGGCCCCAACAGTCACGCTGACGTCCGCCGCAACACGACGCACCACCACCCGCTTGGTCTCGGGCACACGCACCTCGATGTCGCGGGCCCGGTCGAGCCACAACGTCACGGGGCCATGGCGTAACGACCGCGTCGGCGCGCGCTCCTTGCCCTCGACCACGCGCACCCAGCCACTCGTCACCGGCTGACCGCCCTCGTCCAGCACCTCGATCCGCACCGGCCGCACGAACGCGCCGAGATCCAACGGCGCCAGCTGCACCGTGCCCTCCGCCCCTTTGAGCGCGACATCGCGTCGATCCAGCATGCCGGGCAATCCCGAGAACTCGACTTCGATGCGGTAGCGGCCACGCGGCAGCCCGGAGATCCACAACACCTCACGCTTGCCGTCATCGACCCACACGAGATCCGTCTGCCACGCCTCGCGCTCGATCTCGTCGGTGTGGAGAGCCTCCCCCTGGACCGGCCGCGCGAAGGCCCGAACCAGGAGGTTCGCGCCTTGGATCCCAACCACCGGCAGCTCCACGGTGGCGCCGGGCTCGAGGCGCAGCTCGAGGTCTCGGGTCCCCGGGCGACAGGTCACCCACGCGCTAGATTGCCGCGAGCCGACCTGGGCGTGGGCACGCAGCCGCAACTCCTCGACCGCGCGCGGCCCGCGGACCTCGAAGCGGCCGGCGCGCACCGTCGCCGACAAACCAGACCGCACCCAGCCGCCGTTCCGTGAACGACACTGTATTTCCAAACACGTGTTGTCGGGCGTGGCTTCGACCTCTCGCGCGATCGAGCCCGCCACCAAACGAGTGGACGCGTGCAGCACCACGTCGCCAAGGTTCCGCGTCCCCCCGGACCAGCTCTCCGGCAAATCGAGGATCGCCGACCGCTCGCCATCCTCGGTCGGCGCCCGAACGACGACGACCGTCCCCGAAGCCCCGTCTAGCCAACTGGGCCGCAGCAGGACGTCGGCCGCGCCCTGCGCATCGGTCGAGAACGTCATCGGGTAGCGGTCGTAGCCGCCGGGGACCCAACGCTGCAGCTGCACCGGCAGATGTTCGAGCGCCTGGCCGCGCGCGTCGACCAGCCGCATGCGCAGCACCGGGATCGAACGGTCGACGGTCAGGACACGCGTCTCCGTGACCCCCGCGACCGATGGCGCCGGCACCGACCAGGTCGAATGCGAGGTAAAGCCGAAAAGCGTCACGCTGTAGGTCTCGCCCGCCAGCACGGACACGAGAACGGGCGCCGCCGACGCCGGCCACAAGCGTGCCTGCCACGCGGCTCGCCCCTCCCGCATCAGCTCGATGCCCACTCCGAACATCGGGCGGAGATCTTCGCCACGTTCGTCGACGCAACGCAGCTCGAGGCGAGCCATCGGCGGCGTGACCAGGCAAATCGCATGCTCGCCGGGGGTGAGCCACGTGACGTCCGACTCCGCTGACGCTCCCCCCGGCAACTTGACGTACGCCCGCAGCCAGAAGTCCGGGCTCGGCACGTGGTCATCGTCCAGTCCGAGATGCCGCAAGACGAGGTCACCGTCCGGTACGAAGGCGTCGTCATCCCACAGGAACTCGCCCCCTCGCTGCCCCACCTCCCACTCGACGGTGGCCCCGTGCACTGCCTGCCCGTGCGCATCGCGCACCGCGATCCGCACGGTGACATCTGGCCGCAACACGAGCTCCACCGTTCGGTCCTTCTTGGTCACGACGCGCGCGTTGAAGCGCGCCTCGGCGCAGCGCGTGCCCTGCTCGACGAACGCCTCGACCAAGGGCCCGAACTCGGCCCGCCACTCCACGATCCCCATCGGGTCCGTCTGGACCGGCGTGCCCAGCCGCCGATAGCGCAAGCCAGGGTCGAGGAAGCCCGCTCGCTCCTCGTCGGGCGTCTCCAGGTGAGCATCGGCCGGCAGCAGCCAAACGGTCGCGTCCGGCACGCCGGCACCATCCTCGGATCGCACCACTCGCAGCCGGACGAGGGTCGGCTCGCTGGCGTCGGCCGGCACGACCGCGGCGCGGTCGACCGGCGCCACGCCCTGCATCATCCCCGGGCCTTCACCGGCGTCCGCGCGCGCGGTCTCGGCCACTCCCACCGGCAATGCGGCCGTGGCGCGCGCCAGGCCCGTCGCGTCGCGCAGCATCACGAGCGCGACGGCGAGCACCAGCAGCCCCATCGCGATGGCGGCGATGCCGCCGATCCCCGCGCTACGGCCAGGGCGACCTCTGGAAGAGCTCATGTGCGCATTTTCCTTGAGACTGGGGGGCGCGCCGCCGCTGGCGGTCGGCACGTTCCTTGATGTGGCCAATACCCGCAGATACACCGGGCCGTCACGGGCGGCTCGCCGGAATCCGTCCCAAACCCAGCGCGATCCAATGAAGTACGCACCCCTCGCCGCGGTCGCGGCACTGCTCGTGCCGCTCGCCTCGCTCCTGCCAGACGATGCGTCCGCGGCCAAGGCAACGGCCCAGGCGGCCGCCGACCCTCTGCCGGCAAACCACCGGGATCGCGTCATGACGAGCAAGTTCTGCAGCGAGTGCCATCCGGCGATCTACGCCGAGCACGCGCAGAACACCCACGGACGCGCCTTCACGGACGAAGAGGTGCGGCTCGCAACCGGGCGGTTTGACCACGGTGATTGCATCCGCTGCCACACCCCGCGGCCGGTCTTTGAGACGGGGATCGGGATGAACCCGGTCCGTCGCTGGCACAACCTGGAGGAAGGCAACACCTGCATGACGTGCCACCTCAAGGCCGACCACGACTATTCGCAGTTCCGCGGCGGCGCCGAGTGCAAGGTGGCGTTCGACGACCGCGTCGGCACGGTGGAGGCGTGCGCCTCATGCCATCGCAATCACGGCACCCCCTACCAGTGGGAGATCGCGCCCACCGGGAAGGCCGCCAAGCGCCGCTGCATCACGTGCCACATGTCCAAGGTCAAGCGGCCCGTCGCCGTAGGGGAAGAGCCCCGGATGGTCCGCTCCCACGTGTTCCCCGGGTGTCGCAGCGAGAAGCAGCTCCGGCGCGCTTATCGTTACGAAGCCGTGATCGAGGGGAACGAGGCCGTGGTGAGAATCACCAATAAGGGCACCGGCCACAACCTCCCGACGGAGCTGAAGCAGCGCGCTCTGGAGTCCCTCGTGGTCGTCAAGGACGACCAGGGGCACGAGGTGGCCCGATCGCGCATGGTGTTTCGCGACCCCTACAAGCGGCCGTACGGGCTGCGCCTGCCCGTCAACACGCAGATCCCCGCTGGGCAAAGCCGAGAGCATCGGGTCCCGCTGCAGGTCGCCGATGGCACGGTCGAGTGTGAGCTGCACTTCAAGCTCTACTACCCCATCGAGGACCACCATCCCGACCTGGCGCGGCAGCTGGAGTCGGAGCATCTGGTGTTTGACGGCGTGACCCCGTCCGACAAGCAGGTCGAGACCGCGCCGGAAGTGACGGTCACCACACCCGAGCACATTGGACCCGAGGCGGCGAGCCCGGCGAACTTGGTCGACTACCTGCGCCCGGCCATCGGCACCGTCGAGATCAAGCTGCCCGAGGGTGAGGACGCGGAGACCATCGCGCACCTGATCGAGATGTTCCAATACCCGGTGCCGGAGGGGAACCGGATGGCGCAGGCGCGCCTCGTCGAGATCGGCGCGCCGGCTCTGCCGCAGCTCATCGCCGGGCTCGGCTCGTGGGACAACAAGACGTGGAAGCAATCGCAGAGCGTGCTGCGCCGGATGGGCGAAGTGGTGTTGCCCGCCGTGCTGGCAGCTTTCGACCACGAAGAGCTCTACGTCCGAGTCCACGCGCGGCAGCTGGCGGCCAAGCTGGCGTGGGGCGAGCGCCGGGAGCAAGCGCAGAACGCGCTGCTCGGTGGTCTCAAGCTAGAGCATTCGCTCGATCGCCAGAGTGCGGCCGAGGCGCTGCGCCTCCTCAACGCCAAGCAGGCCATTGAGGTGCTACGGCCCTTGCTCGACGACACCGAGCCCGACGTGGTGCGCGAAGCGGCGCTGGCCTTGGCGCAGTTCGACGACCGCACGTCGATCCCGGCGATGACCGCGGCACTCCAGCGCGCCTACTTCCCCGAGACCAAGCGCGACCTCGCCGAGGCACTCGGTGTGCTCGGCTCCCCAGCGGGACTGCCGGAGCTGCTGGACCAGCTCGACCATCCCGACGACCTGTTGCGCGAGGACGCCTTTGAGAGCTTCTTCGCTGTCACCGGCGTCTACCTGGGCTACGACCCGTTCTTGCCCCGCGATGAGCGGCTCGCGGCCACTGCGCGGCTCCGCGCCTGGTGGGTTGCCAAGGGCAACGCCGACGACCTCCGTCGGCCGCCGCGCCCCGACGCGCGCACGCACGCACGGGCTTGGCAGTTGGTGCAGCAGCTGGGTGGTGGTGCCGGCACGGTGCCGGGCGGCGACGACGAGGCGATCGTCGAGGAGCTCGTGGCGATGAACGACGCCGCGGTCCCGGCCCTGGTGCTCGGCCTCAAGTTTCCGCCGGGGTTCTGGAGCAAGCGCATCCGCATCTGCGAGTGTCTGGGACGCATCGGCAGCACGGAGGCAGCGCCGGCCCTCATCCAGGTGTTGCGCGAACCGGTGCTCGCGGTCGCGGCGTGGGGCTGTTGGGCCCTCGAGACCGCCGGCGATGACGCGGCGATCCCGGCGCTGCAGCGCTACCACGACCGGCTGCGGACGCTGCGTGCCCAGGGGCGCATTCCGGCGACGCTCGAGCCCGTCGATCGACTGCTGATGCAAGCAGCACGGACGCGCCTGGTGCTGGGCGACGAACGCGCGCAGAGCGAACTCGCCGGCCTCCTGCTGTCAACGGACGACCACACGCGGCGCCAGGCGATCGACGCGCTCGAGCGCACAATGGGTGACCGGCGGGGCTACGACCCCGACGCGACGATCCAAGAACGCCGGGCCGCCGCGGCGAACTGGTGAGGTTGCCCGCCGCGCTTGCGGCTCACGGCCGGACGCGCGGCGGAAACGTGAACGCCAGCTTCAGGTTCTCCAGCGGACCGTGGTCGTTGTGGACCTTCTGCTGGATGACCTGAATCGTGTCGTAGTTGTCCACGATCCAACGCGGCGCCACCTTGCGCCGCATGGCGCGGTCGTAGAACCCGCGACCGGGGCGAACCTGACGCTGAAGACGCGCCAGCGCGCGCCCGAGTTCGATCAGACCGAGCTTGTGCCCCGGCCGATCGACCTTCATCTCGGTGCGCGCCAAAACCGCGTCGGTCAGCCCCAGGCTGTGGACGACGCGACGGTCAAAGCTCTTGAAGGCCTGCACGCACCGGTGCGCAGCCATGACCCCGCGGTAACGCCGGCGGGGCCGCTCGGCCAAGAACGCCGCGTAGAGATCGCGCTGTTCGAACGCCGGCTCCAGCTGCCACGGTGACGCCATGAGCGCCGGATGGCGACGATGCAGCTTGGCGTCGTTGATCTTGTGGACGCGGCGGTGCGGCACCGTAACGCCGATCGGGTGCGCGCCCAGCTGCTGCGGATAGCGCGACGTCACGAGGAACCCAAACGCGAGGCCGAGCGCGATCACGAACGCCGGTCGGACCCGGGACTCGACACCGTTCAGCACGTGCTCCAGGAGTCCAGCACCCGCGGCCACCGCCAGACAGAACGGAAACGCCAAGTAGCGGAAGTGGCGCGGATCGCCACCGATGTAGATCACGTAGCCGGCGACGGCCGCGGCGATCGTCAGGAGCAACGCACGACGCCCCAGCGCGACCGAGCCCACGCCGCGCCGCGTCGCCGTCACCTTGGCGATCAGAGCCAACACGCCGAACGCGCCGAGCAGCGGATACAAGAAGTAGGGTCTCGCGGTGTCCGCTAGATAGCGCCACCCCTGATCGGCGTCGGCGAGATGCTTCAGGTAGAACGTGTTGGGCAGCAGATCCGCGTAGTAGATGACCCGGAACGTCAGCCACGCCGCGATCACGCCGCCGCCGATCGCCAGCAACCACCAGAACGCCCGTCGCGCCACCAACCACGACCAGACCACCACCAGCGCAAACGGCAGCGCGAGCTCAGGCCGCACGAGGGGCGACAGGGCCACGATGATGCGGGCCACGGGAGCGTCCGGCCGTGCGACGAAACGGGCGTAAGCGACCGCCGCGACGAGCGCCAGCGGCGCCTCCACGCCCGACGTGAAGTAGCAGGCCACGGCGTAGTTGCACGTGAGCGCTAGCAGAGGGGCGTTGACGATGCGCGCGCCGCGCGCCGAGCGCGGCGACCAGTCACGATTGAGGGCAACGAGCGTCCACCAAAACCACGCAAAGCTGACGAGCCCGGCAAGCCGCACGAGCAGCCAGTAGTCCAGTGTCGTCCACCGCAGCGCAATGAGGAGCAGCATCCACAACGGGCTCGTGAACCCCTCGACGTGCTCGCCGCGGTTGTAGACCAAGCCGTGGCCCAACCAGAGCAGATTGTCCGCGTAGCGGAAGTACACAAACGCGTCGTCGAGCAGCCACGCGTAGTGCAGAACGAAGAACGCACCGGCGAGCAGGCACAGCCACTCCAGCGGCGCCGGCCGCACAGGGGCTCGGGGCGCTGGATCGGTGGAACTCATGGCGTGGCGGGGCGAACTCCCGCCGCGCCGCAGCCGCGGTGGGAACGAGAAGGGTAGCGGCTCTCCTTCGCCACCAACACCAAGCGATGACGACGCCAAGCGGTCCATCCCGAGGTGTTCCCCTGAGCCGACGCGGACGTCTCATGCTCAGAGCCTGTAACGAAATCCACGATACAGGCTTTCTTCGATGCTGCTGGCGCCGCTCCGCGGCGCCTTCGGGCTTGTCACTTCAAGAAGTAACAAGCCCTCAGAGATTGATCACCGGGCAGGCCGTGAACGTAGCTACAAGCCGAGCGTCAGCGACACGCCGTTGCTGAGGTCGGCGCCCAGCGCGCTGCCGGTGGTCGGCCCGGCGACGCTCTGCCCCGAGACCAGCAGGCCAGCCAGGGTCGGCGTGCCAGGCAACGGCACGGCGAGACCCCAAACGCGCCCCGCGGGCACAAACAACCCGATCGTCACGAAGCCCGGCCTGACGTAGAGGTGACACGGGCTGCCGGCCAGCGGCAGCGCCGGCGCCTGCAGCCCCAGCAGCACCGCCATGCCGGCGCCCGGCACCGCATCGCTACCGGCAAACGTCAGTAGCTGCCCGAGCACCGGATCGGTCGACGTCAGGGTGGGTTGCCGGACGCCTGGAACCCCACAACCGGTGCCGACCGGCAGACTCAGCGCGCCGGGAGCAAGCACGTAGGGCTCGCGACCGACCAACCCGTCGTCGGCGGAGAAGAACACCGAGCCGCCCGAGCCGGTGAAGTCGCGCGGTCCGGAGCCCTCGGCACCGGGCTGCAAGTCGGCCAGAGCCCGAGTCCCGACCGCGGTACCGTCAGTGATCCACGGCTCGCGGCCCGTGGCGCCCACCGCGGAGAAGTAGGCAAAGCGCGAGCCAATCCCGGCGATCTGCGTCGGCGCGGCGCCGCCGGCTCCCGGCACGAGGTCCGCGACCAAGCGCGTGCCCGACGGACCGCCGGTGATCCACAGCTCCGAGCCACTCGTCGTCGTCGTCGCCGAGAACAGCAGGCTGCCGCCGAGCGCGCCCAAGGACCCGGGCGTCGACCCCACCGTGCCGGGGCTGAGATCGGCGACTTGGACCGTCCCGCCGGGTGATCCATCCGACAACCACAGCTCGCGGCCGGTGCTGGGCTCGTCCGCCGTGAAGTAGACCAGCGAGCCCACCGCAGTGAGCTTGCGCGGGTTGGACCCCGTCGGGCCCGGTGTGATGTCCCGCATCAGCGCGGTGCCGACGAACGTGGCGTCGGTCCGATAGAGCTCCCGCCCGATGCTGCCGTTGTCGGCACTAAAGAACAGCCAGTCGCCCGCCACCGTCAGCTGGCGCGGGAAGGAGCCGGCGCCGATTCCGAACCGAAGGTCGCGGATGATCTGCGTGCCCATCTGGGTGCCGTCCGAGCGCCACAGCTCGGTGCCGGTCTCGCCACCGGTGACGACGAACACGAGCAGGCCCTTGTAGTCGGTCAACTGCTCGGGATTGGCGTTCGCAGCCGCGAACGCGATGTTCGAGACCAGCTGGGTGCCAGCCCGAGTGCCATCCGACTTCCACAGCTCACGACCCCAGGTGGGATCAGAGGCCGCGAAGTAGACCTCGTTCCCGACGGCGGTCAACGAATCCGGAAACGACCCTTGGTCCCCCGGCCAGATGTCGGCGACTTCCCTCGTGCCGACCGCCGTCCCATCGGTGACCCACAACTCGGCGCCGTGGACGCCGTCGTCCCCGCGGAAGTAGGTGAGGTTGCCGACCCGCGCGAACTCCCGCGCCGTGCTGGTCGCCGTGCCAAGCACGACAGCGCTGATCTGCTGCGTCCCGGCGCTGGTGCCGTCGCTCTGCCACGGCGTCGTCCCGCGACCACGTTGGTCCGCGCCAAAGATCAGCGGCCCGTACGACCCGGACAGCCGCACCGGGTCCGACCCCTCCGTTGCGCCCGGCGGCGGCCCGTTGACGTTGGACCACAGCGACGTCCCGGCCGTCGTCCCATCGGTCACCCAGATCTCGTTGCCAAACGGCGGGCCATCGGCGGCGAAGAAGAGCCGCTGCGCGCTCGGGTCGGAGACGAGGGCCACCGGACTCGAGCTCGACGCGGCCGAACGGATGTCGCGAAGCAGGCGGGTGCCGGTCGGCGAGCCGTCGGTCACCCAAGGCTCGCGCCCCACCACCCCGTCATCGGCGACAAACATGGCGAGCCCCGGCGCGATCGCCGCCGGTCCGACCGCGAACTGGCCGCCGAAGCCCGGCCGCACATCCGCGACCAGGATCGTCCCGACAGTTGTGCCGTCGCTCGTCCACAGCTCGGTGCCATTGAGCGGGTCGCGGCCGAGAAAGAACAACCGGCCACCGACATCGGTCAGCTCGCCCATCGTGCCCTGCGTGATGCCCGGATAGACATCGCGAACCAGCATCGTGCCAACCGCGGTCCCGTCGCTCCGCCACAGCTCGCGGCCGGAGGCATCTTCGATCGCGCTGAAGAACAACGTGCCGCCGACGGCGACCATCCCAGCGGGTGAGCTGCTCGACGGCCCGGGCCGGATATCGCGAACCAACACCGCGCCGCCGGGTGTGCCGTCGGACTTCCACAGCTCGTTACCAGCCACGCCATCATTGGCGCTGAAGTAGAGCTCGCCGCCGAACGCCGCGAGGTTCGTCGGCACCGAGCTCGGCAGCCCTGGGCGAAGATCTTCGACCAAACGGGTCCCGGCCACCGTGCCGTCCGTCGCCCAAAGCTCGCTGCCGGTATCTGGTCCGGTGGCTCGAAAGAACACCAAGTTGCCAGCCGTGGTAAACAGCGACGGCGAGGACGAGTTGGGCCCCGGCCACAAGTCGCGCAGCATGAAGGTCCCCGCCGCGGTGCCATCGCTGACCCACGGCTCGATCCCGCTCGCGCCTTGGCCGGAGAACACCACCGAGTTCCCAAGTGATGCGGGCGGCCCAAAGACACGGCCCAAGCCCGATCCGAAGTCCGCAACGCGCTGCGCGCCGCCGACGCCGTCGGTGAACCACAGCTCCTCGCCGATGGTGTTCGACGCGGCAAAGAAGAGCAGCGAGCCAGCCGGCGTCAGGTAGCGCGGATTGGAGCTGAACACGCCGGCGCGGACGTCGGCCACCAATTGCGGGTCGCCCGTCGCCAGGTCCGCGCGATAGAGCTCCCGCCCCACGGCAGGGGTGGTCGCCGCGAAGTAGACGGCACCACCCAACAGGACGCCGTCCTGCGGGAACGAGGACCCCTCGGGCGGTGACTGCGTGTTGAGATCACGCAGCAGCGCCGGCGTCTGGGCCGGCAGCACCGCGATCGCGGAGAACAGAACCGGGGCGAGAAGGGCGCGAGCCGCCAGCGAGCATCGGGGCATGGGAGTCCTGCGTGGTGTGGTCGGTGGCACTGGCTTCGGACCTACCGCAGCGCTTCAGAAAAGAACAGAAAACCCAGCGCCACCCGCGCTCACTAGCCTCACCGGGCGGGACGTGATTCGTCCGACCGCAGCGGAACATCACGACCCGGACCCTCGGACTCCCCCGAAGCGCTACAACGAGCCTCCATGACCGACGGCCGGCATACGCGCGTCGCCGACCTATTCCTCGCCGCGTGCGAGCTCGAGGGTGAGGCCCGAACCCGCTACCTAGACCAAGCCTGCGCCGCCGACGCGACCCTGCGCGCCGAGGTCGAGCAGCTCCTCGACTACGACGCCAAGCGAACTCCGATCGATCGCCCGCTCGACCTCGAGTGGGCCGAGGGCGATCCGCTCGGCGCCCCCTTGCCAGCGCGCATCGGCCGCTACGAGATCGTCCGCCTGCTCGGGGAAGGCGGCATGGGCACGGTCTACCAGGCGCGGCAGACCAACCCCACCCGCGACGTCGCGCTGAAGGTCATGCGGCCCGGCACGCCGCCCTCGCTGATCCGCCGCTTTGCCCTCGAAGCCGAGGTGCTCGGCCTGCTGCAACACCCGGGCATCGCGCAGATCTACGAAGCCGGCACCGCCGAAGCCGGCAGTGGCGCGCAACCCTACTTCGCGATGGAGCTGGTCCCCGGCGAGCCCTTGCTGCGCTTCGCCGATCGCCGCGGCATCTCGGTCCGGGAGCGCCTCGAGCTGCTCGCGCTCATCTGCGACGCGGTGCACCACGCTCACCAACGCGGCGTTATCCACCGCGATCTCAAACCCGGCAACATCCTCGTCACCGAGCGCGGCGAGCCCAAAGTGCTCGACTTCGGCGTCGCGCGCGCCACGGACTCCGACGTGCTCTGCGCCACGCTCGCGACCGACGTCGGCCAGCTCGTGGGCACCGTCCCCTACATGAGCCCCGAGCAGATCTCCGGCGATCCAGACGCTATCGACGTGCGCTCCGACGTGTTCGCGCTCGGCGTCGTCGGCTACGAGCTGCTGACGGGCAAGCTGCCACACGACGTGGCCGAACGCTCCATCGCCGACGCCGCTCGCGTCATCCGCGACGAGGTGCCGACGCGCCTCGGCTCGCTGAGCCGGACCTTCCGCGGCGATCTCGACACAATCTTCGCCAAGGCCCTGGAGAAGCAAAAGGACCGCCGCTACCCGTCCGTGGCCGCGCTCCACGCGGACCTGCAGCGCCATCTCCGGCACGAGCCCATTACGGCGCGGCCCCCGACCGTGACCTACCAGCTGTCGACCTTTGCGCGTCGGCACAAGGGACTGATGGCGGGCGTCGTCGGCACGTTCCTCGCGCTGGTCGCCGGGATCATCGTCAGCACCACGCTGTATCTCCAGGCCGACGTGGCGCGACAGCAAGCCGAGCGCGAACGCACCGCCGCTGAGAACGCACGCGCCGCCGAACAGACAGCGCGGGAGCAGGCCGACCGCAACGCCGAGATCGCCGCGGCGGTCAACGACTTCTTGACCACAGACCTCCTCGCAGCCGTGTCGCCGTGGCAGACGCCCGACCGGGACGTCACGATGCGCGACGTCCTCGATGCCGCGGCCCGCGACATCGACGTGCGCTTTCCCGACGACCCGGAGATCGAAGCATCGGTCCGCAACGCGATGGGCAGCGCCTACCGCGAGCTCGGTGAGTTCGATCTCGCGAAACGCCACCTTCGAGCCGCGCTGCGCTTGCGCCGGGACTTCCTGGGCGAGGACCACATCGCGACGGCCATCGGATTGAACGATGCGGCGCTGCTCTACCGCGACCAGGGTAAGCCACGCCAAGCCCTCCCAATGCTGGAACGAGCGTTGGAGATCGCGCAAGCAGAGCTCCCCGCCGGTCATCGCGACCTCCTCACGATCATGGCGAACCTGGGCAACGTGCGATTCGACATGGGCGACGATCCCGGCGCCGAAGCCCTGCTCAAACCGGCGCTCGCTGGCCTCGAGGCGACGAGAGGGGGGCATGATGTCGTCACGACCCGGGTACGCGTCGGGCTGGCGCGAGTGTATTCCCGTCAAGAGCGATTTCGCTTGGCGCGCGACCTGCTCGAGACCTGCTTGATTCAAGCCCAGGACGCGTTCGGGGACGACCACCCCGACACCCTGTCCGCCCACAACAACGTGGGCAAACTGCTGCTGCGGATCGGCGAGAACGATAATGCCGAACAGCATCTGCGGGCGGCCGTCGACATCGGTCGTCGCCTGCTAGGAGAGCGCCATCCTCGCATGGTGATCTACCTCAGCAACCTCGCCGGGGTCTACGAAGTGCGCGGCGACACCGACGATGCCATCGCGCAGTATGAACAAGCCCTGACGTTGAGCACGGCTTCCCATGGGCAGGACTCCGCGACGACGCTCACGGTGATGAACAATCTCGCCGGCGTCCTCGACGAGGCGGGTCGCATCGATGAAGCCCGGGCCTTGTGCGAGCAGGTCCTCGCCGCGCGCGCCCGCACCCTCGGCGATGGCCACCTCATGACCATCGCAGCGCGCCACAACCTCGCGGTACGGCTGGCCACGGATGGGGAGCTGGAGGACGCCGCGAAGCTCTTCCACGACGCGCTGAGCAGCCAGGTCCGGCTGCAGGGCCAATGGCACGGCGCCACGCTCCAGATGCGGAGCAACCTCGCCTCCGTGTACATCAAGCAGGAGAAGTTCGCGGAAGCCGCGGCGCTCCTGGAGCCGACCGTCGAGCACGGTCGCCAACGCTGGCCGGGCACCAGCGTCCCGCTCGCCAGTGCCATCCGCCGTCTGGGTGTGGCGCGGGCCGGCCTGGGGGATGCCGAGTCGGCCGAAGCGCTGCTGCGAGAGGGCCACGCGATCATGCAGGCAGCGGTCGGTGCGCACCACGTCCGCACGACGTCGTGCGTGCGGGCCTTGATCACCTTCTACGAGCAGCGCGGCGATGCCGAAGGCGCTGCGACGTGGCGCGAACGCCTGCCGCCGAGCACGGCGCGCTAACGCAGCACGAACGCGCCGACCTGCTCCATGGACGAGACCGCGCCAAAGCCGACTCCCGTCGCGAGGTCATACACCTCGTACTGCGCGCCCATGGAGACGATCGCGGTCCTGCTGTCCGCCGGCAAGGCGATGCCCGACACCGGCCCGCCGGTCTCGATCGTTCGTGTCGCGAAGAAGCCGGCACCGGGCTCGACGTCGACGACCGTCAACGCGGCGCCGGTGGCGACGACCAAGAACCGCCCCCGCGGATCGACGGTGATCGCCCCCGGCGGGGCCGCCAGCGGCGCCGTGCGCGCGATGCGCACGCCGGTCTCGATGTCGTACTGGCCAATCGAGTCGTCGTCCTCGCGCAGGAAATAGGAGCCGCCGTCGGCCGCCAACGCCGGCGTCGCGGTCGCCGAGAACCCCGGGTATCGGGTCAGCAGCGTATTCCGCGTTGGTGACCCGGGCTCCACGTCGACGACCCCAAACCCCGTGAAGAACTCGCGCACCATCAAGCGGCGCCCGTCCGCGGAGATCGCGACGAAGCCGCTGGGCAAACTCACGCCCGCCACGGACCCTGTGACCTGCCCGAAGGTTGGAGACTCGCGATCGAGGTCGACGATCGACAACGCCCCAGACCCGGTGCCGCCGCTCGTCACCACATAGGCAAGATCGACCGACGGATGCAGACCGACCGCGGAGGCGTCCGCGATCGAGCGACCGGCGAACGGGGTCGGGGGCGCCGCGGTCACGTCGTAGAACTCCAACCGCGGCCCGAAGGGAAAATCGAACAAGAGGGCGGCAGCGGTTCGGCCGTCGCGGGTCACGGCGAGGTCGACGCCCGAGATGACGCCGGTCGGCCAGGGCTGGATCGCCGAGGCTCCAGCGAGGGAGAGGCTCTCGAGCCCAGACGACAGCGCGCTGAGCAAACGGGCGTCACGCCGCACAGTGATCCGCAGCGCATCCGACAACGCGAAGCCGCCGGCAGGACTCGGTGGATCGACGACGAACCACTGCGCGAACAGGTCGAGGCCCTCGAGCGCCGGCAACCCAGGGATGCCGACAACTTGATGCGCCGCGCCGGCGCCAGCGGCACCGGCCGGGCCGCTGAGCGCGATCGGCCCCACCACAGTGAACAGCGAGGAGAGAGGATCGAGCAAGAGGACGCCGCTGCCGAAGCCGATCGCAGCACGACCATCGGAGAGGGCGAGCGCCGCTGCTGCGCCGCCGAGCCCACCCTTCAACGTGAGTTGGAAGCCGAGGTTCCCGAGGCGCGGCTCGCCGTCGACCCAAATGGTGGGGGTGACGCCGCCGGTTCCGGGCACGCCGAAACCATAGGGGGTCACCGAGTGTTGCGCCGCGGGCGCGACCGCCACCGCGAGAAAAGCCGGAGCGAGGAGGGCGAGAGCAGACGTAGGTCGAGTCATGGCCGGGTGGCGGCGCGAGCCGCCGTTGGGGGGGTCTTGAGGTTCGCCCCCCAGCACGTCGTGCGTCCGGCGGGGGGCCCACCAGTCCATACGCAGCGCGCCGCTGAGGTTGGACACCAGCAATCGCGGTGACGCAGAGCGACACCGACCACAGCCATCCAAACCGGACTTCGTGGCCTGGCGCGCCCCTACGTTTGGGCGCGCAAACGGCCAGCGCCAGCCAAGGCGCGCCGATACACGCCCTCCACCGCACGCGCGTGCATCTCGGACCGCAGCGTGCGCCTCGCTCTGTCGCGGGCCGCCTTCCCCAGCCGCTGCCGCAGCGCCGCGTCCTCGAGCGCGCGATGCAACGCCGCGGCGAGCGCGGCCGGATCACGCGGCCTGAAGAGGAGGCCATCGACGTCGTCGTCGATGAGCTCGGGGATGCCGCCGTGGTTCGCTCCGACCACCGCAAGTCCCGCCGCCTGCGCTTCGGCGATCGAGCGGCCAAACGGCTCGGGCTCGACCGAGGGATGGACCAGCACGTCCGAGCCGGCCAGGAGCCGCGGCACGTCATCGCAACGCCCCAGCCAACGCACGCGTGACGCCACACCAAGCGACTCCGCGCGCTCCCGCAGCGACTGGACGTAGTCCTGCAGCCGCGACCGCCCACCCGTGAACGTCACTTCGCCGGCCACGACGAACGTCACCCGCGCCGACGCCGGACCGCGCAGGAGCGCCATCGCGTCGAGCAATAGCGCGTGCCCTTTCCACGGATCGAGCCGGCCCGCCATGGTCACGATCAGCTGGTCCGCCGGGAGCCCGAGCTCCTGGCGTAGCTCGGCGCGTCGCTCGCCGGCGTCAAAGAACGCGCGGTCGACGCCGTTGTGGATGACCGTCCCGCCGGTCTCGGCGATGGTCGCCGCGGTCGCCTGGGAGTTGGCGATCCACGCGTCGGCGTGCCGCACCGCCCACCGCGCGAGGCGCGGATAGGTCATGTCGCGCACATGCCAGACGCAGGGGGCCCCCAGGCGCCGCGCCGCCGCGAGCGCGGCATACCCACCCCACAGCGTGTTCGCATGGACCACGTCGATCCGTTCACGCTCGATGATCCGCCCCAGAGCCCGCACGGCAGGGGCCAGACAGGACAGCCGCCGCCAGCGACCCGGCCGCTGTGGCCGGAGCGGTACCTGATGCACCGGCACGGCCAAACGCCGCGCCGCCGCGGTCAGCGGCCCCTCGCCGCTCGTCGCCAGGGCGGGCGCGAAGTGCTCGCGATCGAGCGCCGCCATGAGCTCCAAGAGGCTGCGCTCGGCGCCGCCGCATTCGACCTCGTGGCTCACGTAGAGCACTGCCGTCGGCACGGCGCCGACATCGGCGGTACGCGGCGCCGTGGGGGCCAAGGGGGACAGCGAGGCCATGTCTATTTCTTCATCGGTCACGCAGGGGGCTCGAGTTCACCCAGGTCCGCCTGCCCCGGCGAAGTCGGGCAAGTCGCCGGGTCTAGCGGCCGCCATCCCCACCGGCATCCAGGCTACTCTGGCCTCATGCGGCTCTTCGTTGCGTTCGCGTGCCTTCTCTCGCCGACCGCCGCGGCCCAAGGCGTGGGCTACGGCAACTACATCAGCGGTCTGACGTCGGTTGCGACCACCACGAGCCCGTTGATCGAGGTCGATCGCGGCGGCACGTGCGCACCCATTTCGGGCCTCACACGAGGCGATATCGACGCGGTGCAGCTCGACCCCGTGAACAAGGAGATCTGGCTCGGCAGCGCCCAGGGCGAGCTCCTGCGTATCACCCTCGACGCCGCTTTCGCCGTGGCGAGCGAAGTGCGGCACGCCACGCTGGCGGGCCGTGGCGCCATTACCGGAATCACGTTCGACGACAACGGCAACCCGATCGTGACCGCGGGCGGGGCCGTGCTCCACGTCCCACGCCACAGCGTTGGCGAGCCGCCGATCACGTCGCTGTTCCAGTTCGCCACCAGCACGGGGACGACGGTCACGTCCTGCGTCGCCAAGGACGACGTGGGCAACCTCTTGTTCGGCGTCACCGGAGTGGGGCAAGTCTGGCGGATGGACAAGAACCCGGATTGCTCGTTTCAACCGGCGCAGATGGTGGCCCCGATCGCCAGCTATACCGGCAGCGTCAGCGGCGACATCACTGGGCTCGACTACTGCCCCACCGACGGCCAGATCTACTGGACCAGTCGAGACAGCTACGGCGTGCTGTCGACGAGTGGCGTCAGCACCGCGGGTGGCGGCTTCGGCGTGCAGGCAAGCCTCGACTACGACATGCGCCACGACGACTTTGCGCTCGTCGCCGACCTCGTCCGAGCCCTGGACGTGCAGATCCTGTCCAAGCAGTTCTCGATCACACCGATCTGCACGCTGCAGACCAGCAGTCGCGACGGCATCAACGCCATCGACGGAAGCGACATGAGGACCGCGGACACCGTGGTCCTCCCCAGCTGCCAACCACCGCCGGGCCCGCGGTTCCGCCTCGAGATCGGCACCGAATGCCCGCCCGGCCAGGTGGCGGGCATCTTCCTGGGCTCGCCCGCCATGGGCGCGCCTTTCCTCCCCGTCGTCGCCGGCGTCGTCGACAAGACCGGACGACTCAGCGTCGACTTCCCGAGCCTGCCGTGGCCCCGCGCGGCACCGGCGGGCGTCCTGACGTTCGTGAGCGGCTGCTTCGACCAGGCCAGTGGCAACACCACCATCGGCACCCTCGTGCCCTGGCCGACCAACTGAGCAAAATAAACACCCGCCAGCCGAGGGCCCTCGGCGCGGTGATTCCGCTGTTCTGATCGGACACCCCCTGCCGGTGTCGACAATGCCGGAGCATCCGATCATGAACGCCATCTCCTCGCTCACTCTCGGCCTCGCCCTCGCGGCCAGCACCCCCGCCGCGACCGACCCGCCCGCGCCGCCCGGGGGCTTTCCAATCCAGCGCGACCTCGATCAGCCCATCGCCTACTCCGACGGCTACCAGACTGCACTGGATCTCCGTTACCCCAGCGTGGCGGCGCCCACCAACGGCTGGCCCTGCGCCCTGGTGATTCACGGCGGCGGCGGCAGCCGCAAACGCTCTTGGGTCCAAAACATCGCCGAACAGCTGGCCGCGGCCGGCTACGTGACGTTGGCCTACGACACCGGCAACGAAGGCATCACCCAGTTCGTCAACCCGCCGGGCACGCGCCAGTCCGATGAGCGCATCCGCGACATGGCGGAGATCGTCTACCGTGCGGAGCAGTTCCTCGGGCAGACCCTCGATGAGACGCGCCTGGCGGTGATGGGCAAGTCGGGTGGCGGCCGCCACGCTCTCTGGGCGGCTGCGTACTCCGGCGACCTGTTGCCGACCGGCGGTGCGTTCGTCAACCGAATGCCAACGATCTCGGCGATCCACACCGACATCCAGACGATCGACGCGGTGACCGACCGCCTCCAGCAGGGAGCGATGATCAACGCCAAGTGGGCGATCGCCGCGTACGACGGACTCGGACCGCTGGACCCACTGGTCCAGGCCATGGCCGCCGGCGACTACGCTGCGCTCGACGCCGGTCTGCGCGCTGGGGTGGGCTCGGGCTACTTCCCGCTGTTGCAGCAGAGTGATGTGCCGATGCTGGTGAGCTATGCGTTTGACGACGCCCACCACTTCGTCAACGACAACCCGGATCTAATGAGGCAGCTGAAGCCCGGCGTGCCGCGGCGCTTCTACCTGGCCACGGGTGGCCATGGGTCCGCCAACAACAACGGCGTCGGCACGACCCGGCGCGATGTGATGCAGCGCTGGTTCGATCGGTTCCTCAAGGGCATCCCCAACGGCGTCGATCTCGAGGCCGCGGCCGAAGTCGCACTCCTGCCCGCCGCGCCTGGCGAGTACCTCAACCCCAACTCCCACTGGCAGCACCGGCGACTGCAGAGCTGGCCACTCGCGCCGACGCAGACCCGCTATCTACGCGGTAGCGGCCGCCTCGAGACCACGCCGCCGACCGGCATCGAGGCCGGCCCCATCGTCCGCCACCGCGTCGCCCCCGGCTACGACATGCTGTCGTTCATGGCGGACGGCGCCGGGCCAAACGTTCTGACCAACGTCCCCCTGGTCACGGCTGGCTTTGATACGCCGCCGTTCGGTCAAGCCCAGGAGCTGCTCGGCCGCACCGTCGTCGAGCTCGACGTCATCGTCTCGGCCCGCGACTGCCAGCTGCAGGCCGCGCTCATCGATGTCGCGCCCGGTGGACAGGAGCGCTTCGTCACGTCCGGCGTCGCCGCGCTGCGCGACGTGGTGCCGGGTCGTCACCGCCTCCGCATCGAGGTGGGCGACGTGGGCTACATCGTTCCGGCCGGCCACCGTCTGCGCCTGTCGCTCGAGAACATGTCCCTGCGCCGGCAGCCTGGGCACCAGGACTTCCTGAACGCGCCGGACTTCGTCGACTGCGACATCGACGTGCAGATCGACCCGGCGTTCCCGCCGCGCGTTGACCTGCCCATCGGTCCGGTCCGCCCATCGCTGACGCCGCGCATGGAGCGCGTCTCGGCCTCTGCCGCGTTTGCGGCACCACTGCACGTCGACGCCGGCACGCAGCAGGCGGGCTCGGTCTATCAAGTCCTGCTCAGCGCGAGCGGCACTTGGCCGGGCTTGGCTCTCCCTGGGACGCAGATCCCGCTGAGCTTCGACGCGTGGACCAGCGTCGGCCTGCTGGTTGGCAACGCGCCGCCGCTGTTCACCGACTTCGTCGGCGTTCTCGACGCCAACGGCCAGGCGGACGCATCGTTCGGCCTCCCAGCGCTGCTGGCGCCGACGTTGATCGGTGAGCGCTTCGCGTTCTCCGCACTCGGCTACGACGGCACGCAGTTCTTCGCCACCAACCCGGTGGAGCTGTCGATCGAGCCGTAGGGGCTCGTCCAGCGCTACGGGTCCAAAGCCCGGGCCGCGCGCACTCCGGTGTGCGCGTCTCGACTTGCTGGGTGGCGGGACTCACGCGCGGTCGGCCGCGTCTGGCCGACCGCCCCCCGCACGACGCGTCGGGCGTCGGCCGCGAGCTCGCGCAGCCCGTCGCGGGCGCGGGTGGCCAAGGTGTAGCTGCCGTAGCCGTCAGCGCACCACTCCGCGACGTTGCCGATCATCCCGTGGACGCCAAGGGCATTGGCGGCGGTTGCGGAGACGGGTCGGTGCGGCGCTGCCAAGCCTCCAGGGACCACGATGCCGTCGCCCGACCGCGGCGCTGCGGCGCTTGGCCGACACGCGTACTCCCACTGCGCCTCGGTCGGCAGCCGCAGGCCGTGACGCCGAAGCAGCCGGTCCGCCATCGGCCAGCTCAGGTTCTCGACGGGATGCGCGTCATCGCCGTGCGCACTGGGCCGCGTGGGACCGAGGCGCCAGGCTTGTGCTTGGGTCAGCTCGTGCTTGGCCAACAGAAACGGGGCCAACGCCACGCGATGCACCGGCGCCTCGTCGCCTAGCGCGTTCGTCGCGCGACCAAGCCCGGTGGTCTCGCACGGCGGCGCGCCCATCGCGAACTCCCCGCCGGGCAGGAGGACGAACACGATGCCGCCGTCGGCGCGATCCTCGAGCCGACCGTCCGCCTCGCGCCGGGGGACCGCGCCAGAACGAAGGTGGGCGAACTCCTGCAGCCCGCTGCGGCGATCCGCACCCAGCGGCACCAAACCCAGCTGCGGCGCCAACGCGAATCCCGCGAACCGCGGGTCCGCGACAACCTCACGGCGCGCCCGTTCCCAATTCGCCGCGTGGCGCTCGATGCTCAGCGCGTGCACGCGCCGCGACCAGCGCCAGCGTTCGCGCACGCGGGCCACCAGACCATGGTCCGGAGCCGTGAACGCGCGCAGATCCGCCGACAAGCGCGCGAGACCGTCGTGCAGCACGTGATCGCTTTCACTGCCAAACGAATAGCTCCCACGCGTCTCCAGGATCTGCCGGCAGGCAGCCATGCGGCGCTCGAGGTCGAGCAGCTCGCGCCGCGATCCCTCAGCCGGAGACGCCGCGGCCGCCAACCGCAGCGCGTCGCGCCGACGCGTCAATCTGGCGAGCTCGTCGCGGTGCTCGCGAAAGCGCTCCGCGTCGCGCCGGCGCTGGACCGCGTCGTACGGAAGCGCCCCCGCGCGCACTTCCATCAACGCCGCGTGCACGTCGTCGCGCACCTGCAACAGTGGCGCCGCGTGCTCGTCGAGCCACTGCCGCAGCGCGCCGGCCCGCCGTGGCCACGCTGGATACAGGTCGTGCTCCTCCACTGTGGCGCGCTCGAGCTGCACGCGGTAGCCCAGCAGATTGAACGCGCGTAGCCGATCCTGCGCGGTGCGCTGCGCCGCCTCGGCTTCCACCAGCGCCAGGGACGTACTGACCAACCCGGCGATGCCCAAGGCCGCGGCCAACCCCACCGCCGCGACGACGGCGCGGTGCCGCGCCACGAACTTGCGCGCGCTATACCACGGGCTCGGCGGCCGCGCCCGTACCGGGTCGCCGCGCAGATGCGCGCGCACGTCGTCGGCGAACTCAGCCACCGACCGGTAGCGCGCCGCGGGCTCCTTGGCCAGTGCCTTGGCCGCGATCCAGTCCAGCTCGCCGCGCAGTCGCGGGGCGATCGCCGCCGCCGCGCCCACGCGGAGGCTCGGTCGCTCGGGCAGCTCGTCGCGAATCCGCTGCCGCATGCGCTCGTCGCCATCTTCGCGCAGATCAGCCAACGGTGGGGTCCCCGTGAGGAGCACGTACAAGACCGCGCCCAGCGAGTAGACGTCGGCCCGCGTGTCCGCCCGCGAGCCCCCGTCGAGTTGCTCGGGGCTCATGAACTCCGGCGTGCCCACGATCCGGCCCAACTCCGTCGACGAGCCGCCGTTCTCACTGCCGATGACCTTGGCGAGGCCAAAGTCGATGACCTTGGCCGTCGGCCCCTCCGGGCCGGACGTCACGAGGATGTTGCTGGGCTTCAGATCACGATGGATCACGCCGTGCTGATGGGCGTGCTGCACAGCCGCGCACACCGCCGCAAATAGCCGCAGCCGCGCCGCCAACCCCAGCCCGCGCGAGCCACAAAAACGATCGATCGGCGCCCCGTCGACGTACTCCATCACGAAGTAGGGCTGCCCGTCGTCAATGCAGCCAAAGTCGACGATGCGGGCGATGGCCGGGTGGCGCAGCCGCGCCAACGTCCGCTGCTCGAGCTCGAAACGAGCAACGAGGCGGCGAGTGTCCATGCCGCGACGGATCACCTTGAGGGCATAGCGTGTGCCGTCGGCCGGCGACTCGACCAAGTAGACCTCGCCCATCCCACCCTCGCCCAGCGGCCGCACGACGCGATATCGGCCCGCGGCCTGTCCCGGCCGCAGCGAAGGCCCAAACGCCGACTGCGCCAAGAACCCCGCGGCCGCGGCGCGCTCATCGTGCGCCAATAATCGCCCGACTGCGGCCCGCACGCCTGGGTCCGTCGTGGCCCGCGCGATCACCTGCTCACGCTGCGGGGGATCCGCCGCGAGCGCGGCCAGAAACACCACGCGCACTTCGCTCGCGGGGACCTCGGCGGCGCCACCAGACGTTCCCGGCGCACGGCTCACCCGTCGACGACCTCGTGCAGCCACGCGCGCGCGAAGCGCCATTCGCCCTGCACCGTCGTCCGCGACAGGCTCAAGTGCGCGGCGATCTCGCGTTCCGCCATACCGCCAAAGAACCGTAGCTCGACGATCTTGGCCGCGCGCGGATGGGCCGCCGCCAACTCGTCCAAAGCCTGGTCGAGAGCCAGCAGGTCCAGCCGCGGACCGGCAACCGGCGCCACCGCCTCGCACCAAGTGATCCGCTGCCAGCCACCGCCGCCCCCGCGCTTGTGGGCCCGCCGCCGGCGCGCGTGATCCACGACGACCTGCCGCATCGTGCGCGCGGCCGCGGCCAAGAACCGCGAGCGGTCCGCCACGCCCAGGGATTCACAGTCCACGAGTCGCAGGTAGGCCTCGTGGACGACACCGGCCGGCTGCAAGCTGTGATCCCGCCCCCGCCGCAGACAGTCGTCGGCAACCGAGTAGAGCCGGTCATAGAGCCGCGCAAACAAGCTCGAGACGCCCGCCATAAGCAGCTCGATTGCAGCGGCCGCTCGCCCAGGACGCAAGCCGCCCAAAAAGAGCGGATCGACCTGAGCCTCCCGGCGGCTCCCGACGCAAAGCCTCAGGACACCTTGGTGTCGGGTGGCCGCGGGTCCCGCAGTGTTCCGATCTCCGCCAAAGCTCGGTGTGCGGGCCCCGGCCGCCGTTCTGTCCTGTCGCCCCTCGCCCCCCGGGTGGCCGGCAGGTTTCGCCTGAATCGAGGACGTTGCCTCAAGGACGATTTCGCCGTGTTCGATATCGAGCACGGCGGAGATCGGATTCTCAAAGACGAGGAGAATCCCGTGATTAGGAAGTTGTGTGCGGCCGCACTGGTTGCCGGCCTGCTCTTGTGCCTTTGCTGCTGCGGCAGCGACAGCGACACTCCCGCCGCTCCCGCCACCGCGTCGGTCACCGTATCCGGCGCGAGCTCGTGAGGACGAACCATGCGAAGGCTCATCCTCGCCGTAGCGTGCGGGCTGACGCTCAGCGCCAGTAGCGCCGCCCAGACGCGTTACACCCCGACCGAGTTCACGATCATTCTCCACGGGGTCGAGCTCTCCACGGACGGCACGACCTGGGTCGAGGTCTTTGCCGACGCCGGCGGCCTGGCGGTGGACCTCACCGACCCCAACGCGTTCAGCAACGCGTTTGGCGCCGCCGTCGACATCCCCGCGGGCACGTATTCGCGGGTGCGCATGACGCTGAGCACGACCCTCGAATGGTCGTACCCGTCGGCGCCCGTCTCGCTGTCCAACCAACAGGTCACGGTGTCCGGCCCGCCCGGACCGCAGGCCGGTCAGATGACCGCCTACTTCGCGACCCATGACGCCGGTGGCCGCCCAAACGGCACCGGCGACGGCACCGCGACGAGCCCGCTCCTGCTGGGCCAGCCAGTCACCTTGACCGCGGGGAGCGACAGCGTCCTGCGCGTCGTGTTCTCGGTGACCGACACGTTGGTCGACCAGGGCGGCGGCAGCTTCGACCTCGGCCCGCCACTGACGTTCTTCGTCGCCGAGAACGGCTCTGCCTCCTCGTTTGCGGGCACTTACAACGCGGTCCTCTACAACACCGTCAAGGAGAGCTCCTCCGGCTCGACGGTCGCCTGGTCCTTTCGGTGTGGCCACGGCCAGCTGGCGTTCGACGGCAACGGTCAGTGGACCTGGACCGGCGCGACGAACACGCACGATCTCCTGACGACCAGTGGCGCGATCGCCACTGGCGTCACCCGGCGCGGCAACTACGGCGTCAACGACGACGGGTCGTTTTGGATGATCACCGTCGGCGAGCCCGGCACTCTGCACGGCGCGCGCTCCGCCGACGGTCGCACGCTGTTTGCGTCGATGTATGACAGCCAGACCTCCCACATGATGGTGTTTGGCGTCGAGCGCGCGACCGCGGGCGCGGTCTCGGCATTCTCGGGCGGCTACTACTTCTCGCTCTATGGCAGTAGCTACGAGTCGTCCGGCAACGACCTCACCCACCGCAGCTCGTTCGGCGTGGTGAACGGTGACGGCACGGGGTTCATCAGCGGCACCGAGGACACCAATCGCCTCATCGTCGACGACCCCACCGGGAGTGCGCCGACGATCACACCACCGGTCGCCGCGACCGCGCAATCCTTGGTCGACACGGTCACGGTCACGACCGCGGGCGAACTCGGCAACACGGGCGGCGTGCTAGGTGGTGGGCTGCTGCAGTCCGGCGACGTCGGCTGCTTCGCCTTCGACTTCTCGTCGCCCTATCGCGCGGCGCAGGAGTTCGGCTTCTTCGTCCGCCAAAGCCCGGCGGGCACGTTCACCGCGGCGAGCCTCGACGGCACCTACTACGGTGGTCACTTCGGCGATGTGTTCAGCAGCTCCGGCGGCAGCAGCCAGAGCGAGATGTTCTCCGGCTTCTTCGTGGTCGTGTTCGACGGCCAAGGCAGCGCCACTGTGACCGTGCTCGAAAACCGCGAAGGCGCGGTCGAGTCGCGCACGTTGGCGCAGAACTACAGCGTCGACTCGGCCAGCGGCGTCGTCGCCTTCTCCGACGTCGGCGGCGGCACGTCCGAGCTGATGGGTGCCATCGGGCCCGACGCGCGATCGTTCGTGCTCACCGCGCGCCAGGAGACCTCGGGATCGGCAAGCGAACAGCGCTTCTTGGGCCTCGGGCTGCTGCAGCAGTGACCGCGGGGGCCAGCACCCCCCGCCGCTTCGGGTAGAGTCGGGGCGTGCAACGACTCCCCCTCGTCTTGCTCTCTCTTGTTTGGCTCGCGCTCGCCACCCTGGCCCCCACCGCCCGCACGCAAACCCCGCCGGGCGAGACCGTCTGGGGCGCCAACCGCTACGTGGAGTATCAGGTCGGCAACGCGCCGATCGTGATCAGCTCGGCGCACGGTGGCTACCTGAAGCCGAGCAACATCCCGGACCGCACGTTCGGTGTCATCGCCCAGGACCGGCTGACCCAAGAGCTCGCGCGGCGCATCTCCACCGAGGTCACCGCGCGCACCGGGCGGCACCCGCACCTCGTGATCAGCCACCTGCACCGCAGCAAGCTCGACCCCAACCGCGAGATCGTCGAAGCCGCACAGGGCAATGTGATTGCTGAACGCGCCTGGCGCGACTTCCATCGCTTCGTGAGCACGGCGACGTCCACCGCCATGACGCAGTGGGGCCGTGGCCACTACGTCGACATCCACGGCCACGCCCATCCGCTGAACTGGACCGAGCTCGGCTACGCCCTGACGGCAAGCGAGCTCGACCTCAGCGACGAGGAGCTCAACGACCCGACCTTCATCAACAAGTCGACGCTGCGCGCGATCGGCGGCGCGCCTGGAACCTACTTTCCCGGCGTGCTGCGCGGCACGACCAGCATCGGCGGCTTGCTCGAGCAAGCCGGCTACTCCTGCGTCCCCAGTCCGGCGATCCCAACGCCAGGCACGAACCCCTACTTCAACGGCGGCTTCAACGTGCGGCGCCACACGTCGCGCGTGGCCGGGACCGTCGACGGCACCCAGATCGAGCTACCGTTCAGCATTCGTGGCAACGTCGTGGCGCAAGTGTCGTTCGCCCGCAACCTGGCCACGGCGCTGAGCTCGTTTGTGCAAACGCACTACGGCTTCGATCCAGGAGGGGGCACGCGGATCACGATCACTACGCCCAGGCCATTCGCGCGGGAAGGCACGGGAGCGCCAGCCCAATTCGAAGTGCGTCGGACCGGGAGTATCGCGGAGCCGGCGGTGGTTGCCTTCGACGTCTCGGGTCGCGCGCAAGCCGGCGGGGACTACGCGGCACTCGGGACCACTCTCCTCATCCCGGCAGGGCGCGCGGTCGCCACGCTCGACGTGCAGCCGATCGATGACACGCTCGCCGAAGGCAACGAGACCGTCACGGTCCAGCTCCGCGGCGGGGTCGAGATTGGCGCGCCGTCGCAAGCGAGCGCGCTCATCCTCGACGACGAGGGTGAGCCGAACCTCGAGGCACACTGGGCGCTCGACGAGACGAGCGGCGGCACCGCCGGCGATCGGTCGGGCAACGGGCACCAGGGCGCCCTCCAGCCCTCAGCGGCCACCGGACCACAGTGGGGCCCGGCGCGGCATCGCGGCGGCCTGCAGTTTGACGAGGTCGACGACCACGTGCGCGTGCCCAACTTCGCGTACGCGCCGACTGGCGACTTCACGGTGGCGTTTTGGTTTCGCGCGCCGCCCAGTGCGGAGACCAGCTTCCAGTATGCCTTTGGGCACGGTGCGTTCGGCGTGCCTGACTCGCTCAACATCTACTTCTCCGAGACGACCGGCCGCGTGCGCGCGGCGCTCGTCTTTTCCAACGACCTGGCCGACGGGCAGCTGATCGAGACCGACGCCAACCTCAGGGATGACACGTGGCATCACTTCGCGCTCGTCGGCGCGACCAGCGACTTGTGCACCATGTTTGTCGATGGCGCACTCGCGGCGCAGGCGCAACTCGGTGGCGACGCGCTGCGGCCCAACGACCCGCTCTACTTGGGCAACCGCTTCGGCCTGTCGGCCACGCGCTTCTATGGCGGCCGGCTCGACGACGTGCGGGTCTACGCGCGGGGGCTCGCGCCGATCGAGATCCAGGCCTTGGCCCAAGCGACCCCGCCGGTCTCGCAGCCCCTGGGCACGGCGTGCGCCGGCACGCGAGGGACGCCGGAGCTCGACGCACCCTTCGGCGCGACGCTGGGCGGCCGCTGGCGCCTGCGCGCCCGCAATGGCCCCGCCACTCAACCCGCGGTGCTAGCGCTCGGCACGTCCACCCAGCTCTGGCTCGGGTTGCCGTTACCGCTGGGCCTGGCCGCCGTGGGCGCCGCCGGTTGCACGGTGTGGACGGGCCCCGAGGTTTGGCTGCCCACGGTCACCAACCCGGCCGGGACCGCGATGGCGGAGCTGCCGATGCCCGTGGATCCAAGCCTGTTGGGCGCCGAGCTGTTCGCCCAGTGGTGGCTCGTGGATCCCGGCGCGAACCCACTCGGGGTCATCTTGACGAACGGCTTGGCCAGCGTCGTCGGCGGCGTGGAGTAGTCACTGCCGCCGGCGCCAGCCCGTCGCGCTCAAGTGCCCGCACGCGGTTGGCCGATGCGATGCCGCTTGCGGCGCCACGCCGCTTCCCGCCGTGACCGAGACTCTCGCCGATGCTCTGAAGACCGGCTGCCGAACAGCGTTCCTGCTCGGCAACGTCCTGCTGTTCACGGTGGGGTGGTTCGTCCTCCGCGCCAATCAGCCGGAGGATCTACCGTTCACCTGCGTGGGCGCGGTCCGCGTCCTGACCGTCACCGTGATCTGCATCGGCGGCGGGCTCGTCCTCGGCAGCTATCTCTCCCTAGCGCTTGGCGTGGACGTGTTTGGACTCAATCGACTCCTCGGCGTGCCCCGCGGGCGACCGTTCCACGGACTCCAGGACGGCGAAGAAGAACGGCTACAGCTGCGCTGGAGTGCCGGCGGCGTGGGGCGAACCTGCGGCTACGCCTTCGGCATGAAGATGCTGCTGACGACGCGCCGCCTGCTCCTCGGCACGCATTTGTCGAGCTGGTTCGTCTACGAGTTCTCGCTCGCCGACGTGCGCTCCTTCGAGCGGCGGAAGGGTGCTTGGGCAACCCAGGCGGTGCGACTCCACTTTCATGAACGCCCGGCGCGCCCACACGTTGACGTGTGGCTCGCGCGGGCCGAGCACCGCGACGCATTGGCCGAGCAGCTCGAGGCCCTATCGATCCCGACCGAAGCCGGCGACTAGGCGCTGTGCTCTCCCGCGGCGAAGCCTGCCCCCGCAACATCGGCACCGCCCGCGCGGCCACGGCGTGCGCACGCCGCGCCGACTGCGCCCACCGAGCCCGTCGCGTATCAGGCTCTCAGAGCCTGTAACCAAATCCCTGGGTCCCCCAAACGGGCTAGCGCGGCGGGACCTAGCCGCTGGATCGCGGGCGGTCTCGAGATCTGCCATCGGGTGGTGAACGACTTCCGGGTCCAGCACGGTGCCAAGCTGGACCAGGTGCTGACCGATTTGCTCGCCGCGCTGATGAAGGCGAACGTGGTCACTCTCCGTGCCGTGGCCCAAGACGGCACGCGGGTCCGAGCCAGCGCTGCGAGCCATCTCGATCGCTCCACACATCATGTTGCCACCCACAGGATGAGGCTCGCCGCCCCGCCTGCCCCAGAGCGAGCGGAGGGAGTTGCCCGGACCGGCTCGAAGGGCCCGCTCGGCTGATTCCCCGTCTCCCTTCATCCCAATTCTCGATCCGGCGAGAGCCGGATCGATTTAGTCACCAGCTCTCAGCCCTTCTTCAGCTTTGCCAGCACGACGGCGAGGCCCTCGTCCAGCTGCTCTTGCGACATGTTGTGATCGCCGAACTTCCACAGCATCTTGCCGGCCGCGTCCTGGCAGACCACGCCGTGGCTCTCGATCCCGTGCGTCGCGAGCTCTTCCTTGTGCTCCTCGCGCGGCCGGAAGCTCTTGTCAAACATCCCGGAGTGCTTCGCCGTCAGCGCATCGACCATGCGCGTGTTGTTTTGGCAGAGCATTCAACCGGGCAGGGTGTAGACGATCCACGTCGCCTGCACCGTGGCCACGTCTGAGTCCGCCGGCTTCGGCGTACTGGGCGCCGGGGCAACCGCCGCGGCGGGTGTGGCTGGCACGGTCGGATCGGAATCGTCAGGACCCGCTTCACCGCCGCAGCCGACGAAGATCGGCACGGTGGCGAGGAGGCCGCCGAGGACGAGCGCACTGAGGTGTGATCGCATGCTGGCACGATGCCGGCCAAGGTCCGTCGGCGCCAGTGGCTCCGAGTGGGGATCGATTCCTCAGTCGCTAAGTCGGTAGCCGACGCCGCGGACCGTCAGCAGAAAGCGCGGCTGGTCCGGATTCGCCTCGATCTTGCGGCGCAGATTAAAGACGTGCGTATCGACAGTGCGCGTCGTGGGCGCGCGATCAAATCCCCACACCTCGCGCAGGAGCTCCTCACGGTCGCAGGTCCGGCCGCGGTGCCGCAGGAGGAACGCCAGGAGCTCGGCCTCCTTGGGAAGCAGTGACTCGGCGCGCCCATCGCGGGTGACTGCGTGGCCGTCGAGGTCGACCGCCGCGTCACCCAGGGTGATCTGGACCGCCGGTCGGCCGGCGCGACGGAGCACCGCCTCGATCCGAGCCAACAGCTCGTGGGCGCTGAACGGCTTGACCACGTAGTCGTCGGCGCCGAGCTTCAGGCCGCGCACGCGCTGCGCCTCGGTCCCGCGCGCCGTCAGGGCAATCACCGGCGTAGCGGTACCGCCGCGCCGCAGGGCCTTGAGCACGTCGAGGCCATCGCCGTCCGGCAACCCGAGATCGAGCAAGACGATCGAGAACGTCGCCACGCGCAGCGCCGCCGTCGCCTCCGTGACCGAGACGGCACGGCGCACGAGCATGCCGCGCTCAGTGAGGAAGTCGGCCAACGTGTCGGCGATCGCCGCTTCGTCCTCGACCAACAGCACGTGTTCCATCTACGTCGGCGCCCCCTGCAGGGGCAGCTGCATTGTGAACACCGCGCCGCCACCATCGCGGTCGGCGACGTCGATGGAGCCGCCGTGCGCGAGGACCGTGCGCTGCACCAAGGCCAGGCCGAGCCCACTGCCGCGACCGTGGCCGCTCGAACCTCGGCGAAACGCTTCGAAGATCGAACCCCGCTCGGCCCGCGGCACCCCCGGCCCGCGGTCGGCGACGGCAATGACCAGGCGGCCGTCGCGCACCTCGGCGGACACGTCGATGCGCGGGCTCGCCGGCGCGTGTTTGGCCGCGTTCTCGAGCAGGTTGCGCAGCGCCCGCGCAATCAGCTCGCGGTCGGCACAGACCTTCGGCAAAGACCGCGGCACGGCGAGCGCGAGGCGCTGCCCCGCAAGCCGGAGCGCCACACGCCCCTCACGGAGGCCGGCCGCCAACAGGTCGCGCCCGGGGACCAGCGCCGGCTCGAGGGCGCGGCGCCGGCCGAGGCGCTGGAAGTCGAGGATGCGCTCGGTGAGGGAGCCGAGGCGGCGGACTTCGTGGTGGAGCGCCTGTGTGTAGGCAGGCTGCTTCGCCGCCGGCACGTCGCCCGACGCCAACAGCTCGGCCTTGAGCGACAGCGCGGCGAGCGGTGTGCGCAGCTCGTGCGAGACCAGGTCGACGAACTCCGCGCGCGCCCGCGCCCAGCGCAGCTCGCGGCGCACGACCACCACGGCAGCGAGCCCGCCCAACACGACGAGGGCGAGCCCCGACCAGAGCGAGCGGCGCGCTAACGTCGCCAACCGTTGGCTCGGCGAAGCGCCGACGGCCGTCACTGCGACGGCGCCACCGCCCGGCTCCAGCGCGCGCAGCGCCACCGGGTCCTCAGCCGCCGCAGCGAGCTGCAGGGTCCATTCCGGCCGGGCGTCCGCCTCGGTGCGCAGCAACGCGGCGCGGTGCGCCGTCACGGTCGCGGCCGACACCATCGTCACCGCGTCGGGCGCCACGCGGATCACGACCGCACCGCCGGGGCGCGCGACCAGCGGTGCGTCGGTCGGCGGCGCGCGGCGTTGCTCGACGTCTCGGAACAGGTCCGCGCACGCCAGGTAGTCTGCGCGCCGGTCAGGCGCCGGGGCGGGCGCGATGCGATCGAGCTGCTCGACCACGGCGTAGGCCTGGCCGGCGGTGAGCGCGAAGTCATGGGCAAGCAAGCGCGCCCACAACGCGCGCGCCGGCAGCGGATCGCCTTCCAGCGCCGCAAACCGCGCCGCCAGCAGCGCGCCCACCAAGTCGGCGGGCAGCCCCCCAGGCCGGATCGCGGCCGCACCCGGCACTCCAGCCAACGCCGCGCGCGCCGCCGGCGCGTCGCCGGCGCTCCAGTGCCGGCGCGCCAGGGCCCAAAGTGCCGGCGTCAGATCGCCGGCGCCCGTCGTCGGCACTTCGGGCGCCGGCGCATCGGCCACCTGGACGAATGGCCCACGCGGCGATCCGTTCGCCAAGAGAGCGACCGTGGCACCCGACGCCCCGAGAGCCCGCGCCGCGTCGAGCAAACACTGCCGCCAAGCCGCCGCGACACTGCCGAGCCAGCGCTGCGCCTCGCGCCGCTCGGCGATCGCCATGACATCCGCTTGACCGCCCAACACCGCCGCGGCCCAGCCACCGAGGAGCAACCCGGGCAATACCAGCGCCGCGACCATGATCAGGCCTGTCCGTCGACGAGCCATTGCCTAGAGCTTAGGGCGCGGCGCCGGCCGGGCTCTGTCATGGCACTGTCAAACCTCGCGCTGCGTCACCCGGATTTGACGGCGCAGTGACACAACGCCACGGCCCGGTCGTCAAGGTGGGCTCCACCGCCACAGCAGCGCGGAGATGAACCCGATGACCGACGTGCGTCTTGTTGCCCTTCTCCCCCTTCTCATCGTCCCCGTGACGACCGCCCAATCGGCGGCCGAGCGGTCGGCAGATGCCGCAAGCGCCCGCGCCGCGCTGCGCACCGAGGTCGAAGGCGACGCCGAGACGGCGATCACCAACCTGCGCGCGGCGATTGCCGAAGCGGATGCGGCCGTGCGCCCGCCGCTGCAGACCCAGCTGGCCCAGCTGCTCGGCCGCCTGGGTCGAAACGACGAACGAGCCGGGGTCCTTCAGGAGTTGATCCAAGCACCGCCGCCCTTTGGCGAGTGGGCGCGCATCGAGCTGCGCCGCCCGGCCCCGTGGCTGGAGGCTCCGGCGGGCGAGCAGGACCCGGAGCGGCCACCCGAGGACCCGCTGAGAGAGACCGTCCTGGACCTCAACCACGGCCTCACCAACAACATCATCGTCGGCACCGCCTATGGCCGGCTCAAGGCGCTCGGACCGCTGGCACTGCCCTCGCTGGTCGCGGCTCTGCCAGAGCTCGATCCGTTTGGGCTGCAGAACGCGCTCGAGCTGCTCGTGGCGCAGAAGGGGGCCGAGTTCGAAGCGGCGCTCGGAGCGCTCATGGCCTCGGCCGACCCTCTACGTCACGCCGCCGCAGCGCCCTACATTGGCACGGCGCGGCCCGCCGCCAAGTTGCAGCTGGCGGAGCTCGCGCTGCAGAGCCCGAGCGAGCGCGTGCGAGTGGCCGGCGTCGAGGCACTCGCTCGCATCCCGGGACAACAGGGCCGGGCCCGACAGCTGGTCGAGCCACTGGTCGAAGCCGAGGTCGCCGGGGCGTTCGACCTCTGGGTGACCGTGCTCGACGATGCCGAACTCGAGCGCGCGGCACTGGAGCCCGGTCGACCGGCCCAACAACAAGTGAAGCTCCTCTGGCAAGCTCTCGGGCGCGGGCTCGCTGCCCCTCCGGTGCTCGCGGCCGCCCTCGAGCACGAATCCCTCCAATCCCAGGCGCTGGAACGAGCGCGAGAACGCGGCGTCACGCTGCCGGCGGCCCCTCTCGCCGCGTTCCTCCGGACCGCACGGACAACCACCGACCGCTGGTATGCCACCGAACTTTTGGCCAAGGCCGAGGACGTCGACCTAAGCGAACTCGCGACGAGCCTCTCGCCGGAGATGAGCCTGCCCTTGGCTCGCCTCCTGGCCAGTCGTGGCGACGCGCAGATCGTGCGCAGCCTGGTGCCCCTGTTGCGGCACGCGAAGGACGACGACATGAAGGACGATCTGAGCTGCTTCGAGCTCTGGTGTCGCGCGGTCGCCCACCGCAGTGACGCGAGCAACTTAGACGACGTCCTCGACCTCGTCGCTCTGCCGGCGCCGGCCCAGCGGGAGCAGGATTGGTCGCAAAAGGTGTGGGCAACAAGAACGGCGCTCGCGCGGTGGTTCAACGCGAGCCATGTCGGCCCCGCGCTGCGTCGCCTGCCGGCCATCGAGGCCACCGTCGCCAAGGCCATCCTGCGACGGACCGCGACGATCGCGACGGCCGCGGAGGCACCGGCCCTGCGCGCGGCGCTAAGCACCGCCCTGGAGGACTTGGGTTCTGTGAGGCTCAGTCCAGGTATTTCTTTGGACATGGCATGGGACCCCGACGACCGCGCGGAATCCTGCATCTCCATCCTGAGCGGCATCGGCGGCACCGCCGCGAGAGACGCTCTCCTGCCCCTTCTCGAGCATGACGAGCCCTGGGTCCGCGAGCAGGCGCTCGATGGCCTCTTGAGCGCCCCCGAGATCGACGAACGGGCCGCCCTGCGGCGCGCGTTGGCGCCCGAAGCGCCACCCCGGTTGGTCCGGCGAGCCCTGGTCCAACCGCTCACCGCCAAGGATCCCGACCTTCGCGCACTCGCGGTGGCCCATCTGCGCACATGGCCGGATGAGTCCTCTAAGGAACTGCCCGACATCCTCACCGCCTTCTTCGATGCGGTCCCACCCCTGGAGCGCGGCGAGCTCGCCAACAAGATCATCCTGTGGATCGGCGAAGGCAGCTCGTTGCACGTCGACGTCGCGGTGGCGAGTCTTCGCGCCCAGGCCGGGGTGTCCGGCGGCGACAACCCCCGAGTGCTGGCGCACGCTCTCAAGCACACGCACTCCTCCGTGCGCTTGGCTGCCATCGACGCCCTGGCCAACACCTTCGATCCGAGCGCCAGCGAGTCCCTGGTTCAGTTGGTGGTCGCCCCGGACGCACAGATGCGGGACGCGGCCGAGGACGCTCTGACCAGGATCGCCGAGACCCTAGACAGAAAACGGTACTGGCGGGAGCGGTTCGACCGGATCACCGAGGGCGACAAGAAGTAGAGCGTACGTCGTCGTCCGTAGCCGAATCCATCGCCAGCTCGACGACCCTGACCGCGACCCCCGCCAGAGCGCGATCGGCGCGATCCGCACCAAACGCGCCGGGCGCTCAGAGCGACGACGGATGCTCGGGATCGGGCCAGCGGTGCGGCACGCGGCGCACGCGTGCGGGGTCGTAGCCCTGCTCGGTGAGCGCGGCGATCAGCTCGCGGTACTTCGCCTCGGGGATCTCCGGCGTGCGTGTCATGATCCACGCGTAGTCGCGCGCGGTCCGCCCAATGATCGTCGCGGTGTAGTCCTCGTCGAGATACGTCACCAGATACTCAAAGCGCAGCGGCCAGAAGAACTGCATGCCCCACGTCGCGTTCGTCTCCGTGTTGCGCACGACGGCGTTTGGGTTCATGACTTCGATCGGCCCGTCAAAGCCGCCGTCACGGAAGGCGTAGGTCGTGGCGATCGTGCCGTCCTCCTCCATGCGGTAGGACTCGACACCGTTGAACGCCTGGGCCTCGCTCGACGCCGGGATGTGGGCGATCACGTACCAATCCCCCATGAAGCGCGACAGGTCGACGTGGTCGACCGTAGCCAACGGCGGCTGCGACGAGCAACCGAGCAGCGCGCCGCCGAGCAGTGCCAGCGCGCCCTGGCGCGGCACCAGCGTCGACCCGCTCACCGGTCACCTCCGAGCAAGCCCTCGCGCAGCGCCTTGGTCGGCGGCTGGTCGCCGACGTAGAGGCGCACGAACAGCCGGCCAAACTCGGGGTCTTCGATCTTCGCGAGCGGCACGCCGTCCCGCTGGACCCACACGCCGACGTCGGGCTCGACCGTGAACGTGTAGGAATCGCCGTCCTGCACTTCCTTCATCGTCTCCAGCAGCTCGGCGAGCGGCGCCTCGAAGCGCGGGAACTGCTCACCGGTGTTCGCCTTCACCGAGGCGGAGTACGCCTGCTCGAGCTGCGCCTTGCTCAGGCGGCGCACGAAATCGAGATGCACCACAATCACCTGATCTTCGGCGGCCGCCAGCGCGGCCTCGGTGGTCCGAAACGGCGCCTCGCTGTAGAGCGCCGCCCGATACAGGTCGAAGCCAAAGATGCCCCATTCACAGAGCCCGGCACCGTTCAGCTGCAGCTCCTGATCGAAGCAGCGAACACGCGGCGGGAAGGTCTTCCCGTCGATCGCAATCCGGCTCAGCTGCACGCTGCGTTCGCCGAGGGAGCGCCAGGGCGGCGCCGCCGGCGCCTCGATCCGTGCAAGCTCCTTCAACGGCGCAGCGCCGCCCAGGGCCCCTGGGTCGGCGTGCGTCGCGCGGGTGCCGCAGCACGCGCAGGCGGCGAGCGGCAGAAGAGAAACGACAATCCGTATTCCGTGCACAAGGCCAGGATTCGCCCGGCACGCCGCCCTGGATGCGTGGAGGCCCGAGGCGTCGCTCCCCGGGCCGAGGGCCGCCGCCCTATTGGGGGATCCGCAGCAGGAGGCCCGTGCGGGCGGCGCCGGCGCCAAGGTCAAAGGCCTCGGTCTGCCCGACTGGCTCCTTCCGGCCCTCGAGCCGCACGGCCAGCTGCCAGGCGCCCGGCGCGATCCCGGACAGCTCGAACCGGCCGGCACTGTCGCTCTGCACGACGTAGCGTGTCGTGACCCGTCCGTCGCCCTCACGCTCCGCCGAGGCCAGCGCTCCGTGCACCTCCACCCACGCCGCTGGGGCCGCTTGGCCCGCGGCGTCGCGCACTTCGCCGGCGAGCGACGCGGTCTGCACGTCGATTTGGATCTCAGCCGGCGTGGTGGTCGCCACGTCGACGTAGCCGGACCACATCATGTGCGGCCAGTTGTCGGCGAACGTGCGTTGCTCGGTGTCGAACGCAACGACAAACCAGCGACCCTCCGGGACCAGCCCGGCGTCGAAGCGCCCGTCCCCGTCGGACTTGGTCGACATGGGCGGCCGCTCCGCCCCGACCTCGATCATCACGACGACGTCCGCCGTGGGCTCGCCGTCGATCAAGACCGAGCCCCGGACGCGGCCGCTCGGCTCGTCGCTGATCTCGGGCTCGTCGGCGACATTGAGCTTCACCTCCACGCCTCGGCCACCGACGACATCGACCTCCGCGGTGCGGTGACTGGGCATCCAGGAGAAGCGCGCCATCTCAAATGCCGCCCCCGGCGTCAGCAGGCCATCGACCGACTCGACGGCCCGCAAGCGATAGGAGCCGGGCTGCAGCGCGCCAAACGCAAAACGACCATCGCTGCCGGCCTGCGCCACCATCGGCAGATCTGGCGTCGGCGATCCATGGGCGAACAGCAGAACCGACCACGGCGCGCCATCCGCGGGCCTGCCGCTGTGATGCAGCACGCCGTCGATCGACCCGGGCGCGCCAAAGGCAAGGACGTTGTCGCGCCCGCGGGAGGCCTCGCCCTCGAGCTCGCCGAACGCCGGATGCGTGACCACGACCTGTACCGGGTCGCCGGCGACGCGGTCGAGCGCGACCGCCCCTTCGGCGTCGGTCGCGCCAGCGGGCATCGGCATGCTCCCGATCCAGGCCGCCGAACCGGCGGGGCGCGCATACACCTTGGCGCCGTGCACGGGGTCGCCGCTGTGGTCCACCACTCGGACGCCGAGCGGCGCGCGGGCCGCCAGCGTCAGGGTGAGCTCCAAATCCTCATCGAGCTGGACCAACCGAGCCACATCCGCGTGCTCGGGATCGCTCACGCGCAGCGTGTAGGGACCGGGCACAAGGTCGCGCAGCGTCCACCGGCTCCCGTCGCGCTGCAGCCGATCGCCGAGCTCGAGTGGCGGCACCATGCCCAGCGCCGAGAGCTCCGGCAGCCCCATGCCGGCGCCGGGCACCAGCTCGCAACGCGGGGCCGCGACCGGCAAGCCGGCGTCGCTTTCCAGCCGAAGGGTCAACGTCGCGGTACCCGCCAAGCGGACCTCGACGTTGCCGCCCACCGGCTGCGGCGGCGCGACGGTCCACCGCTGCCCGGCCGTCCGCCGCGCCGCCACGGTCACCCGGCCGCGCGGCAGTCCCGTCACAGTAAACCAGCCTTCGGCGTCGGAGCGCGTGAGCGGCGCGGCGAGTGCAAACGGAGTCAGGGTCGGACTCGGCGCGGCTAGGACCTCAGCGTCCGCCACGGGTCGATCGGCCGCGTCGAGCACGCGCCCCTCGAGCGTCTCACCCAGATCCAGCCGCAGACTGCCCAAATCGCGCGTCGCGCCGGCGCTGACGCGCACGCCGCTGCGCAGCATCGGCACCCACCCAGCGGCGGCGACGCCCACCGAGGTCCGCCCCGGCGTCACGCCCGCCAGCGCGAACGTGCCGTCGGCGGCGGTACGAGCGCGCGGAATCGGCAAATCCTCGACCGCGGTCCGCAGCCACCCCGGCAAGCGAAGCACCTGAGTGGGCCCCATCTCCTGGCGCAAGATCATGGCGCCGGCGAGGTCGAACGCGTGCAGCGGCGCCATCGCCGTCATGGGCGCAGGCAGATCGATGGCGACCACCGTGGCATCGGCCACGGGCGCCCCGTCTGCGTCGACGACCGTACCGGTGATGGTCGCCGATGCCTGCACCTCGATGTCGCCGAGATCGACGATGACCCCCGGCTGCGGCGCATGCTGCACGAGGCGAGTGGCGCACCGGGCCGTGTCACGACCGACGTGCAACAAGAACAAACCGCGCGGTCGCACGCCGCGCACCAAGAAGACGCCGTCGGCGGCGGACGAGACCCGTGCCGCGGCTACGGCACCGAGGGAGACACCGCCACTCGCCACGGGCGACACGAGCGCGTCAAACGCCAGGCGAAACAGCTCGACGCCGCAGGCGGCCAGCGGGGTGCCGGTCTCGTCGACCAGCCGCCCGCGAAAACCCGCCAGCGCAGCGACGTGGCTGGCCGCGGGCTCGTCGGCGCTTGGTGCGGCGGGCGCAACCGCCGCCGCAACGCGGGGCGCCGTGGCCGGCGGCACGCCGACCGAGGCTGCGACCGTCTCGGGCGCTGGCGGGAGCGCGGCCGGCGTCGCCGCAGCGGCCGTGTTGCCGGCCGAGGGTGCGGCGACGGCAGCGCCGTAGGCCAACCAAGCCATCGCGGCGACCGACGCCGCAACAGCACCTCCGAGCAGAACGTTCTTCATCAACAACCAGCCCACGACGAGTGCAGGAAAGGGCGAAGCCGCCGGCGCGAGGGGTCGCGCCAGCGCGGCGAGCGGCGCGGCCCAACCCGCGCGCCCGCCCGGTTCGCGGTCCAGCTCCTGGCGCAGCGCGTCGTGCGCACGCTGTAGCCGGGACCGCACGGTGCTCGCCGGAACGCCAAGGCGCGCGGCGATCTCCGCCGGCGCCAAGCTCTCGAAGTAGCGCAGGAGCACGGTGCTCCGATACGGCTCCTCCAGCCCCAACACCGCCTGCACCACACGCTGGCGGACGGCCTCGCGCTGGACGACGTCCTCGGTCGACGGCACGTCGACCGAGCGCGCGGCCGCGGCCTCGCGCCGCACCCGCCGCTGGCGCGACCGGCGATCGTTGAGGGCGACCCGCTGCGCGGCGCGTGCTAACCAGGCCCGCAGGCCCGCGGCCGGCATCGGCACGGCGAGCGCGCGTAGATAGGTCGTCTGGACGACGTCCTCGGCGCTGTGGTCGTCGCCGAGAAGGCGCCGTGCCAACGCGCGTAGGAAGTCGCCGTGCGCAATGAGGGACTCGGGAGAAGGGGGCACTCCGGCCATGCAACGCGCTAGACACCGCCGCGTTCAACAGCGTCCCCGAGTTTTGTCCATCGCCGGCCAATCTCAGCCGGCTACGGTCCTTTGCCGCACTCGGCCCGGGCCATGACACGATTCTCGCGAACCCTCTACCCGGGCGTCTTCTTCCTGGCGTTCGCGGTGCTGCTCCTGCAGGTCGCGCTCACGCGCGTGTTCGCGATCATGCTGTGGCACCACCTCACCTACATGGTGGTCTCCATCGCGCTGCTGGGATTCGGCGCGGCGGGCAGCATTCTGACCGCCCAACGCCGCCGTGACGACGCGCCCCCGGACGCGGCCCTGGCAACCTGGAGCGCCCTGTTTGGGCTCGGCATCCTGGCGGCGTTCGCCGCGCTCCGCCTCGTCCGCATCGACAGCCTGGCCCTGTGGGACGACCCGGCCCAGCTCTGGGGCCTGCTCGCGCTGTATGCCATCACCGCGGTGCCGTTCACGCTGGGCGGCATTGCGCTCGGCATCGCGCTCACCCGATGGCCCGGGCGCGTCCACCGCATCTACTTCGCCGACCTCGCCGGGTCGGCGGCCGGCGCGGGCGCGAGCGTGGCGCTGCTGACGGCGCTCGGCGGCCCCGGCACGATCGTCGCCGCGGCGGCGACGGCGCTGCTCGCGGCGTTGTGCTTTGCCGTGCGCATCGCCGGCGCGGCGCGGGTCCGCACGCTCGCTCTCGCGACCGCCGGCGCGGCCGGCTGCGTGCTACTCGGCGGCGCCGGTGCCGCGTTCGGGCTGCCGGACTGGCGCTGGCACCCACCGTTTGCGCCGGGCAAGGATCTCGAGGGCACCGAGAACGCCGGCCTCGACCGCCTCTACTCGGCGACCGCCGAGGTCGAGGTCGGCCGCAGCGGTCGGACCGCGCTCCTGCTCGGTGGCGATCTCGGCTACGGCGCCGCGCGGCGCATCGAGGGGCGGCTCGTCGGTCAAGACGGCAGCGCGCCCACGATGCTCATCGCCGGGGCAGGCGCGCTCGGGCAGTTCGATTTCCTGACGAAGACCCAGCCCGCCAGCGCGTTGGTCGCCCTCGGCGCGCGCGACGGCCCGCGCGACCCACACGTGCTGGTGATCGGTGTCGGCGGCGGCATCGACGTCCTCATCGCGTTGGTCGCCGGCGCGCGGCAAGTCACGGCGGCCGAGGTAAACCCGGCGATGGTCGCGGCGATTCAGGATCGCTACGACGACTACCTGGGGGGCCTCTTCGCCGCGGACGCTACGCACGCGTCGCGGCTGCGCTTGGTCAACGCCGAGGGCCGCGCCTATGTCCGCGGCAACGACGCGCGCTACGACATCATCCAGATGACCGGCGTCGACTCGTTTACGGCGCTGAGCAGCGGTGCTTACACGGTGTCGGAGAGCTACCTCTACACCACCGAAGCGGTGCGGGAATTCTACGAGCACCTCGAAGACGACGGCATCATCCACTACTCGCGGTTCCTGTTCGCCCATCCGAAGCAGCCGCGCGAGACACTGCGGCTCGTCAACGTCGCGCAGACCGCGCTGCGCGAGCTCGGCGTGCCGGAGCCGCACAAGCACATCGCGGTGTTTCAGGGGGTGACCTGGGCCTCGACGCTGATCAAGCGCGGCCCGTTCACCGCGGCCGAGACCACGGCGCTCGAGGCGTTCGCCCGCGAGCAGGGCTTTGCCGGTCTGCTCTACGACCCGTTGCGACCGCCCGGAGAACCGGCGCGCGCGGCCATTGCCTACCGCGATCAGGCGCCGTTCTTGGGCCTCCACCTCGACCCCCTGCTGCGCGCGGCAGGGGCGGTCCCTACCGAGACGCTGCGTGAACGCGTCGAGGACGATCTCGCGCGCGGCTATCGCGCGGTCCTCGATGGCGATCGCGACGGCCTCGAGGCGAGCCTTGGCGAGCTCGCCGCAGCCTTCGAGCCGACGCAGCAAGCGGCGGTGCGGGACCTCGCGACCCGCTTGCTCGCCGACCTCTACGTCGCATCACACCGCGTCGTCCGCGGCTTCGACAAGACGAGCGCGGTGTTCCATCGCCTCCTCGGCGGCGACCTGGCCGAGCAAACCGCCTTCGTGGCGGAGTACCCGCACGACATCTCGGCGTGCACTGACGATCGGCCGTTCTTCTTCAACTACTACCGCTTCTCGCAGCTCGCCGGCTGGTTTGGCGGCGGCGCCGCCGGCCACTCCCTCGGCGCCTACACCGGCGAGCTGCCCATCGGCCACCTCGTGCTCTTCGCATCACTCGTGCAGATCGCGCTGCTGGCGCTGCTCATGATCTACCTGCCCCTGCGCGGGCTGTCGCGCCGCGGCGCGCCGACGCAGGGCGCCTGGCGCTACTTCGCCTACTTCGCGGCGCTGGGCCTGGGCTTCATGTTCGTCGAGATCGTCTTGATGCAGAAGGCGGTGGTCTTCCTCGGCCACCCGACCTACGCGATGTCGGTCGTGCTCGCCGCGCTGCTCAGCTTCGCCGGCCTCGGCGCGCTGCTCGCCGGGCGGTGGCGGCCCGGGTCCGCCACCGCGCGCACCGTCGTGGCCGTCGCCGTGCTGCTCGGCATTGCTTGGGCCGGCATCGCCCTCGACGCCCTCCTGCCACGCCTTCTCGGTCTCAGTCTCGCCGCGCGCATCGCCGCGGTCGTGCTCACCATCGCCCCACTTGGTTTGGCGCTCGGGTTGCCGTTTCCGACCGGCATGCGCGCGGTCGAGGCACGCTGCCCACAGCTGTTGCCGTGGTGTTGGGCGATCAACGGCTTCCTCTCGGTGCTCGGGTCGGTGCTGTGCATCGTCGCGAGCCTGGAGATCGGGTTCACCGCCACGCTCGTGGCGGCGGCCGCGGTCTACGCGGTCGGGCTGCTGGCGCTGCCCGTCGAGCGAACGCCGCAGCCGAGTTGACGCCGGCCCGCCACCGGCGCGGCGATCTCACATCGCGAAGCGGAGGCCGACCGGGTTGCTGGCCGCGGTCACGGTGGTGCCCGAGAGCACCAGGTAGGCGTGATCCAGGTTGAGCCCGACCAGCGCCGGCAGCAGCAGCGGCGGCCAGGTGAACGTGCCCTGCGCAAACCCGCCGGCGTCGAGTGTGCCGACCGAGTTGCCCAGCGGGAACACGCTCGGGAACGCCGCGGTCTGGTTGAAGTAGCCGTCGACGTTGAGCGGCAGCGTGACGCCGCCGATCGCCGTGCCCGGCGCCGTGCCGGTCACGGAGCCGAGGATAAAGTAGGTATCACCCGCTGCGGCAGCGCCGGCTGACAGACAGAACGTCTGCACGCCGCCCGCGCTCAGCGAGATCGTGTCGACCGCGGCGGCCAGGGGCAGGTCCGAGGCCGCCACCGTCCCATCCAATGTCAAGGAGCCGCTGGCGCCGGTGCCCGGATCCGAGAACGCGAAGGTCGACGAGATGGGGATACTGAAATCGACACCGCCGGGGGTAACGACGACCGAACCGCTCGTCGGGGCGACGCCGGTGGTCTGGCCCGTGAGGTCGACGATCAGCTGGCTGCCGATGAGCGGCGTCACCGCCGCCGAGCCCGACAGGATGTTGGCGGTGAACGTCGCCGTGAAGTCGCCGCTGGGCGCGATCGGGAACGACGCGGGCGCCAGGGTCCCGGCGTCGACCGAGACGAACTGCAAGGTGAGGTTGGTGACGACGATCGTCGCGAGCGGCGGCAAGAACGGCAACGCGGAAGGCACCTCGGCCGACAGCGTCGGCACCGTGATCACGCCTGGGGCGCCGACCAGCTGCCCGGCCGTCGGCATGCCAGCGCTGGTCGTCAGATCGACCGCAGCATCTCCGGACAGCGAGAAGGTCCCTGGCGTGCCGACGATCGGGCCGGTGATCCCGAACGCATCGACCATCCCTGAGAAGGTGAACGACGATCCCGGGGTGTCGACGACAAAGTCGTGCCGGCACTGCGCGGCCACATCGGCGGCAAAGACGGCGAGGGCGCCGAGCGCGAGGGCAGGGGCGAAGACGGGGCGATGAGGCGCTTTCATGGGGCTCCTTTCGGGGCGAGGTTCCTTCGTCTTAGCCGGCATCTTGCCTCGGCGCTAGCCGCGGCTAAGGCTGACCCCTGATGTCTACCTCATCGATGCTCCGGCTGGGCGCCGTGCTGGCCGCCCTTGCCGTCGCGCTTGGCGCGTTTGGCGCGCACGGCCTGGCCGCGCACCTGGAGGCCCATGGCCAGATTGAGAACTACCAGACCGCAGTGCGCTATCAGATGTGGCACGCCCTGGCGATCTTAGGTTGTGCCGCCCTGCGCGGCGTCGGCGCCACACGGACCGGGCTCGCCGCGTGGTGCTTTGCTCTGGGCGCCGCGGTGTTCTCCGGCACGCTCTATGCGATGGCGCTCGGCGGGCCGCGCATGCTCGGCGCGATCACGCCGATCGGCGGCGTGCTCCTTCTGATTGGGTGGGTGGCGCTCGCGACCGGTCAAGGTCCGAACAAGGGCACGGCCACCCGCGGATAAGCGGCGGAGGGCGTTCACGCGCGGCGGGGCGCCGCCACGTTCCTCACTTCTGCTCGCTCGCCTGCCGCAGCGGCTGCAGCCACCCACGGAGCTCGGCCAGCAGCGCCTTGCGCGTCTCTGTCTCCTTGCGCAACCGGGACTGCGACTCACCCGGATCGGCCTGGAGGTCGATCAGTCGCAACGCCCGACTGCGGTACGCGGACAGTTTCCAGCGGCCGCGACGGATGACCTGGGTGGCGTGTGGCATGGGCCGACGCCCCGGTCGTGGGTAGCGCTTCTGGCGCGGCAGCGACCAAAACAGCGCCCGCTCGCCGACCGGTTCCTCTTCGACGAGGTGCGGCAGCAGATCGATCCCGTCGAACGCGACGTCACCCGGCAACGGCAACCCGGCCGCGGCGCAACACGTGGCCAGCAGGTCGTTCGTGTGACCCACCGCCTCGGTCACGCGCCCGGGCGCGATGCGCGCGGGCCAGTGCGCGATCATCGGCACTCGAATCCCGCCCTCATGCAGATCGCTCTTGCCGCCGAGATAGGGGCCGGCGCTGCCTTCTTCCGACGGACCGTTGTCGCTCGCAAACAGGATCAGCGTGTTGTCCAGCATTCCCAGCGCCTCGAGCCGATCGACGACGCGGCCGATGCTCGCGTCGAGACAGGTGACCATCGAGCGGTACTTGAGATCGGTGTCCTCGGCTTCGCCCTGGTAGTCACGCCGGTACGGCTCGGGCGCCAAGTTGTAGGGCGTGTGCGGCGCGTAGAACCAGAGGTTGAGGAACAACGGCTCCTCGCGCCAGCACGCCTCTTCGAGGAGCGCGATCGCTTCGTCGGCGTAGTACTCGGCGAGGAAGCGCGACGAGGGCGCCACCTTGCGACCGTTGCGGAAGGTGTAGTCCACGCCGTCGCGGTGCAGGAACGAGTCTTGTCCGCCGAGCTCCGCCCAGGGGTAGCGCGTGATCAGTGCATGATCGAAGCCAAGCTCGGCCAGGTTCTCGCGGCCGAGGTGCCACTTCCCGACGTGGGCGGTGCGATAGCCGGCGGCGCGCAGCAGCCGCGGCAGCGTGACCGTGTCGTCGGGCAGCCCGCGCTCCGTCACCAGGGGCAGGTGTTGGCCCAAGCCAAAGCGCTGGGGGTAGCGCCCGGTGAGGATGCTGCAACGCGTTGGAGTGCAGATGGAGGAGGCCGCGTAGAACTGCGTCCACCGCACGCCGCCCGCTGCCAGCGCGTCTAGCCGTGGGGTGCGGATGCGATCACTGCCGTAGCAGGCCAGGTCGCCCCAGCCGAGATCGTCGGCGATCACGACGAGGATGTGCGGCCGATCCCTCGGCGGCCGGAGGCTCTCCGCCCGGCCGCTGGAATTCGTGAGACAGACCCCGAGCAGCGTGCAAAGTGGGAGCAGCCGGCCAAGCAACGTCATCTCGTGATCGAGCCTCTCGCAGGCCCCGACAGCGTAAGGGGTTGCGCCGCCTGCTTCGGCCCAGACTTCGTTCATCTCAGCTACGGAATGGCGCGCATGCGACCCAGCGTTCTCCTGTTTTTCCTAGCATTGGCAGCCGCAGACCCCGCACCGAGCGCCCAAGTCCAGGTCCCGGCCATCTTCGCCGACCGGATGGTCCTGCAGCGCGACGCCCCGATCCCGGTCTGGGGCACGGCGGGCACGGGGGAATCCGTGACCGTGACCTTCCGCAGCCAGTCGGTGACCACGCCCGCCGTCGGTGGGCAGTGGCGGGTCGACCTCGCGGCGGCGCCAGCCAGCGGCCCCCACGTGCTGACGATCGAAGGCGCGAGCAACACGATCACAGTCACCGACGTCATGGTCGGCGAGGTGTGGATCTGCGCCGGCCAGTCGAACATGCGCCAGCGCCTCGACCTCTACGCCACGGGGCGCGCGGCGCTGCCGACCGCCAGCCGCCTGAACTTGCGCCTCCTGCAGCTCGATGACAGCACGCTGGAGTGGGAATACAGCTCGGCGACCACGGCCAGTGGGTTCTCGGCGATCGGGTTCTTCTTTGGGCGCGAGCTCGCGCAGCAGCGGTTTGGCGGTGCGGTGACCGTTGGGATGGTGCAAGCGACGGATCCCGGCTCCCTGGTGGAGGCCTGGCTGCCGGGCGGCCCGCTGTACGAAGCGCAGCTCCGCCCAATCCTGCCCTTCGGCGTGCGCGGTGTGATCTGGTACCAGGGCGAAGCCGACGCCAACGTGGGACCGGGACAACCCACACGCGCCCAGGACTACACGAGTCGGTTTCGCCGCGTCATTCGCGAGTGGCGGGCCGGGCTCGACCAGGCGGCCTTGCCGTTCCTCTACTGCCAGCTGCCGTCCTACACGCGCGCCAGCGGCTTGTGGCCGGTGATCCGCGAGGCGCAGTTCGACGCGTTGAACGAGCCCAACACCCGCATGGTGGGCCAGGTCGACGTGCTGGCGACGTACATCCATCCGCCCAACAAGCTGCTGATGGGGCAGCGCCTCGCGGTGGCGGCCGACGAGATCGCCTACGGCCAGGGGACGGTCGGCATGGGACCGATCTACGATCCGAGCCGCAGCGGACCGGTCGGCGGCGAGTTCGTGCTCGCGTTCAGCTCCACCGGCAGTGGGCTGACGGCGCCAGGCGGCCCGGTGGACGGCTTCGAGATCGCCGACGGGAGCATGATCTTCCGACCCGCGAACGCGCGGATCGAGGGCGACACGGTCGTCGTGTCGGAGCCGACCATCGCCAATCCAGCCGCGGTCCGCTACGCGTGGGGCAACACACCTGAGTTCAGCCTCTTCAACGCCGAGGGACTGCCGGCGGCGCCATTTCGCACGGCGGCCCAGTACGAGCCCTTCGGCACGCCCTGCGACGGTGGCTTGGGCGGCAAGCTCGAGGTCGTGTTGCTGCCACGGGCCAGCCGCAACTACGAACAGCGGCTGTCTAGCTGGCAGCCTAGCCAGCCCGGCGCTCTGCTGCTCGGCAGCTCGGACCAGACGTGGAGCGCGCTGCCGCTGCCGCTCGAGCTGAGCGTCCTGCGCCTGCCAGGTTGCAACCTCTACGTGTCGATCGACGCTTCGGTCGGCTTCGCGACCAGCCCCACCGGCGACGCCGACATCACGCTGCCGCTGCCCGACACGGCGGCGATCCACGGTATCGAGCTCTTTGGCCAGGCCGCGCTGCTCTGCCCCGGCCTCACCACGCCCGGACTCTGCCTCAGCAACGCCGGGCGCGCCGTCGTCGGGCCGCGCTGACCGGGCCGCCCAACCAAGCTCCAGTCACGGGCCCCAAGCTGCCGATGGGACCCCGGCGGCATGGGATATGTGCTGTTTGGCGCCCCGACCATCGACCGCTGGCATTTGCACCAGCAGCTCGCGCGCAGGCTGACCGCGCGAGGCCACCGGGTCGCCGTGCTCACCCATGCCGCGGCCGAACGCGACTTCTTCGGCGCGCAGGGCATGGCGCTCGTGTCGCTGGTCGACGGCCGTGCCCGGCGCCACGGGCACGTTCCTCTGGACGAGTTTGCCATGGCGGACTGTCGGTTGCGCGGCCAGCTGCGGCCGTCGACCAACGACCGGCGGCGTGTCGTGACCAAGCTGTCGCGGAGCCTCGGGGCGCTCACGCGACTCCTCGAAGCCGATCCGCCCGACGTGGTGCTGCTGCACCAAGGGCGCAGCGGCTTGCACCGGACGCTGCACTACGTGGCGCGCGAGTTCGGCTGCCAGGTCGTCCACACCGGCGAAGGCCTGATGCCGGGTGCCATGCAGTGGGACGGCGAGGGGCTCGACGGCGACGCCGCCGCGTGCATGCGCACCGCCGACGACTACCGCAGCGAGCCGATCGATGATGACATCCAGCGGGCGGCCCTGTGCGCCTGGTTTGCGCGCTCGATTCCGCCGCCGGTGTCGCGGCGCGCGGTCACGGTACCGAGCACCTGGCAGCGGCTGCGCTCGGCGGCCGCCGACCTAGCCCACGCGCGCTTCGGCGACGCCCGCCGGGCACTGCACGGCCACCTCGCGGCGCGCGGCCAAGGACGCGTCGAAATCGAACCCGAGCCACCACCGCCGGAACCGTTCGTGCTCGTGTTGCCGCAGGCGCCCGACGACGTGCGACTACGCTTGGACGCCGACCTCGAGACCGACCCCATCGAGCTCGCTGTGCGGACGGCGGGCCTGGCACCAACGCTCGGCGATGACGTTCGGGTCGCCGCGGCGCTGCCGCCGAGGGGACTGCCGGCCGCGATGCGCCGGCGGCTCGTCCAGGCCGGCATCACGCTGCTGCCACCGGCGAGTGTGCCCGAAGCCGCGGCCGCCGCGGTGGCCGTCGTCACCGTCAATCACCCGCTCGCCCTCGGCGCGATCCTCGCGGGCACGCCCGTGCTGTGCACGGGGCGCACGCCCTACGCAGTGACTGGCGTGGCGCGCGCCACGACGATCGATCGGCGTGCCGACGACCTGCCGCGCGCCGCCGACTTCGTGAACCCAGACCTGCGCGCGCGGTTCTTGTCGCGCTACCTCGTCGTGGACCAACTCTGGTGCGAACCGGATGCCCCAGACCACAACGGGCTGAACGGCTTCGTCGCCGGCGTCGAGGCCTGCCTGCGTGCCGGCCCGTTCTCGACCGGTCTGCGCTACGAGGCCGGGCCCTCGTGGCCGCTCGAGCCGGCGCGCACCTAGTCCCTAGAGCCCTAGTCACTAGACCCGAAGGCGCAGGTCGACCGCCGCGACCAAGGTCTCGCGCACGCCGTTCGGCAACGCCACCACAAGATGGCCTTCCGGGGTCAGGTCCAGCACCTGCACATCTTGCTCTTGGCCAGCGCGGATGGCCGTCACGGTGCGCCCGAGCATCTGTGTGCGACGCCGCCACTCCGCGACCAGGTCGGTCGCGCCATCGTAGAGCTCTTCGAGCTTGCCCAAGAAGCGAGCGAGGCACAGCTCGCGCGACTCCATTTGGCCGGTGGCCAGCCGCAGCGACACCGCGACGTCGTGGATCGGCGGCGCGAACGCCGCCTGGTTGACGTTGATGCCAACACCGAGGACCCACGCCGTGCGGCCGTCGGGCTGCCGCTGCGATTCGCCGAGCGAGCCGCTGATCTTGCGGTTGCCCACCAACACGTCGTTGGGCCACTTCACATGCGCGTCCACGCCGTAGTGCTCGCGCAGCACGTCGACCAGGGCGATGCCGGGGAGAAAGGACAGCGGCTGCGCGCGCAGCGGCTCTTGGAACACGCAGGACAGCCACAGACCCTCGCGCTCCGAGTGCCAGACCCGACCTGCGGTACCGCGGCCACGCGACTGCTCGTCGGCGACGAAGACCGCCCCTTCGGGTAGCGCCTTCTGCTGCAGCACCGCAGCCGCGCGCCGCATCGTCGAGTCGACGCGCGCTTGGTAGAACAGGCGCCGGCCGAACCGGCGCGTGGTCAACGCCTGATCAACCGCTTCGACGTTCACACGGAGCGGGATGGCGTTGACGGAGGATCAGGCCTCGGCGGCCTGTTGTGCCGGCGCTTCGATGCCAGAACGACGACGCGGCTTCCGCTGACCCAGAAGCTCACGGCGAAGCTGGCTCTCGAGATCGCGGTCTCGTGCTTGCTCAGTTTCGAGAAGATTCTTCGACAGACGCTCAGCTTCTTCCCGCGTCCGACAGAGCATGCGCTGCGCCTGCGCCGTCGAGTCGAAGCCGCGGGTCCCGCTCATCACGGGGCAGAGCCACATCCCATCGGCGGCCTTGACCGCGGCGCCGTCGGGTACTTCGAACCAATCGCCACGCGAGAGGTTGCCTTGGCTTTCGTTGAGTCGGTCGCGCGACCTTGGCTCGATCGGACGTTCGTCATCGAGCAAGTAGGTCGGCGTCACGTCGTAGTGTTTGCACAACGCCATCAGCATCGGCAGCGTCGGTAGTGAACGTCCTTGCTCGAGGTGCGACATGGTTGCCGGCCGAACCCCGAGAGTCTTTGCGGTGATCCCCTGAGGTTCCCGCTTGTAGCGTGTTCGCAGATAAAAGAGCTTGAGGTGCAATCGCCGCATGGCTGTCCCAGAAACGAGAAACGCGAACTGGCGCAGGCCCAAACCGCCCGGTAACGCCACGCAGCAGCGTAACACGCCTCCGGGTGCGCGCAAAACCGGAGTCTGGCCTCTGCGAGCTCTCTGCGGGTGAACGCATCGACCGGTCACACCGAGCCGTTGGGCGAGGGTCGTCGCAGCGACGACCAATCGCCCGGCGCGACAGCCGCGATCGTCGTGCAACCGATGGCCGGCGGCGACGATCGCGCCCGCGCGCTGGCGACGCGACTTCGCGTTCCATACCGAGCCGAACCCAACGCCGACGACCGCCTGGTCCTGGCGTGCCGACCGGCCCACCTGTCGATCCGATGGACACGGGCCGGCGCCCCCGGCCCGGTCGCGGTGGACTTCGCGGCACTCGCGCCGCGGGCCAAGCATCCGCTGGGACGTAACGAACCGCTCGCGCGAGCGGTCGGCGTGGGGCGAGGCACACAGACCGTCGTCGACGCCAACGCCGGCCTCGGCCGCGACGCCTTCGTCCTCGCCTGCTGCGGCGTCGAGATTTGGGCGCTCGAGCGACATGCAGTCGTGTATGAGCTACTGCGCGACGGCTGGGAGCGCCTGCAGCTCGAGCCGACCCTCGCCGCTCGCGTCGCCGACCGACTCACCGTCGAGCCCGCCGATGCGCGCGACTGGCTGGCCCGCGTCGACGAGGCGACGCGTCCCGATGCCGTGTGCCTCGACCCCATGCTGGGGACCCACGACTCGAGCGCACTGGTGAAGAAGGAGATGCAGCTGTTCCGCGAGCTCCTCGGCGCCGACCCGGACGCGGCGGAGCTGCTGGCCATCGCGCGGCGCGCGGCGCGGCGCCGCGTCGCCGTCAAACGACCCCTGCGCGCGCCGCCGATTGCTGCCGACGTCGACGCGGTCGTGCGCTCGCGCCGCGTGCGCTGGGACATCTACCTCGCCTGACTGCGGCACTGCGCCAGAGCACCCCAAAGCTCCTGGCCAGCGGTCCACGCCGCAAAGCTATCGTCGCGGGATGATCCGCACGCTGCCTCGCTGGTCGCCGTTCGCCCTGTGTGTGCCGCTGATTTGGGGATGGCCATCGGCCGACGCACCGAGCGCGCGGCATCATCACAAGATGGTGCTGGACGGCGCCCGCGAGCGCATCGTGTTGTTCGGCGGCAACGTCGAGGGCGGGAACGGCTGGACTGCGGACACGTGGGAGTGGGACGGCGAGGCGTGGCACGAAGCCGACGGCGACGGCGCGAGTCCGCCGGGCGTCTCGAGTCATGCCATGGCCTACGACGCCGCGCGCGAGCGGACATTGCTGTTCGGCGGCGCCCGCACCGACCGCTCGCTCGCCGGCACGACGTGGCAATGGAACGGCGCGTCCTGGCAAGCGCACGAGGGCGACGGGCCGTCGGCGCGCCACTCACCGGCCATGGGGTACGACGCGGCGCGCCAGGTCGTCGTGCTGTTTGGGGGCTCGGGCCGCGGCAGCGACGCGCAGTGGGAGTGGGACGGACAGTGGCACGCGATTGAGCTGCCCGAAGACCACCCGCCACCGCTCATGCGCGCGGGCTTCAGCTTCGATCCCAACCGTCGGGCGATGCTGCTCTTCGGTGGCTATCTCGGCTCGGTGCACGGTGACACGTGGTCTTGGGACGGCGAAGCCTGGACAAGACTCGAGGTCGAGGGGCCCACGCCGCGCGCGAACGCGGCCATGGCCACGGACCCGGTGCGCAATCGCGTCGTGCTGTTTGGCGGCTCGGACAGCAACCACGAGCTCTATCGCGACACGTGGGAGTGGGACGGCGAACGCTGGGAGCAGTGCGCCGACTCGGGGCCGGCACCGCGCACCGTGCCGGCGATGGCATATGACCCAGACTCGAAGCGGATCCTGCTGCATGGCGGTCGGGGCGCGGCGCGCCAGGCGTACGGCGACTTGTGGGCGTGGGATGGTGAGACGTGGACCGAGGTCGCGCCGCGGTAAGCGGGCCGGGCTGGGACGCGCTATGCTCCGCCCCAAGGCCGTCCCGCGGCCTCGGCGAGTTACCTCGCCGTCCCGTCGCGCCCGCGTTGCCGTATCAGGCGGAGACATCAGAAGGAAGCCGCATGACGATCCACTCATTGCGCTTCGTGGCTGCGCTCGCGGCGCTGGCCGCGGGGGTGCGTGCCCAGGACGAATGCACCAGCGCGCAACCCATCGGGCCAGGTGTCACGTTCGGCTCGACCGCGGGCGCAACCACGAGTGCGGTGACCGGTCGTTGCGGCTCGCCCATGGGCAACGACGTCTGGTACTCGTACACCGCCTCCGCCGACCAAGCCGTGCGCGTGAGCACGTGTCCCGTCGCCGGCGGCGGGGCGTCGTTCAACACTTGCTTGGCCGTCTTTGCTGGAACGTGCGGCAACCTCGCCGAGATCGCCTGCGCCGACGACACCTGCGGAACGGCGTCGGAGGTGCTGTTCTCTGCCGCAATGGGGCGAACCTACTTCATCGCGGTGGGAGGCTCGCGGGGCGAGTCCGGCCTCTTCTTCTTGTCGCTCGATATCCCGCCGCCGCCACCCACCAACGACAACTGCGCGGCCGCCCAGCGCATCAGCGCCGGAGTCACAACCGGCACCAACGTCAACGCCACCGGCAACCTCCCGGGCAGCTGTGCAACCGCGGATGCCGATGTGTGGTACGTCTATGCCGCGACCGGTAACGGTGTCGTCACCGCCACAATGTGCCCGCCGGCAGGCAGCGCGAGCTTCGATCCAGTACTGGCGGTGTTCTCGGGTGATTGCGGCGCGCTGGCGGAGATTGGGTGCAACGACAACACGTGCGGTGTGCTGCCCAGGGTGACCTTTCCGGTCACGGCGGGACAGGACTATTGGATCGCCGTGGCCGCGACCGACGGCGGCCGCGGCTCGTTCGCGTTCGAGCTGATCGACGCTCTGCCGGCCCACGACGAGTGTACGGGCGCGCTGCCGATTGAGACCGGCGCAACCTCCGCCCACAACTACGGGGCAACTCGAAGTCCGGTCACCGGTCGCTGCGGCGCGATGGGTAGCGACGTCTGGTACGTCTACACCCCCGCCCAAGACGGCACGCTCAACGCGAGCATGTGCCAGCGCGCCGGCTCGGCGACCTTCGATACCTGCCTGGCGGTATTCACAGGGCCGTGTGGCGCAATGACCGAAGTCGCGTGCAACGACAACCACTGTGCGCTTAGCTCCGAGGTAGAGGTGCCGGTAACGGGGGGACAGCCCTACTACGTGGCCGTGGGAGGCGCAGTGGGCGCACAAGGGGCATTCGTTGTGTCGCTGCGATTGCAAGTGCCGGGCGATGAGTGCAGCGCCCCGCGGCCGATCGGCGAGGGGATCACGCTAGGAACAAACCGCGACGCCACGACCAGTCCGTTTCCAGCGCAGTGTGGCATAGTTGGCAGCGACGTCTGGTACCGGTACCGCCCGGTCGCCGACGGCGTGGCGGTCGCGAGCTTCTGTGCGCCCGGCGCGGGAGCGGACTTCGACACCGCACTGGAGGTCTACGCCGAGTGCCAGCAATCGCTCATCGCCTGCAATGGCGATCATTGCGGCGACCAAGCCGAGGTCCGCTTTCCGGTGCGCGCCGGGGAAGACTACCTCCTGGCCGTTGGGGGTGACGGCCCCGAGCAGGGTGACTTCGCACTGTCCATGGTCTTGCAACCGTCGATGCCGCGATTCGAGCAAGCGAGCAAGCAGCACCTGCCGTTGGCGGGGCTCGCCGGGGCCCTGGGTGGAGTGGCCATCGCCGACTGCGATGGCGATGGCGATCAGGACTTGGTGTTCGCTGGTGAAGAGCGGAACCGCCTTTACTTCAATGATGGCTCGGCCACCTTTACCGACGTGACGGATCCCCGGTTGCCCGCGAACCCGCGACCATCCGCAGCACTGGCGGCCGAGGACCTCGACGGCGACGGGGATGTGGACCTCGTGTTTGGCAACCACGGCCGGGACAAGATCTTCATCAACGACGGCGGCGGCACGTTCAGCAATGAGACTGGTGCGCGATTGCCGACAGATGGTGCGCCGACGGAAGCGATCGCTTGCTTTGACGCCGACCTCGACGGCGATCTCGATCTCTTCTTCGGCACGAGCGGTACCGCCGACCGCCTCTACATGAACGACGGCTCCGGCGTGTTCGTCGACGCCAGCTCGACGCGTCTGCCATCGCTCCCAGCGGGCTCGACCCGATCGGCGGTCCCGGTGGACGTCGAGGGCGACGGCGACTTCGACTTGGTCGTCGGCGGCTCGCTGATCGGGGGTGCGGTGCAGCTCTACCGCAACAACGGCTCCGGCTTCTTCACCGACGTGTCCGCCGTGCAACTCCCCATTCAGCATCCGACCGCGCACCAGGTTCGCTGTGGGGACTTGGACGGAGACGGAGATCCCGACCTGGTGATCGCCTACTCGGACAGCAGCGGGCTGTGCTTTGCGTTTCCGCCGCTGCAAAACCGGATTCTGATCAACGACGGCCGTGGTCGCTTTGCCGACGAGACGGCAAACCGCCTGCCGGCCGCGCAGGACAAGAGTGAAGACCTCGCCTGCTTCGATGTCGACGGCGATGCCGACCTAGATATCGTCGTCGCCAACGTCGGCCAAAACCTCCTGTACCGAAACGACGGCACGGGTCACTTCTCGCGCGAATCGACGGGGCTACCGGCCGGTGAGGAACAGTCGATGGCGGTGGCCGCGGACGATCTCGACGGCGATGGCGACCCTGACTTGGTGTTTGCCACAACGGGTGCCTATCGGTTGCAGCTCAACGACGGCGTGGGTCGATTCGCCGGCGCCTCCGGCCCGCGCCTGCCCCTGTATGCCGGTGATGTGGTGGCGGGTGCTGCGGTCGACGTAGATGGCGACCTCGACCTCGACCTCGTCCTGAGCACCTTGTGCCCGTCGACCCTCTACTACGCCCCAGTCCCCACCGGTCCACAACTGTTGCTGAACTCCGGCCGTGGGACGTTTGCAAATGCTGGGGCCACTGCGGTGCCAACATCACCCGCGCCAATCACGGCCGTAACAGCCGTCGACGTGGACCGAGATGGCGACCAGGACCTGCTGCTCGGCACGGTGCGAGTGACATCGTCCGGTGGTCGCGGCGCCACGCAGGATCGCCTCCTCATGAACGACGGCGCAGGTCGCTTCGTCGACGCCACCAACCAGCTACCGCAGATACCGCTCGCGACGAACGGCATCACCAGCGGCGATCTGAATGGAGACGGGAGCCCCGACCTCGTCTTGGCGGTGGACAGCGGGTCAGCCCCGCAGCCGGGGGCGGCACGGGTGTTTCTCAATCGCGGCGATGGTGTCTTTGACGACGTCTCGGCGACCCACCTGCCACAGAACAGCGGCCGCGGCATGGCCGCGGCGTTGGGGGACGTCGACCGCGACGGCGACCTGGATCTCATCCTCGGCAAGGCGGATGTGGGCCCGAAGAACAACCGGCTCTACCTCAACGATGGATCTGGTTCGTTTGTCGATGTGAGCGCGACATTCTTGCCCGGCGATATCGATGACACGCGCAGCGTGGTCTGCGCGGACTTCGACGGCGACGGTGATCTCGACCTCTTCTTCGCGAACTTCGGCGTCCAGGACCGGCTCTTCTTGGGCGACGGCACCGGTCGATTCGCCGATGCGACAGCAACGCATCTGCCTATGGACGCCAAACTCACCGTGGGCGCGGCGAGCGGTGATCTGGACGAAGACGGCGACCTGGATCTGGTGCTGGCCGATGCATTCCAGAGCCACATCTACCTCAATGACGGAGCCGCTCGCTTTAGCGAGGCCACGGGCGAGCTGCCCGGAGACGCGCGCTCGAGCGGTGTCGTGCTGTGCGGGGACTTTGATCGCGACGCCGACTTGGATCTTCTGCTCGGGTCGAGCACGGACGGAGGTGGCCGTCGCCTCTACTTCAACCGGTCGCGCCAGCTCGAAGCGCCCTTGTTGGCGGTGCCGGGTCGAGCCTACACGCTGCGAATCCAGGCCCGTTCGGCACCACCGCGGCCCAACTTGGCCCTCATCGCCCTATCGACCGGTGAGTCGCGCGTTCCGCTGCCCTGGGGCATCCTCGGTCTCGACCCCACGCAGCTCGTGGCGCTGCCGCCGATCCCGATTGCTGCGGCGTCGGGTCAGGCCGAAGAGTCGTTGGTCATCCCGGCGCAGCCGGCGCTTGCGGGTGTTCCGTTCTACCTGCAAGCGTTGCTAACGGGGACCGGCGCGGCCCGCCTGACCAACGTCGAGGCAGACACGGTGTGGCGCTGACCTGGGCGGCGATTCCGTCCGTGTACTGACGCTCGCGCTCTGGGTCGCGTCGGAGCCTCCCCCCGACCCGTCGCCCGGCGGAATCAGCGGAACATCGTGTCCGCAACGACATTGGTAAAACGAGCGCTGCCAGCCCCAACGAGCAACGCCTGCACGAAGAAAGGCGCCCCCACGAGCGCCGGGTTGCTGGGGATCGGCAACGTCAACGAGCCGACCCCCTCGGGTACCGCGATCGGGAACGGCGGCAGCGCCGCCAACTGTGTCGGGTCGAGGCCGAACACGCCCCACGGTGGCAACGGTGTGGCCCCGAGGCTGGGCGACAGCAGTGGGGCTGCGAGATCGGGCTGTGGCCCGGGACCGCCGAGGGCATAGGCCTCGATCAGGTAATCGCTGCCGACCCGCGGCACGAACGGCGCCTCGAGCTGGCGCAGCCGGTTGAGGTAGAGGCGCAGACCACCGCTCGGGACCGACCGCGCGAAGAGCACGTCGGCATCACCGTCGCGGTCCAGGTCTTCGCGCAGCACCAACCGAAACGTCGTGGCCCCCGCAGCAAAGCTCGGCGCGTCGACGAAGCGCGCGTCACCGGCATTGAGATAGACTCGGCACCGCGACAGATCACCCACCACCAGGTCCACGTCGCCGTCCTCATCGACGTCGCAGCAAGCGACGGCGACGGTCGCGGCGAGGTCCGGGGGCAAGTGAGTCGCGGTGACGTCCGTGAACTGACCGCTCCCATCATTCAGCAAGAGCCGGTCCTGACTCCCCGCGTTGACAAAGAACAGGTCCAGATCGCCGTCGCCGTCTAGATCCTCGAGAGCAACCGCACCGGTTGCGTCCGTATCGATCGGGAGCAGAGGCTCCAGTGTAGCCAGGACGAGCGCTGGCACACGGTGCCCGCATGAAGGGGCCACGCTACGCTGGCACGAGTGCGCGCTAGCCTGATCACCGTTTGCCTGATCGTCGTTGGCCTCTCGCTGTGGTGGCTGGGCGGCTCTCGCTCGCCACCGGGGCCCGTGGCTCCTGGACCAAGCGTCGCCGCGTCGCCGAACGCCGCGCCGGACCGTACGCCGGACGCTCTGCTGGTGAACGCCCAACCGCGTCACTTGGAGGTCCCGGCCGAGGCGCCGGCCGCCGCTGGATCCGCCGCGCCACCGGTGCCCGAACACGCCATCCCGGTCACACTGCGCGGCCGCGCGGTCGACGCGCAGAGCCGACGCCCGGTCGCGACCGCAGAGATCACCCTGGCGGCACCACAAACCCGCGCCGTCACCGCCGCGGACGGCAGCTTCGAATGCACCTTCCCCCTGGCCGAAGCGCGGGTCGCACTCGACTGCGTGCATCCCGACTACCTGCCGCAGCAACGCGTGCTCTGGAACCGCCGCGTGCCCAAAGGCGGTGTCGTCGAGCCCTTCGACTTCGAGCTGGTGCCTGCCAGTGACGGCGCGACGCTGGTCGGCCGCCTCGTCGATGAGCGCGGCGTGCCCGTCGGCGGCGCCAGGCTGCGCCTCGCGCGCACGCCACCGTCGCGCATCGGCACGCCGCCGCCGGAGCGCAAGGAGGAAGTCACGTCGCGCGACGACGGCGGGTTCGCATACGACGGCCTGACGCCAGGTCGCTGGGACCTCCTCATCCAGGCCGCCGGCCTCGAAGACCACGAGCGAGCGAGCCTCGAGCTACCGGCGCAGAGCCGCACGGACCTCGGCGCGATCCGGCTGCACGCGTTTGCGTGGGCGCGCTTGGAGGGGCGCGTGGTCGACACAACCGGTACCGGGATCGCCGACGCGCGGATCGGGGTCTGGCAGGATCGCGGCGAGATCGACGCGAGGTCGGCGGCCGACGGTGCGTTCGCCATCACGCGGATCAGACCGGGCTCGTGGCGGGTGCGGTTCTCGCACTCGCAACGGTCGGGCGGCCTTGGCTCGCTTGAGTTCGGCCCCGGCGAGACGGTGACACAGGACATCGTGCTCGCGGCCGGCCCGCACTACGTCGGCGGGCAGGTCACGCTCGGGGAGGAGCCAGGGCGGGACCTCAAGGTCGGCATCGAGATCGACCAAACGGCGGGCTACGCGTCGTGGTCGGCGCGGACGGACGCGCAGGGCCGCTTTCGCATTGACGGACTGCCCGCGGGGAGCATCGATCTGTACTTCCAAGGCGACCGGCCCTACGCGCTCTACACCGCTGACGACGTCACCGCCGACCGCGACGACCACCTCTTCGAGTTCGCTGCGCTGGCCCGCCCCGTGCACGTGCACGGCACCATCACCGACGCGGCGGGCGCGCCGGTCGCCGATGCCTCGGTGACGCCGTTCGAGCCGGAGAGCGACGCATCGCGGGGCAGGACCGGGCCGGACGGACGCTACATGATCGAGGTGGTGCTCAGCACGGACAGCACCAACACGATCATCGCGGAGTGCTCGGGCTACGTCTCCGCGCGGGCGCGGGTGGCCCGCGACGGGATGGATAGCACGGGCCGGATTCGCCAAGACCTGACGCTGGTGGCCAAAGACGAAGTCGGCACCGTGGAAGGGACCGTCGTGGACGGCGCGGCAGACGCGCCAGTGCGCGGCGTCGAATGCATCTGCCGCGCCGCCAGCGGCCGAGGCGTCTGGCGCACGCACACGGATAGCGCCGGGCGGTTCGCGTTCACGGACGTGGTCGCCGGTGAGCTCGAGCTCATCTTGCGCCATCGCGACTATGAGGAGTACCGGCGACCCGCGGGGCGCCTCGAGCCCGGCGGCCAGCTCATCGTGAACCCCCGCCTCGGGGCGATCGAGCGGTTTGACCGCACGATCGTGGTCCGTGGCGCGCGCGGCGAGCCGCTGGCCGGCGTCAAAGTCGACGTGTGGCGCGGTCAGCACTTGCTGGCGGCGACCACCGATGTCTCAGGCCGAGCCACGCTGCCGTCCCTGCCGGCAGGCAAGATGAACGCCACCGTGGACCCCGGCGGCTACGCCCGCCACCGGCTGGACCTGGAGGTGGACGACAGGCGGGAGACCGACCTGGTGCTCCAGCTCGGCCAAGGCCCCGGCGCGATCGAGGGCGTCATCGTGGACGTGGAAAGCCGACCACTCGTGGACGCCGAGGTCATCGTCACGCGTCCCGCCAGCGCCGACATCGCCCGCGTCGAGGCCATCGTCTACAGCGACGGCCAAGGCCGCTTCCGCGTCCCACACCTGAAGGAGGCGGACTACGTCGTGCTCGTGTGGGCCGGCTCCAAGCAGCTCCGCTACCCGGCGCGGCCGGGCGCCGAGCCGCTGCGCATCGAGATTGGGGAGCGCTGAGCGTCAACCGATCCAGAGCGCCATCCCGTTGCTCATCGCGACGCCCGCCGCTGCGGCGGCGTCCAACAGCCAGCCCTGGAACGAAAGGTCGAGCCCCACCACCGCGCCAATCGTCGGCAGCGGCAACGGCAAGCTGGCGCTGCCGGCACCCGGCGCGCCGGGCACGCCGTCGAGCTGCACCGGCACCGTCAGTGCGGGCGCGACGAGCAGAGTGCCACCGAGAACAGGGAGCGCCGTCGCCGACGCAGGCCCGCCCACGAGCAGAGCCCCCACCGTGCCACCAAGGCCACGCGTCAGGTCGACCGAGACCGTCGCGCCGATCACCGCCTCGCCGTCCCCGGACAGCGACGGCGCAACGCCGCCGGTGCCAGTGAGCCCGACACCATACGTCTGCACACCGAACGGGATGTTCGCGTAGACCTGTGCCCGACCGGACCGAGCATCGAGCCAGGCCACCGGCACCGCACCCGCCGCCGCCGCCACCACCGGCACGGTCACCGGCGTCGCGCCCGGCGCCGAACCAGTGTTGAGACGCACATCGCTGTCGCGCCACAACAGGCCCCGGTTCCACGAGCGGTTGAAGTAGACGTCGGACCCGCCGGCCCGATCGTCTTGCCAGACCACATACACCGAAGCGCCCTCGGCGGCGAGCTTCGGGGCCACGGCACGGCCCTCGACGGCCCGGTCGATCCGCACCGGGTGCGGCAACCACGTGCCGCCTTGGTCGAGCGAACGGTTGAACCAGATGCGGGATGCGCCGGTGCGATCGTCTTCCCACACGACGTAGATGGCGTCCTCCACCGCCGCGATCCGCGGTTGGCGCGACGCCGATCCACCCGGTGCGGTGCCAGTGTCGAGCCGCACGGGCATGGCTGACCACGTCAGCCCCGCGTCCAACGAGCGGCTGAAGAAGATGTCCCCCGCACCATCGACGTCGTCCTTCCAGACGGCGTAGACCGCATCACCCGCCGCGGCGATGCGATGTTGCAGCTGCGGGAACGAGAACCCGGGCTTGGCCCGCACGGTGACGCGCGTGTCGACGGGCGGCCACGTCGCACCGCCATCGCGCGAGGCGCTGTAGAACAAGTCAGCCCCGCCCAGCCGAGTGTCTTCCCACACGACGTGCACCACCGATCCGACCACCGCGACTTGCGGCGTGTGCGAACCGCCGCTGGGCAGCGTGTTGTGATCGATGCGGCGCTGCGCGCTCCACGTAGCGCCACCGTCCGTGGAGCCTGCAAAGTAGACCTGCAGGTCGAACCAATCTTCCTGCGAGTGCCAGACCGTCGCCACGATGTCGCCATCGCCGGCGATCTCCGGCTGGATGTCGAAGAAGCCAGACCAAGGCAAACCGGCACCGAGCCTGACGTCGGCGGGCAACCAGGACCGCCCCCCGTCGACGGAGCGACTCACCCGCGGGTTGGGGTCGGTATAGACCGAGAACTCGCCGGAGAAGACGTCGCGGCGATCCTGCCACAGGGCGCAAACGTGGTCGCCGTTCGCATACAGACCGGGCCACGCCGATGCGTGCTCGCCGGGCTGGCTCGTGCGATCCAGCCGCTCGTCGGGACTCCACGTGGCGCCGCCATCAACCGACCGGCTAAAGAACACATCAGCGAGGCCGTGGCGATCATCTGTCCAGATGGCATACAGGGCGCCGTCGACCGCAGCGAGCTGCACCGACGTCGCCTTCGCACCGTTCGGGGCGCGGTCCACCCGGACATCGGGCACCTTCTGCGCCGTGAGCACACAGGACAGGACGAGCGGCGCGGCGAGCACCTGAACGTTGACGCGAGGGGAGAACGTCTTCATGCCTTGGCCTGGCCACCAGGCGCCCCGGCCGTTGCAGGTTTTTGCAACTCAACTAGGGCTGCACGCGGACCGCAGTCGTCTCGCCAGCGCGAATCGTGACCTGCTGCGCGCTGCGGAACTGCCCGGTGACGAGCTCCTCGCGCGTGCCACAACGGAGCTCGAAGGCGCCGCTGGGTGCGCGCTCGACCAAGAAGTCCCCCGCCGCGCCGGGCTCGAAGGTCTTGGCCATCTGGCGCTGTCGGGCATCGATCGAGACCAGCCGCCCATCAAGGAGGGCCAGGGCGAGATGCAGACCGGTCGCGCCGCCCATCACCCGCCCCTCGAGCCGCCCCACCGGGCGGAGCTCGAAGCGAATGCGATAGGTCCCCGCCGTGACGCGCACCAAACCGGTGCCGATCGGAAACAGGTGGCCGCCGTTCGCGAGACGCCCTTTGGCGCCGAACCACCACAACCCCTCTTGCACCCGCAGGGTCGCCGCCGTGCCATCGATTTGCCTCAGGTTGCAACTCAACACTCCGGCGGCGCCCGTCGAGCCGCTGCCACCCGACCACAAGTCCTGCACGGCGTCGGGCCAGCCCGCAGGGTCTGCGTAGCTGGCGTCGACTGCGAGGGGCGGCGCGTCCACGACGCCGCAAGGCTGCATTCGGCCACGCAGGAGCACCACGGCCTCGACGTCGTCGGGCGCCGCGACTTCGACCTGCACCAGCGCCGGCGGTTGGGCACCAACCTCGATGCGAAGATCCTGCCTGCCGGCGCGAACCGCCGGCACCACGACATCATCGAAATCTGTGGCCTCGGCTCGAACATCGTAGGTCCCGGCGGGCACTCCGTGGATCGCAAACGTCCCATCGGCCCCGGTGCGCACCGATGCCGTGACGCCAGAGCTCAAACGCGACGAGCAGTCTCGGCGCGCGCGATCGTCCAGGAAGAGGCTCGCGCGCACACCGTGCCCGTCGGGGCCAACGACCCGGCCACCGATCACGTGGGTCGGCTGCAGCACGAGCAGCAGGTCGCGATGATCCCTGGACAGGTCCAGCCCAACGGCGGCCGATTGGGTCACGCGCTCGGATCCGGGCATGCCGGACACCGACACATCCGTCGCACTCAGCATCGCTGGCCCCGGCGGGCGGGCGGTGAGGACCTCCAAGGCGAAGCGCCCCTCCACGTCCGCCTGGATCCTCCGAACCACGATGGGGTCCGCGTGCGCGCTCGAACGAAGGTAGAGGTGGGCCCCCGCGGCCGGCGCACCCGCCGCGGTCACGACGCGCCCCGAGACGCGGCGCGGCCAGGGAAGCTCCACCCGCAGCGACAGCTCCTGGCCCGGCGGCGCCACGATGGGTTGGCCCCGCGTCCCCGGCAACGGCACGGCGATCGCATTCTCCTGCCGCTCCAACCGCACCAGGGAGGCCTCGGTCGCCACGTCGATCCGCAGCTTGATGCCGCTCCAGACTCGATCGAAGACGGCCTCGCCAGCCACCACCGGGACCCGTTGGCTCAGCTGCTCCGACGGTCCTACCAGTCGAGTGGAGCGCGCGTGCCCGTAGCGCTCGGCGGGCGACGGCACCACGGCGACCGAACCCACATCCGCGCGCAGGCCGCCGGCCGGATCGCGAAACTGCAGCCGCAGCGATGCGCTGCGCACGAGCACCAAGCGCACTGGCGACCAAGCACCCGCATCGCTTTGTCGCGCGTTCGCAGGCCGTACCACCATCCAGCCGTCGCGCTCGGCCTCGAGTGCGCCGCCACTGCGCAGGCGCGAGAAGCGGAACGCGCCGTCTCGATCACTGACCGTCGCGCGACGCGGCGCGCCACGACCAATGCGCACGGTGACGCCGGCAAGCGGGCGCCCCTCGACATCGAGCGTGACACCCTCGAGGTCACCGTGACCGTACCGCACGAGCTCGACCTGGGTTGCCGGCGGTGCGCCCCCGCCGACCAGGAGCTTGCGGACGCCCTCGCGGTAGTCTGCGTCGCCTTCCGCAATGATCGTGATCTGCCGTCGCTGGTTGCCGCCCGGCACGGCGATGCGGAACGCGCCCGAAGCATCCGTGGTGGCGGACACGGACGGCCCCGACGAGGAGCGCGGACCGAATCCCAAGAATCCGTGCACCACGACCTCGATGCCACTCGCCGGGGCTTCCACACTCGACGGGCTCCCGGTGGGCCGATTGAGCACGCGGCCGCGGACGAGCGTGATCGCGCCCACGGTCAAAGGACCAGTACCGACTGCCCGACCGTCGACCCGGGTGCGCGGCGCGACGGCAGTCGCCGGCTCAGGCGGGGGGACGGTGCCAGTCGCGGCGACGACGGCCGACGTCAGTGGCGCGCTGGGCGCGGGAGCGCGCAGCCATACGCCGAGCACGCCGGCCAACGTCAGCACCGCCCCCACCGAGAGCGCGACGACCGGGCTCTTCAGCCCCGCCCCCAACGGCAAACCGAACCCGAGGGCCGCCATCCACTCGGCACGGCCGCCGGGCGTCTCCTCGCTCAGCCTCTCACGCAACGCCGCCAACGCACGCTTGAGCCGAGCCTTCACGGCGTCGAGGCCAATGCCCAGCCGCGCCGCGATCGCCCGGGGCGGCAGCCCTTCCCAGTAGCGCAGAAACACGGCCTCGCTCTGGCGCTCCGGCAAGCTACGCACGTAGTCCAGCAACCGCGCCTCGAGCTCCAACCGCGCCGCCCGCTCCGCCGCGGAAGGCACGGCTTCGCGGGCCGAGGAGCGATGCTCGCGCAGGCGCCGGCGCCCGTCGCGACGCCGCTGCGCGCGAGCGAGGTTGCGGAGCACGCCGCGATGCCAATGCGGCCAGCGCCCGCGCGCCGGGGCCGGCGTCTCCAGCGCAGCCACCAGGGCCTCTTGGCTGACATCATCAGCCTCGGCGTCGCCGAGACACAGCGCCTGTGCAAAGCGTCGCAGCGCCTGCGCCTGATCGGCGAGGCTCGGCGGCGTGGGATCGTCGAAACCGGGGGCACGCATGACGCTCATCCAGTGTCCGCGGCTACGAGATCGGGGACACGTCTCCCGGCGAAACCGCAGACCGGGGCCAGCACGCCGGCTCAGGACACCCTGAGGCCACAGTAGAACAGCACGATGAACAACGTCAGCCCCAGCACGTTCCCGATCGCGTGCATGGCGATCGGCACCCAAACGCAGCTGCTGCGCAGGTAGGCCCAGGCGTAGACCGCACCGGTGACGAGGTGCGTCGGCTGGTACTTGTTCCAGCGGAAGTGCAGATACGCGAAAAGCACCCCCGAGAGCGCGAAGGTCCAACGCCGGCCGAGCGCCGCCGCGAGCGGCGCGCAGACCGCGACCCGATACAAGAGCTCTTCGGTGATCGGTGCCTCTAGGCAGGACCGAGCAAACCAGGCGATCTCCTCCTCGCGGCGAAACGGGCTCACCAGCGGCGTCCCGTTCCACCACGAGGCGAGACTGACGAGCCCGATCATCGCGACACCGACCCCGGCCCAGGCCACCATCACGCGGCGCCACGGCCGCAGACCCGGCAGGGGCACGAGCCGCAGGCCCAGCGCCGCGCGGCCACCGCCCAGGGCGACGAACGCCACCAGGACCACGGCTCCCATCAACGGCCGAATCCAGTGGCTGCCGAGCACCGGGTCCACCATCACCGTGAGGTCGATGGCGACCGCACCGAGCCCGAGGACCGTCGCCACGTGCCGTCGCCGCCCGCCCTGTGCAAACGGCGGGGTCGGCCAGCGAGGGTCAAGCCCGACCCATCGCACGATCTTCCATGGCGAGCAAGATCTCATGTGCCGGCAACGTTGCACCGCACCCGGCGCCTCCGCCAAACCCCCTCTGCCTCCCGATCGGGCGGCAGGATTTCTGCACTTCGTGCATCCTCAGGCCCTCGCCCGGGAAGCTCCACTGCCTCATGCATCTGCACCCGGCTGACCAGCACTTCCGAGACTACCGTCGCACCGGCAATCCAACGGCGCTGGCCACGGTCTTCGACCTCCTGGCGCAGGAGCTGCTGCTGGTCTCCGCGCACCTGGCCCGCCGTGGCGGCGAGCCCGAGGACTTGTTGCAGGCGACGTTTCTCGCGGCGATCGAGTCGGCCGACCGATGGGACGACCAGCGCCCGCTGCTGCCATGGCTGATCGGGATCATGGTCAACCAGGCGCGCCACGAGCAGCGAGAGCGCGGCCGCGCCAGCGCCGGCAATGAGGCGCCCGAGCCGGTGGGCGGCGAGCCCGACCCGGCCGAGGTCGCGGCGACCGACGAGCTGCGCGAGACGATCCTGCACACCCTGGAGGCGCTGCCCCAGCCCTACCGCCACGTCATGACTTTGCGCTGGGTGCACGGCCTCACCGCCGCGCAGATCGCCCACTCGCTCGGCAGCCCACTGCCCACGGTCAAGAGCCAGCTGCGCCGCGGCCTGGCCATCTTGCGTCAAGCCTTGCCGGTGGGGCTGGCCGCGTCGCTCGCCGCGCTGCTGACCCCAGGGGCGGCGTTGGCGCAGGTGCGCACGCGGTTGCTGGAGTGCGCCGCGACGCGCCAGGGCGCGGGTGCTCGACCGCGGCGGGCACCACACGCTGCCAAGCCCCCGCTCGGCGGCGGCGCGGCCCTCGGCGCGATTGCGGTCGTGGGCGCGCTCTCGGTTGGCGTGGGCCTATGGCTCACGCGCCCGCCGCTGCCGCCTCCCGAGCGGGGCGACTCCGTGGCCGCGACGCCGCGCACCGAGACCGAGCCCCAAACGACCGACGCCGCGCCCGTCCAGCGCCAGGCTCTCGACGACGCATCGACGACCCCCGCGCCCTCGACCGGAACGCTGCACGTGTCCGTCACCTTCGGTCGCGACGGTACCCCGGTGCCGTTCGCGCGGGTGCAGCTCTGGCCGCTCGACGTCGACCAAGCCGCGCTGCACGACCGCTGGCTGACCGCCGACGCCGACGGCTTGGTGCGCGCGACCGACCTACCGCCGGGCCCCTACCGACTCCGCGCGTTGCGCGGCGGCGAGACCCACGTCGACTTCCGCGCGGGGCTGCCCCGGCGCGCCGCCGTGTCCGTCCCAGCCGGGGTCGCGGTCGAGGGGCTTGTCGTCGACGCGGCGGGGCAACCCGTGGCCGATGCCGGCGTGTTCGTCTCGTTGCCCGGCCAGCTCGACGAGATCACGCTGGCGACGCGCACCGACGCGCACGGCGCCTTTGCGCTGCGCGACGTCGAGGCCGGGCGCATAGTCTCGGCACGCGCGCCAGGCCTCGCGACGTCGAGCCCGGTCCGCCTCAAAGCCGAGACCGCGATGCCGGTGCGCTTCGCGTTGACCGAGAGAGGCCACACGCTCACCGGGTTGGTGCGCACGGAGAATGGCGCCGTGGTCGCCGGCGCCCGCGTGCTGCTCGGCCTGTGCTTTCGCAAGCCGGCGGCGTTCGGCGGCCAGCGCGGAACGCTGCCGGCGCCGCCGATTTGGCTCACCACCGACGAACGCGGACGGTTCGCCACCCGCAGCCTCTTCGGTGCGCGGACTCCGCTCTGGTGTGCCGCGCCAGGCTTCGCGCTGTATGCCAAGAACCTGGACTTCGTCGCCGACCAACACATCGACATCGTGCTCCGGCCGGGCGCGCGCATGCGCGGGCGCGTCGTCGACACCGCCGGCCAAGCGGTGCGCGGGGCGCGCATCGACCTCGTGCCCAAGCGCTACGAGAAGTCGGTCGTCGCCATGGCGATGCCACCATGGGCCACGGCCTCGGCGCTCACAGACAACAGTGGTCGGTTCGCGCTTGCCGGCCTCCAAGCCGGCAGCGTGTCCGCCCAGGTCCGCCAGCCCGGTGAACGCGAGGGGACGCTCACGGCCACTCTCGAGCTCAGCGACGGCGTCACGACCGAGTGGTCGCCGCGTCTACAAGTGACAGCACCGCTGCGCATCGAGCTCGTCGATGGTGAGGGCCGCCCGTTGCCGGGTGTGCGGGTGCGGCTCGACGCCCCGGCCGGCCGCGACGACCAGCCCCGCGTCAGCACCACCGACCCCTTCGGCCGGGTCGACTTCGAAGGCTGCGTACAAGGACCCCACGAGCTCATCCTGCTGCCATCGTCGGATCGCTTCGACGGGAATCTCGGTAGCCGCCGCGGGCTCCAACCCGGACGGGACCTCGTGCGCGTCAGCATCGATCGCTCCCTCACCCAAACCGGGAAGCTGCGGGGTCACGTCTCAACGCCGTTAGGGCCCGGCGCCGACCTCGAGGTCGTCGCGACCATGGACGTGCGCGGCGGCGCCACGACGACCACGGGACCCACCGGAGCGTTTGAGCTGGCGCTGCCGTTCGGCGTCTACGACGTGAAGGTCAAGGACGCGTCGGGCACCTTGACCACCGTCCGGACGACCATTGACGGGGAGGTCGCGCCCCTCGAGCTGTCGGTGGGCCCCATGGGCACGGCCACGATCGGCCTGACCGAGACCGCGCGCGCGCTGGTCAGCACGGGCTCGGCCCGCATCGTCGACGACGCGGGGTCGGTCTGGGCTCACCTCGTACTCAAGGGCATCGAGCACCGGCGCCACCGACTACCCGTGGGGACGTACCGCGCCGTGCTTGTGGACCGCGACGCCGCGATCTCGGCGACGCCGTTCACCGTCACGGCGGACCGCGACACATCGGTCGTCGTCGACGCGATACCGGGCTACCCGGTGATCTTGCGGCTCGAAGTCCCCGACGATGCCAGCATCAGCGGCGACTTTCGCAGCTTCACCTGGGCGTGGTACGACGGCGACGACGGCCTGGTGTTTCGGCAACGTCGGTCGTGGGCGCGCATCGCCGCCGACGCCGACGCCCACGCCGTGCGTCTACCCGCCGGGCGCTACCGACTCGAGCTCACCAGCGACGACGGCCTCACCAGCGACGTCGCCTTCACCGTGACCGGCGCGGCCGAAGCCGCGTCGGTTCGTGTGCCGCTGAGACCGGCGGCCGCGGCCTCGTCGACTCCCGACCCCAACCGTTGAACCCGGAGGCACCGACCCCATGACTCGCTTCACCTTGCCCCTCCGCACGCTCGCGCTCGCGGGGCTGCTGGCCACGACTCTTCCTGCCCAGGGCCCCGCGACTCTGCTCAAAGACATCGAGGCCGCGCCGCCCGGCGGCATCAGCCATGCGAGCCCTCTCGAGCCGTACCTGCGCGTGGGCAACTTGCTCTTCTTCGTCGCCATCGACCCCACAACGGGTCAGGAGCTATGGGTCACCGACGGCACCGACGCCGGCACCAAGCTCCTACGCGACATCCGGCCCGGCACCGTGGGCTCGAATATCGCCGACATGGTCGAGCTCAACGGTGTGCTCTACTTCTCGGCGGAGACGGTCGCGTTTGGTCGCAGCCTGTGGCGCAGTGACGGGACTCCCGCCGGGACGCGGCTCGTCTTGGACGTGACGGCGGGCAGCGGCGATCCCGACGTGCGCGATCTGCAGGTCGTCGGCAACCTCGTCTACTTCTCCGCCGATGACGGAATCCGCGGCGCGGAGCCATGGGTCAGCGACGGCTCCGCGGCAGGCACTCGGTTGCTCGCCGATATTCTGCCGGGCGCACAGGGCAGCCGGCCGTTCGGCTTTGCTGCCGCCGGCGGCGTCGTCGTCTTCGCCGCTTCCGAGTTCGACCACGGCCGCGAGCTGTGGCGGACCGATGGCACCACCGCCGGGACGTTCTTGTTGAAGGACGTCAACGCCGGTGCGTTCAGCTCGTCGGAGCCTCGCTCGCTCACGGCGCTCGGCAACGTCGCGCTGTTTAGCGCCACCGATGGCCTGACGGGCCGCGAGCTGTGGATCACCGACGGCACTGCGCCCGGCACCACGCTGCTGAGCGATCTGCAGGCCGGGGCCAGCGGCTCGTCGCCGTGGCGCCTGCACGCGGTGCAGAGCCGCATCTTCTTCACCGCCTCGCCGGCCGGGATCGGCAGCGAGCTGTTCGTGACGGACGGCACCGCCGCCGGCACCCACCTCGTCGCCGAGCTGACGCCCGGCCCGTTCGGCACCCAGATCGAGAACAAGGCGTCCTTCGGCAATCAGCTGGTGTTCACCGCACGCACCACCAACGAGGGCATGGAGCCGTGGATCAGCGGCGGGACGGCCGCGACGACGCGGCTGCTCAAGGACGTGTTTCCCGGGACCCGCAGCTCGCTCATCAGCGAGTTCGCCGAGCTCGGCGGCCGCGTCTACTTCGCGGCGGACGACGGCGTGAACGGCGTCGAGCTGTGGAGCTCGGACGGCACCAACGCCGGGACCGCGTTGTTCTTGGATCTCGCCGCAGGCGCCGCCAGCTCGGGGCCTCGCGGGATCACGCCGTTCGGTTCCCTGCTGCGCTTCGCCGCCTTCGATCCTACGGCGATCGAGACCAGCTTCTATGCCAGCGACAGCACCCCAGCGGGCACGGCTGCTTATGTCGCGCTACCCAACACCAGCGCCGTGTCGTCGTCGCCAGGCGAGTTCGTAGCACTCGGCCGCGGCACGACCGTCTTCGCTGCCACCGACCTCGACCACGGCCGCGAGCTGTGGATGACCGACGGCACGGCCGCCAACACCAAGCTCGTCGCCGATGCGGTCAGCGGGCCGAGCGGCATCTCGCCGGAGAGGTTGCAGGCCTTCGGCAACAAGGTCTTGTTCGGGGGCTTCGACGACGATGGGCGCGAGCCCTGGATCTCGGACGGCACCGCCGCGGGGACCTTTCAGCTCGTCGACATCAACCAAGGACTCCCCCCGCTCGGTGGCAGCTCATCGCCGAACTTCTTCCCACCCGCTGCCGGGATCGCCTACTTCTCGGCCTTTGACGAGACCACCGGCCTCGGCCTGTGGAAGACCGACGGCACGGTCGCCGGAACCACCAAGGTCCGCGACGTGGGCACCGGACTGTTCGGCGGCGGCCTCTTCGATCTCCTGCGCGTCGGTGCCACGACCTTCGTGTCGCTCGGCATCGAGGAGGGCATCGAGCTCTGGCAGACGGATGGTACCGCGGCGGGCACGACACTCATCCGCGACATCAACCCTGGCACGTCGGGTTCCGAGGCGCGCAACTTCGTCGCGTTTGGCGAGCAGCTCTACTTCTTCGCGTTCGACGGAACGAGCATGGGCCTCTGGCGCAGCGACGGCACCGCCGCCGGCACCATCGCCGTGCGCACCTTCGCGCCGGGCCGCTCGCTGACGACGCCCAACGGGCTCACCGTGCTCGGCGACCGGCTCTACTTCGCGGCCGACATCGCGGGCACCGGCACCGAGCCGTGGGTGAGCGACGGCACGACCGCGGGGACCCAGCCGCTCGGCGATCTCGCGTCGGGCACCCGTGGATCGACGCCGCACAGCTTTGCCAAGGTCGGCAACGTCGTGCTATTTGGCGCCGATGACGGCGTGCACGGCGCGGAGCTGTGGCGAACGGATGGCACCGCCGCCGGAACGCAGCTGCTCCTCGACATCGAGCCCGGCGCCGAAGCCGGCCTGGCCCGCCGCGGCGCGGGGTCGATCGTGGCGCCGCCGCACGCCCAGCGCGCGCTCTTCCTCGGACGCGACAGCGCCCGCGGCCACGAGCTGTGGAGCACCGACGGCACGGTCGCTGGCACGCGACTGCACCAGGAGATCAACGTCGGCCCCCTCGGCAGCTGGGCGACGGTGCCGCAGGCCAGCGGCGGCTGCGCCCTACTGTTTACGGCCTACACGGTCGAGAACGGCATCGAGCCGTGGGTGATGGACAGCCCGGCCACTGCGTTTCGCTACGGCGAGGGATGCGTGGGCACGGGTGGCCGCGAACCGGCGATCGACGCGAGCGGCGGCGCCCCCGTGCTCGGCAACCTCGGCTTCGCCACGGAGCTGAGAGGCGCGCGACCCACGGCGCTGGCGGCGCTGTTCTTGTCGGCGGATCGCGCCGCGCTGCGCACCGGCGGCCCGTGCACGTTCTCGGTCGAGCCATTGGGGATCGTCGCGGTGGCCACGCAGACCGACGCGGGCGGCAACGCGACCGTGCCGCTGCCGATCCCGAACATCCCGGCCCTGCACTGTGGGGTGCTGTTTGCGCAGTTCGCGGCGAAGGACCCGATCGGGCCGTCGTTGGGCGGCTTCACGCTCAGCCCGGGGCTGCAGGTTGTGATCGCGCGGGACTAGTGTCCTGGATCAGAAATTCCTGTGCAGAGGGTGCGTGACCGGACGCTGCTCGCAAGAAGCACCGACGCAGGCATATTGGTGGATACGTCGAGGAGGTGCGACGCAGCGAGCGGTGGCCGGAC
>JBCCGH010000020.1:0-77143 GCA_039029375.1 Planctomycetota bacterium
CCCCCCGGCGCTCCCGATATTTCCCCCCCGCGTTTAGCGCTGGCGGCGCCTCCCCCCGCAGCCGATACCGCTTTTTAACGCCAGCGCTTTGCGCTGGCGGCGCCTGCCTCCGCAGGCGCTTCCGCTTTCGCGGAAGGTGGAGGGGCGCGGGGCTGGCAGGGTTTGGGGTCAGGAGGTGGGGAGGGAAATATCACCAGCCTCTTGGTTCGCCTTGCAGGTCTTGAAACCCGGCCAATCGCCCCCATAACCGCGCGGACGCGCCGCTTGGCGGCGACCAGACTCATTGTAAGAGGGACCCCCTATGGCCAGCACGGGCGAGACCTTTGGTTTCCAGACCGAGGCGAAGCAGCTCCTGCAGCTGATGATCCACAGCCTGTACAGCAACCGCGAGATCTTCGTGCGGGAGCTGATCTCCAACGCCTCGGATGCGATCGACAAGCTGCGCTTCGCCGCCATCGAATCGCCGGACCTGCTGGGCGACGACAACGATCTGCGCATCGAGATCACCTTCGATAAGGACGCCAAGACCCTGACCGTTCGCGACAACGGCATCGGCATGAGCCGCGAGGAAGTGATCGAGAATCTGGGCACGATCGCGAAGTCCGGCACGGCCGAGTTCCTCGGCCGCCTAACCGGCGATCAGAAGGCGGACGCTCAGCTCATCGGCCAGTTCGGCGTCGGCTTCTACAGCGGCTTCATCGTTGCCGACGAACTGGAGGTCGTTTCGCGGCGGGCAGGCACGGACGAGGCCGTGCGCTGGCGCTCCGCCGGCGAGGACGAGTTCAGCGTCGAGGCCGCGGACGACGCGCAGCGCGGCACCGCCGTGATCCTGCACCTGAAAGAAGACGCGCTGGAGTTTGCGGACGACTTTCGGCTGCGCAACATCGTGCGCAAGTACTCGGACCACATCAGCGTACCGGTGCAGATGCTGTCGACGCCGACGCCCGCCTTCAACGCGGAGGACGACGACGAGAACGCGGCGGAAGCAGCAGAGGAGGTGCCGACCTTCGAGACCGTCAACGAGGCTAAGGCCCTATGGCGGCGCGCCCGCAACGAGGTTTCCGAAGACGAGTACAAGGAATTCTACAAGCACGTCTCGCACGACTTCGAAGACCCGCTGACCTGGAGCCACAACCGCGTCGAGGGCAAGCTCGAATACACCTCGCTGCTGTTCATACCCAAGCGCGCGCCCTTCGACCTGTGGAATCGAGAACAGCCGCGTGGCCTGAAGCTGTACGTGCAGCGCGTGTTCATCATGGACGAGGCCGAGAGCTTTCTGCCGATCTATCTGCGCTTCGTCAAAGGCATCGTCGATTCCGCCGATCTGCCGCTGAACGTCTCGCGCGAGATTCTGCAGCAGGACGATCGGGTCGATTCGATCCGCAGCGCGCTGACCAAGCGCGTGCTGACGATGCTCGCCGATCTGGCCAAGAAAGAGCCCGAGGAATACCAGTCGTTCTGGGAGCAGTTCGGCGAGGTCATGAAGGAGGGTGCGGGTGAGGACTTCGGCAATCGCGAGTCCATCGCCAAGCTGCTGCGTTTTGCGACGACCAAGAGCGACGGCGCCGCGCAGACGGTCGGTCTCGAGACCTACGTCGAACGCATGATCGACGGGCAGGACAAGATCTACTACCTCGTCGGCGAGAGCCACGCCGCGGCCAGCGGCTCACCGCATCTCGAGGCGCTGAAGAAACGGGGCATCGAGGTGCTGCTGCTGTCGGATCGCATCGACGAATGGCTGATGGGATCGCTGACGACCTTCGCGGAACACAGCTTTGTCGACGTCACGCGCGGCGATCTCGAGCTGCCGGGCGCGGACGATGACGCCGACGACGAGGCCAGCGACGAAGACAACGATCTCGCCAAACGCATCAAGGACGTCCTAGAGGAGCGCGTCGAGAACGTGAAGGTGAGCCGCCGTCTGACGGACTCGCCGGCGTGCCTCGTGCTCGGCGAGCACGACATGGGCGCGCAGATGCGCCGCATCATGGCGGCGACTGGGCAGGACGTTCCGGAATCGAAGCCCATCTTCGAGTTCAACGCAGGCCATCCGCTCGTCGAGCGCCTCGACGCCGAGGCGGACGAGGACCGCTTCAAGGATCTTGCGCTGATCCTCTTCGATCAGGCGGCACTGGCCGAGGGGCGCAGTCTCAGCGATCCTGCGGCATACTCAAGCCGTCTGAACGGCCTGTTGGTCGAGCTGCTGGGAGACTGACATGAGCCTCGCGATTATTGGTGGCGGCAACTTCGGAACGGCCGTCGCCAATATCGCGGCCGGTGCAGGAACAGACGTCGCGCTATGGATGCGCGACCCCGAGCAGGTCCAAGACACGCTCGAACACCGCGAGAACCGGCGCTATCTGCCGGGCCACGCGCTCGACGACCGCGTCACCCCCACGAACGACCTGGCCGGCGCCGTCGCGGGCGCGCAGCTCATCATCGTCACCGTGCCGAGCGCCTCCTTTCGTGCGGTCAGCCGCGAACTCGCGCCGCACGTCGGCACCGAGTCGCTGCTGGTCAGCGGCACCAAGGGCATCGAGGGCGACGGCTTCGTCCTGATGAGCCAGATACTGCGCGACGAGACGGGCAGCCAGCACGTTGGCGCGCTGTCGGGACCGAATCTGGCGGAGGAAATGGCCGACGGCCACTACACCGGATCGGTCATCGCGAGCGACAGCGCGCGCGTGCGCGAGACGGCGACCGGGCTCATTCATAGCGGGACCTTTCGCGTCTATGAGAGCGACGACCCCTTCGGCGTGGAGCTGGCTGGATCGCTGAAGAATATCTACGCCATCATCTGTGGACTCGCCGCGGGTCTCGAAGTGGGTCAGAACACGGTCGCGATGCTGGTCACCCGCGGGCTCGCCGAGATGTCGCGTTTCGCGGTGTCGATGGGCGCCAATCCCTTCACCTTTCTCGGTCTGGCGGGCGTCGGCGATCTAATGGCGACCTGCACTTCGCCTTACAGCCGCAACTACCGCCTCGGCCAGAAGCTCGCGACGGGCATGTCGCTCGATCAGGCCGTCGAAGAACTCGGCAAGCTGGCCGAGGGCGTCAATACGACGCGGGTCGTTGTCGAGAAGAGCGAGGAACTCGACGTCTACATGCCGCTGGCCCGCGGTCTGCATCAGCTCGCCTTCGAGGGCCAGCCGATTTCGTCGGTGATATCTGCCTTAGTGACTAGCGAACACGGCTACGACGTGGAATTCGCACGGCCCTGAACCGCGCCGCGGCGTGCAGGCTTGCATCTGTCATCGCGCGCCGGGCAATCTGTTGCGGTCTTCGACGATCCGAACGTGAGCGGTATATGCACACACCCACGATGAGATCGGTCTCGGCGGCCGCCGGTGCCTATGTGCGCGCGCTTGCCGGCTGGCTGATCTGGCTGGGCGTCTTCGCCCAATCGGCGGTCGCGCTCGAGTTGCGTACGCTGCCCGGCGCGATCGAACTCGACAATGCCACCAGCGTCGGCAGCTTCGACTTCATTACGTCCGCGGTCGAACGCCGCGACCGAACGCTGTTCGTGGAACGCAGTGTTCGTGTGGAGGGCGAGCGACGCCGGGTGCTGATCGAACTGCCGAGTCGCCTCAGCATCGACGAGGCCATCGAGCACTATTTGACCCAGCTCGAGGGCACGACACTGTACGGCTGCAGCAAGCGCGCCTGTGGCCGCAGCAACATCTGGGCGAACACGGTGTTTGAGGAACCGCGGCTGTACGGATCGGATCGCGAGCAGCGCTACGTCGCACTCGCGCAGCCCGGGCGACTGCTCTCGCTGTACGCCGCGGGACGCGGAACGCGCCGTGCCTATCTGCACATCGAGGTCATCGAGCTCGCCCAGGAACTCGATCTGGATCCGAACGCGGCGCTCGTGAGTCAGCTGGCGGAGCTTGGGTTCGGTGTGGTTCACGGCGTGACGCCCGCGGCGGACGGCGGCCTGACCGAAACAGACCTGCAGCGTCTCTCTGCGCTCGGCGAGCGTCTCTCGAACGTGCGCGCCGTCGACGTGTATGTGGTCTGCCACCTCTACTCTGACCGTCTGCGCGATGCGCGGCTCAAGGCCAGCGACGACTGTGCGCAGGCCGCGGCGGCCGCGCTGGCCGCAGGCTATGCGGCAGTCGCCGATCCGGAACTGCCGCAGGAGAATCGCGAACGCAGCGCCCGCGCGCGTTTTTTGAGTTTCGCCGCCGGTGCGCTGGCGCCGCGGGATGGCAATCTGAGCAGCCGCCTGGAACTCGTCGTGCCGGCACGCCTTTGGCGCGACTGAATCCGCGCAGTCGACGACTGGCCAAAACTGCCGAACCAGGGCGCTAGGCTGGTGCTATGGTAGCGGCTCAGTGCATGACTTGAGGGCGCGCTCGTGAGCGATTCCTGTGTGGTGACCGCGGTCTACAACTATCCCGTGAAGAGCTGTCGGGCGACCGCCGTGTCGGCAGCGGGCATATCCCCTGAGGGCATCGACGGCGATCGGCAGCTCATGATTCTGCGCAACGGCCAGTTCACCAATCAGGCCCGCATTGCGAAGCTGGCGACCGTGGCCACGCAGCGTATCGATGCCGAGTGCATCGAATTCGACGGCGGCGGCGTGCGCCTGCGCCACACGATCGATCCGTCGGGCGCGGAGTCGACCATCGACTTTTACGGCAACGCGGTGGCCGTCGTCGATCAGGGGGATGCGCTCGCCGAGTTGGTATCGCGGGCGGTCGGGACCGAGGTGCGGGTCGCCGCGTTGAAAGACAGATTCCGTCGTGCGGTACCGCTAGAAGAGTTCGCGATCGTCGACGGTATCGATCAATCGCGGTTCGTCGACGTGGCGCCGATTCTCGTGACCAACGAGGATAGCCTGCGGGATCTGAACGCCAGGCTGGACACGCCGGTGCCGATGAACCGCTTTCGGCCAAACGTGGTTGTCGAGGGCCTCGGCGCGTTCGGCGAAGACGATGTCGTCGCGCTCGCGGGCAACGGCTGGAAGCTGATGCGGGCGACACACTGCGAGCGCTGCGCCGTGACCTGCACCGATCAAGAGACTGGCGAGCGTGCTAGCGAGCCGCTGGCTACCCTCAAGGCCTATCGGCACCGCGAGGGCGGCTACGCGGGTGGCGTCATGTTTGGCGCCTACATGGGCGTGGCCGGTAGCGGCGAGGTGCGCGTGGGCGATACGGTGCAGGTGGTCCGCGACTGACTGGGCGCGGACCTGCTCGCCGTGACGCTGCGTCGACGCAGGCCGTCCCGCGGTGCCCACGCTGTGTTCCCACGCCGCAATATGCCTGACGACGCCGTCCCGAACGCCGAACCAGCCGGCGCCTCATGACGACACTGGACGCCTTGCTTCACGCCCTGGCCGAACGCTTCGATGCGGCCGACCTCGTCTACGGCCATGGCACGGACAATGCCTGGGACGAAGCCGTGGCGCTGGCGCTTGGCGTGCTTGATTGGCCCGACGACGCGACGCAGCTACAGCGCGAGGTCAGCGAACAGGACCGCGCTCAGATCGAGGCGCTCGCGCGCCGGCGCGTCGACGAACGCATGCCCGTCCCGCTGTTGCTGGGTCGAGCGACTTTCGCAGGCCGTTGGTTTCACATCGCGCCGGGTGTGATGGTGCCGCGCTCGCCGATCGCGGCGCTCGTCGGCACGGGCTTTCGGCCCTGGTTGCAGCACAGCCCGAGCCGCATCCTCGATTTGTGTTGCGGCAATGGCTGTATCGGCATCAGCGCGGCGCTGGCGTTTCCCGCCGCGCGGCTATGGCTGCAGGACATCGATGCCGACGCGCGTGCGCTGGCCCGACGCAACCTAGAACTGCACGGCCTGACGGCGCGCGCGAGCGTCGTGGGCGGTTCGCTGTTCGAGGACATCGTCGTGGGCGAGGCCTTCGATCTGATCCTCAGCAATCCGCCCTACGTCCCCAGCGTTGACAGCGACGCGCGACCTGCAGAGTTTCGCTTTGAGCCGGACCGCGCATTCGACGGGGGACCGGAGGGGCTGGACGTGGTCGCGCCACTGCTCGCCGGCAGCGCCGGACGGCTGTCGACAGCGGGCCTGCTGGTCGTCGAGGTCGGGCAACTGCGCGCCGCCGTCGAGGCGGCTTGGCCCGTCACGCCGTTTCTGTGGCCGCATCTGGAGGCGGGCGGCGAGGGCGTGTTCGTGCTTGATGCCGCGGGTCTCGCTGCACATACTTCGCGGCCAGAATTCGGGCAGTAGATCGATGGCAGGCAACAGCTTCGGCCAACTTTTCCGGCTGACGACCTTCGGTGAGAGTCACGGCGCCGCGCTCGGTGCGGTCGTTGACGGCTGTCCCGCGGGACTCGAGCTGTGCGCGGCAGATCTGCAGCGCGACCTCGATCGCCGGCGCCCCGGACAGTCGAAGTACACGACCCAGCGTCGCGAGCCGGATGAGGTAGAGATTCTCTCCGGCGTCTTCGAAGGCCGCACTACGGGCACGCCGATCGGGCTCGTGATTCACAACACGGATCAGCGCAGTCGAGACTATGGCGCGGTCAGGGATCTCTATCGACCGGCGCACGCCGACTATACCTACGACAAGAAGTACGGCTTCCGCGACTATCGCGGCGGCGGCCGATCGTCCGCGCGCGAGACCGCGATGCGCGTCGCCGCCGGTGGCATCGCGAAGAAGTATCTGCGTGAGACCTATGGGGTCGAGGTGTACGGCGGCCTCGTGCGCATCGGCGACTTCGAGGCCCAGGCGTTCGACTGGAGCATCGTCGACAGCAATCCCTTCTTCTGCCCGGACGCGGCGCTCGTCGAACCGCTGGCCGCGCTGATCGATCAGCTACGCCGCGACGGCGACTCCATCGGCGCCGAGCTCATGATCATGGCGAGCGGCGTACCGGCCGGCTGGGGCGAGCCCGTGTTCGGCAAGCTCGACGCTGATATTGCGGCCGCACTGATGAGCATCAACGCGGTCAAGGGCGTGGCGATCGGTGACGGTTTCGAGGTCGCGCGGCAGCGCGGCAGCGAACATCGCGACGAGATGAGTCCCAACGGTTTTTTCTCCAATCATGCCGGTGGCGTGTTAGGCGGCATTTCGTCTGGTCAGGAGGTGGTCGCGCGGCTCGCGCTCAAGCCGACCTCAAGCCTCACGCTGCCGGGGCGTTCGGTGGATCGGGACGGCAATCCGGTCGAAGTCGTGACCAAGGGTCGCCATGATCCTTGCGTCGGCATACGCGCGACGCCGATCGCGGAGGCAATGCTCGCGCTTGTGCTCATGGATCACGCGATGCGCCAGCGGGCGCAGAATCCGGGGCAGAGCGGCAGCGGCTGATTCGCTGGCGACGACCACGCGGGCGACGACGCATACGCGATCCATAGAAGTTCGGAACACCTGCAAATCATGGAGCCAATGCCGATGTCCCGCGTCGTTCTCTGGGCCTTCGCGGTCTACTACCTGCTTACCGGCCTGTACATCGCGATAGCGCCGCTCGACTTTTATCTCAGCGCGCCCGGCGTCGAGGCGACCGGTCCCTACAATATGCATTTCATTCGCGACGTGGGTTTCGCCTTCACTGTCTGCGCCCTCGCGCTCGGCTATGGCCTGTATCGGCGCGACAAGGCGGTGCTGGTGTTCGGGGCGCTGTGGCTGTTCGTGCACGGCCTGTTTCATCTGGCGCTGTGGCTGCTGCACGGTATGCATCTGGACGGCCCGGCGCTGATCGATGCGGTGCTGGTGTCGGTGCCCGCCATTGTGCTGTTCGTGCTTTGTTTGCGGTTTCGGCCGGCGGGAGACTGACGAGATGCTGAAGTGGATTCTGCACAAGGCGTTCACGCGCTTCGGCACGACCTACGACTATGACACCAGCTATCTGCACGGCATCACGGATGTGTCTGCCGGGGCCGCCGCGCGCTATCTGGCGCTGCCCCTGCTGTCGCAGATGAAGCAACCCGCACCGGAGGTCTGGGCCGGCGCCGCGCTCGCTTCCACACTCGAAGGCGACTGCGGACCCTGTCTGCAGCTCATCGTCAACATCGCGCTCGAGACCGGCATAGACGCAGACAAGATTCGTGCCTGCCTCAGCGGCGACCTCGATACTGCCGGGGATGTCGGGCTCGGCTTTCGTTTTGCGCGCGCGGCGATCGAAGACGACGCCACGTTTGCCGAACTGCGCGACGAAATCTCGGCGTCCCATGGGGACAAGGCGGTGATTGCTGCCTCCTACGCCACCGCCACCTGTCGTTCCTATCCGGTCATGAAGCGCGGTTTGGGATACGGCCATGCCTGTCGAGCGGTGACCGTCGAAGGTGTCGAATTGGCGCTGGGTCGCTAGCCGCGCAGCAGTCCAGTGCGCCGGCGGCGGGCGCACGCTCAGTCAGCGAATTGTTCCAACACCTCGATGAACGCCCGGGCGGCGTGGGACAGTGAGCGTCGGCGGTGGACCACATAGCCAAGCGCGCGCTGCGGCAGTGACACGCCGGGTACCTCGAAGGGAACCACGTCTGCCGCCAGCATGGTGCGCGGCAGCGCACTCCAGCCGTAGCCGGCGGCGACCAGCATGCGAATCGTCTCCAGATAGTTGGTCTGCATGCTCGCGCTCAGGCGCAGGCTGGCGCGCGCGAACAGATCGCGGATGAGCTGGCCGGTGTAGGTGCTCGGGCCCGGCAGGATCGTGGGTCGCCGTGCCAGTTCCTCGAGACTAGCGACACCGTCGCGGGCGATGGACGCAACCTCCGGCTGTTCGGGCGCCGCCGCGATAAACGTCAGCGGATCCGACCATAGGGTCGTCGCCGCTAGCGCGTCGGCGGCCGATGCCGCCGTGGGATCGAGCGTGACGACCGCCAGCTCGGCGCTGCCGCGGCGCACCAGGGTGTGCCCGACCTCCGAGTCCTCGAAGCGCATGTCGAGACGTACGTTGGGGAACTGGCCGCGAAAGGCGCGCAGCACCGGCGCCAGCCGGTGTAGCCCGATGTGATGCGAGGTCGCCACCTGCAGCTCGCCGCCGACCTCGTCCGGCGCGCTGGTCAGCGCCTGCGTGGCATCCGCGATGCGCTGCAGGATGTCTTCGGCGCGCGGCCGCAGTAGCTCGCCGGCTTCGGTGAGTTGGACATCCCGCCCCAGCCGATCGAATAGCTGGGTGGCGAGGGCGCTCTCCAGGGCCTTGACCCGCTTGGTCACCGCCGGCTGGGTCAGGGCGAGCTGCTCCGCTGCCGCCGAAAACGAGCCCTGGTGCGCCACCGCCAGAAAGGCCCGCAGCTGCTGAGGTTCCACGGTGGTATCGCCTCCGCCCGTCACATCCGGACTTTGATTCCTTTCTGGAATTCTAACTATAAAACGAATGAATTTGTGTTATCTGATTTACGGGCCTAGCATGGCCGGCCTGAAGGTTTGGCTGGCTGACACAGCGCAGGAGGCGGGCGCATGGCGCGCACACTCTACGACAAGATCTGGGACGACCATCTCGTCAGTGAACGCGGCGATGGCGGGGCACTGATCTACATCGATCAGCAGCTTCTGCACGAGGTCACGTCGCCACAGGCGTTCGAAGGTTTAGCGCTTGCGGCCCGCAAACCCTGGCGCCTCGACGCCAACCTGGCCACGCCCGATCACAACGTACCGACGGACCCGCAGGAGCGTGCCGCCGGCGTGCCTGGGATCACGGACGCTATTGCCCGCACCCAGGTCGAGACGCTGGATCGCAACTGCAAGGCGCACGGCATTCGCCAGTTCGAGATCAACGACGTACGCCAGGGCATCGTCCACGTCGTGGGTCCGGAGCAGGGCGCGACGCTGCCGGGCAGCACCATCGTCTGCGGCGACTCCCACACTTCTACTCACGGCGCGTTCGCCGCGCTCGCCCAGGGAATCGGCACCAGCGAGGTCGAACACGTGCTGGCGACTCAGTGCCTGGTGCAGGCCAAGGCGAAGAACTTTCGCATCGTCGCGGACGGCGAGCTGGCGCCCGGCGTCGCGCCCAAGGACCTGATCCTGCGCATCATCGGCGATCTGGGTACCGCCGGTGCCACGGGTCACACGCTCGAGTACACCGGCTCGGCCTTCGAGTCGATGTCGATGGAAGGCCGCATGACGGTCTGCAACATGTCGATCGAGGCGGGCGCGCGAGCCGGCCTCGTCGCCTTCGATCAGACTACCGAAGACTATCTGCGCGGCCGCCCGTTCGCGCCGTCGGGCGACCACTGGGACGCGGCGGTCGAGTACTGGCGCACGTTGCATTCGGACGCCGGCGCGCACTTCGACGCGCAGCATCGCCTCGACGCCACGGCCCTCGTGCCGCAGGTGAGCTGGGGCACGTCGCCAGAGATGGTCGTCGGCGTCGACGGCGTTGTGCCGGATCCGGTGGGGGATAAGGCCGAGAGCATCCAGCTCGCGTGCGAGTACATGGCGCTGACGCCGGGCCAGAAGATCAGCGACATTCACCTGGATCGCATCTTCATTGGCAGTTGCACCAACGCGCGCATCGAGGACCTGCGCGCCGCCGCGGCGGTGGCGCGCGGGCGCAGAGTGGCCGCCAGCGTCAAGGAGGCGCTGGTGGTACCCGGCTCCGGTCTCGTCAAGCGGCAGGCCGAGGACGAGGGGTTGGCTCAGATCTTTGTCGATGCCGGGTTCCTCTGGCGCGCACCGGGTTGCTCCATGTGCCTGGCGATGAACGCAGACAAACTCGCGCCCGGCGAACACTGCGCGTCGACCTCGAATCGCAACTTCGAATCGCGCCAGGGTTTTGGCGGGCGCACACATCTCGTCAGCCCGGCCACGGCGGCCGCAGCGGCGATAGCCGGGCACTTTGTCGATGCCCGGGAGTTTGTCGCATGACGCCTTTTACGCAGCACTCCGGCACCGTGGCGCCCCTCGACCGAGCCAACGTGGACACCGATCAGATCATTCCGAAGCAGTTTCTGAAGTCGATCAAGCGGACAGGATTCGGCGACAACCTGTTCGACGGCTGGCGCTATCTGGATGAAGGCGAGATGGGGCAGACCCCGAACGAGCGCCAGATCAACCACGAGTTCGTGCTCAACGATCCGCGCTTCCAGGGCGCGAGCGTGCTGCTCGCGCGCGATAACTTCGGCTGCGGCTCGAGCCGCGAGCACGCGGTCTGGGCTCTGATGGAATACGGCTTCCGCTGCGTCATAGCGCCAAGTTTTGCGGACATCTTTTACAACAACTGTTTCAAGAACGGCTTGCTGCCGATCGCGCTGCCCGAGGATGACGTGCATGCGCTAATCGCGCGCGCGCAGCGCGACGGTCATCTCGAGCTCGCGATCGACCTCGAGGCGCAGACCGTCGGCAACGGCGCGACGACGTGGTCCTTCGAGATCACGGCGGCCCGACGCGAGAGTCTGCTGCTGGGCCTCGATGAAATCGGCGCGACGCTCAATGAGGCCGAGCGCATCCGCGCCTTCGAGCGCGACTATCGCGCGCGCCGGCCGTGGCTGTTCGCGCCCGGTGGTCCCATCGACGACGGCAGCCCGGAACCCGAAATCAACCAGGCGGGAGATGCCGCGTGAGCACCCACAAGATTCTCGTTCTGCCCGGCGACGGCATCGGCCCCGAGGTGATGGCCCCGGCGGTCGAACTGGCGGAAGTTGCGGCGCGCGCGGCGGGGGCGACATTGGAATTCGAACAGGCGCTGGTAGGCGGCGCTGCCATCGACGCCCACGGCACGCCGCTGCCCGCGGCGACGCTGGCGGCGGCGCAGGCCGCGGACGCCGTGCTGCTGGGGGCGGTCGGCGGTCCGCAGTGGGAGAGCCTGCCCATGAGCGAGCGGCCGGAACGCGGCCTGCTGGGACTGCGCAGCGGGCTCGAGCTGTTCGCGAACCTGCGGCCAGCGCTGCTGGACCCCGCGCTCGCCGCCGCTTCCTCGCTCAAGGACGAGCTGGTCGCCGGCCTCGATGTTCTCATCGTTCGCGAGCTGGTCGGCGGCATCTATTTTGGCGAGCCGCGCGGCGTGAGCGTGGCCGACAACGAGCGCGTCGGCGTCAACACCTACGTCTATCGCGACTGGGAAATCGAGCGAATCGCGCGTAGTGCCTTCGAACTGGCGCAGAAGCGTTCGCGCAAACTCTGCTCGGTCGACAAGGCCAACGTCCTCGAGGTCACCCAGCTATGGCGCGACGTGGTCAACGAGGTCGCCGCAGACTATCCAGACGTCGAGCTGTCACACATGTACGTCGACAACGCCGCGATGCAGCTCGTGCGCGCGCCGAAGCAGTTTGACGTCATCGTCACCGGCAACATGTTCGGGGACATCCTGAGCGACGTCGCGGCGATGCTCACTGGGTCGCTGGGCATGCTGCCGTCGGCGTCGCTCGCGGCGAGCGGGCAGGGCATGTACGAGCCCGTCCACGGCAGCGCGCCGGACATCGCCGGTCAGGAGCTGGCTAACCCCCTCGCGATGTTTCTGTCCGTCGCGATGATGTTTCGCTACAGCCTCGACCTGCCAGCCGCCGCGGACCGTATCGAACGCGCGGTGCAGGGGGCATTGTCGAGCGGCATCCGCACCGCGGATCTGCACGGGGTCACCGAGGCCACCCGCGCGTCGACTGCCGACATGGCCGCTGCGGTCATGCAGCGGCTCGACGCTTAACCCTTCTTCTTATGGCTATGGCTGCACGGGTGCGAGCAGGGGATTTAACATGACAAACGAAAACGGCATCTCAGTAGCGGTCGTCGGCGCCACCGGCGCGGTCGGCGAGGCGATGGTCGAGATTCTCGAGGAACGCGGTTTCCCCGTCGCCGCCCTGCACCTGCTGGCGAGCAAGCGCTCGGCGGGCAAGAGCGTACGCGCGTTCGGGAAATCGCACACCGTCACCGATCTGGCGGACTTCGACTTCAGCCAGGCGCGGCTCGGGCTGTTTTCGCCGGGCGGCGCCGTGTCGCGAGAGCACGCGCCCCGCGCGGCCGCTGCGGGTACCTGGGTGGTGGACAACACCTCGGAGTTTCGCCGCGATCCGAACATTCCGCTCGTGGTGCCGGAAGTCAACGAACACACGCTGGAGGGCTACGACGGGCGCATCATCGCCAACCCCAACTGCTCGACGATCCAAATGATGCTGGCGCTCAAGCCCCTGCACGACGCTGCCGGCCTACGCCGCGTCGACGTGGCCACCTACCAGGCCGTATCGGGCGCGGGCGCTAAGGGCATCACCGAGCTCGCGGGACAGACGGCCGCCTTGCTCAACGGTAAGGACTACGACCCAAGCGCCTTTCCGACCCAGATCGCGTTCAACGCGATACCTCAGATCGGTGCATTTCAGGACGGCGGCTTCACGCTGGAAGAGATGAAGATGGTCTGGGAGACGCGCAAGATTCTCGGCGACGAGTCCATCGAGGTGAATCCCACCTGCGTGCGCGTGCCGGTGTTCTACGGCCATTCCGAGGCCGTGCACCTCGAACTGCGCGAGCCGCTCGACGTCGATACCGCGCGCACGCTGCTGCGCGACGCCCCGGGTTTGGAGCTGATGGACGATCGCGAGGCGGCGGACTTTCCGACGCCGGTCAAGCAGGCGGCGGGCACGGATCCGGTGTTTGTCGGGCGTATTCGTCAGGGCCTCGACGATCCGCGCAAACTCAATCTCTGGGTAGTCGCCGACAATGTGCGCAAAGGCGCGGCGCTGAATAGCGTCCAGATCGCTGAGGCGCTGTTGGCGCGCGGCATGCTGGCTTGACGCGGGCCCGTGCGGCGCTAGCCGCGTAGTTGTTGGTGTTTGGCGGCGACAATTTTGTCAAGAAAGCAAACAGAAACCGGTGGCGATCGTCGCGCCTAACAGGGGCCGCCGCCTGACCTGCGCACACCTCCTCCGTAGCGCATCAAACCGGTGCTAAAGATCACCGCAGGCATTTCGCTTTGTGATGCCGGCACACTAGAATTCGCGAACCACGGCATACTCTGGCCTCAGGCGCTGGGTTATGGTGCCGTTCGGTGCAAATGGATGTGTAACTATCGTCGCCACCTGCGTGACCTGCGAAGATCGCAAGTCTGCGGCATCCGGCTGTTGTTCTCTCCTTTGCCTTAGCGATGGCCGTGGCCTTGGCCCCAGCCTACTCGATTGCTGCTCGATTGCTGCTCTATAGAAGGGATGACATTGCCGATGGGAACTTCTCCTAAAGCACCGCGAACGGGTGCCCGTCGCGACCTCGCACGAAGTGCCGCGAAGCCGACGTTCAAGACACCAAGTGCGACAGTTTCCAGCTTCCTCGGGGGACTCGCGCTGTTCGGTGCCTCCCACGCGTATGCGCTAGGGCTGGGCGAAATCGAACCGCGTTCTGCGCTCAACGAACGCTTCGATGCGGAGATCGAACTGCTCGACACGCGCGGCCTCGATCCGTCAGAGATCATCGCTTCACTGGCTTCCACCGATGACTTTCGACGCGTCGGCGTCGAGCGGTTTTTCTTTCTGACCAGTCTCGATTTCGACGTCACCCGCAACGCCCGCGGCAATCTGGTCATTCGCACGACCAGCGAGGCGCCGATCACGGAGCCCTATCTCAATTTCCTCGTCGAGGTGCTGTGGCCGAACGGACGCCTTTTGAAGGAATACACCGTCCTGCTCGACCCCCCGACCTTCACCAGCCGTGCGCCTGCACCGGTCGCGAGCCCAGCTCGCGCCAATCCAGGCTCCAGCACCGCGGGTCGCATCGATCGCGCGGAACCGGCACCGGCGGTTGCGAGCCCGAGGCCGAGCGCGCCGCGGACGGGGGATTTCGATCCGCGCAGTTGGACGGTATCGCGCCGCGACACCATGTGGTCGATTGCCTCTGCCACGGCATATCCCGGCGTCTCCATCCAGCAGAATATTCTCGCGATGCAGCGGCTGAACCCGGACGCCTTCATCAACGGCAACATCAATCTGCTCAAATCGGGTGTCGTACTGCGACTGCCGAATGAATCCGAGGTGCGGGAACTGGGCGACGCCGAAGCGCGCGCGGAGTTCCTCGCACAAACCGAGGCCTGGCGAGCGGGCAACACCGTCGCTTCGCGGCCCGCAGCCGTTCGCGAGGCCGAGCTGCCGCCGATCGCACAAACCAGCCCTGTTCCTGAACCCACGTCCCGGTCACAGATTGACGCGACTACGGCGCAGCCTCTCGCCGAGGCACCCGCGGCGAGCAGCGATCAGGGCCGACTGCGCATCGTTGCCACCGACGAAACCGTGCTGGACGAGGCGGTGGTCGATCCCGCTTCCGGCAGCGCGGCCGAGGCCGCCGCCGGACTGGCCGCTGCCGAATCCCAACTGCAGGATCTCGCCCGTCAAGTCGACGAGCTGAACTACCAGCTCGACGCCCAGTCGCGCGAAGTCGAGCAGCAGGTTGCGGAACGCGACAACCAGATTTCCGTGCGCGATCGGCAGATCGCGCAGTTGCAAGAGCAGCTAAAGACCGCGCGCGAGGCCGTGCAAAACCAGCCGGCGCCAAGCGCTACATCCGCCGAACCCGTGCCGTTCTGGCAGCGGCCCTCCGTGCTGGGTGGCGCGCTCGGTGCGATGGCCATCGCGCTGGCCGCCGTGTTGTTCCGTCGCCGACGTGAGGAAGACGCGGAACACATCGATATCGATGAGCTCGACGACGACTCCGAGTTCGCTCTGGCCGCGGCGCCCGAGCCGGAGGCGGCCGAGCCTCTGCACGCGCCGATCAGTGATCCGATCGAAGAAGATCTGAACGCCGTTGGCGAAGCCGTCGACGAGGCCGATGATCTGGACGATATCGACGGTCCGGTCGAGCCCGAGCAGGCGGCGAGCGATGGCGAATCCCAGCAGACCGGCGACGTCGTCGGTGAAGCGGACATCTATATCGCTTACGGCCGCTATCCGCAGGCGATCTCGCTGCTGCTTGGCGCACTCGACAGCAATCCGCAGCAGCACGACGTGCGCATGCGCCTGCTCGAGGTCTACGGCGAGACGAAGGATCCGGACGGCTTCAAGCAGCAGCTCGAACTGCTGCGTGAGCACTGCGACGACCAGTCGCTGCTCGGCGGCGCGACGGCTTTGCAGGAGTCTCTGGGCGATGAATTTGCCGCCGGCGACGGCGGTCTGATCGCCGGCCTCGCGGCCCCGGGCGCCGGGGTCGCGGCCAGCGTAGCTGATTCCGTCAGCGACGCAGCCGAGGTCCTGGACGACGCGGTAGAGGACGCGGTGGATGCGGTATCCGTCGATGGCTCGCTCGACTCTCTTGACTCTCTTGACTCTCTCGACTCTCTCGACGGAGAGCCGCTGAACCAGGAAATGGCGACCACGGAAATGGCGCCCGTCGCGGATGCGGTTGACGCGCTCGACGACACCGCGCAGGACGCCGCCGAAGAGGCGCTGGATGCGCTGACCGACGACGCCACCTTCGAGTTCGAACTGCCCGAAGCAGACGTCGCCGACCAGGTAGAAGACTCGCTCGGCGACGCCGCGCAAGCCGTGGCCGACGCCGCTGAGGCGACCGACGATGTCGAGTTTTCGATGGACCTGCCGATCGAGACGGCCGAGCTACGCCGCGTGGTCGAGGACACGGACGATGAAGAGCTGCTCGACGAGATCGAACGCAGCTTGGACGAGCTGGAGTCGGATGGTCTGCTGACCGACGAAGTAGATGACGACGAATTCGCCTTCGATGACGATGCCGACACCTCGGCGACCAAGCTCGACCTGGCCCGCGCCTACATCGACATGGGCGATGATGCCGGTGCTCGCGAAATTCTCGGCGAGGTGCTGTCGGAAGGCGATAGCACGCAGCAGCAGGAAGCGAACGAGCTGCTCGCGAAGCTCTGATTGCGCGATCGGTCGCGCGCGTCCGCGAGGCGCGCGCACGTTACACTGAGCGAACGCCCGCCGGACTGTGCTCCGGCCGGGCGTTCGGTCGTTTTAGGCGGCCGCAATTTCTCTTAACACGCGGCCAGACAGGCGCAAGCGACGCGCGCGAACGGTCTGACCCTCGGACGGAATCCTTGCTGTGAGCGTTATCGCACTCGGCGTCGAATATGCGGGGCAAGCGTTCGCGGGCTGGCAGCGGCAGGCAAACGTTGCGACCGTGCAGGGCGCGCTAGAGGCGGCCCTGTCACGCGTGGCCGACCGAGCGGTAACGGTCAACGCGGCGGGTCGTACCGACCGTGGCGTGCATGCCACGGCGCAGGTGGCGAGTTTCGAGATCGACGTTGATCGACCCTTGAAGGCCTGGCGCTTCGGCGCCAACGCGCATCTGCCGGACGGCGTCAGCGTCGTCTGGGCACAGGAGATGGATGCAGGTTTCCACGCCCGCTTCAGCGCTGTCGCGCGCCGCTACCTCTATGTCTGGCTCGGTGAGCCGCCGGGCGCGCTCGCCGGCGCGCAGGCATGGGCGTGTGGCACCGCGCTCGACCCCGCGGCGATGGATCGCGCCGCGCAGGTGCTGCTGGGCGAACAGGATTTCAGCGCGGTGCGCGCGGCGGGCTGTCAATCGCCGACGCCCGTCCGCTGCGTGCATCGGGTACGCGTCCAGCGGCGAGGCGATCTTATCGTGCTCGACATCGAGGCCAACGCGTTTCTGCTGCACATGGTGCGCAACATCGCGAGCGCCCTGCAGCAGATTGGCGCCGGCCGCCGCGACGCTGACTGGCTGACCGAACTGCTGGCGGGCCGCGACCGCGCGCCCCTAGGTCCGACGGCGCCGCCCCAAGGCCTGTATCTGGTGGAGGTTCGCTACCCCGAGACCTGCGCCGTGCCTCCGGGGCGCCTGCCGCCGCTGCTGCGAACGCTTGACGGCCTCAGCGCCCTTTAGGGGCGCATCCCCGCCGACTTCTGCGTCACAGCGTGGCCAAATGTGCGCCGCGACCTTTCCGCCGTTGCGCGCCGCTCGACCGGACGCGGGCACCTGCTAGACTAGCGCGCCGCGACGGTAGAGGCCCTGCGGAACGAGGGCGAGGCAGTGAACGGCGAGCAACGCTCGGCACGACGGTGCCGGATCAAATTTTGTGGCATCACGACCCTCGACGACGCGGTCGCGGCGGCGTCCGCCGGGGCGGATTACCTGGGTTACAACTTCGTCCCGGCTAGCCGGCGCTACCTGCAGCCCAATGCGGCGCAGGCGCTGTGCCGGCAGGCGGACGAGCGGCTGGCGGGCGACGTGCTGAGCGTCGGCGTGTTTCAGGACGCTACGGCGGATGCGGTCGTTGAGGCGCTTGAGAGCTGCCGACTCGACGTGCTGCAGTTTCATGGCGCCGAATCCGCCGCCTACTGCGCGCAGTTCGGCAAACCCTATTGGAAGGTGATAGCGATGACCGGTCCGGATGCGTTCCCGGCGGCGGCCGCGGCCTATCCCGACGCCGCGGCGCTCATGCTCGACGCCGTGAGCGTGGCCGCGGACGGCTCGAGTGTTAGCGGCGGCACCGGCGAGCGCTTCGACGCGCGTTGGTGGCCGCAAAGCGCCGCCGCGCCGCTGGTGCTGGCCGGAGGGTTGGACGCCGACAACGTCGCGGCCGCGGTTGCGATGCTGCAACCCTGGTGCGTCGACGTCGCTAGCGGCGTGGCGCGCGCCGGTGGCGAGGGCGCGGGCGTGTTGAAGGACGCGGAACTGATGAATCGATTTTGCAGAGAGGTGCGCAGTGGCGGGCGATAACGAATTTTATCTCGAGCCTGACGAGCGGGGACGGTTCGGGGACTACGGCGGGCGCTTCGTGGCCGAGACGCTCATGCATGCGCTCGACGATCTCGATCGACTGTACCGCGAGCTGGCCAAGGATCCGGATTTTCAGCGCGAGTTTCAGGCCGATCTGACCACCTATGTCGGCCGCCCGACGCCGCTGTATTTCGCGGAACGCATGACCCGCGAGCTGGGCGGCGCGCAGATTTTCCTCAAGCGCGAAGATCTCAATCACACCGGCGCGCACAAGGTAAACAACACGATCGGCCAGGCGCTGCTCGCAAAGCGAATGGGCAAGCCGCGCATCATCGCGGAGACGGGCGCCGGCCAGCACGGCGTGGCGACCGCCACGGTCGCGGCGCGCCTGGGTCTGCAGTGCAACGTCTACATGGGCGCGGAGGACATCGAGCGTCAGGCGCTGAACGTCTACAAGATGAAGCTGCTCGGCGCCGAAGTGATTTCGGTCGAATCCGGCACTCGCACCTTGAAGGATGCGATGAACGAGGCGATGCGGGACTGGGTCACCAACGTCGACGACACTCACTACATCATAGGCACGGCGGCGGGTCCGCACCCTTATCCAACCCTGGTGCGTGACTTCCAGTCGGTGATCGGCCTTGAGGCGCGCGCCCAGTGTCTCGAGCAAACCGGGCGGCTGCCGAACACCTTAGTCGCCTGCGTCGGCGGCGGCTCGAACGCCATCGGCCTGTTTCATCCGTTTATCAACGACGAGGCCGTACGCATCGTGGGTGTGGAGGCGGGCGGTCACGGCCTCACGACTGGGGAGCACGCGGCGCCGCTCAACGCCGGCCGTCCCGGGGTGCTGCACGGCAACCGCACCTACCTGATGGAAGACGATGACGGTCAGATATCGGCGACGCACTCGATCTCTGCGGGCCTCGATTACCCCGGTGTGGGTCCCGAGCACAGCCATCTGAAGGACATCGGTCGGGCCGAATACACGGCGGCTACCGACGACGAAGCGATGCGCGCATTCGATGCGCTGAACGCCTGGGAAGGCATACTGCCGGCGCTGGAATCCAGCCATGCGCTGGCCTGGGTAATGGACGCAGCCCCCGAGATGAGCAGCGAGGACATCGTGATCGTCAACCTGTCCGGTCGCGGCGATAAGGACATCATGACCGTCGCGCGGTTGGCCGGGATCGAACTGTGAGCCGCCTCAAGGATCGCCTGCAGACGATCCGCGGTGAGGACAGAGCGGCGCTCGTTACCTTCATTACCGCGGGCGACCCGGCGCCGGGCTATACCGTGCCCGCCCTGCACGCCCTCGTCGAGGCGGGCGCCGACGTGCTGGAAATCGGCGTACCCTTTTCCGACCCGGAGGCCGAAGGACCGGCGATTCAGGCGTCGTCCGAGCGCGCGTTGGCGCACGGGGTCACCCTGGCCCAGGTGCTCGAGATGGTCGCCGAGTTTCGCAAGCGAGACGCGACGACCCCGATCGTGCTGATGGGCTATCTGAACTCCGTACTGCGCATGGGCGAGGCGCACTTCGCGGCCGCCGCGAGCGAGGCCGGCGTGGACGGGCTGATCATGGTCAACCTGCCGCCAGAGGAATCCGACGACCTGCGCGCCGAGCTGACCGCACACGATATCGACCTCGTTTTTCTGGTCGCGCCGACGACGACCAAGGTGCGCGCGGACAAGATCCTGTCGCTGGCCAGCGGCTTCGTGTACTACGTCTCGCTCAAGGGCATCACGGGCGCCGACCATCTCGACCCTGCCGAGATCGAAGCGCGCGTGACAGCGCTGCGCGAGCGTACCGACCTGCCGGTCATGGTTGGCTTCGGCATCAAGGATCCGACCAGCGCCGGCGCCGTCGCGGCTTTCGCAGACGGCGTCGTGGTGGGGTCGGCCATCGTGCGGACGATGGCGGCCAGCGCGGCAAGCGCGCCGTCGACCGCGGCCATTGAGCGGCTCGGAATAGCTCTCAAAGAGCAAGTCGCCGCCTTGCGGTCAGCTGTGGACCGGTGACGCGAGCGTCGGAGTCGGCCGCGTCCCGCCCAGTGGATCTGGCGGGCTGGCTGCGTTTCATCGCCGAGCAGCACGAGGAGGAGATGGCGCTCGGTCTCGAACGCTCGCGGGCCGTTGCGTGCCGTCTGGGCCTGCTGCCGTTGCCGCTGCGGACCATAACGATCGCGGGGACGAACGGTAAAGGCTCGACGGCGCTGTTCGCTGAAGGGCTCTTGCGCCGCGCGGGCAAGCGGGTCGGCGTGACGCTCTCGCCACACCTAGAGCGCTTCAACGAGCGCATACGCATCGACGGCGAGGAGCTCGACGATGCTTTCATCTGCGACGCCTTCGCGGCCGTTGAGGACGCGCGAGGGGACACGCCTCTGACCTACTATGAGTTCGCAATTCTCGCGGCGCTGGTCGCCTTTCGCAGCGCGGGGGTCGACGTCGTGGTGCTGGAGGTGGGGCTGGGTGGACGGCTGGATACGGTGAACGTCGTCGACGCGGACGTGGCGGTCGTCACCAGCATCGGGCTGGATCATCAGGCGCAGCTGGGCGATACGCTCGAGGCGATCGGGCCGGAAAAGTCTGCAGTCGCACGCACGGGTGCACCGCTGATCCTGGGGGCAGAGATGCCCGACTCGGTGCTGCGGGATGCCGCTGCGCGCGCGGTACCGACGCGTCAATTTGGGACGGATCACTGGTATATCACGGCCGCCACGGACTGGCGCGTGCACTGTGCCGGGCGCGAACTGCGCTCCGCCGCAGCGCCGCGGGTGGCGCGACGCAACGCCTGCAACGCCCTCGCCGCGGTTGTGGCCCTTGGGACGGACCTGGATGACGGCATGTTCGAGGGCGCCTGTCGCGACGTCGGCAATCCAGGCCGCATCGAACCCTTCAGCTGGTTCGGCCGCGATCGGCGCGCGCGCGTACGTGTAGTAGAAGGCGTGCTGGATGTCGCCCACAATCCGGCGGCCGCGCGCTTCCTGGCGCAGCAGCTGGCCGCGCGTTATCCCGGCAAGCGGTTCGTCGCGTGCGCCGGCTTTCTGCGCGACAAGGACGTGGCGGGCATCGGCGCGGCGCTCGACGCTCTGGTGCGCGACTGGATCATCGCCGACGTCGACGGTCAGCGGGGCCTGTCCGCTGCGAGCGCGCGGGAGCGGCTCGGCTGGGGTGAGATAGAGCCGCAGCCGCTGGCGGCGGCAGAGCGTGCCGCCGACCTGTGCGGCGAGGCTGATATGATGCTGGTGCTGGGCTGCTTCGCGCACGTACAACGGGTGCGCGGCGAGCTCGCAGGCACGCTAGATCGAGGCACGTTAGGCGCTTGAACGAACAGACCCGATTTCGGATTACCGGCGCGATCTTTCTGTTCGCGCTCGCGGTGATCTTTTTGCCGATGCTGTTCGACGGCTCTGGCGTGCGGATCAAAGACATCCCCGTGGCCGATCCCGTCGAGGCCAGCGCGCGTGCGCCGGCGCCCGAGGCGCTGGAGATCGAGCCGACCCTCGAGGAGCGCTATGACGCGGCCATAGATGCGACCGCGTCGCGGGTCGACGCGGACGGATTCGACACGCGGACCGGCACCCGCATCGGCGAACCCGATCTCGCGGCCGTGCCGCGCGCGGCGACGCTCGAGCGGGTCGCGGAGGTCGATTCGTCGAGGGCCGAGGCCGCGGCCGAGACGGATGATCGCCTGGCGCCGCCCGCGGCGAGCGCTGCCGACATTGCCGCCGAAGACATCTGGGCTGTTCAGCTCGCCAGCTTCTCGCGCGCGGGTAACGCCAAAGCGTTTCGCGACCGGCTGATCGGCGATGGCTTCGAGGCCTGGCTGAGTACCGTCAAGCGCAACGATCTGGTCCGCACGCGCGTCGCCGTTGGGCCGGTGGCGAGCCGTAAGGAGGCCGAGCGGCTGCGGGCGGTCGTCTCGCAGCGTTACGATGTGGACGCAATTCTGGTGACGCTGAGCCCTTAACTTGCTGAAATAGCCCCCAACCGCCGCTGACCGATCGCAGAGCCGTGACCACCGCCGACATACTCATCCTCATCGTCCTTTCGCTGTCCGCGCTGATGGGCCTAAGCCGCGGCCTGTTCAAGGAGGTGTTCTCGTTGGCCTCCTGGATCGGCGCGATCTTCGCGGGCCTGTATTTCGCCTGTCCGGTCAGCGGCCTGCTGACGGAGCAGTTCGGCAATCCGACCCTGCGCTACGGCGTCGCGTTCGTCATCGTGTTTGTGGTCGCGCTCATGTTGATGAGCTTGCTCAGTTTCCTGGTGGGCAAGCTGATCGATGGCTCCGGGCTGGGCGGCACGGATCGGTTCTTCGGGTTTGTGTTCGGCGCCCTGCGCGGCGGCATCGTCTGTCTGGTGGTCATCATCGCGCTGCGTTCGTTCTCGGACAGCGACAGCTTCGCGGCCAGTTCGACCATCATTCCCTGGCTGCTGGGCTTCGAGGACGCGCTGCTGGCGCTGCTCGGGCGTGCGGGGGATGCCGCGTCTGAACTGCGTGCTGCGGCCTCGAGCGTGGGCGGTCCCTGCGCCCAGTAATACGCGTTCAGCAATTCGCGGCCCTCGTGGCCAATAGGTGAGATAACCCTATGTGTGGAATCGTCGGTCTGGTCAGCCATGATCCGGTCAATCAGCAGCTTTATGATGCGTTGACCGTACTGCAGCATCGCGGTCAGGACGCGGCGGGTATCGTGACCTCCGAGCGTCGACGCATGTTTCTGCGCAAGGCCAACGGCCTCGTCAGCGACGTGTTCCAGCAGCATCACATGCAGCGTCTGGCGGGCAACATCGGTATCGGCCACTGTCGCTATCCCACGGCGGGGTCGTCGAGCGCGGCGGAGGCGCAGCCGATGTACGTCAATTCGCCCTACGGGATCGCGCTGGCGCACAACGGCAACCTCACGAACGCCGCCGAGCTTGAGGCCGACCTCTATCGCGGCGACCTGCGGCATGTGAACACCGACAGCGACTCGGAGGTGCTGCTCAACGTGTTCGCGCATGAGCTGCAGCAGCAGAAGGCGCTGACGCCGGGGGCGGAGCACATATTCGCCGCGGTAAAGGGCGTTCACGAGCGCTGTCGCGGCGCCTACGCGGCCGTCGCGATGATCGTCGGCTGCGGCATAGTCGCCTTCCGGGATCCCTACGGCATCCGGCCGCTGGTGTTCGGGCGCCGTGAGACCGCGCGAGGGGACGAATACATGATCGCGTCCGAGTCGGTCGCGCTCGACATTCTCGGCTTTACGCTCGTGCGCGACGTGGCGCCGGGGGAGGCCATCTTCGTCGAAGAGAACGGCGCGCTGCACACCCATCGCTGCGTGCCGCCGGCGTTCCACAGCCCCTGTATTTTCGAACACGTGTACCTCGCGCGCCCGGACTCGATCATGGACGAGGTGTCCATCTACAAATCGCGTCTGCGCATGGGCGAACACCTGGCGCAGAAGATCCTGGCGCGCTACGGGCAAAACGAACACGACATTGACGTCGTTATCCCGGTACCAGATACGGGGCGCACGGCGGCGCTGCCGCTCGCCTACAACCTCGGCGTGAAGTACCGCGAGGGGTTCGTGAAGAACCGCTACATTGGCCGCACCTTCATCATGCCGGGCCAGACCCAGCGGCGCCGCTCTGTGCGACAGAAGTTCAACCCGATCGAGCTCGAGTTCAAGGGCAAGAACGTGCTGCTGGTGGACGATTCCATCGTCCGCGGGACGACCACCCAGCAGATCATCCGCATGGCGCGCGACGCGGGCGCGCGCCGCGTCTATATGGCGACACCGGCGCCGCCGGTGCGCTATCCGAACGTCTACGGCATCGATATGCCGTCGCCGGAGGAGTTCGTCGCCCACGGGCGCAGCGAGGAGGAGATCGGCGCGGAGATCGGCGCGGACTGGCTGGTCTATCAGGATCTCGACGATCTGATCCGCAGCGCGGCGGAGGGCAACCCCAATCTGCAGCGCTTCGATTGCTCGGTCTTCGATGGCCGATATGTGACCGGCGATATAGACGCTGCTTATCTCGAGCGTCTATCGTTGCTGCGAAATGACAAGAGCAAAAGCGTTCGTGAAGCCCAGCACGGCGGCGACCCCACGGTCATCGAACTCCACAACCACTCCTGATTCTGCGGCGCTCGCAACCGAGGCCGCGGCGAGCGTGACCGCAGCGTCGGCAGACGCTGCCCGCGCGCGCCTCAGCCGCGCGCTCGACGCGCTGGACGGGGTGCTGCTCGGCAAACGCGCCGCGATCGAGCTGGCGCTCACCTGCCTTCTGGCCCGCGGGCATCTGTTGATCGAGGACCTGCCGGGGATGGGCAAGACGCTGCTGTCCCACGCGCTCGCGCGGGTGCTCGGACTCGACTATCAGCGCGTGCAGTTCACCTCCGATGTGTTGCCGGCGGACGTCATAGGCGTGTCTGTGTTCGACAAGGACAGCGGATCGTTCCGCTTCGTCGAGGGTCCCCTGTTCGCCCAGCTCGTCCTGGCCGATGAGATCAATCGCGCCACACCGAAATCCCAGAGCGCCCTGCTAGAGGCCATGGAGGAGCGCCAGGTGACCGTCGACGGTCAGGTGCGCGCGCTGCCCAAGCCGTTCTTCGTCATCGCCACGCAGAACCCGGTGACCCAACTCGGCACCTTTGCGCTGCCCGAGAGTCAGCTGGATCGCTTCCTGATGCGCATCGAGCTCGGTTACCCGGACCCGGCGGCCGAGCGCGAGCTGCTGCGTGGGGGCGATCGGCGGCTGTTGATCGAGCGACTCGACTGCGAGCTCGGTGCGGCCGATCTGGCCGACCTGCAGGCCGTCGTCGAGACCGTCACGGTAGCGGATCCGCTGGTCGAATACGTGCAGCGGCTGGTGCACTTTACCCGCGCCGATCCCAAGTTCGCGCTCGGACTGTCGCCGCGAGGTGCCCTGGCACTGATTGGTGCGGCCCGCGCGTGGGCGTTCGTTCGCGGTCGCGCGCACGTCGTTCCCGAAGACGTGCAGGCCGTGCTGCCGAGTGTGGTCGAGCACAGACTGCGCGGCGCCGCGGACTACGGCGGGCACAACGGCGCGGCGCTCTCCCAGCGGTTGCTGACCAGCGTCGACGTCGTGTAGCCATGGCGGAGCCTGCTGTGGCCGCCGCCCAACCGCTCAAGGCCGGCGCTGGCATCGGCGCGCAGTTCGGTCGCTGGCTGGACCAGCGCATCCCACCGCAGCGCAGCGTCACGCTGACCCAGCGCAACGTATTTATCTTCCCGACCCGCACGGCGATCGTCTTTTTCGTCCTGTTGGTGCTGTTGCTGCTCGGCGCGATCAACTACCAGAACGCGCTCATCTACGGCACCACTTTTCTGCTGGGCGCGACCTTTCTCGCCTGCATCCTGCATACCTTTCGTAACCTCGCCGGCATGACGGTGGAGCTGGTCGCGGCGCACAACGGATTCGCGCAAGACGACATCGGGTTCGACATTCGCCTGTCTCGGCAGGCGGGCCGCGACTGCCACGGTCTGCAGGTCGGCTGGCCCCAGGCGGTCAAGCAGTGGGTGGAGGTCGCGGCCGGCGACGCCGTCGAGATCAAACTGTTCAGCGTCGCCGAGCGCCGTGGCTGGTTCCGCCCCGGTAGGCTGCTAGTCGAGACGCGCTACCCGCTGGGACTGCTGCGCGCCTGGACCTGGGTCGACCTCACCGCGCGGGCGCTCGCGTACCCCGCGCCAATCTTCGAACCGCTGCCGGTTGGCGGCAGCACCGTGGCCGAGGAAGGTCAGGTCATCGATCCACGCGGCGCCGATGACTTCAGCGACCTGCGCGAATACCAGCCCGGGGACCCGGTGCGGCACGTTCTATGGCGCCGCTATGCTCGCAATGGCGACCTGGTGTTGAAGGAGTACACGGGCTTCGTCGAGCCGCGGGTCTGGTTCGATTTCGATACCGCGCGCGGCGACGTCGAACGCCGCCTGAGCGTGCTGACCGGCTGGGTCCTGCAGGCGCGCAGTCAGGGGATCGAATTCGGGCTGCGGCTGCCGGGCCAGGAACTGGCCCACGGCCTGGGCGAGGCTCACACGACCGCGGCCCTCGAACGCATCGCGCTCTATGGCCTCGACGGCGCCCGCGGCGAGCCCGGCTAGTGGCTGCCGCCGACTACCAGATTCCGCGCAAGGCGCTCTTCATGCTGCTGGCGGCGACGCTGGCTGCGGTGGGCCCGTTTGCCTGGCACCTCGCGCTCTGGATTCCGCTGCTTGCGCTGTTCTGCGTGTTCTGGCGCGGCATGGTAGGCGAGGGGCGTTGGCATCACCCGCCGACCTGGCTCAAGGCGGTGCTGGTGGCCGCCGCGGCGGTGGCGGTCGCCGTCGAGAGCCGCGGTCGCTTCTCCGTCGAGGCGGCCAGCGGCCTCCTGATCATCGCCTTCGCGCTGAAGCTGGTGGAGATGAAGTCGCGTCGCGATGCCTGTCTCGTGGTGTTCCTCGGCTACTTCGTTATCGCGACCGCGTTTCTGTTTTCGCAAAGCCTGTTTCTGGCCGTCTACCAGCTCGTCGCGATCGCCCTCGTCACCGCGGGGCTCATCGGCCTCAACCAGCGGCACAACGACGTGCGACCGTTCGCATCGCTGCGGCTCGCCGGCGCGCTGCTCGCGCAGGCGCTACCGCTGACGCTGATCCTGTTTCTGTTTTTCCCGCGCATCGCGCCGCTGTGGAACGTGCCCATTCCCGCGGGTGGCACCAGCGGTATCTCCGAATCCGTGACGCCGGGCGATATCGCCAACCTGTCGCAATCGGATGAGATCGCACTGCGCGCCGTGTTTACCGGCGAACCGCCGTCGCCGGCGCAGATGTATTGGCGCGGCGTGGTGTACGAAGACTACGACCGGGGTACCTGGACGCAGGCGCGCGATCGCGGCGCGGTCTTGCCGCTGCCCATCGAGGAGATACCGCAACCGACGGCGGGATTTTCGTACACCGTCTTTCAGGAGCCCAGCCTCGCGAAGTTTCTGTTTGGCCTCGAGACCGCGTTCCCCATCGACGCCGAGGAACAGAAACTGCGGCGCGACTTCACCCTGCGCGCCAATCAGCCGTTGATGTCTGTGATGCGCTACGACCTGATCAGTGATCCCGGCTACGTTCGCGGTCCGCTCGCGGGCGCGAGCACCCCGCGACAAGGCACGAGCGCGCTGCCGAACAACGACAATCCGCGCGTCGTCGAGTGGGCGCAGCGGGAGTTTGCTGCCGCCGGCAGTGCGGATGCCTTCGTCGAGCGCATCCTGCGTGAGATTCGGGGTCGCTACGTCTACACGCTGTCGCCACCGACGCTGCCTCGGGTCAATGCCGTCGATACCTTCTGGTTCGAGACGCGTGCCGGTTTCTGCTCGCATTTCGCCGGTGCCTTCGTGTACATGATGCGCGCGGCGGGCATTCCGGCGCGCATGGTGGGCGGCTATCAGGGTGGCGAGATCAATCCGCTGACCCGCCACGTCGTCGTGCGTCAGTACGACGCACACGCGTGGGCGGAAGTCTGGACGGCGGACGACGGCTGGCGGCGCGTTGATCCGACCGCCGCCATCGCGCCGGAACGCATTCGCTCGGGGCTGCGCGCGGCGCTGTCGCCGGAAGAGCGCGCAGAGCTGTCGGCGCTCACGAACGCGCGGCTCGGTTTCGGCGCGGCCGAGAGCGTGCTGCAGTGGCTCGACTCGGTGGAGCACCGCTGGAACCTGTGGGTGGTCGGGTACGACTCGGATTCGCAGTTCGAGCTGCTGTCGGAGTGGTTCGGCGAGCGCCCCACGACCTGGCAGGTTGGCGTGGTGGTGTTTGTCGGCGGCATTCTGACGATGCTGGTGACGGCGATCGCGCTCTATCTGCGCCGCCGGCCGCGGCGCGCGGATCCGCTGCTGCGCGCCTTCGATGCGCTGCGCGCTGCCGCGGCGCGACGCGGCATGCGCGCCGAGCCCTGGGAATCGCCGATGGCCTTCGTGCGACGGGTCGGCAACCGTACCGACTATGCGACCGCGGAGCTCGAACGCTTGATCCAGCGTATCGAGTGCCTACTATACGCAGGCCCCGCAGTCGTCTCAGGTCAGCCGCTATCTTCGTCCACGATGCCTTCTTCAGACCGACAGCAACACAGCGCCCTGCCGGCGAGCGCCGGCGCACGGGGCGACAACCGCGAGCGGCCGGAGCGATTGCGATCCGAAGCGCTGCGCGGGCTGCGGGCGCTGCGAATGCGGACGCTGTTTGCCGCGCGCTGAATCCCGTTTCGCTCCCAAGTGCGGCGGTGATCTAACGTGGCGGTGCGACGAACCCCCTGCGTCGGCATCTGCTCCACCACCTACGGCGATCTGGTGTGTCGGGGCTGCAAGCGCTTCGCCCACGAAGTTACCGGCTGGAACGGCTTCAGCGAGGCCCAGCGCGACACGATTCGCATGCGGCTGCAGGAACTGCGCGATGGCGCGGTGCGCGAGACGCTGCCCGCGATGGATGCTGACGCGCTGATGCAGCTTTCCCGCGAGCGCGGGCTCGATCCGGAGCAGGGGGCGGCGTCGCTCGCGTACGTCGTCCTGCGCCTGGCGCTGAACGAGGCGGACCTCGTTCGCCAGGCCGGACTGACCCTGCCGGCGGATCTGGACGGCGACGGCGTGCTCGAGACGCTGCAGCGCATCGATCGGCTGTTTCTAGAGCGCTCGTCGGCCTACTACGAGCGCGCCTTCAAGACGCCGCTGTCGCCGGCGTGAACGCGCGCGCGATCCCCGGTCTTGGCGAGATCCGCGAGTTCCTGCGGGTCCCCACGCCGCAGCGCTGGGTCAGCGCCGCGCTAGCGGACCTCGAGCTGCTTCTGATCGACCACGCAAACTGCGAGAAGAAGGCGGCGGGCACGGCGCTCAGTCTCCTCATGCGCTACGTCGATCGGCCCGAGCTGCTGCAGCAGCTGTCGCGGCTCGCGCGCGAAGAACTGCGCCATTTCGAACAGGTTGCGGCGCTGCTGAGCGCGCGTGGGATCGAATATCGGCACATCGGCGCCGCCCGCTACGCGGGCGAACTGCGGCGGCTCGTCGCGTCCGACGAACCCTGGCGCCTGGTCGACACGCTGCTGGTTGGTGCGATCGTCGAGGCCCGGTCCTGCGAGCGCTTTGCGCTCGTCGCCGACGCGCTGGAACCGCTCGACCCCGAGCTCGCAGAATTTTACCGCCGCCTTCTCGATTCCGAGGCGCGCCATTACGCGGGCTACCTCGCGCTGGCGCGACAGTATGCGCCCGAGGCAGACGACCCGACCGACGGGACGGTGGACGGCCGGCTCGCGAGGCTGCTTGCGCGCGAGGCCGAACTCGTCGTGGCAGGGGATAGCGAGCTGCGGTTTCATTCCGGGCCGCCGGAGCGAGCAACGGGCTAAACCCTCGTCGGGCGCGATGTGCGGTTGCCGCGGTCTATTCCCGGTCTATTCAGCCAGCAGGGCAAGGGGCGCGCACCGCAGCCGCCACGTTTGCTCTGTACCGCGCTGCTCCGACTCCAGCCACCAGCCGCAACGCTCCCAGGCCCCCAATGTGTAGCGATCCCAGTCCGACGAGCGCTCAATGCCTGGCCGGTGGGTGTGTCCATGCACCAGGACCCGCACGGCGTGCGTCGCGCAGGTTGTGCTTACGGTAGCCGCGTTCACGTCCATGATGTTGTCCGCCTTGAAGGCGTTGGCCTCGCGGCTGGCCGCGCGCAGCGCGTCGCCCATCGCGCGCCGCTCGGCGATGGGCTTAGCCAGCGTCTCACGCCGCCACTCGGGACTGTGCAGGACGGTGCGCAGCTGTTGATAGGCCGCGTCATCGGTGCACAGCGTGTCGCCGTGGCACACGAGCGTTCCGTCCTCAAGCCGCGCAACGTCGCCCAGCAGCTCGATTCCCGTGCCGCGCGCAAACGTATCGCCAACGAGAAAGTCGCGATTGCCGACCAGAAAGCTGATGCGCGCGGTCGCGCTGGCCTCGCTTAGCGCCGCGCGCGCGCGGCGCGCCAGCGGCGCGTCGTCGTCGTCGCCGATCCACATCTCGAACAGATCGCCCAGCAGATAGATCTCGTCCGCGCTGCGGGCAGCGCGGCGCAGCCAGCCGAGGAACGCCGCCGTGCGCAGCTCGTGCTCGGCGCCGTCGTCTAGATGCACATCGGAGGCGAACCAGCGCTGCATCAGCGCGCGCTCGCCGCAGGTCGCCTGGTTGGTGCTTGGCCTATGACGTACGGGCTTCCGAGGCCTCGGCAGCCTGCAGCGTGTTCTGCAGCACGCCAATGCGCGTCATCGGACCGACGCCGCCAGGAACCGGGGTAATCCATCCCGCACGCTCCACGGCGGTGTCGAAATGCACGTCGCCCTGCAGCCGGCCGCCTTCGCGCGTGATGCCGATATCGATGACCACACTGCCGGGCTTGATCCAGGCGCCGGGAATCAGGTTCGGTTTGCCGACGGCGCTGACCAGGATGTCGGCGCGCTCGACGTGCTCGCGCAGATCCTTTGTGAAGCGATGGGCGATGTTGGTGGTGCAGCCGGCCAGCAGCAGCTCGAGGCTCATCGGTCTGCCCACGTGATTCGAGGCGCCGACGACCAGGGCGTCTTGCCCGCGGATGGGCCCGGTGAGCTCCAGTAGCTGCATCACGCCTTTCGGCGTAGCCGGGCGCAGACTGGGATCGCGCAGGGCCAGGCGCCCGACGTTGTAGGGGTGAAAGCCGTCGACGTCCTTGGCGGGCAGAATCAGCTCGACCAGGACATTGGCATCGATCTGCGGCGGTAGCGGCGCCTGCACGAGAATGCCGTCGATGGTCGGGTCTTCGTTCAGGGTCAGGATCATGTCGGCGACCTGCGCCTCGCTCGTGTCCTGGGCCAAGTGGCGCAGCTCTGACTTAAAGCCAACGGCGAGGCAGTCGTTGCGCTTGTGGCGCACGTAGATCTCCGAAGCCGGATCGTCCCCAACCAGCAACACGGCGAGCCCCGGCGGACGCAACCCGGCGGCCGTGCGCTCGGCCACCTGCTGCTTGATGTCGGCTCTGAGGCTGGCGGCAAGTGCCGCGCCGTCGAGGATCTGTGCGCTCAACCGTTGACTCCTGAGGCTGGGGTAGGGGAAGGGGCGAATCGAGCGCGAGAGTCTACACCGCTTCCGCCTTGGCTGGCGCGCAGAGGCCATGGTGATGGGCTGGTCGACGGGCGCGCCACCACTCGAGCGCCGGCTGCGGCCGCCCAAGGCTGCTGGCCGCGGCTCAGCGGAAGCGAGCGGCGCGCGCGGCTCGATTGACGGGTTTTCGGGCCGTCAGTATGATCCGCCGGCTACGCCCCCTGTGGGGCGTGGAGCTGTCGCCAAATGCGTCTGAACGGTCTCTGTTGGTTCTCGGCAATGCGAAGCAGCGACTCGGGGTATAGCGCAGTCTGGTAGCGCGCCTGCTTTGGGAGCAGGATGTCGGGAGTTCGAATCTCTCTACCCCGACCATTTCGCAGCAGGAGGTCTTCGCAGCAGGCGCCGAGCGTGGCTGGTCGCGACTCGCATTGCGCCCGTAGCTCAACTGGATAGAGCATCGGCCTTCTAAGCCGAGGGTTGAAGGTTCGAGTCCTTCCGGGCGTGCCAGTGCGAGGTACCCTGGCGAGACGTACTGACTGTGAGCCGGGACGCTCTGCGGGAATCTCTTCGGAGACTCTCTTCGGAGGTGCTCTTTGGAGAAAGAGGAGACGAGGCGACAGAACAGTTCGCGATCTTGGCCGATCTCTCGACAGGGAGCGCCGGGGTCGCTTGACCGATTTACGATGGTGGACGTAGCTCAGTTGGTAGAGCCCCGGGTTGTGATCCCGGTGGTCGCGGGTTCGAACCCCGTCGTCCACCCCATTAAATCAAGGACTTAGGTCCTAACTAGGTGGTGCCAAGGATGGCAACATTTGGCAACAATGGTGTTTTGGTGCCATTTTTGGGCACCGGGTTGTTTTAGAGCGATTGGAGCCTCTCCAGCCCCGCCTTGAGTGCCTCGTTTTCCCGCGACAACGAGACCACCGTTTGCCTCAGTTCGTCCAGCTCCGCGAACAGTCGAGATACGGGAATCTTCTCCCGCTCAACCCGACCCCGGAACTCTCGAAGCGATCTCTCAGCAGCAGCCCGGCCGCGGGTCCCAGTGCTTATTCGGTGGCGAGTCCCGTCTTCATCAACCCAATGAATCAGGTAGTACCCGTCTCGGGCTCTTGGCTTCAAATGCATCTATCGCCTCCTGTCCTCTAACTGGACGACCTCTCCGGTCGGTTTCTCCAGGCTCGCTGCCATGCCCTTCAGGGAGCTGGGCGCGAGATGCGCATAGCGCTCAGTCACGTTGATGGTCGAGTGCCCCAGCCACTCCTTCACGAGGTAGAGATCGTGCCCGGCCTGAACCAGCCGGCTCGCGGTGGTGTGCCTGAGGGTGTGCAATGAGACATCCGGCAGCCCGGCCGCATTGCGGACCTTCGTGAACCTCTTCACGCACCACGACTTCGCACTGTCGCGCCGTGTGACGCTCGTGCGGACGCCTCGGGTGATCTCCAGCCACTCAGGGGTCACATGCAGACATCGCAGCGAGGCGGCCGCACGGGACGTCAGGGGCACGTTCCGGCTCTTGCCGTTCTTGGTGTCCTCCAGCCTCAGGTCGCCTCCTACGACGTCGCTGGGGCGGCTCTTGGTGATCTCCGAGAGTCGCGCGCCGGTGTCCAGCAGGACACACACGAGGTGATAGATCGTAGGACTGATCTCCATCGCCTTGGCGAGGATGATCTGTTCCTCGTCGGCGTCGAGGTAGCGGACCTTGGTGTTGTTGACGGAGATGGTGGGGAAGGGAGGCTTGGAGGCGAGCTTGCGGCGCTTCACGGCGTGGTCAAGGGCGACCGACACGACGCCGAGGCGGGTGCGTATGGTGGCCGCCGCTAGGCCCTGCCCGCGTAGCTGGTTCACCCACTCCTCCAGCCAGATGTAGTCGATGGCTGTGCACTGCAACGAGCCGAACTGCTCGCGGATCACGCCGACGACATAGGAGAGCTGCTTGGCTCCCTTCTGCCGGTCCCACCGTGCGCGCCAGGTGTCGTCCAGCGCTTCCGCAAGGGTGTATCCGAGTGACGTCGAGCCCCGCCCGGCGAGAATCTCCTGCGCGGCCAGTTGGGCCTCGCCCTTGTCCCGCTTTCCGGTGCTGATTCGGCGGCGCTTGCCGGACGTCGGGTCCGTGAAGGACAGCATGTAGATGCCATCCCGAGCCCGTGGTGTAAGCCTCATGTCTCACCTCCCGAGTATTCTCGTGATCTTGTTGGCGAGCTTCTCGCCGGTTTTGGTCAGGACCATCACCTTGCGGCGGCGATCCGAGTAGTCGGCCCGAGAGGTGACGAGGTCAAGTCCCGGTCGGTTCTTGTAGCTCCACTCGCCGATCGCGCCGAGAGCACGGCTACAGGCTGCCGAGGTGAGTCCGCTGGATTCCTGAAGGGCGCGGACGTCCACCTCTCTGTCCGTCGCCTGGGCTTCGGCGATGTGTAGAAACAACTGCACGTTGTGAAGAGGTGCTTCCCTCTCCATCTCCTCGCATAGCGTGTCGATCAGCTTCCTTGCTGTCTGTATATCTGACTTGTCCACCAGTTTCGCTCCTTGGGGTCAGTCCGTGACTTCATATCTGCCATTCAAGCGCGTTTTCCCTCACGCTTGCCATGAATTACGGAAAGTAGTAGGACACGCCTAAATGCGATCAATTCCCACTCTCGGACTATACTGCCAGAATAATGACGACCTGTATATGTGGAACAATCGAACCAAACTTCGGCCGCTCCGGGCTCCAGATACCACTCGATCCGCATGTGAAACTCCTGTTTCTTTCAGAAGTGATCTGCGATCCATCGCCTAGTCCTCTCACTTTGTTGACTCAATACATGAAAAAAAATAGGCACCCCGAAGGGGTGCCCGGAAGACACGCCGGATTACGGCGTGTTGTCGATGACGCGGTGGTTCGGGAAGCGGACCTCCGCCAGCGTCTCCCCTCCCTGGGGGCGCTCGTCAATCTGGTCGCGGTCGCACGGCGCGGTGCGCATGTCGTGCTCGGTGCCATCGATCATCTCGAAGTCCGCCCAAGTTGGCAGACCAGGGTAGAACCACAGCGCGAAGGCGTTGAAGTTCGCCAGAGAGGACCACTTGGTGTCCCGCCCGACGTCGTTCATCGAGGGAATCTGCTGGTCCCCCGTGGTGCCGTCGATGTGGTAGAACCCGTATGTCTTCATCGCCTGAAGCAGCGTGCGGGTGTGCTCCGTGCCGACGCCGGTGACGTCGAAGTCGGCCCGCAGGCGGAACCGCGCGCCGTACGGCAGGAAGCCGCCGGTGTCGTACTGGAGCGGCGAATGCTGCCCCGGCTCGATGAACTTCCAGCCCTCAGGGACGTCGTTCGGGAGCGTCATGGCGACCGCGTGGTTGATCTCCTGCGCGGCGAAGTCCTCCGCCGTGACGACGAACGGGGCGTACTCCGCGCCCGCCGCGTTGGGAGACGTGCAGCCCAGCCCACGACCGACACTCGCGGCGCTTAGGTCGTAGATCGCGGAGTTGCCGATGGTGATCTGCGAGAAGTCGCCCGTCTCGTAGTTCTGGACGAGGTACAGCTCCCGAAGGACGGGCGCGGTCGGGTCGCTCAAGTCCACCACATAGAGGTGGTTGTCGGCGGACTGGCCGAACTCCTGCACGGCGAACGTCGGATGGTAAGGCACCTGAACGTAGTCACTGTGCGGGTCGTAAGGGCCGTCCAGGTTGTACCCACTGGGTACACCCCACGTCACCTCGCTGGCGATCTCCGGCGTGATGACGTTGACGATGTGCCCGTAGCGGCCTTCCTCGGTCGCCGTGTCCTGCGACAGGTTGAAGTCCAGCCGGGGGAACCAATACTGACCACCGGAGCCGTCGAGGCCCCAGTTGTGGTCCCGCACGAGCGCGGTCTGCATCTGCGCCATGATGGCTGCCGAGTTCGGGTGAACGGGAAGGTCCGTGACCGGCGTGTTGTACCAGCTATCGGGGTGTCCGATCGTGCGTGCCAGCGCGGCAGGCGGATCGGTCGGATCAATGGGAGTCCCGCCGGCTTCTTCCAGCAGGACATTCAGGCGAGCCACCAGTTCGTTGATGGCGTTTACTCGTAGTGTGGTCATTGCGACTCCGTGGGTCAGGCTGCGGCGGGGGCTGCGCCGAGTTCGGTCCAGCGCGTGGGGAAGGCCATGAAGGCGTGGTCGGTTCCTTGGTCAGAGATGACCGCGAACCATGCGTCCTCCGAGGCGTACTTGACGCCCTGCGGCGTCTCGACTTCCTCGTTGGGGATGAGCACCGGGTGCGTCGCGCCGTGGCTGAAGTTCGTACCGCCGGGCGGGACAGTCGCCTCCGGCGTGACTCCGTCAGGATTCCACGGGTTCACCATGCAGGTGCCTTCCCAGTGGCGTGCAGTGCCGTTGTAGTAAGTGTTCTCGGGCCGCTGGAAGTCCAACATCTGACCGTATAGGCCCTGAAGCCCTTGGCCCATCTTGGCCGCGTCCCAGTCAGTGTGTGGGACGTATGGCTTGCCGTCGCTGGCCCGGACACCCGGCCGCGTGTAGCAGTCCGGCTGGCGGAAGCCAATGCCCGGCTGGGAATCAGCGAACGCGAGGATTTTCGCGGTGCGTGATGCGATGACGTCCGGGTCGCTGCCCAGTCCATTCGCGGGAAGTTGCAGCCAATATTCGCCGCCGCGCTGGTTGATCTCGCCAGTGAGGTCGAGAAGGTAGTCGAGGTAGCGATCGAAGCCGCTGTCAACGCCGATCGTGCCGGTGTTGTAGTTGGCGTCGTTGTAGGCGTTGTCCTGCGTGCTGCCGGGACTGCCGAGAGCCAGTTCGCCCTTGAAGCCGATGGACTCCACCATAGGTTGCGTATCGGCCCACTCCGCGAGGCGGATCGCCACGGCGCGGAAGCGATTGCGGACAACGGTGCCGGCGGGGGTCGTGTCCCACAGCCGCGCGAGGGCGCGGTTCTTGCCGGTGGTGCGAACGAACCAATGGACTGAGTTCGGATCGCCAGCGAGGTCCGACGGGACCGCCATGATGGGGTTCGACGGAGTCTCAGGGAAGACACCCGCGAACTGGTTGTTGGCCTGCGGATCAACAACGACGGACACGAGGTAGCCGCTGTCGATGTATGCCTGAATGACACCCGTGAACAGCTCGTTCGGGACGCGCTCAAGCTCGCGCCAGTTGAACCGGAGGCGGACGCCCTTGACGTAGGGCAACCAGCGATCCTCGGCGTACCATCGGCTTGAGATGCGAGCCAGGGTTTCCTCATAGGTGGGGAAGTCGAGGCTGCCCCAGTTGGTCTCACCGTTGGCCCAAAGGCCGGGGTTCCAGCGGAAGGTTCGCGGGCCGCCGCCGACTGGGACTTCCGCCACCGGCGCGGTCGGATCGGAGCTGAGACTCTCGGCGTTCCCTTGGCCGTCGGTGAAGGCGGTAGACACGCGGAGCGCTTGGCCGACATCCGCCGCTGAAGTCTGATAGCTCGCCGCAGTCGCGCCGGAGATCGGCGTCGAGTCGGTCGCGCCATACCACCACTGGTAGCTCAGCGGGCCGACGCCTTCGGCGTCCTGCGCGTCTACCGTGGCGGTCAGAAGGACGCCGGCGGTGGGGTTCAGGTCGTCAATGGTGACGGTCCCGGTGGCAGGCGTGTTCTCGCGACTAACGGGCGCAGTGTCGGCCGACTCACGGACGTAGGCGTTACCCTGGCCGTCGGTGAAGCTCGCAACCACGCGCAGCGCGAAGCCTTCGTCAGAGGGCATCACTACATACGTCGAGGCGGTGCCGCCGGGGATGTCTTGGCCGGCTCGTTGCCAGCGGTAGGTGATACCGGCGGGGATACCGTCGGGATCGTAGATGGTCGAAATAACGGACAGCGTTTCGCCTACGCGTGGGGCGGTGTTGCTGACCCGCACGGTGCCGGTCGGAAGGGTATCTCCGATGGGATCAGGTGCCGGGTTCGACTCACTGTAGATGTCAGTGCGTCGGAGTTGCCGGAGAATCCCAAGCACCTCTAGGTTGAGGTCTCGATTGGACATTACGCAATGTTTCCTTTTGGGAAAAGGAGGGGAGGGTTCGGACGAGTGGTTGCCTCATCAGCGACCGGGGACCACCCGGCCGGACGCTCACACCCCCGAAGTCAGCGAAACTTCTAGGAGGGCGTGGGGGCGTGAGCGTTTCGGCTTTACTGATAGTCCTCCACCAGCTCGCCATCAGCGTCGAAGATAGCTGCGGCGTGTAGAGGAGAGTTGGAGTAGGCGAGGGCGGCTCCATGAGCGAGCGTGTGGTGATCGAATACACCTTCGAGCGTGATCGAGTTGTCGGTGTCCACCGGAGCATGGGCCAGGCGGACCTTCACGGTGTAGGACGTGGGGTTCATCGTGCAGTTCTCCTCGTGTGTTCAACTTCAAGTAATTCATCCGGTTGACTTTCGGTTTCCCTGAGCCACCGGAGGAGTGCGGAGATTTGGCAGTTAGTCATTGAAAACCACCTCGCCGTTGTCGTCGTAGCGCTTAAGGGTTTCTTGAAGTTCGCCGTAGGTGGGCATTGAGTCTCCGGTCGCGTTGCCTAGTTCTTCGTGGAGCCTTGCCCCAAGAAGCGATAAGCTATGCCGGCTAGCCTGCCCGCTACACCTATCGATACTGGTGAGGTAGTCGCCCACCGCACAAGTGCTCCACATGGCATGATTAATACGGCACGCTGGCGGCTGCGCGTTCACGAACTCACGGAAGCCCGCAAGGGTTGGTTCAGTCATCGTCTTGTCCCTCCTGCGCTTCTAGCTTGGTCTTCAGCCATTCCACCGCATAGACGTACATGTCGCCTATCGCACGGTCGCCTACGTAGCCCCTGCCCCAATGGTCGAGTGCTTCGGGGATCGTGAAATCTCGGCAGCCAGACCGGATGCGGTACTCGCCGTCGATTTCTACCGCGTGCGGGAAGGCGTACCCGCGAGGGTCTTGAAGGGGTAGCAGATAGAAGCCTTTTGCATCGATCAGGTTTGCACCGCGCAGGTTTGCATCGATCAGGTTTGCACCGATCAGGTTTGCACCGCTCAGGCTTGCATCGCTCAGGCTTGCATAGCGCAGGTTTGCACCGCGCAGGTTTGCATCGCTCAGGCTTGCATAGCGCAGGTTTGCACCGCGCAGGTTTGCATAGCGCAGGTTTGCACCGCGCAGGTTTGCATCGCTCAGGTTTGCATCGCTCAGGCTTGCACCGCTCAGGCTTGCACCGCTCAGGAGTGCACCGCTCAGGCTTGCATAGCGCAGGCTTGCATAGCGCAGGTTTGCACCGCGCAGGCTTGCACCGCTCAGGCTTGCACCGCTCAGGAGTGCACCGCTCAGGCTTGCATAGCGCAGGCTTGCATAGCGCAGGTTTGCACCGCGCAGGTTTGCATCGCGCAGATCTGAACCGCTCAGGTCTGCACTGCGTAGGTTTGCACCGCGCAGGTCTGCATCGCGCAGGTTTGCATCGGGGCCTATGTCATATCCGTTAACTTTCATCGTCTTGTTTCTCCTCAAGTCGTCGTAACGTGACCTTCACCAGCACCCCCAACGCGATCAGCGCGAGGATGCCGGGGAGGTGTTGGATTAGTTGTGCTGTCACTTACAGCGTTGCATTCGCCAGGACGGCCCCACGCCGCTCACCACCCGCGACAAACTCCCGCACGAACTTGCGTTGGTCTGTAGGAAACCGCCCATGGCGGTTGTGGTAGATCGACTGTCCGGCTGTGTCGGCAGTGATGATTGCGGCCGCTTCGTCGGCGAACACACCAAGACTGTCGAGAACGCGCCGGGCGTGTTCGCTGGCGGTTGCTATCTCGCCCTCGAAGTCAGTGCCATAGTCGTGGGCAAGGTGAATAGCGTCATGCCACGCGCGAAAGGCGACGTTAGTTGCGCGGTCGCGGTAGATGGTTTGCTCGCAGTGGTCGCCGCTTACGGGCAGCGAATCAACACCTAGGATGTTGCCCTCGTCTCGCCATGCTTTGAGTTCAGCAAACGTGTCCGGCGCATTGGGTGAAATGTGATGCTTAGGCGCTTGCGCGTGGATGAACTGTTCAAGCGCCTGTAGTGCTGTTTGTGGTCGCATTGAGTTGCCCTCCTGAGGCATTCGGTCTGTGCTGACGTTTCGTCCTTTCGGACTCGTCAGGCCCGGTGCACACCGGACGACGTCGAGTGTCCCGCAAGTGAAGCACTACGGGACATGTGGAAGTAGATGGACGCGGCTATGCCTCAGCGAACCCAGTAGGTAACACCGTCGAAATCAATCGCTGAGTAATCGTATTGAAGATGCTGCGCGGCACGCGTCCAATCAATGCAGTTGTTCGGCCACGTCACATTGCTATCAATCAGGCCGCAGTCTTCCGCAAGCTGCTCTGCGTACTCTTCAAAGTAGCTATCTCGAACCAGCGCTTCGCCGTGTACCCAGTCTGCCGCGTAGTCTTCGCCCTCGGCGGCGAGCGCTTCGAGCGCATCCAGTTCGCACCCTTCGTCGGTGTGGGCGTTGTGCCAGTCCACCTCGGGAGCCATATCAAACTCGCCACCGTTCTCCACGACTTCGTCAATCCAGTCGTCCCGAATTTCGCGGAGTTCTTCGATACGCTCAATAACGTCGCGGCTATCAATCACGTCGTCCATGTTGGAAATTGCGTTCATGCTGCTACCTCCGCGCGTCGTAATTCCGACCGCCACGCCTGTCCGCGCCAGCCGTCTTGGGCCTCGATCTCGTACATACCCTCGCCTTCGTAATCGAACTCATCCTTTCTAAGACGCCGCAGAACGCTGATGCGCTTGCCGCGATGCGCGTTGTACTCAGGCAGGGATGTGAATCCCTCGGGGTAGTCGAATATGTAGTCGAATTTCCTCATCGTGTTTCGCCCTCCTAAGGCACATCAGTACGGCTGGAAGTAGCCGCAGACACTTTCCCGCAGCCGCTGTCACTATCCGTCCTGATGTGGACATGTGGAAGTGTCGGCGCGGGCCTCGGTGTGTGTCGCTGAACGCCTCGCCTGCTAGGGTTCGCAGGGTCTCAGGGTGCGGACTCTTTTTGACTGTGGACCGGCTGGGTCGCTGCGCTGTCTCGGGGAGTCGTTCCGATGCGCCGTTAGTGGCGACTTAAAGAAAAGCTTAAATAATTCCACATGCAGTGTCAATACCACATGCGGAATTAATTAAGATTCTCCCTAGCGAGTCGCTACCAGGCTGCCGATGGCGTTGCCGCCTACGCCGGTCACTACGTGAGACACACGCGCTACAGTGAGCGCGTGGTGTAGTGTGGTACCGGGTTTCCTCATGCGCCTCGTGCAGGCCGCCCATTGACTCTTAGAGAGACCATAGCGCTCTCGGAGTTCAACGGAGGTGATCGTATCGCCGGGCTTCATGGTCTCGATGTGGGACGCTATGAGGTCCGAGGGGCCGCCTTTGCGAGCACGCGGGATGTGCTGTAAGGGGCTGGTAGGTGGCGGCTCTGCGGCCATTACTGGAACTCCCACGGACGAATCGACGGAGCCAGTAGAGTTGTTGCCTACAGCAATGTCGTAGATGTTGTGGAGGTCAAACCAGAGCATGTCCGTGTCTATCGGACGCTGCTCGTCTTCTGCATGAAGGTTGCGTATGTACGCTGAGATTGTCGCTAAGCGTTGTGCGGGAGACAGGGATGGAGAAGGGCGCAGGGTTGCGTAAGTGTTCATGGTGTTGGTCCTAAGTTGCCGGGCAACGCCCCGGAGCGCGTGACTTTCCTAAGCCACGAGAGAACCATACTCCCTACGTTTTGTTATGTCAAGCATATCAAATATCTTTTTCCACGGCGGAGTTGAGCCGGGCAGTCACCCACTCGGCTAGCTTCATGTTTTCTGCCTTGGCTGCCCTAGTCCACGCCACTTTTTCCTCGTGAAGGCATCGGACATATAGCGTTGAACTGCGGCGTTCCTCAGGCGGCTTCTTAGCGTTCTGGTTGCCGGTGTTCCCGTGCTGCTTTGAGTCATCCATTGTCTTACCTACTGTGGCCTGAGCCTATCAATCAGGTAGCATAATACAGCAAGGAAAAAGTTCCGCAAGTGGAATAATCAAAACAAATGGATTTAAAACTGATTGTGGTTGCCGGGACATTACTGGCCGGCTGCTCCGAGCCTAGCCCCTATGAGATATCCAGTTCGGGCTCAGGGACTGGGCAGGCGGCCTGGATACTGAACAAGCGCACGGGAGCTGTGAGGGCGTGCCTGCTCGACCTGCAAAGACAGTCTTCCCGTTTGCCCTACCTTACCGACGAGAAAGGCATTGCCTGCACTGGATGGGCCAACCCAAAGACACAGCGCGAGCAGGCGCAGGAGATTCGCGAGTTGATCCGAGAGACCGAAAGGGAAAAGCATCAGGGTTCCCCTTAAGGGATCAAAACAGGAGGGAGGACAAGCGCGCGTGCTGTGTGGCGGAGCACGATAGGCACGCCAGATGATGCCTTACCGCATCCATTACCCGGCGCTAGGCACCGTGTGGTGCGGGCTGCGGGCGGATGGTGCCACGCATGGTGCCACGGGACGCCCCCGCCAGCGATCCGCAGGGGTACGGGGGGAATCGCGGCGGGCGGGGGTACGTAGTCAGCGCTTAGAGATCGGCGTCAGATATTTCGACTTCTTCCTCCAGGGCGAGGATGCGGTCGGAAAACCTCGGGCCACACTCGTGACACAGCACGAACATCCACCCAATGTTCCCATTCGGCCACGGGCGGCCCGTCCTCGGGTTCTGCCCTGCGCCGTCTCCGTCATCCCAATCGTCGTAGTTCAGGTTCGCATCGTAGAACGTCTTGCTGCCACAGCAGTCGCACAGGTAGAAATCAGCTAGCGCCATGTGGCCCCCTTGACTGGGCCAGATTGGATGGGTAGTTTATCATCTGTGGGCATACATACTCCTCAGGCCGCCTCAGGACCTCCCTGAGACGACTTCAAGTCAAACTAGTGGTTTTCCATGGGTAAGGCTTAACGCCTCTCTACGGGCTTCTCAGGCGCTCTCAGCGCCCCTCAGCAATCTGCTGCATATCCTCGTCCCACTTCAGGTACACCTTCAGGTTCCACAAGACGAGCCCGAAGAGCCAAAGGAGCTGCGCGAGGATGATGAGGACGTCGAACACCTCAGTCATCCGCCACCTCCAGTAGCTTGTCGATGACCACAAGCTCCTCATCAGGGAAGAAGCTGACAGCGGTATTCTGGCCGTCGGCAAGCCGCACGTAGCCTCGGGAGGTTAGCTCCGTCACGCGGAACGGGACTAAGGAGGAGAACTCTCCGCCACAGGAAGCGATTGCCATCAGGACCTGCGCGCCCACAGTCACCTCTTGGTTCAAAGCGTCACGCATCAGGCTTCCCCTTCCAGTTCGCCCAAAGGCCCACCAACATGCCCACGAGGACCCACCCGACGAGCAGCCCGTAGGCCACAGCCACCAGGATGATCGGGGTCAGGATCAGCAGGGCTATCCACTCAAGCATCCGCCACCTCCTCATCGTCCGTCACGACGACGAACTGCGAGCGGTCCACGAGCCAGAATTGCCGCCGTCCAGCCGCCGACACGATCGGGGCGATCGGAGTGACCAAAATTGCCGTGCGTGGCTGCGCAGCCTCCACCCGTGCCGGCTCCAGAGCGTCGGTGCCAACCGAGGAGAAGAGTACGAGGTCGCCCACAGCCACCTCGCGTCCCATTGCGTCACGCATCGCGATCCTCCCCGTCTTTGTCCCGCTTCCCCCACCAGAGGCCGCCGAGGGCCGCCAGTAGCGTGAGGACGGCTTCGAGTAGCATCCCCGAGACGCCGTGTGCGTAGTGCTTCATGCCTCCACCTCCTGAAGCAGCGCCTCCTTCAGCGCGGCCTCGCCGGGGAAGGTGAACATGTACACACGCGTGCCGGAGGCGGGTTCGGCACGGAGCATGACGACCCGGTGGCCGCAGCAAGAGCAGGAAGTCCCGAAGCTGTGGGAGTCGAGGGCCTCCCAGCCAAACTGGTCGGCCACCTTCCCGGCCTCGATGTAGGTCATCGTGATGGCGGTCATTCGTCACCTCCAGCGATCCGGCGGGCGCGCTCGGCTTCCATCGCCTTTGCCAAGCTGTAGGCGCACTGAGCCATGAGACGAAAAGCCGCTCCCTCAGGAAGAGAGGCATACACTGCAGGGAGGGCAGCCTTAGCGAAGTCATCGAGCCTGGCCTGCTTGGCCTCTTCAGTGTCAGGCATCAGTTGGGGTGTGCCCATGTGTGGGTATCTCCTCAGTAGTAGGACAATTACTAGGCCAAGCCCTCAGCTCTCTTTAAGTACCCTTCAAGCTATCTTTAGGTATTACTTCAAGTAGTTACTCAGGGGATGGGACCTCAGCCTTCAGGGTGCTGCACTTACCTGGTCTGACCAATTCCCCTACCGCCTTCTGCCCCGCCTTCGGGCCTTTCCTACGGTGTTGCTGAAGACTCCACCGGCCCTGCACACGGAGGCGTGCCGGGCGAGTTCCTCGGCAAGGAGCTTCGCCTTGCGGGCGTCTTCCTGCTGCTCGGTGTCCACTCGGAGCCGCGACTGCCAGTACCCCACGGCCTCCGCCAGCACATCCACCCGGTCGTCATGTCGGAGAGACTGGCGGTCCTTGGTGATGTGGCTAAGCTGGTACAGTCCCGTCTTGGCGGTACGCTCGGCGTCGCTGTTCTGGAGCGCCACGCGGGAGTCGATCACGAGCCGATGCTGATTTAGCACGGGCTCCAGCTTGTCGATGATCCTCCGCTCCTTCTGGCCCGTGACGGTGTACTCCTCAACGTGACATGGGTAGATGCTCGCCAGCACGGGCTCGAAAAGCGCCTGGTACATGCCGGCACCGAAGTTCTTCTCGACCCCGATGTGGTTCACCCCGTGCTTCTTGGCGATCTTTGCCAGTGCTTCGAGGGTGTCCCGATCGTAGCCACCTTCCAGGCCGCCCCAGGCGATGAGGTACAGCATCGAGTTGAGCTGCTTGATGACCGCGTAGGCGGTCTCGTCTTCGCCGGTGCCGGATGGGTCGATGTGCATGGAGCACCCCTGGTACGGCACGAAGTCCTCGCTGCTGACCCACATAGGGCGGTGCAGCCGGTCGCCGTTCAGGCCGACGTTGGGGATGTGCTCCACGACTTGCTGCGGCCCGGAGGCCCAGCTCATCTGGACGGGGCCGTTGGTGGGGTCCACGTCCATGCAAAGTAGGTCGGAGATTCTTAGGGGGTACTTCAGGGCGTCACTGAGCGACGTGTCGAGCATGAACTGCAAGGCGAACCCTGAGCGCCCGTAGGACGTCTCGCGCTCGGCGAGGTCCATGTCGCTGAAGCGCGCCGGCTCGGTGGTGGTGCCAGCTAGCTCAGGCCGCTTCCCGAGCATCTGTGTGATGATCGGGGCCAGCCTTCCGTGGTACTTATCGATGCCGTCAACGAAACCGTTGGTGAACCTCGCGGGCCACACGCGGACCTCGTAGCCGCGATCGGCGAGGTCGTTGTAGAGCGATTGCTCCACCTGAGGCGTGCCGAGGTAGACCACCTGTCCGCCCGGCTTCAGGACCGCGTCGAATTCCTTCACGAGGTCGCCGAGCTTCTCTCGCTGCTGCTCGGTGGCAGAGTTCGAGGGAACCTCGATGTCGTCCGCCACGATCGTGTCGGCACGGGAGCCAGTGAGCTGGCCGGTGATTCCGACTGACTTCACGGAGGGCGACTGGTCCGGGCGGGCCGGGCCGACGTCGAAGGAGACGTTGGACGTCCGCTGCTCATCCCGTGGTTCCAAGAATCGCAGGAACTCCACATCCGAGATGAGCCGCTTACAGAAGATCGAGAAGTCGTCCGCGCGCTTCTGCGAGGCCGAGACCACCATGATCTTCTGCTGCGGATCGCGGTACAACAACCACAAAACGTATGCGGCCGTGATCCATGACTTGCCCACGCCCCGGAAGGCTTCGATGATGCGCCGCCTCGGGCCGTGCTGGAGGTACTCCCCGATGTCCGCCTGAATCCAGGTCAGCTTCGGTAGCCCGAGGTGCATCCAGATTGCCGAGGCGAACATGATGAAGCTGTCATGCATCCGCTTCTCGGACGGCTGAATGACCCATTCCGGGTACTTAGACGGTCTCGACATGCGGATTAATCCTCAGATATGGGGATAGCAGCTCCGCACGCCCGGTCTCAGCCGTTTTTCAGGCGATCGAGTAGTAGCGGGTGGGTCAGACTTGGAGGGGCTCTACGGGGCTCTCAGGAGGTCAGTGGGCTTGGCCCTCGAATTCCATCAGGTCCTTCGCGTTGGCCGGCAGCAGCTCCGAGAGCTTGTCCTCGACGTCTTCGTCGCGGCCAGGACGGTCCACGCCGTTGTCCTTGAGGAACTTGATGGCGGCCGCGAGGATGCTTGCGGGCACCGGGAGAGGGTTCCCTTCCTTGTCCACATGCTCGCCGGCGGAGTACGCCTTGATCTCGTTAATGAGGGTCTGAGCGGCGAGTCCGTGCAGCGCGTCCATCAGCTCTTCTGTGGCTTTACTCACGGCCGGCCTCCATGTACTTCACGATGAGATCGAGCTTCGCGTTGATCGCGGCGACTTGCGCCGGCAACGATTCGAGCCTCTCGACGTCCTTCTCCAGGTTCGCGATGCGGGTGCGGTGCGCGCCCCAGCCAGCACCGCCGGCGAGTAGACCGGCGATGATCGTGTAGGCGGATTCAAACTGCTCGAACATCAGCGCCTCCCTGCGATTCGGCAATGGGTGTCGGCGGGTATGATCGTCACGGTGTTCGCTGCGATCGTCTCGTTGGAGTCAATCATCAGGAGAGCCAGCGGGACCCAGCCGGAGTTGAACTCGGGGTTCTTGTGCTCAGACCGCCACCACTCCGGCAGCGCGCTCTCAGCGGCCACCGCCCCGGTGTTATGCGAGACGGCTCCGAGCTGGACCGCGAGGGTCCCGTCGGAGACCTTCATCCAGATGGCCTTGACGTCGGCGTTGTTGCCGCCGTTGCTGCCCCGAGAGCCGCCGTTGTCGTAGTCCGGTTGCACGGAGGAGAACAGCTCGGTTGCGCCACTGTTCAGCGCCGCGCCGGTCCTCAGGTAAACCTGGAACGCCGTCGGGTCTGCGGGCGTGATCGCCTGCTCCTGCCAGTCGCTCCCGTCCCAGTGATGCAGGGAGCCGGGGAGGACCGCCACGTCGGAGCCGGAGACAACCACGTCTAGACCTTGGCGCACATAGGAGAGCGCTGCTGAGATTTCGTCAGGGATACCGCCGGCGTCGGCGTGAGTGTGCCCGAGGGCGGAATACACCGCGTCGTGGTTGTGCCCTGAGTCGGCGTAGGTGCCGTCGTGGTTGTGCGTGCCCGCCGCAAACCCAGTGTGCGTGTGTGCGACGTCGGCATAGTCCGCGTCATGGTCGTGATCGGCTGAGGCGAAGTCGCCGTCGTGAACGTGACTGATCGACGCGTACTCCGCGTGAACGTGGCCCGTCTCCGAGTAGATTCCCGCATGGTCATGCGCCAGCGCCGCGTAGGCCGCGTCGTGATCGTGTGCGATCGCGGAGTAGTCTGCGTCGTGATTGTGATCGCCGCCCGGCGGGTGAACGTGCCCAATCCCCGCGTAGCGGAGATCAAAGACCGGGGTGTGATCGTGATCGGAGAACGCGTAGACATCGTCGTGGTGGTGCGCATAGGCCGCATAGAGATCGTCGTGAACGTGCTCCACCGGGGCATGAATCCCGGCGTGGTCGTGCGCCTTCGCCGCGTATGCGTCGTTGTGGTTGTGTACCAAGCGCGCGTACCGGATGTCATGCTGGTGATCGCGGTCCGCATATTGATCCGCGTGCGAGTGACCGAGCTTCGAGAAGACGATGTCCAGGGGCGGCTGGGGTGAGCCAGCCGTGATCCCTGCGTTCCAGGCTTCGATGACTTCCACCGCATCGCGGTAGCGCTGAAGGAGGTCGTTGAGCTGTGCTGCCAGCTCGGCGTTCGATACGTCCATTAATCCTCCGTGCTTCGGATGCTGATTGTTTGAGTCATGTATGTGAAGCCGCTATGCAGGTTGCCCCTCGCGGTGAGGCGGGCGCGGTACTCGATGTTCCCGCTGCCCGCGCCTGCGTCCGTGAACGTGTGAGAGCCCGCCATGGACTCGTTCGCGTTCCAGAAGGTACCGAGTTCGTTCAACTCCTGGTCCTCTTGGTTAGGACCGCTGAAGGTGAATGAATCGAGGAAGACCCAGCCGCCGCCGTTTACACGACGATGGACTTCGATAGTGGCGTCGATGGTGTCGCCGTGGTCTCCTGGCGGGTTCGTCGTAGAGAGGATCACCTGGTTTGCGTAGGAGTAGCTCAGGACGAGCTGCTTGTTGCCGCCGTTGGTTCCGAACGGACCCACGATGATCTCCGCGTCCGGCAGTAGGCTCTGCGTGGAGTTCGCGTGAGTCAGCGCGCCGGCGCTCAGGGAACCACCAAAGTAGGCCGAGCCGTCGGTCGCGAGGTACATCGTCGCATTCGCGCGGGAGCACAGCGACACGTCGCCGCCGGCAGGCCGCACACCGAACCACTCGATGAGGTCCGAGTCCACGCCAAAGCCAACGCCCTGCACTTTCATGTGGGTGCCGTTGTCGAAGATGATCCGACCGGCTGCGACATTCAGGTCGCCGTCAACGTCCACGTTGGCGGACAGCGAGCCGTCTACGAGTTTGTCTACGGACAGCGTGCCGATGTTCGCCGTGTCGATCACGACGTTGCCCATCGTGACGACGCCTTCGGAGACGCTGAAGGGAACGATCGGATCACTCAGTCCGTTGCCGGGGTCCACAATGCCGAACTTGTTGGCGGCGACGATGAACTCGGAGACAACGCTACCGTCATTATCCTCGCTCAGGAGACCGAAGCCGGCCACGTGACCGTTCACGTCTACCTTCACGGCATACTTGGCGGAGATACCGCCCACCGAGGACTGCACGGTGGTCAGCACGGCTTCGTTGGTGTCCACCTGTGACTGGAGGGTGGCGCGCGCGCTCGCTTCGGCAGAGACCGCGTCGCTTCGCGCCGTCTGTTCGGCCAGGATCGCGGCCTCATTGTCGGCAACGTCGGTCGTCAGGCCGGTGATGCTGCTGGCTTGCGCGGTGATGTCGGCTTCGGTCTGCGTTACTCGCGTGTCGAGCGCGGCGATAGCCGCTGCCGACGCCGGATCGGTTGAACCGGAAGCCGCAGCGATTGCGGCATCGAGCGCCACTATGTTCGAGGCGTTCGTCGCAATGCCGCCTTCAGCAGTCGTCACGCGCGTCTCCAGCGCATCCACGGCGGAAGCCTCGGCGTAGTCGCCGTCAGGGTCGCCAAGCTGCGTCTGGAGCTGAGTGATCGCTGACGATTGCGCCGTCAGCGTTTCGCCGTGGTCAGTAACGGTGGTATTGAGGATTCTCTGCGCCGAGGAGGACACGGCGAGGTCGATGGAAGTATCGACAAGGTGCGAAAGGATGGCATCGAGGAGGGCTTCGTGGTCGGCCACGCGGGCGTCTGCGAGAGAAATCCACGCGCCTGCGTCGGAGTTCCAGAAGCTGGGCTCGTTGTTCTGTGCCGAGTTGTACCAGATTGCGCGGTTCGGGATCGGGTCGGGGATACCGTCCACACCTGGCACGGGCTCGGAGGCTTGGATAAACACCCGGCCGCCGACGCTCGCGCCTGCGCCGGCGAGCAGTTCGTTGATCGTCGCGTCGGCCCCGAGGCGGCTCAGGCGCTCGTTGTCGATGATGGCCTGAAGGTTCAGGATCGACTCGGCGTTCAGCTCGGAGCCGGCGACGTTGCCGAGCAGTTCATTCACCAGGTCAGACTGGAGAACCTCGGCGATCATCGCGTCCACAAAGGACTCAGTGTCCGTGGCGATCACGCCTTCTTCGCCGGCGATGCGCAGCGCGCCCGCTTCGAGAAGATGCCGGAAGCTGTCTTCGACTTCCTCGGTTCGGTACTGCTTCTGGCGATGCGCGAGGTCGAGTTCCGCCTCAGTGATTACCGCGCCGTTCTCGAAGTCCACCAGAGGCTCGTTCGGCGTCTTGCGGATCACCTCAACGGCCGAGCCGTTCGTGGGCGCAGCGAGAAACTCGATGTGCTGATCGTCCGCCCATCGGTAGTTCGACGGGTCGAGCTGGAGGGAGCCGTTGAGTTCAACCAGCACATGCTCACGGTTGATGTAGGGGAAGGAGACCGTGAACAGCGTGGTCTCACCATTGGCGGTGTACAGGGTTCTGGCGTTTGCCATTGAGTGGTCTCCGAGGGAATAGGGACGCCCGGCCTTGCACCGGGCGAGGAGAGGAGCCTGGGGAAGGCTCAGGGGGAGGGGGAGGGGGAGTTGCCGCGCAGCAGTTCAGCAGCGCGGACTTTGCGGTCGCGGATGCGCGCAGCGAGGTCGGGGTACTCCGCCAGCAGCCGCCGCTTGGCGAGGCTCTTCGCGCCGGAGTAGATCGCCTTGAGCTGCGCCTCTTTGCCGCCCGTGTCGAAGTCCGACTCGGTAGCGTTGCGGTACGCGGGCGTCTGTATGTGCGCCCGCAGGAGGTCCTCCAGCGTGCGTCCACCGAACTGCTCGTAGCGCTCCTGCCCGATGAACTTCAGGAAGTCCGAGCGCTGCCTAGTGGTGAGATTCACACCGTCCAGCGAAGCGGGGATCGGAGAGAAGTCGTAGGAGAGTCGCGCGAGTTCCTGATCGAGTGGGTCGTCAGATTCCGCCGAGGAGGCGAAGGGATTGATCCAGTGCCATTGGTGGTTCTGACGGACGATCTCTCGGCCGAGGTAGTCGCGGATCGGGGGAAGCTCTGAGGATTCGCCGGGTATTCCGCGAGAGAGCCGCTCACTGATCTCCTGCGCCTGCCGGACCACCGGGTCCTGCGTCTGCGCTACGCTGCGGAACAGCGAGGAGAACGGCACGAGCTTGTTGAGCTGGTCGCCCGTGAGCTTCTTGAGTTTCCCTTCGGCCTGAACGGGGCTGTTGTCGTCGCTTAAGACATTAAGAATGTCATCAAGAGACTTTGTCCACGTCTTATCCAGGGCGTTCCGAGCCATCGCCAAGACGAGCGCCTGCCCGGCCTGTGCAAAAGCGGATACTCTTTCCGGGTCTTCCCGGTCGTAGTACCGCGTCATCGCTTCATGGAAGTCAGCCGAGGTGGCGAGCCAGGAGCCTGCGGGGTCCAGTCGGCTGTACTGATACCAGTTGCCGCCGATGTTCACGCTATAGGGCGGGATTCCACTGAGGCGCTCCGTATTGTTATAGCCTGCCCCGCCTCCGGTGATTTTCCCGGAAGCTGCCAGCGTCAGGCCAGAGAGTACGCCGGCTGTGCCGAGGGTTATGCGAGCTAAAGCAAGCTGGCCTTCAGGGCCGCCTGCCTTAATTGCGTCGCGTATTTCCTTTTGGCTTAGTGCCAGCGGACTTCGATCTACGAAGACCTGCCGGAGAATGTTGAGCGGCGTTCGTACAAACGGAGCTACGACCAGCTTGAACCAGGGCGAGGCATTGAGGAAACGCTCCGTTGCTTGGCCGAACGCCGTGGTCGGGAGTTCCTGAAACGTGTTGTATCGGGCGGACTCGACGGCGTCCCGGGCGACTTCGCTAGGCGGATTCGACATAAAGTCAGCTTGGTACTTCGCCAAGAATTTCTCCCGACGGTTACCGGTCAGCTTCTTCGCGTCAGCCGCGACGTGCGCTCGGCGGTTTGCCTCAGCGGCCAGATAGGCGTTGCGTGAGACGGTCTTAAAGAACTCATCTTCCACGACAAGCATCGTGCCGGGGAAACGAATCACGTCCCCGAGAGCATTGATCGCCTGCGCGCCCTTCAGCGAGTTTCCGGTCAGTCCGTCGGTATCCACGCGGATTGCTTTACGGGTGTCGAACTCGATCCGCTGTCGCGGGTCGGATATCGGCCTCTGCTCTTTGAACGCGCGAGCCGCAAGGCGCAGACCTTCGCGCATTCCCGTGAGAGCGCCATGGGAGTACGCACGGGCTTCGCTGAGTGCGATGACGTCCGCATCACTCCTCCGCCACTTGTATCCTCTGCCTATCGCAGCCGCGACGTATCGATCAATAGCCCCAAGTCCCGCGTTGAGCGTGTTGGAAGTCATGTTGATTACGTGGGTCTTCGGCGAACTCAACAAGCCGTTGATAGCGATTTCTGAGACCACATCGACAACCCGCCGGCCAGCGATGGTCCGAACCTTATTGTTCAGATCGCCGAGGTCTTTCGCCGCCAGTAGTTGTTTCAGGAGCCTGTCGTGGCCGCTGAAGCCGCCGGAGTGCCCGCCGAGCGTCTTCACGATGTCGTCGAACTCGGAGAACTCCTCCGCTTCAGCCTTCTTGAGAATGCTCATAGCCTGCAAGGCACGCGCGACTTCACGCTTCGAGCCTTTGATCTCGGCCTGGATCGCCATGTGGATTTCCACCTGACGATGGAACACCGCGAGGTCAGCCTTCGCGCCGGTCTCTGAGGCGGTCTGTGCGAGGGCCTTGAGCTGCCGCGCGGACGCGATCATGGTCCGCTCAGCGGCCAACACACGGGCTGTCAGGCCCGGACCTTCGCCGACGACGTCGTTGAATAGGGAGTGAACTTCCTCGGCTTTCGCGCCCACGAGGTGAGCCAGCCGGACGGTCTCCCTGTTCGTCTGAACGCCGCCGCGCGTCGCCGCGCCTTGGGTGACGTCCTCGATCTGCTCGCTGACGGTGTTCAGCAGCGCGCGGATGTCGCCGGCGTCGTCGCCCATCGAGTCCCAATCGACACGTTGTTCGTTGAAGTCGATCAGCTCTCTCGCGGTGGACATGTCGTCCGCCTCGATGGCCTGCACCAGGCGGGCCTGAGCTTCGGGCGGAATCTCCACCGCTTGGCGGAACCGCTCGGGGTTCGTCAGGACTTCATCAGCGGGAACCTCGGGGTCAGGCTTAGCTGTCCCTTCTGGTGTATCGAGGTCAGGTTCCTCTGCTCTTTTCGGCTCGGGAATCTCGATGCGTTCCGCGACGACTTCCTCTTCCACAGCCTTGAGGTCTTTCGCGCGGCGAGAAGCTCGAACAGCTTTAACGGCCAGGATCAGGCCGTCCATAGCGATGCCCAAGCCCAGGCCTTCAAGAGCATTTTTAAGTCGGCCTTCGGCGATGCTGTCGTCCTCGTTCGCGGCTAGAAACTCACTCACGGGGTTTCGGAGAGAAGGATTCTCCTGAATGAGGTTGGATAAACGTTCTTCCTGCGGGTCGAAAGACGATGCGTCCACCACAGCGCCGCGCGCTGCGGCCGCGCCCACTCGGCCAGCGCGGGTAGCCTGCTGGCCTACCTGAATAGCGCGAGCCGGCCCAGCGAACCAGCCGGTGAGGAACTGCGTTACGCCTTGCGTCAGGTTTCCCGGTAGGGTCTCCGTCTCCAGCGCTTCCGGCGTGATGTCCACGTCGCCCACGATGGAACGCCCACCGCGAGCCTCGAAGTCCTCATTGGATAGGAAGCCTTCGGAGGAGATCACACCGAGGTCGGCGACGTTTTCGTTGAGCCAGTCGCCCAGGTCGCCGATGGTTTGCCCCATCTCCTCGAAGGCCCGGAGAGGGCCAGAGATCAGGCCGCGAGAAACGTCGCCCGCATATGAGCGCGTCGGCAGCTCACGTTCTTTGGCGATCGCGGCACGGACTCGTCGGGCGTCTTCTCGCTGCCGCTCGCGGCGGGCCTGCGCCTTCTCGAAGCGCTCACTCAGGCTTTCCTGAGGACGCTCGCGGTACTCCTGCTGGAGGTCATCGGACTCGGCCACGGGCGTCTCCTGTGATTACTCGTAGATTGCGAGGACTGCCTCGGCTTGTTGCTCGGAAATCTCACCGTCACGCCATAGCTGCTCGAAGGCGGCCGGCTCAAGGCGTGACTGAAGGATGGCGTCCGCGCTGATCGTGCCTTCGGAGAACCCGACGGCCATCCGTTTGGGGTCTGCCGGGCCGGACGTATCGAGCCCATTCAGGAGATCGAACTGTCGATCGAACTCTTGTCTGGTGGCTTCCCACGCCGCGCGCGGGTCCTCGCCGCCCTCCAGCGTCCGCTGGTGGAACATCGCGAGTGCCTCGACTTGGAGCCGCAGCTTGCGCAGATCGGGCGGGATGCCGGGGACGCCGCTGCTGGCGACGTAGCGGCCCTTGATGTCCTGCTTGTAGACGGACACCCGCTGGTCGGCTTGACGGTCAGCCGTGCGGGCGGACTGCTCGATGACGTCCATGAGTTGGCGGGCGACGGTGAGACCTTCCTGGCCGGGCGGCAGGTTGCCCTGCGCGAGGTCCACGAGGACATCGTCGTAGCTCAGCTCATTGAGGTAGGCGTCGCGAGTGAGGCTCGCCACAAGCTGCGGATCGGTAGCACGTTCCTCGGAGTCGTCGCGGATCGCGCGCCACGCGCTTTCCAGCGCGAGTAGCTCCTCCGACGTCCCACCAAGAGCCGCCAGTTGGGCGATCCCGTCGGCCGGGTCTTGGGTGTTGTCGAGCATGTCGAGCGCGATCTGCCGCTTGAGGCCCGCTCGGGCGGTCTTCAGGGCGTCGTCCACCGCCGCTTCGTACTGCTTGGCGGAAGCTGCTCGGTTCGACTCAGCGATGCGCTCGGCATTCAGGATGCGGCCGTTGAAGGCGGGGATCGCTTTGATGCTCGGCGTCCCGTCGGCCCAGCGGTCGGGTAGGCTCCGAATAAGATCAGGATCGCCGGTACGGATGGCGATGTCCTTCAGGATCGCGAAGTAGCGCTCGTTGGTCTCGCGGCCGGGGTGCAGTGCGCGCACGCGCTCATGCAGGCCCAGGTAGTCGAAGTCGCCGGCGGCGCTGATCTCGTGGGGCGGCGTTCCGGGCTCAGCTCGGCTTTCAGCCTCGCCCAGCGCAGTCTCCGCCAGTCCTCGCGCGACAGTCTGAAGGTCGGCATCAATTCGCTCCTGCGCTGCGCGTCGTTGTTCTGTGAGGAGTTCGCCGAGCTTCCGCTGGCGGTACTGCTCCATGAGAGGGGCCAAGGTCTCGGCCATGACGGGATCGTCCAGGCCCTCGTACTGCTCCCGATAGAGTTCATCAAGGGAGGCGTTGAGCGCGTCGGCCTGTTGTTCAGGCTCAACGGAACCAAGGTCCAACTCCTGAATGCGCTGCTCAAAGTCCGCGACGGACTCTAGCCAGCCGGCTTCCGCTTCGTTGCGCGTGACGGCCCGATCGTATCGGGCGTTGGCCTCGCGCAGCTCTTCGTCCACCTCGCCGAGTTGGAAGTCGCGGTCAGCGGCGCGGTTCTGCTCGATGCGGTCGGCCTCGCCGAAGTTAGCGGCCGCGCCGGCGGCGACTCCAAGGGCGTTTGCGAGGTCCCGCGCCAATTGCGGGGCCTGCGAGCGGACTCCAAGAGGAGCCACTGGGCTCAGCGACGGGGCGCGGGACGCCCGGCTCGGCGCTCGCCCGCGTGTGCTGCGGGTTCTGCTGGTCTGTCGCATGAGGTTCCTCGCTAGGGGCCATTGGCGGCCCGTTGAATGCGGAGCCTGCCGAGGGCGTCGGCGGTGCTTCCGGCGATCTGTAGGCCGGCGTTGAGTGCACCGAAGTTGCCGACTTGGGAGTCACGGATTGAGTTGAGCCCGCGCTCCGTGAATCCGGCTTGTTTCTGAATCACGGCGACGTCTTGGTTGGTCTGTCCCGCAATGTTGCGGAGCTGCGCCTCGAAGCTGTTCCCCGCCACGCCCGCCTCGCCGGCGGAAACCTGGAGCGTCGATCGAAGGCGGCGGGCTTCTCGCACACGCTGGCCGATCTCTTCGTCGCGCGCGGCGGCCGTCTCTTCGGCGCGGTTCTCTGCCTGCCGCTGTGCGAGTTCGGTCTGTCGGTTTGACGCGACCACTCCAGCGCCCGCACTGACGGCGGAGGTAGCAATGGCAATCGTCGCGAGGGTTGCGGGTTCGCACATGATTACGTCCTCACGCTGGTGTACTGGGTGAAAGGGAGGCGGCCCACGCCGTATTCCGGCTCGCGGCGGCCGGGAGTAAACCCCAGCCGTTTGAGCCAGCGCTGCGAGCGCAGGTTTCGGTCGTCCACGAAGTTCGTCAGCACGGGGAAGTCCTCGTGCATGAGGTCCATGAAGTGGCGGGACTCAACGTAGAAACGTCGAGGCCACCTGTAGATGTCCTCGCTGGATAGCAGCCACGGGGAGCCGAGGCCCGGAGATACCGGCGCAACGCCGAAGAGAACCTGGACGACACCGTCGCGCAGCCCGGCCCACGCCTTCGAGGAGACCGCGAGAGAGGCCAGAAGGGCGGCTTCCGGCTCTTCACCGCTAGATGCCCGAAGCTCCTCCACGTCTTGGTAGCGGAGCCGTGGGGCCAGCTCGCGAGCATGGGCCGGCGTTGCGGCAGTCGTGGTGATCTCGAACATCAGGCCCTCGCTCGGTTGTGGTACAGCGCCTCCCACTCGATCGACTGGAGGTGAAACTGCACATGGGTGTCGTTCTCGAAGGCGATCCTCACGTCCTTGGAGTGAGCCGCCAGCGTCGCCGTGAAGTCTCCCGACTCGAACACCGGCCGGCCCGTCACGAAGGACGGGCTGCCGATGATCTTCCCGGTGAACTCCGCGTGACGCGGCGAGCCGGTCCCGTAGGGGTCCACCACGAGGCGGAAGAACGACGTGTCGGTGAAGTAGACGGTCATCGTGCGGAGCTGGAGACGGCCCGTAGTAATGGCGGTGTCTCGCCGCCGTAGAAACTGCTCGCTGAGGTCCAGCCGGGCCTTATAGTTCAGCCCGCCGTAGACCCCGCCTACGGCTGCGGAGCCGGGCACACGGACAGTCGAGGCGTTGACCCACTCATAGGTAGAGGGGCTCAGCAGCGCGCCTTGGCGGCCGATCAAGCCAGTCCCCAGGATCAACCTGAAATTGGGCCGGTCAGCCTCCGCTACCGGATACGGGAGGGAGAGCGTTGTGTGCTGCGCGTCGTCCGAGAGTTCGGCCGTCGGTTCACACAGGCGATCCAGCAGGACCTCGAAGTCCAGCCCGCCGGTGATCCGGCCGTCCTGCAAGTCGATGCGTTCGAGGTACGTCCCGTCGCTGTAGGAAACGACGAGGTACAGCTCGCTGTCGAGCACCTGGCCGGACAGAATGCGCGCGGCTGAAGAAGCGTGAGCCCAGCGGCTCCAGGCCGACTGCGCCTTCTGATCGCCTTCCCAGTGGAACTGGTAGACGCTCAGCTCGGGGCTGCCCGCCGAAAGCGCGAACAGCGTGTCGTCATTCGAGGAGCCGATGAGTTTCGTTAGGCCCTTGGGGATGTACCGGGGGATGTGCGCGGTGATGTCCGCAGCGTCGGTACTGTTCTCGCTCCCCTCCTGCACGAAGTATTCACGGATGCGCGAATGCCGGCCGGTCTCGGTCGCGAAGTAGATGTCGTTGCCGATGCCGACGGGCCGCGCCGCCGTGTTCATCTCGAAAGCCGTTACGGTGTCGATCGAGACGGATGACGGCGTGAGGAGCTGGTCAACGTTCAGGCTGAACTGCGTCTGGTCAGCGAACAGCATGAGGTTGTTGTTGAAGGGAACAGCGTACTGGAGGAGTGACACCTGGTTGCTGCTGACCGCGACGTCAACGAGGTCGGAGTCGAGCAGGTCGGTGACGGTAGTACGCCAGAAGTTCCCGAAGTCGCCGGCACCGGAGAAGATGACGTTTTCCTCAGAGACAAACCCGAGGCGGTTCTTGTAGAAGAACACGTCCACGATCCGGTTCCCGACGAAGGTCGGCGCAGGGTTGGACTCGTCGTCGCCCATCTGACGGACGTTCCACTTGAACGGGCGGAAGGCAAACGTGCCGTCAGCCTCGCGGACTAGCGCGTGCGGCATCGTCGCGTCATCGAAGCGGTTCACCAGCCCCGGCGCAACAGTCTCTTCCCACACGTCGCCTCGGCGGACCACATAGTACGCACCGAAAGAGTCCTGGTCGTAGCCTGCGATCTTCCAGAGGTCTCCCTCTACAGGCGGCACGTCGTCGTCTTCCGTGGGGAGATCGGTGAAGGTCTGCTTCACGCCCCGGAGTGTCCCGGCGGTGTTGGTGAAGTTGGCGTCGGGGTAGGGATGCCAGCCGCGCGGCAGGTAGTAGTCAGGGAACGCCGGAGGGACAGTAGCATCAGCTCCGGCTGCGTCCAGCGAAACGGTGACGGTCTTGTTCACGACGAACGTGTAGTCAGCCACCGAGACCAGCGCAAAAGCGTCGGCCGGCTCCACCCCCTCAGGGAGAGAAAGGTAGTCGGAGTTGACGGGAAAGCTCACGGTGCGTTCCGCGCCCGTCAGCGAGTCGAAGACCCGGATGGTTCCGTCAGTGACGACGACAACGTATCGCTCACTCACGTCACGGTTGATCTCGTGGATGTGAGCGGAATCCAGCGGCGTCTCGGAGAGCCTCGCCACATGTCGCGCGGGGGAGCGCTTGCGGACTCCTGAGGCCAAATCGAAAACGCAGTTGGTTGCGTCTTCCGACTGGGACGGTAGCCGCACCGGGGCGGGCTGCTGACTCACGCCGTTGTGCAGGCTTGGCGTAGCCCAGGTGGTCAGCGTCATGGGTAGCTCCTAGCGGCGGCGGTGGAGGATGCGGTTGGCGCGGCTCGCGCCTCGGAAGATGTTGGTGTCGCTGTGGCGTAGGTGCTCGCGCTGCATTAGCGCCCCGGCTTCCCGAAGCTCCTCCTCGGAGTACGCGTAGAGAATCTGTGAGCCGACTTGTTGCGCTTGGAAGGTTCTCGCCGCGCGCACCGCGATGTAGTTGCGGGCGATCTGCGGGAGATGGTCAAAGCGATAGAGCCATACGACGTCCACACGGACGGGCTTATCGAACACGAAGGATTTCCGATCGTTGTCGAAGAGCATCATCGTGTCCTGATTGGGACGCGGAATGACGCTCGCGTGACGATCGGAGGGATCGTAACTCGCGGTGTTTGAGGGGATCACGAGATGGCCGCTTTGATCCGGCAGCGCCTCGTATCGGGATTCTTTGTTGAACCACCAGCCGCGCGCTTGAACTTCGCGGGAGGTGTTTCGGAGAGTGAACTGCGCAGTCGTCGCGTCGGTGACGCCAGCGATCTCTGCGGTATTCACGGGGGATTGACCGATGGAGACCAGCATGGCGTTGATCGCTTCCAGCTCAGTCATGGGCGAGAGGGACATGAGGGTCTCCGTTGGCTTAGTCTTCAGGCGTCTCGACGGGTTTCTCGGCGTCTTCCGCGAGCTTCCACCCGGCGCGCTCGACGCGCGATGCCAGGAGTTCCAGCTCGCCGACCGACGTCGCCAAGCCGGGCAACGTAGCGTTGTCTCGGAGAAACTTGTCGATGGTCGCGAAGGCTTCTGTGACGTTCTCAGGGATCATTGAGTGCTCCAAAAAAAGCGGGACGCCCTCGTGGGACGCCCCGCTCTTGGGGATCAGACAGCCGTGGTTAGGCGGTCTTGATTTCGACGGCGCACTTCGGCACCAGCGGGCCGTGGCCGACGGCGTACTTGGCGACCATCAGGGTGCCCTGGCGGTTGACCATGTACTGCTCTTCCAGGCCCATGCCCAGGAGCTGAACCGTCGCGGCGGCCGCTTCGGTGAAGACGACGCCCACGGTGTTGCTCATGTCCACGCGGTAGGCTTCGGGGATGTCAGTGTTCGAGCTGTCATCCACGCCCCACGGGAACGCGTTCGCCTTGCGGACGTTCACGCCACCGATGAGGGTCAGCTTGCCGTTCGCGTAGTCGGCCTGGCCGCCCACGTCGCGGTTGATGACCTTGGTCGTTTCCTGCGACAGGAGATACCACTGCGCCGGCTTCAGGCAGACATTGACCATGTCCTCTTCGACCGGAACGTCGGCTTCTTCCAGTTTCTGCTTGCCGAGGATGATCGAATCAGCCAGGGACGAGCCGCTGGTATCGCCGTCGGCATCCGTGACGCTTTGGCCGCCTTGGTCGCCGGTGAACAGCGCCGGAGAACGGGCCGCGCGGATGACGTTGCGAGACTGGTCGCGGTCCCAGCGGTAAGCGAGGGCCTCGCCCAACAGGCGTGCGTACTCGCCGCGAACCTCGTAGTGGTTCATCGCTTCATCGAGGTTGTCGAGGAAGACGTGCGAGATCGCCAGCGCGTCTACGGCGATGGTCACTTCGTTGTGCGGGATCGCGTCGCCCGAGATTTCCACACCGGGAGTGTGGTACTCGGAGCCCGCGCGATAGATAGCGGGGAACTGCGCCGACTTGCCGTTGGCAATCTGCCGGAAACGCAGGAGGGACTTCATGATGACTCGGCGCTCGAAAGTCGTGAGCGTTTCGCCAGCGAAGACCTTGAGGAACAACGCCTTTGCGTCGCCAGAGAGATTGGCTTGGCCCAGGCGCGAGGGGTTTGCATCAGCCATGATGGCTCCTTGCGGTAGGGATTGATCGGAGGGTGTGTGCCTCACGTCGTCCGCACTGGTGTGTCCGCCTCGGCGGGCCAGGTGTTGTTCTCTGTGGAAAGGCGAGAGACGCCTGAGGGATCAGCTCAGGCTGTCTATGGGAATAAGGTCTAGTGCCGCGTCCACCGCCGTTGACATGGCGAGTTAAGCGGGGCGTCGTCAGGCGCTCACACTAGAGACTCGGGCGTTTCCAGCTCGCCCTACCTCGGAAGACCTTGATGTCCGAGGCCACATCGTGCCCCTTAACGCGCAGGGGTCAGCGCTGGAATAAGGTGGCGGCCCCACGAAGGGAGCCGCGCGGAAAAGGTGGGGCCAGCATTGCGCACGGTAAGCCGGCGAGCTTTGCCCCGGTCCTAGCGCGAGGAGAGAACGCTAGGAAAACTGCTTGGTCTTGTGGAACTGCAACATGGCCTGGCCGAGTTGATCGACCAACTCCTCATCGAGCGCCATATCGGTGCGCCCGAGAAGGTACAGCGCCATGTGGAAGAACTCGTGCCAGAAGGTCGCCAAGACGTGTGCCTTGGTCACGCGGAGTTCCCTCAAAGGAGCCTGGAGTTCGATGAGGCCGCTCTGAAAGTGACACATCCCCCAGGCTTCTTTCTCAGCCAAAAGGTCGTCCCGAAACTCCACGGTGATTTCATGGCCGAGCAGCTCGAAAGATTTCGGGACGCTTCTCATGGCCTACCCCAGCAGACTCACGCCGGCCTTATCGGCGGCGGCGATCTTGCGTTGGACTTCGGCGCGATAGTTGGCGTCCGTCTTGTAACGGGGGTCGCCCATCGCGGCCACCATCTCGCCGGAAGACCTGAATCCTTCGGTGGCGGGAGGAGTGGTCTGCTGTTGGCCGACGAGCGAAGGCTCGTTGGAGGAGCCGGCATTGAACTTACCCATGAGCGTCTGGACGGCTTGCGCCACCTTGACGGCCTCGCCACTGTCGATCGCGGCCTGGTAGTCGGTCTGCTCGGTGGGGGTCAGCCCGTTCGCGGCCCACTTGAGCGCGGCGTCGAGCTTGTCCTCACCGCCGGCAACCGTCTGCGCCAAGGGGACGAGCGTCTGAGTAGACCGGAGGTAGCCGTCGATCTGCGTGTCGGTGTAACCCGCCGCGTTCAGTTCCGCGCGCCGCTCGGCGCTTAGCACGCCCGTCTCGGCGTACTCCTTCTCGGCGGCCGCGACGGCCTGTTCCTGGGTAGGGGCCGGAGCCTGCTGCTGCTGCTGCGCCGGATCGGCTTGTTGTTGAGCGTTTGGATCGGCCGGCTTCTGGCCACGCGTCTGCTCCAGCTTGGCATACGCATCAGCGAGATCGCCTACGCGCACCTGTCCGGTCTCAGGGTCCCAAAACTTCTCAGGGACGTTTTCGGGCCGCTGCGCCGGGGCCGGCTGCTGCTGGGAAGGAGAGCCTGCGGGCGCTTCTCCGGCGGCGATCTGGACACCGCCGGCGTCGGCGGCGGCGGCCATTGCTTGCTGGTGCTCGGCGGAGCCCGGCTGCGGCTGCGTCGCTTGCTCGTTCATACCTTGTAGTCCTCCGGCTTGTCGCCTTCTGGCAGCGAGCCGTTGGGGCCTTGGACGACCACCTCATGGACCTTACCGTCCGAGTTCGTGGTGCGGACCACAGCGAGGCCGTGGTCGTTGCGGGTCTTCACCGTTACGGGACCTTCCGGCTTAGCATCGACGGGCTTGTCCGCGTCGGCCTTCTTGGGGGCAGTCATAAAGTTCTCCTCAGAGTTACTGCGGGGCTTGTGCGAGCTGGCCCGCGACGGGGCCGGCGGCTTGTTGCATCAGTGAAGCGGCGAGTTCGCTCTGCGCGTCTTCGGCGACTTCGGCGGCGGTGCGCAAGAGGTCCTGCACATCCACGTTGTACATCGTGGCGAGGCGGTGCATCCCCGCTTCGGTCTCGACGTAGCGCAGGGCTTCGTCACCAAACAGCGTGACGGCATCGCTCAGGTAGTCCCTGAAGCGTTGCAGTTCGTGCCCTCGGCCGAGAGCTTCCAAGCCGGTGATGATGACGGGCTGCACTGCGTCCGAGTCGAGCTTCGGCAGGTTGCCGGCTTCGGTCTGGATGTACTCGATGCGTCTCACGAGCGGTAGCTGAAGCTCCTGCGAGAGCACGGCGTAAACACCGCCGAGCACGTCTTCGAGTTCCTGCGCTTGCAGGCGGACTTCCTCGGCGGTCACTCGCTCCGCGTTGCGGATGGTCCCGCTGGACAGAAGGAACGCATGAGAGATGCGCAGCTCTAGGCCGTCTTGGATTGCCTTGGCTGCCTGGAAGTCGTTGAACTTGTCGATCTGGAGGACCGTGACGTCGGCCTCGTTCCCGACGAGCACGTCGCCGCTCTCGGCGTTCTGTAGCTCGTCAGCGTCGAGGGTGGAGTTGGGGGCCACCAGGAAGACGACCTTCGCGCTTGCCGCAGCGAAGCCGAGGATCGCCTCGTTGATGCCGTCGAGAGAGCGGAGGTCGCCAAGGTACTCCTCGACGTGGCCCCGGCCGTAGTCTTCACCGGCGATCGCTTTCCAGCGCAGCGGCATCCACGGCGACGTCGCCTCCGGCGCATTACCGTCGGAGTCCGGCACTGGTAGCGCATTGATCTCCTGAGACCAGACGTGCTTCGGGGAACCGGAAGCGGTGTCGAGGACGACTCGGGTGAAAACTTCGACAGTCTTCACGCCGTCGTTCGCGGGGAGATGTTCGTCCCCGCACTGACACGCGGCGCGAACCTTGGGGTCCAGCGTAGTGGGGTCCACGACTTCCTTGATGACCATCTCGGTGACGCGACCGGAAGCCGTTCGGGCGACGCAATACTTCTCCAAGGAGAACGCACGATTCTCGCCGTTCTTCGGGGTGTAGAGCAGCGTGTTGCCTGCGACCACCAGGCTCAGGAGAGCGCCGTGGACGGTCGAGCGGAGATTGCCTTCCTCCATAGAGGCGGCCAAGGCGTCTTCGTAGCGTTGTAGCTCGCGGTCTGCGCCGGTGCGCTCCTCGTCGGAGAGGCTCGCGCTGACGTCAGCGGCGGGACGATACCGGAAGAACGGGACCGACGGCGGCATCAAGGTGAGCAGCAGCTTCGAGCTAAGGTTGTTCACCCCGCGAGCGCCGAGAGATTGGAACGGCTGAGGCAGCTCGGAGAACTCGGTGTGGCCTTCGGGCGGTACAAGAGACGGGATCGTCAGCTCCGCCGCAGCACGCGCCCGATCGAGAGCCGCATTGCGGCGGCCCTGCATGGCGGACCAGCGTTCGGCGATGGACATCAGGAGCCTCCTGTGGGAATGCTGAGGGAGGCCCTCGCGGGAGCCGCGCGGCCGTTGCCGGCGGGACCGGAAGTAGGAGTCCTGCGGGACGCGCCGGGAGCGCCGCCGAAGCCCAGCCGAGAGCCGGCTTCCAGCGGGATTCGGAGAGACGAGCGGCCGGTGCGGGCCGCCAGCGCGTCGCCGACAGCGCCCCGACGATGGTCTGTCAGGGGGTTCGTCAGGATGCGCGGCTCGGGGACCTCAACATCAGGCGTCTTCGGGCGACACATCAGGAGCCTCCTTCAAGGGCCTTTCGGAGGGCGCGGCCCTCGTTGGCTTGGAGTGCCCTGAGGTGTTCGACCACGTCTCTAGCCCCGCCACGGCGTTGCGCGGCGGTCTCGGACTCGGTCTTCCCGATGCATTTGTCGGGATACTTCTGGTCCAGGTAGTCGATCAGGGCGGGTACGGTTGCGGGTAAATCAGCCACGGAAGAACTCCTGGCGGTTTCAGGGTGCTGCACTTTGAGACCCCGCTCACGCGGGGCCGGGTGTAAGTCCCTGATTTGGGAGGGATTAGTAGAAGAGGTGGGTCGGATTCCAGAGCCGCACGCGCTGCTTGTCGGAGTCCCAGTTGGTGCGCCGGCAGATGGACGCGAGGCGGGCCTGGTGGATCGCGTCGGCCTCGGTACGTCCCTGAGAGGCGTAGGCGTCAAGGACGGCGTCCCACAGCTCTAGCGGGTCCTCGATGGACAGCAGGTCGTGTGCCCAGCCGAAGGACTTCGCGCCTTCCTTTATATCCACGCCAAAAGGCGACGAGCTGTACTCGCAGCCGGGGCCGATGCCGGGACAGCCTGGGTAGCCGTCCGTGGCGTCGCCAACGACGGTCTGCCACATATGGAACTGATTGGCCTGCGTCGGGGTGATCTCCAGCACGCCCAGCTCCGGCTTGGCCGGGTTGTAGACCTTCGCGGGGATCGTCCGCATGTCCTTGTCTTCGGACACGATGATGTCGTCGTGGCCGTCGTTGGATGTGGCAAGGATGCCCATGACGTCGTCGGCTTCGAGCCAGCGAAGAACGCGCCCGCTCCATGCCTTCTTCATGGCGGCCTTGAAGGGATCGAGCATGGGCGGCTTCTCGACGCCCTTTCGGTTCTCCTTGTAGGAGGGCTCAAACTCCTTCCGCCAGTTGAACGCCGGATCGCTGAAGCAGACCTCGATGCACGACCCCGGCCGTGTGGCCTGGACTGCCTTGTGGATGTACGCCGAGAAGTATTCCGCAGCGGCCTCCATAGGATCAGCGAAAGGGTTGTCCTTCGGGCTCGTGACGGCCTTGAAGGCGGCGATGTCGGCGTCGATCAGGAGGCGGGGGGACCCGCTCACTCCGAGAGTTCCCCCGACTTGAGGTGCTTCCAGACCAGCCGAGCCAGTCGATCCACGCGCTCCCCCCACTCGCCGAGACTACCGAGGCCCGTCGAGAGGTAGATCGGGAGGAGCAGCAGGAACCCGGCAGCCGCCAGCAGGCCGGAGACCACGATAACGAAGCGCCGTAGTTGGCGCAGACAGAATTCCTTCACGACATCTTCCTCAGTTTGTTGAATCCAGTGACACCGAGTCCGGTGCCGATAGCGAGTTGGAACACGAAGCTCCACCACTCAGGCAGCGCCGAGAGAGGCGCGAACATCGCCTGCGCCACCGTGCCGGGATCGGTTGCAATCCAGCCGAACGCCCAGAGCAAACCTAGGAGCATCAGGACGGGAACCGGCGCAGTAGCCACGACGAGTGCGTATTCGTCTTTCCAGGTGGTGTTCTCGTTCTGCGCTTTCACGAGCATCCACTGCGCCGCGAACTCGGCGTCCTGGCCGGCCAGCTCCAGCGCCATTGTCTGGAGCCGAGCGTGGACTTCGAGCTGTGCGCGGGCGTTCTCAGCACGACCCTTGAGGTGTTCCGTGAGTGGCTTGGAGATGACCTCGCCTGCGGCGCGTAACCATCCAAACATGAGACCTCCTTTGCATGTGGAACTATGCAGCCGCGACGAAGGGCGACTGCGACTTGATGACCTCTACCGCGAGATCGACGGACACCGCGAACCACTCGCCGCGCAGCCGGAACCCGTTAAGTGCCTGGTGTACGCGACGCTCAGTTGACTCGCAGTCCTCGAAGTACGGGCCTTCGTAAGCGAGATGGTAGGCCCGCTCCGGGCACGCCGTTTGGTATTGAGCGAGCCGCTCTCGCGGATTGAAGGCACGGCCGATCTTCACCCCGCGCATGAGCGGGTGTGAGATGACGTAGAGAAAGCCGTCGCGCCGCCGTCGCTCACCCTCATGTGCCCGCCCGATGTCGGCACCGAGAGCGAACATCGCATGGGCGCGGCCGCGAACGATTTGACGACACTCCTCGTCCATCGCGTAGTAGAACTTCGAGCCGCCAGCGATGCGATACGCGAGGCGGGACACCGCGTTGATCCGTCCGTTGCGCTGGGCCACGGTCTGCGGGTCGTCCTTGTAATACTTCCCGCCGTCGCGCGTGTAAGGCCGCCCGAGGCTAGTGGGTCTCCGCCCAGTTGTTGCCGATGTCCGCCGCGCCGGCGAGCGGGCAGTGGACACCGAGGACTTCTCCGGCGCGCCGGATGGAAGCGGAAGCTCGTTCTGCGACATCTGTTGCGATCTCCTCTCTGCATTCGATCTGAACTTCATCGTGGATATTCCCGACGAACTCGTAGTCATCTCCGGGCGCGTAGCCTTGGGCCTCTAGGTCCTGGTCTAGCAGGACCAGCGCTTGCTTCATCACCACAGCGCCGTCTGACTGGAGCTGCGAGTTGAGTGCTGCGTGTTCGCTGCGGACGTGGATGCGGCGGCCGTCGAGTCCCTTGAGGTAGCCGTTGCGCTTGGCGAACTTCTTGAGCTTGTCCACGAATGTGGCGAGCGCTGGGAAGGCGCTTTCTAGCCGTGAGCGAGACGTCTCGCCGAGCTGCGTGATTGCCTTGTCCCGCTGGCGGCCCGCCGGGAACTTAGCCAGGAACCGCGCGCGGCGCTCTTCATCGAAGTCCGCGAGCACGATCGTGCCGAGCTTGTAGTTACCTGCCCCGTAGAGGAACGCGTAAATCCAGGCCTTCGCGTTGTCCCTCTTGCTGAACTTCAGTGCCTCCTGGTTCAGCGTGTGGGCGTCGGTGCCGTCCGCCTTGTTGCCTTCCACGACGGTCTTCGCGTAAGCACCGTTGTCGTACTTGAAGAGACGGTTAGCGAGCATCCGAAGCTCAAGCCCGTCAGCGTCAGCGCCGACCAGCTTGCGGCCGGGGCCGACTGTCCAGCACGCCCGGCACTCTTCGCCGTAGGGCGCGTAGTTGGCAGGGCACTGGGCCACGTTCGGGTCGCTGTGGGTCATCCTTCCGGTCACAGCGCCGTTGCTGTTCACGCGACCGTGGATGCGGCCGTCAGGCTTCACCTTCTTGAGCCACGCTTGCTTCCCTTCGGCGATCTGCCCGAGGCGCTTCGTGACCATGAACAGCTCAGCCAACAGCTTCGCTTCGGGATACGGCAGGGCGTTGAGGATGGCGTCGTCCACCTTCGGCTTGCCGTTGGGAGTGAAGTCCTTCGGCCGCCAGCCTTTGACTTTCTGAAGGCGATTCGCGATGTGGTCCCGCGACGTGGGATTGAACTCGATCCAGTTGATCTGGTTCCAATCCGCGTCCTTCACCGTGCCAAACTTCTTGTTGTTCCGTCCTTGGCGGAACCTCACCTTCACATACCAGGGCTCGAACGCCTTGGTGCAGTCGTCCATGAGTTCCTGCTTGCGGATCAGCAGTGTGGCGGTGAGCTTCTCCGCCGCATCCACATCGAAGGCCCAGCCGTAGGCTTCCTGCCGGTAGATGATCTCAGCGACGTCGTGCTCCAAGCGGATACACTGATCGGAGTAACCCTTCCCGAGGAAATGCTCGAAGACCGCAGCGTTGGTGCGGACGTCCTGCATACAGTAGTCGTCGCACGCTTCGGAGAACGAGTAGCTATCCCACGTCTGCCCGTAGTCCTTCGGGTTGAAGTCGGCCTTCTGTTCGCCGCCAAGGCGGAGGCCCCACGCTTCTAGCTTGTGAGTACCTATCAACCGCTTTGAAGCGAAGTCCGGCGGAAGGCGACCGGCTTTACTCGCACGCATGTCGAGGTCGAAGAGGTTGGTGTACATCACACGAGACATCGTCAACGTGTCCCACACGACACCCGCGTAGTCCCAGGAGGGGAAGACTTTGCGGATCGCAGGGATGTCGAAGGCGATGACGTTCTGTCCGCCTATTGATGAGGCGTCTGCTAGAAGCGCGAGGCCGTCCGCTATGGTGCCGTCGCGTTTGGTTTTGGTGCCGGCGTAAATGCAAAGCTCGCCGGTCTCCAGATTGGGGTAGGGCTCCTCGTAATGCTCATGATCCGTGAAGCGGTACTCCCGGCCCGACGGAGTGTGGAGCATGTTGAGACACTTGATGTGCGTCAGGTTGTCGAGGAGTCCGTCTGTTTCGATGTCGAAGACAAGCATTTGACGTACCCCTCCGAGATGTCTCTGTCCGTGATGTAAAACTGGTAGCCGTTCTCTGCGACACGCCATGCGTCCGCCGTGAAGTTGTACAGGGCGTTGAAGGTGACGAGGTGCAGGTCCCAGGCGAGTCCCATCGCGGCCGGACTGAGAATCTGAAACTTCTGCGGCGCCGTGGTGTCCGGCCCTGATCCAGAAGCCGACTTCAGAGGCTCCTCCCTCAAGAGAACCTCAGATTCCCCTCGGTCATCTGCGAAAGTCCCTTGCTGCTCCGCGTCCATCACCAGCAGGCAACACGCGGCGACATGCGCGAGCGGGTGTTCACCGCTCTCGTCGTCCGTGTCCTTACCCTCAGCCCACTCCAGCAACGCGTGCCGGGCTATCGCACCGATGTAGGTGGAAGCCGATATGGGTTCCTCGCGCCAATTCCTAAGGCCGTACTTCTTACGGCCGAGATCGAGCACACGCGCAACGGAGGCCAGCGCGCGATACGGCAGGAGTTCCATTGGCGTCTTGCCTTGAGAGGCCGCGAGGCGTGCCTTGGGGTTGTTGTCGCTCACGCAGCTCTCCTCTGAGTCAGTCGTTCGTAGGTTTCCAAGAAAAGGTTCTCAGCCCGCCTCGGCTCCATCCCGAAGCTCGCAGCCCGAAGGTTCATCTGGTCGCCCACCGTGAGCGCAGCGTTGCGATAGACCATCGGGTCCTTGTAGTCCCGCCCCTCGCCCGGCATCAGGTAACGCGCTTCGATAAACAACGCGAACCAATCAGCGATCTTGTAGGCGGACTGACGAGGCCAAAGCATTCCCGCCCAGCGCGCCAGCTTCTCTTCGAGTTGTTCATCGAGAGCCGTAAAGTCGGACACGAGATGCTTGAAGGGGGCCGGCATGTCGCCGACGTAGGCTTCGGTGGCATCGTGGAGGAGACCTTCGAGCGGATCGCCAAAGGCGCAATGCTCCATGATGCGAGCTACCAGTACCGAGTGCTCGGCGACTGAGTAGAAGCGCTTGCAGTGGCCGCCGTAGCGGCACGTCAGGGAGAGCGCGTGGGCGATGTCTTGGATGTTGAAGTCCGGCGCGGGGTCCGTGATGTAGAACCGACGGCCCGTGTAGGTTTCGATGTAGGCGTCGTCGATGTAGGAGTCTTCGATCTGAACGTCACTCATGTTCTCCGAGCCTCCAATTCAAAAGCGTGTCCAAGTTGTCCGCTAACTCCGTGAGGCGATTTACCACCGCAGCGAGGTTGTCTATCTCAGGTGAAAGGACGGCCAGTTCGGGTATGCGTTTCACAGCCATCGCCACCGTGGGGAAGAAACCTTGAATCTCCCAATCCCAATAAAGCTCGCCAGAGTCCTTCCGTTTCCGTTCTACCTGACGCTCAAGCCGCACGTTGTAGGCGTCTGTAGTTAGCCGGTACTCGCCTAGGTGAAGAGGATCACGCATCGGTGATCTCCTCTACTTCCACGAGGTGCGTTTCCGTGTCGTCACGAACAACTACGCGCGTCCCCTCAAGTTCCTCCTCGAAGATCGCGTTTTCGGCGTCTGCCGGCGTTTCCGCTTCGACTTCGTAAGTTGTGTGGCCCCGGCTGGGGCCGCTCCAATAGTCGATGACTCGATACTTAGGCACTGGTTTCCTCCTTCGGCTCCTCAGGAACCGCGAAGCACTCCAGATATTCCTTCTCGACAAACTCCACGCAGTACGTGGTGTCGTTCACGAGGTGGAACACCAGGTCCTCGGCGTGGGCTGAGACGGCGAACGTCAGGAGAGAGAAAAGAATCACGCCGATGATCGTTACGGCCAGCGCGACGCGGACGTAGCGAAGCCGATGGAGGAGATCATCCAGGCTGAACTGGGGGCGCTTCATCTGTCACTCCCGGCATTGACGGCTGATTCGATGTTTTCCTGAACGCGGCGCTCAATGGTCCTTAGGGCCTCTATGCAGTGCTGTGCGAGGTACGCCACCATGCCTGGGCTCATGCCCCGTAACTCCAGGATTAGTTGCTGCCGGCGGCCCTCAACGTAGTGGTCCCAGGCGCTGATCGTTGTCTGCATGTTGCTGTCTACGCCGTGCTCGAAGTGAACCGGCCTGGCGCGCACTTTTCGTTTACTCATGCGAACCTCTTCATCTGCTTGTAGAGCAGTCGGAAGCACTCCCGCATGGCCGTCGTGCGGCGCTCTACGGGAACGTCGATCGTGACGAACGGATTCAACGGATGCGGCCGGCGTTCGATGACGGTCTTCACCGTGTGAGTCTCGTAGGCCGTCTCGCGGGGGACCGGCGCTTGGCCGGCGAGGTGCCGGAGGCGCTTTGCTTTCGTTCCTCGCATAGGGTTCTCCTCAGTACCCGACGTCCTCCCCGTCGAAAGGAGAGCCGCCGTCTTGTCGTTTCTCTGGAAGCTCACACTCATCGAGCCGCCCGGTGTCGCGGTCATACGCCAGCCCGAAGGTCAGCCCGTTGGCGTCGCCGGTGTAGCGGTCCTTCAGAACACGGAACGTGGTAACGCCTTCGAGGTCCTGCTTGTCTCGCTCGATGCCGAACATGTAGTGAGACCAGAAGGCGATAGCGCGAGAGCCCTTGAAGTGCTTCTCCAGAACTCGGCCGCCCTCTTCGTGGGACTTCCCGTCGGGAGTGGTTAAGTGGGACACGAAGTAAATCGTGCAATCCAACTCGACCACGAGCTTCCCGAGCTTTGCCATGAGGCGGTTTAGTTCGGTGTACTCGTTGTCTGCGTCAGCGGTGAGCGCGGTCAGGTGGTCGAGGAAGATGTCCTTGCATCCCTCTGCCTGAACCATGTAGCGAATCTTTCGCTCGACAGTGTCGTAGTCGGAGGCGTCGCGTCGGGGATCGAAAAGGAATGCGCGGCCCGTAAGCGTCTTCATCGCGGCCCGCACTTCGTCAGGGGAGAAGTCCAGCCCCGGTACATGCAGGCGTTTGCCGACGTGAAGCCCCGCCAAGTGGCGGGCAGTCGTGGCGTTGGTCTCTTCGAGCATGATGAGCCCCACGGGGAGCTGATCGTTCTTGATGATGTGCGAGGCGATTTGTTTGAAGATCGTGGACTTGCCGCAGCCGGTGCCTCCACCTAGGGCGTAGAGTTCGCCACGACGGCGGCCGTAAGTCTTTTCAGTAAGAGAGGACCAGGGCCAGCTTCGGCCCATCTTGGGCGGCTCCACGACTTCATCGACTAGGTCTTCGATGCCAACGACACCAGTAGGGCGGAACGTCTTCGCTTCCCACAGCGCGGGAATGACCTCACGCCCTCGGCCTGCCTGCATCATGTCGCTGGCGTCTTTAAGCGGAAGCCGGGCGATCTTCACCTTGCCCGGCGGCAGAATCTCAGCGACTTCACGTGCGGCATCCTGACCGGGCTCGTCCATGTCGAAGCACAGCACGACAGTCTCAAAGCCGTTAACGAATTCCAATTCGCGGGCGACGGTCTTAACAGCACTGCCTGCACCGGCCGGGAGAGAAACAACGGGATACTTGTTGTCTTGAAGCTGACTCACCGTCATGGCGTCCAGCTCGCCCTCGGTAATCACCAAGCGCTTCCCGCCGTCCCTCCACAGGTGCTGTCCAAAAAGCGGGAGTTTCTTGCCGTCCCCGATGATGGAGAACTTCTTGGAGCGTGTGCGTAGCTTCTGCGCGACAAGTTTCCCACCCCGCATGTACTCGGCTACCTGGCGACTACCGTCGATCCCATAGCGCCACTTCTCGCAGGTTGCCTGCGACAGGCGACGCTTGCTCAGCGGCTTGAACTCCAGCTCGACAAACTCCGGCTTGTCGAAGGGAGACGCGCTATCGTCTTTCGGAGCTTCGCTCACTGGTCCGTCTCCTCTTTCATGGCGACTGCAGCCAAAGCAATAGGCGGAGCCGTCGTCGTAGCGGGCGAGGTTGTCCTTGCTGCCGCAGCCGGGACACGGCTCATGCCGTGAGAATTCAGCCACGGCCGCGCCGGACGCAGCTCGGGATGCCGAGGACGAAGCCGCGAGAATCAACCACCGCCATTGGAACTGTTCCGCGCGGGCACTGGACGTCTTCGATGTGGAGGCGCTGCGAGCGGGGATGAGGCCGACCGAGAAGGTCCTGAACGGTTCCCGGCTCCTGAGCCGGAGCGGCTGCGCCGCACGAAGCGAGCAGGATGGACAGCATGAGAGCGGCGAGTCGTCGCATGGGTTACTCCTTGTGTGATTGATCGCGCCCGAAGGCGCACTGATACCAGTCATCCACATCGAACGAAGGACACGCCTTGCTGGGCTTGATGTCCCTGTGGCCGATGACCTTGCCGTTCGGATACGCTTCTTCGAGAGCGGCGATGAGTTCGGCCAGGGTGGCCCACTGCTCGTCGGTGAAGTTGTTCTCGGCGATCTTGATGTTCTCCTCAGAGCTGCCGCCGATGAGGCAGATGCCGAGAGAGATTTTGTTTATGGCTGCGCCGGCATGTGCGCCGGGGCGATCTTCGTCACGGCCGCGTTCGATGTTCCCGTTGCGGCGAATAACAAAGTGATACCCGACGTCGGCCCATCCCCTTTCCAGGTGCCACTGACGAACCTCCTCGACGCCGATGTCCATCGACGGAGAGGTTGCGGAGCAGTGGATGACGAGCCAATCGACGGATGCGATTGGTCTGTAGCTCATGGTTAATCCGAGTAGAGAATTCGGTCGGGCTCGGAGCGCAGCACCGTGACCTCGGTGTAGGGTTCACGGCCGGTTTCCACGAAGCGTTTGGTGATTGAGGCGGTGACGACATCGACGTCGTCTTTCCAGAAGCCGTTCTTCGTGAGGACGTCACAAATGGCTTTGGCGTAGTTGTCGAAGTCCCCGGAGGGACGGGTCAGCTTGGAAGTACGGGCGTGCTCTATGAAGAACGCGAGATGAATCTCAACGTGTGCCGCGCGCTGGAACTCTTCAGGCAACACGGGGAGCGCGGCCTCGGTATCCTTCTTCCAGTTGGTGTACTTCTTCGGGTAGTACGTGCCCCACTTGGAGACACGCGGCCGGGGCGCAACACACGGCGGCCCCGGCAGGATGAAGTGTTGGCGTTCCCAGTCGCCGGAGACTTCGACCTCAGTAGTCGCCGTCATCCGAGTCGTCGTCGGAGAACGGCGCGTCGTCCTCGGGCTTCGACTGGGAGTGGTCCGCGACGTAGCCTTCGGTCTCGCCGAACGGAGAGACGCCGCCGTTACCGCCGTTGCGAAGCTCGATGATCTGGAAGCCGAAGAGACGCAGCTTGATGCCGAGCTGCTTGTCCTTCGCGCTGTACCACGGCACGAGATCGACCGCGCAGCGAATCCGCGAGCCGCCCCACACTTCCAGGCCGTCCAGGTCCAGAGGTTTGTTCATGGCGTCCCATACGCGGGGCTCGAAGGTGAACGTCTTGCCCTTCGCCTCGGACTCCGTCGTGTGGTACATCGCGACGCGGATGATTTTCCGACCGGTGGGCTCACCCTCGTCGTCTTCTTCATCTGTAACGGAGTCGAATAGCGTGAGTTTCTTCTTGTCGGCCGCCTTAGCGTCTTTCTCCCACTCAGCCTGAGCGATGTCGCGAGCTTCTTCGACCAGCTCGGCCAGTTCTTCGATCTCGTCCGACTCGAATGCCAGCTTCGAGTGGAACTCACCCCTGGCCTTGAACTTGGTGTCCGGCGAGGTAAGGTGCGGGTACACGCATATACCGACGGGGGTGTTGACGCGTCCCATCGGGCGGTTCATCCCGTTGAAGGTCAGTTCCATATCAGCAGGTTTCCTTGGTTTGTTCGAGTTGAGCGATCACGTCGTCCACATCAACGCCGTGGTATCCGAGTTCGGCGGCGAGATCGCAGGGGAGGGTTCCGAGTTCTTCGTAGGCGGACTCGGCGGACGCCAGCAGGCTCTCGATCGCGGGGCTCATGGGGTGAACCTCTCGATTTCTTCGAGCTGCACCGAGCCGTCGGACATGTAGTCGAGACGGACGAGGGTTGCGGGTGAGTCGTACCAGACCTGCCGTGCTTCCTCAGCAGTGGGACGGGATATGCCGACGCGCTGAGAGTAGAAGTTTAAGAAGCACGAGTAGACGACCGCCGGCGGGACGGGCTCTAAGTCATCGTTCTGATGCTTGATGTAGTAATTGCCGGCCCGATCGACAACAACAATGTCATCGGCGTGATCAGGAGTCTCAACCAGCACCCTGTAGCGGCGGGAGGGGTCGTCCGCGCTAACGACTTCTTGTCCCTTTTCAAAGCGCGCTTCGGCGTTCATTTCACAAACTCTCCTTGGAAATACTCGATCAACGCCCGGTACTGCGTGCTGAATGGGCCGTCGATGTGTTGCTTGGCCCGCTCGACCATCTGCACGACGTCATGCGGGTTCATCTGGATGGCGTCGCACTCAGCCGCCAGGGCCGTAGCCAGCGCGAGAATCTGAATGTGCGGACGCTCGTCTTGGATCGCCGAGGCAGCCTTGAAGGCCGGCTCGCGGAGCTGACCGGCACGCCCGAAGAGGGCGATCTGGTCGCGGATAGCGGAAGCGGTCATAGCGGTTCCTCTTGATTCAGGGTGCTGCACTTATTCGCCGCCCTCGATGTATGCCGCGATGTCGCGGTGTTTCAGGTGGTAGCAGTACGGGGCCGGCCGAAGGCAGTCGGGGCATATCGGCTGGCCGATGGGCGCGTCGCGCTGGGCGTTTCGGACTTCAGCCACTCGATCCCTCAAGCGGCCGCGCTCTTTGAACTGAGCCGGTGTCCAACGCACCGGCCTCTTCGGGTAAGACATGGAGTTACCTCTACTTGTGGAAGTAATTAGGCAAAGAAATACGACGCCGATCGAACGGCCTCCAAATCAAACGTACCGGTGGGCGGAAGGCCTGGGAGCTTCTCGCCCTCGGGCATCATCATCTCAAGGTCCGCCTTCAGTTCCCCCAGCCAGTTCGTCTGGTACAGCTCAACGAACGAGTGGCGGATGACTTCATGTAGCAACGAGACGTCGCAGGGGTGGACGCCGAAGCTGTCGTGGACCATCGCCCAGTAGTCAAGGCCGTTCTCTTTGCCGAGCAACACCGCGTCCATAAGATGGGCCGCGTCGAGGGAGTGGACCCAGTTGGGAGAGATAGCGGCCTTCTGCCTACGGACGTCGAGGTCGGTGGTCTCTACCTGAAGGCGCGGCTGGTAGCGCTTCCCGCAGTACCACGCGGCCACCAGCCGGGAGTTCTGTTTGTACTCCGCTTGACGCACGGGCAGGCCGTTGGGCGCAACCCACCGAAGATCGCGACCATGCTGGGTCATAATCCCGGCAGCGTCCTGCATCCACTTCATGGCACCGGCGGCCGCCACGACGACTTCTTCGATGCACTTCCGCACGACAGGTGCGAGCGCGGTGGCCGAGCCGAAGGTGTCGTCCGTTGGGCGGTCCTCGGGCGGCATCTTTTCGAGCGCGTTCGCGATCTGCGTCCGCATACCGGCCACGGTGGCGCTGTAGGCATACGTCATGCACGGCTGCTTGACCACCTTCCGCGACACCCTGCCCTTCCACGGAATGAACCGAGGGTCCTCGCTGTCGGCGATCCGCTCCTCCACGCGGCGAGCCACTTCAGCGTAGATGTCCTCCACCTTGCCGGTGTCGATCAGGTTTACCGCACGGGCGCCAACCGGATCGCGTAGGGCCGCCGAGAAGTGCTGCAAGCCCGAACACGAGCCGTCCATGCCGACAGGCAAGGCGCACTCGTATTCATCGCTCCGTCCGCTCAGGACATAGGCAGCCCACTCGACACAGGCTGCAAGAAATTGCCACGGGGAGTCGGCGGCCGCCCACTCGTCCACGGCGTCCTCGGGCGTGACACCAACGCGGAGAATCATCGCCTCGTTGTCGGCGACCCATTGCACGCGCTCCTCGAAAGTGACCTTATCCACTCCCGCGCAATTCGCGAGGTGGACCGCGAGCCAGTACGCTCCGTCTTCTCCGAGCGGCTTCGAGTCGGCGAACTCCAGCAGGCCCTTGCCCAGGTCGTCACCTTGCGGGGAGACCTCGGTGGGGATCGTGTAGACGCGGCCGCGTGTGTCGATCTGGTACGGGAAGTAGATTTCCTCCTCGCCCAGGAACTTCTCAGCCACCCACACCTTCTGCGCGAAGGCGATCCGCTTCGACTGGCGACTGGCGTTCTCGTCGTATGCGGCGGTGGCGCGGCGCTTCCAGTGGCGGAGCCGTTCTTGATGCTCCTCCGAGAGATCGCTGATCGGGCAGTCCCGAGGAATGTCGCTGGGCCGCTCAGGGATCGGCAGCTCCTCAGACGGAGGGATGCAGGGCGCTCCCGCCGGAGCATCGCGCAGCGCCAGCAAGACGTTCGCCACGCGCTGGTTGATCCGCCACGGAACCTGCTGGAGGGAGTTCACCGCCGCGTAGACCGTTGGCATTTCCATCGTGGCGAGATCGTCAATCTGCTCGCGCGGCGCGTTCTTCATCAACCGGCAGTCGATGGTGAGGTAGCCGCCGTCCCACGGAGTCGTCCAGTTGGTGGGCGGACACACCATCGGCAGGCGCACCGGCTGGAGGAGGGCGCACTGCGCGTGCATGTCTTCCAGCCACGCTTTAAGGGCCTCGGTGCAGCGCATGACGTCCACCTGGCGCTTCCGCTTCTTGAGCGTGTGGCGGCGGACGAGACCGAGGGGTTCTTCGAGGAGTTCCACGAGGAACGCCCCGATCTGCACCTGGTCGGCCTGCGTCCACGCCGACGCGTTGAGGTACTGTCGCGCGGCCTGCCGCATGATCTTCCGCGAGTGGCCTTCATGCCTCGTTTTCTTCGCTTTCTTCGCCCACCACTCCAGCAGATTCTTCTCGTCGTTCCTCAGGGAATCGAGCGCCATGTGCTCCTCGACCATCGAACCCACCGCACGGAACAGCGAGGTGGCCGCTTCGTCGGTGGAAGCGCCGGCCAGCGTTCGTCGCAGAGCGATCAGGCCTATGGCCTGTGGGTTCACTCCTTGGAGCTTGGACTGGAGCACGCGGGCGTAGCGGCCGGCACGCCCGGAGTGGACCTTGTTGATGCGCTCTTCGATCAGGACGGAATACTCGCCGATGACCCGCCGGATGAGCGCAGCGCCGGGCGGTAGCGTGGCCTCGTCGCGCTCGGGCGGCTGAAACTCGCCCTCCCTCCAAGGCATCGCGCGGGTCTTGTGGTAGCGCTGAACGCCGAGAGCAACGCTCTCTTCTTCGAGGCGACGCTGTCGGTCCAGTATCGAGTTTTCTATATGAGTCATAGAGTTCTCCTCAAGTAGTCCCTTAGGGAATGGGCTTTCCGCCTTCAGGGTGCTGCACTTACCGTCATGTGGCACCATTGCGGAAATAGAGATAGGCACAACATGTGGTGCCAAATAGGCGGACTAACCCCTTGTTTTTAAGGGGTCAGATTGGCATTGTGATTTTATTGTAAACGACACGCATTCTGCGTGTCGTTTCAATAAAAAATACACTTCTCCACAATAGTTATTTGAGAGTTTTGGCCTAGTTAAGAAGTACTACAATTTTTGAATGTACTCCAAATCGCATGGAACGTCACATATGTTCAACACGCGACTTGGTCTACGACCACTTTAAA
>JBCCGH010000021.1:0-74791 GCA_039029375.1 Planctomycetota bacterium
AAGTCGGCGAGCCATGTGTGCCGCTCGCAAGGCGCTGTCGACGCAGGGCTTGTTGGTGGACAAGTCGAGGAGACGCAACGCCGCGAGCGGCGCAGAGGGCCGTCGACATATGTGACGAACTTCCGACACGCAACACTAGCAAGCTGACGCGGGGCGCGCCGTCTACGGCTCGTCGAGGCGGGGCACGGCTAACGGCGCCAGATCGACCCGCGAGTAGCCGAGTAGCGTCCCCGTGGCAAACGCTAGATCGATCTGCGCGACTTGGTAGTCGACGATGGCCTTGACCTCTCGGGTCTGCGCGTCACCGAGGTCGCCCAGGGCCTCCAGCACTTCGCGCATCGTGCGCAGACCCTGCTCGAACTGGCGACGCTCCGCATCGTAGTTGACGCCGGCGACGATCGCGTTCTGCCGCGCTGCGACGATCCGCTGCCAGTTGCGCTCGACGACGTCGACCATGTCGAGGACTTCGCGGCGCACAGTCAGCTCTTGTGCGCGCTTGGACGCGAGCGCGCGCGCGCGGTCGAACAGGGCGCCTTCGAGCTGCGCCCGCCGACGTTGGTTGGTGAACGGCACTTCCATCGAGAGGCCGACCCACACGTCTTGGTGGTCCAGGTCCCACTGTCCAGCCCAGGCCTGACCCAGTCCATTGTCCCGCTCGAGTAGCCCGTACTGGAAGTCTAGGTTCACGATGGGCAGCACCTGGTTCTCGCGCAGCTGGAGCGCAATGCCGTTGCGCACGATGGCGAGCTCCATGTCGATCAGCTCTAAGCGTTCGGCCAATGCTCGGTCGACCAGCAAATCGGCGTCGAGCTGCAGGCCGGCCAGCAACGGCTCCGTGGCGACATCGATGACCTCGGGGCCGCGCAACGGCAGCTGCTCGGTCGCGAGGTAGGCCTTGAGCCGTCGCTGGCGCAGGCGCCAGCTGGTCTCGGCGACGATCAGCGCTTCCAGTCGCTGGTAGAGGCCCACCTCGCTGCGCGCGATCTCGACGCGCGCGGTGATGCCTTCCGCCACGCGGCGTTGCACCAGATCCAGATTGGCGGCGGCCAGACGGTGCTGCTCGGCGCGGATGTCGAGCAGGCGGCGCGCCGCGTAGAGACGCCAGTAGGCCTTCTCAGCCGCCGCCAGGATCCGCATCGCTGCCAGCTTGGTGCGCACCTCGGCACGGCGTTCACCGACCCGGGCCAAGCGAATCGAGGCGAGCGCGGCGCCTTGCCCGGCGTTGCGCAGCAGCGGCTGGCTGATCGAGAGGCGCGTCGCGGCGAGATACTGCTCGAAGCGCTGCGGCCCGACGATGGTCTTCTCGTCGAACAGGCTGCCCAGCTTGACGACGCCGCCGGTGGGGAGGGGCACCGTGAGGTCGACCCCGAGGTCCAACAGCTCCTGGCGCTGGTCGAGCTCCGTGAGCTTCACGACGCGGCTGTCAAGGGCGGGGTCATCGCTGCTCAAGTCGACGAGCGGGCCATCGAGCCGTGGCGTGGCCTTGCGGCGATACGCGAACTTGGAGCCGATCAGCGCATCGAACCGGCCTTCTTCGGCGCTGACGCGGGTCCGGGCGATCTCCGGCTCGAACAGCGCGACCTCGAGGTCGAGGTTGTTCTGCAGCACCATCAGGCGCATCGCCTCGATGCTCAGCGGTCGCCGCTGGTCGGCGGTGGATCTGACGGCGGCCGGCGCCTCGTCCGCGGGCGTGGGCGCTCGTTCGCGGAGGGCCTCGAGCCCCTCCTCGATGCTGCGCTGCGCCGTTGCGGCGTCCAGCTCGAGCGACCGACGCGGCATGGAGCGCGACTCGGTCGCGTGATACGGCAGCTCCACGTGTCCCAGGCCGCCGGGCCACAGGTTGCACGATGCCAGCGTCAGACACGCGAGGGTGGCCCAAGCCGCCGACGGCGTGCGCCTCATGGCTTCTGCTCCGAAGCGGCCATCGGCTCACTCAGGGCGACGACGGGTGGGAAGCCGTTCAGCTGGCGCCAGAGCTCGTACCAAAGAGGCACGCGGTTGAGCAGCACCCATCCTTTGGCCCGGACGCCTTGCCGCAGCCATCGCCCGTCCGGCCACGTCTGCTCGTCGTCGTCGGGCACCACCACCAGACGAAACCGGCCGTTGCCGCTGTCGGTGGGATCGACCAAGGCAACGACGCCGCCGAACGTGCCGACGGCGACGGAAGGCCAGCCGACGAACTGCACCGCCGGCCAGCCCTCGAACTGCAAGCGCACGTGCCTGCCGGGCTGGATCAGGGGCGCGTCGACACCGCGGACAAACAGCTCGACCGCCGGGCGGGCCGTGGCCGGGACGATCTGCAGCAGGACGTCGCCCTCCTTGACGATCGACGCGTCCGTGTTCACTTGCAGCCGAAACACTCGGCCGTCCCGCGGTGCCGTGACGAGCTGCGAGTTCTGCGCGCGTAGCGTGCCCTCGAGGTCGGCGATCACCGCGACGCTCTCCGCGGCCTTGCTCGACTCGCTTTGCATCTTGGCGCGTGCCTCTTCGATCTTGGCGTTCGCGCTCTCGCGCTCTTTCCCCAGCTCCGCTTGCGCGTTGCGATGGGATGCCCGTGCTGCCTCCACGTCCGCTTTGGCGGCCTCGACTTCCGCCGCCGCCTTCTCTCGCTTGGCCGTCGCCTCAAGCAGCTTGATCTCCTCGATGAAATCCGGGGCCAGCCTGGCGATGCGCTCCTCTTGTTCGGTCGCGAAGCCGAGGTCGGCCTCGGCCCCGCGTTGCTTTTGCTCCGCGCTCCGCAGCTTCTCTGTGGCGAGCTCGACCTTGGCGCGAAAGGCATCGACCGCCAGGTCGCGCGCCAGTGCCAGGATCTCTCCCTGCGTCTCGAATGTGCGGATGCTGCGCTGGGTGAACTCGAGGTCGTTGCGCTTGGCGGTGAGCTTTGCCTCAATGCGGCCGATCTTCTCGGGGTCGATGTCCACGAGGCGGACCAGCGGGTCACCCTGTTTGACCGATTGGGCCTCGCCGACGAAGACCTCTACTACGCGTCCCTTGACGGGCGCCTGCACCGACTGAGGGCGGTCCAGGGGCGTGAATGCGATCACCCGACCGCTGCCGTTCACGTTCTGCTGCCAAGGAGCAAGCACCGTGAAGAGTGGAGCGAGCACAAAAACGCTGAGGAGTACCGCGGCTCCGCGGCGGATCCACGGTGAGTATTCAACGCTGTAGAGCGGCGCGACGGATCGGGGATCGACGGTCGTCGCCATCAGCTCGCCTCCCCCGTCTCGGGCCCGGCCGCCGCAGCGGCCAACGGCGCCGTGGGTGCCAGCTCGATGACGCGGCTCATTGCGTCACGGACCGCGGGATGAGCGGTGAAGACCACCAGTGTCCATGGCGCCGCCGGGTCGTTCAGAGCCGCAAGCGCGCGCTCGCGCGACACGGCGTCGAGTTCATCGAGCACGGCGTCGATGACGATCGCTCGCGGCCCACCAACGCTGGCGCGGGCCACCATCAGCAACTGCGCCGTCGCTCGCGACAGCGGCGCGCCGGCGGAAGAGATCTCGGTGTTGAGTCCATCCGGTAGAGCCTGCAGCTCGTCGAGGATCCCGAGCCGGGCGAGGCTGTCGCGAACCTCCGCATTCGTCACGTCCGAGCGGCCGAGGCGGGCGTTCTCGAGGATCGTGCCCTGCACGATCTCGAAGCCTTTGACCAAGTCCATCTGTGTGCGAATCGAGATCTTCGCGATGTCGCGGAGGTCGACGTCGTCGAACAGGACCAGGCCCGTGTCCGGATCGCGGAGACCGGACATGAGCTCGGCGATGGTGCTCTTGCCGGCGCCCCGGCCGCCGAAGATCGCGACGCGCTCGCCGGGCTGCACGTCGAGGTTGACGTTGGCGACGCCGGTGGATCGGTCGGGGTAGCGATAGGCCACGCCGCGAAGGGCGATCGAGGCGCCGTGCGGCCCCGGTACGTGCGACTCACCCGGGTCGTCTTCGAGCGGGAGATCGAACAGGATGCCGAGCTTGTCGACGCCGGCGAGCAGATCGTAGAAGGCCTCGAGCTGCTTGCCGAACTTCACGAACGACACCAGGGCTACCGAGACGATGAGCTCCGCCGCCACGAGCTGTCCCAGTGTGAGTTGACCGCTAATGACCAGAAACCCGCCGAGCGTGAGCAGCGCCGTGCCGGCGACGGTCTGCAGGCCGACAGCGCCGAGTAGCTGCCGTAGGACCACTCCGTAGTGGCTGCGCCGCGCGTCGATGTAGCGGCCGGCCAGCTCGGCGAGTCGTGCCCGCGCCAGCTCGGGCGCGCCCACGAGCTTGTAGGTCACCGGCGCTCGGGCGAGCTCTTCGAGGGCGCCGGCGACCGCGTATTTGGCGTTGGATTCGCGCCGCGCGGTGGCAATCGCGCCGCGGCCGAGGCCCAGCAGGATGAACGTGATCGCGCCGATGAGCACGATGTCGAACACGAGCAGGAACGGGTGGTAGAAGCCGAGGACCAACAGTCCGATGCTCGCTTGCAGGATGATGTCGAGGCCGTCGACGAGCAGAGCGGAGCCGGCTTTCTGGATCGTCAGCACATCGAAGAAGCGGTTGACCAGCTCCGGCCCATAGCCCCGGTCGTAGACGTCGAGCCGAACCCGAGGCAGGCGTGACGAGAGGTCCGACACGATGCGGACGAAGACCCGACGCTGGAGAACCTCGACGATGTAGAACTTGAAGACGCGGATCGCGCCGGCGAGGCTGAGGAAGAACAGCAGCAGCAGCCCGAGGACGATCAAGGGCTGAATGAGTCCGCCAAAGGCGATGAAGTTGACCAGCGCCTGCACGGCGATGGGCGTGGCGAGCGAGAGCACGCCGAGCCCCATGGCGAAGCCGACGACGATGAAGATCTCGCTGCGGTCTGGCTGCAAAAACTGCCATAGCCGCGGCAGGGGGCGTCCGTCGTAGGACACGCTGCGGGTCTCTTGGCGACCTCCCATGGGGCCGAGCCGGTAGACGCCCACGATCTGCTCCGGCGCCAGCCCAAGTCGTTCCGCGACTTGGGCCCGTGACACGTCCTGCGTCTGGCAGGCGTCGCGTCCTAGCGTCGCGATGCGCACGGTCGGGCCATCACCGCAATGGACCGCGATCAACTCGGGCTGCTCGCCGCGCTGGATCACGAGGAGCACCGGTCGGCGGGGTCCCGCTAGCTCGACCGCTTCGTTGAGACGCGCCCGCGCCGGCGACAACTGGAGGCCAAGCCGATAGCACGCTTCGCCGAGCGGGCGAGCGAGCTCGGTGGCCGCGTGCGGACCGGCCGACCACTGGGTCGCGATCGTGTCGGCCACCGCGGCGACCGTTGGACGGGGGATCGGGCGGCCAACCCCTTCAGCGAGCGCGCTGAGGAACGCTGCGGCCGCGGACGCGGAGGAGGGCCCGCGGGGTCCGTTGGGCTCGCCCTGAGCAGCGCGTGGATTCACGATGGCGCGATCGCGGTTCAGGGCGCCGGGGGGAGATGGGACGCGCGCAGCGCCTTGAGCAGCTCCCGCAGCGTGCAATTGTCCTCGACGGGGTGGCGTAAGCGCGCGTCACCATGGATCTCGTAGCGGTTGCGCCGCCCCTCGCGGAAGCGGGTGATGGCGCCCGCGCGCTCGAGATCCCCCACGATCGACTGGACCGCTCGCTCCGTGATCCCGACGCGGTCCGCGACGTCGCGGAGCCGAGCCGACGGGTCCTGCGTGAGGCACACGAGGACGTGCGTGTGATTACTCAGATAGGTCCAGCCGGAGTGGACCTTGCCTCTGTCTACCTGCCTGGGGGGGCTAGACGCGGCGCTCGCGGCCTCGTTCGGCCGTTTTTCTGGTTCGGGCATGGTTCTGGGTCTCCGCGGAAGTGGGGTGGCCGTCGGCCGCCCACGAAACCAAGGTTAGGTTGCATGATTCCAGAAACCAAACTCGCAAACCATAAAGCGCGGAAAATGTTTCGCGGCGAGGGAATCCCCCCTTGGAGTTCCCCTCTTCGTGTTCTCCCTAGAGGTCCGGCCGTTCAGGGTGCCGCTCGCTGCGCGAATAGCCTTTCGGCGGCCCTCTAGTCGAGCAGCTTGGCCTGGTTGGTGAAGGTGTGGAACGCGAGATCCCGCAGTCCCCGACCCAAGAGCGAGAACGCCAGGAGGAGTGAGATTAATGACGCTAGAGCGTAACCGAGGCCGTAGGTGTGCACGCCCACGCGCAGGCTCGACACGGCCAGGAAGCCGTTCAGGACGAAGAACGTGGCGCAGCTGAGGAGCGCCGCGCGACGCAAGTCGAAGTAGAGCAGCACGAGGGTGGTGATGAGCAGCAAGACGTGGAACAGCGCGCCAATGCAGGCCAGCTGAAAGACCCGGACCGCGGTCGCTGGCATCGCCAGGATTTCGATGATCCACGGTGCGAGGGCGACGCACAGCAACGAGATCGCGCCCTGGATCCGCACCAGTCGCACCGCTCCCTCGCGCAGGTTGTCGATCATCTCGCCGCGCTTGCGTTCCATCTCCTGTAGCGGCAGGCCGCTCAGGATCGACGCGTAGTAGCCGCGGTAGCGCTCGTAGAACGACGTCTCGATGTGCACCAAGTTGATCGCCAACGCCGGGAGCACGGTGACGTACGCGAGAAAGCAGCAGGTGTCGTAGAGCGGGTGAAAGCGGATCGCTGGGTGAGTGCCCATGCCGTCGCAAAGCCAGAACACCACTTTGTCGACCCAGATCGCCGCGCTGTAGAAGATGCCCACGAAGGCCAATCCCGGGTGCGTCTTTAGGACGCCGAGGATGGACCAATCGCGACCTTCCGGCGCCTCAGTGCCGCGGACGATCAGGCGCACGAGGATCGCGAGCGTCAGGGCCTGTCCGGCGGTGAATGCCGCGAGCGCGCTCGCCAGTCCGAACTGCGTGGCGACGAATCGTACGGTGATCCACGACACCGCCATGCCCAGGAAGTAGGCGATGAAGATCTGATCGTACTGCCGGATCAGCGTGAGCCAGACCAGGGCGACCCACGTCAGGCTGACGATGGTGTAGAGCGCAGCCCACACGATCATCGTGGCGATGTCGAAGCCGACGAGGTAGGTGGCGATGAGCCCCGTCGCCGCTTGCACGACGGCGACGGCCGCGATCGTCGCCGTGAACGCGGGCAGGACTTTTGAGTACTGGCGATTGTAGAGCAGGTCGGCGAGCCGTCGCGTCACCGACATCTGGAGCGCGCCCACGGTGACGAGGCTGAACGCAAACGAGTAGGTCACCAGCGCGCGGAAGTTGTCGAAGTCGTCGAGGCTCGCCAGCTTGTCGCGCAGGAGCCCCATCACCGCGAGGCTGACCATCGTCATGATCCACGGCCCCGAGGAGATCAGACCCGCACACGCGTAGCCGCGCAGCTTGGACAGGAACCCGGGCTCGTCGTCGACCAGGCGCCGCAGCTCAAAGCCAATCCCAGCCATCGCGTCAGCGCTCCTCCCCCGGGCCTGTCCCGCCATCGACCGGCGCGAGGCCGGCGTGGCGGCGATAGATCTCGCCGTACGCGTCGATCATGTCGGCCTGCGCGTAGAAGCGCTCGACGCGACGTTTGAGGTTGAGGCCCATCTGGCGGCGCAGATCCGGGTCGGCCCAGAGCTGCAGCACCGCCTTGGCGGTCGCGCCCGGGGAAGCGATGGGGGTGATGAGACCGCCTTCGCCGATCGCGCGGTCTTCGGGGCTCTTGCCGCCTAGCAAGTCGCGGCAACAGCCGACGTCGGTGGTCACCACGGGCAGGCCGACCGCGCCGGCTTCGAGCACGACGAGTGGCTGGGCTTCCGAGATGCTCGTCAACACGACGACATCCAGCGACGGCAGCTCCATCGGTACATTGACGCGCCCCTCGAAGCAGACGTTGTCGTCGAGGCCTAGCTCGTGGGCGAAGTGCTTGCAGTCCGCCGCGTATTGCGGGTCCTCCTCCATGGGCCCCAGGACGCGGACGAGCACGTCGGGGACTTCCTTGGCGACCAGGCGCATGGCGGCCACGAGGGTGCGCACGTCCTTGATGGGGCAGACGCGGCCGATGAAGCCAACCGTGAACCTCTCGTTCTCGGGGCGCGCCGCGTACAGCTCGGCCGGCTCCCGCATCCGCTCGACCGCGATGCCGTTGGGGATGACGCGGATCTTGTCGGCGGCAGCGCCGTCCCGAATCTGCGCGTGCGCGTTGCCGCTGTAGAGCGTGAAGATCTCGTCGGCGTGCTCGTAGCAGATGCGGCTCATGACCTGGAAGTGCGCGTTCCAGAACTGCTTGAAGTAGGGCGCCGCGCTGTCGATGAAGACGCCGCTCGAGTTGCTCTCCGGGATCCAGTCGGCCGAGTGGATCTCGATGCGCCGCTCCTTGGTGTAGATCCCGTGCTCGGTCAGGATCGCCGGGCGGTTGTGGGTCAGGCGCGCGGCGGCAGCGAGGATCCCGGCGTAGCCGGTGGAGACGGTGTGGTACATGCCCGCCTCCGGCATCGGGAAGGTGAGCACGTTGAGCAGGGGCTGGTAGGCGAAGTGCCAGGTCCAGAAGAAGTTGAGGAAGCTCTCCTGCGGCGCCTCGCGCTGATACACGTCGACGAGCACGTCCCAGCTGTCGCGGGTCAATAGGAAGTCCCACGCGCTCGGCAGCGGGCCGTTGCCGAGGTCGCGCATGCTGGCTACGTAGTCGCCAAAGGTCGACGAGTTGCCGCGGCGGATCTCGGACGCGAAGTTCCAGAATGAGGTGATGGCGTCGGGCGGCAGCGGCGATCCCAAGATCGAGGCTCGTGACCGGGGTCGCTGCAGAAAGACCTCGTGCAGCCACACGACGTTGTCGGGGAGCTTGTACGCGTGGTCGCCCTCGTAGAAGCCCTCCCGCGGACTCAAGTGCACAATCCCGAACTTGAGCTCTGGGAGCCGCACGATGAGCTGGTTCACCCATGACGAGACGCCACCCGCGACGAAGGGGTAAGTGCCTTCGAGGATGAAGCAGATGTCGGCGGGTTCCGGCGCGTCGGTCATGAGTCCCAGAGCACGTGGAGGGTCGACTGCGGTGGGCGACCAAGTGCGGCCAGCCACTCCGGTAGGCTGAGCCGCTGCCGGCGCAGTTGCTCGGCGAGATCGCGCGCGGTCGGAAAGTCGCGTTGGTCGAAGGCAATCTCCGCTCGCGTGAGGATCACATCCGGGCGTTCTTGGTCCTCGGCCGGCAGAACATCGAGGGTGGCGATGGCGTTGGCGTGCTCGGCGAGCCCCAGGTAGGCCTTCGCCTTGGTCAACGCGACGCGCCAGTGCTCGGGCACTTCCTGCAGCACGGCCTCGGCCGACTTGACGGCCTCCATGAGGTAGAAGCGACCCATCTCGACGTCGAGCACGCCACTCGCGGCATAATCGAGTTGGGCTGCCGCCAGCTGGACCCACGGATCGTCCTCAGCCGCGGTCGCTCGCGGTGACCCGCTGCAGGCCAGCTTTAGGTCGGCGATGCCTTCTTCGTGTTCGCGTCCAAGGCGCGCGACTTCCGCATACGCGCACAGGCGGATCTCCTGCTCGTCGTCGAGTAGGCACTGGCGGATCATCGCGAGATGGCGCGGCTGGGCCAGCCGCCCCAGAGCCCGCAGAAGATTGCGCTTCTGCTCCAGGGTGCCGCGCCGCATGACTTCGACGTAGCTCACGGCGTTGAGCTCGCGCGACAGGTCGCGGTCGAAGTCGCCGGTGAAAATGGGCGGTCGATACGCCGTGGCCTCGACGTCCGTGGCCTGCTCGTACTGTTCGAACGCCGCGTGGGCGTTGGTGCCGCTGGCTTCTTCTGGAGTGCGGGGGAAGGTCCACGCCATCCCGGGGCCGAACACCGGCACAAACAACGCCGTGATGAGCGCGGCGTCGGTCTCGACACTCCAGCGCCCAGCCCGGAGTCGAGCGGCAACCATGGCGGTCGTCGCCGCCGTGCCATGCAGGACGGGCGAGAGGCTTAGCTGCCAGCCAGGCAAGAGCCCGAGGAATACGAGGCCGGACAGCAGCGCCTGTATCGAGGCCGTGACGCCGATCCAGGTCGCGGGCTGGAGGCGCGATCTCACGGCGTCGCCTCCGATCCCGCTTCGGCGGTCAGGAACGAGTCCAGCAAGAGGGCGGAGTTGCCTTCATCGAGACCCAGAAGCTGTGGCGAGAACGAGTCGACGCGGTGCTGTGGGATCCGCTCGCGCACCGTCTTCCCCAGACGCTCGAGGACCCGCTCGGCCTGAGCCGGGTTGGAGCCAGGCAGGATGACCGCGACGCGGTGCTTGCCGGCCAAGAAGACCCCGTCGGTAGCGCGCAGCACCGAGTCCGCGACTTGGCGGATGTGTCGCGCGACCACGCCCGCGGCGTCGCCCTTGGGCGACGGCACCTGCAGGTCCAGGACGTGGAGGTCGCGGTCGTAGCGCTGCGCGATCGCGATCTCCATGCGGAGCCGCCGCACGAAGGCGGCGAGGTCCCCAACGCCCATGTCACGCGGCACCGCCACGGGGCAGCGGGCCTCCAGCGCCATGGGAGCCCGTTCGCGAAAGTGCTCAGCGATGCGCGGAAGCAGGCGGCCGAGGTCTGGATTCTCGTCGTCCGGGCCGAAGACCTGGACCTCGATCTCGCCAATGCTCGGGTCGTCGAGGAAGCTGAGTCGGCGCGACAGGCGCTGCTGCACGATCGTGGCGCCCTCGAGCGGTGTGCCCGTCAGCACCAGCAGATAGCAGCCGGGGTAGCCGAAACGGAAGAGCGTGTCGGAGAGTCGCAGGCTCTTGGTGACGTTGTCCTGGAACCAACGATCGACGCGGCCGCGTTCGGCCGCGGACGTCGGCGGCCGTTGCACCGTCTGCAAGGCGAGGACCGAGCTGTTGATGCCGAGGCGGCTGCAGCGGGCGTCCTCGACCCGTACGCGGCTGCCGAGGTCTTCGCGGGTGCCAAGCCACGGCGCTGGGTTGGCCAGCTCGTTGATGGTCGCGCGGAGGTCGAACGGGCTTTCGCCGCGCGAGATGCGTTTGAGGCTGGCGGCGATCCAGCCGGCGATGCCAAAGAACGTCGAGACCGTCGACTCGTTGAAGCGGCTCGCCGGGAGCTCGTCGAGGCACAGCAGCGCGCCCACCTGGCCGTCGCCGTCGGCAATCGGCGCGACGACCAGCGGCCCGGTCTGCGGCGCGCACTCGGTAGAGTTCAGGCCGTTCACCCGCTCGGCGCTCTCGATGGCGCGACGGACCTGCGGGGACGCCTCGGCCTCTTCGAGGCGTTGTCGCGTGACGTCCTCTTCCCAGCCGACCTGGGTCGCGAGGTCGATCCCGCCGTCCTCGAGGACCAGCAACACGGAGCACGCGCTGGCCCCGCAGTGCTCGCTGACCATGTCCAGGGCGAGGTTGTAGATGTCCTCGTCGGTCGCCGTCTCGATCATGACCGCCGTGTCGATCATGTTGCCGAACTGCGTGCTGTGATCGACGAAGCGCCGCTTCAGCTCCTGGTTGGCCTCGACGAGCAAATCGTGCTCGCGCCGCAAGTTGTGCAGCACCTCCTGTAGTCGCTCGTACTTCTTCCACAGCTTGGCGTGCCGTTGCGCCAACTCGTCGCGGAACTCGCCGATCAAGAAGCCCATCGCCAGGAACGCGACGGGTTCGCCGAGCGCGTCTAGGCTGAACAGCAGCAGCGGGTTGCTCACCGCCGTCTCCTGCCAAACCCCGGCAAAGTACAACGTGCTTGCGGCAAGGGCGGCGAGGAGGCCGGCGATGGTGCCGCGGCCGGCGGCCATCGACAGCACGATGATCCAGTACGGGTGCGGCTGGAATCCCACCATCCCGACGCGGCCGCCGCGCAACCACAGCTCGCCTGCCAGCAGCAGTCCGAAGAGGACCGCCAGCTCGGTGAGGGTTTGTGGCCACCAGCGCGCTCGCGGCTGCTCGATCTCGGATTGTGAGCGCGCTCCGGCCGTCGTGGGGTCCGGCGGCTCTTCGGCTTCGGCTGGCTCTTCGGTCGCCGCGGGCGCGCTAGCCCCGGGGGCGCGCTCGGGCTCCGAGTGGTAGATGTCCTCAATGTAGGACATGAACTTCGCCAGCGCCGCGGGATCGTCCTCGTCGCTTGCCGTCGCGGTCGGCGCCGGAATCGCCGCGGGATCGATCGCCGGAGCGTCCGTGGCGAGGTCCTGCTCAAAGGACGACCCACTCGCCAGATCGGCGGCGAACGGATTGCCGGCGAACGGCTTGTCGTCGGGCGGTGGCGGGAAGGGCGGTGGCGGGTCTTCAATCAAGGCTCACCACCGCAGGACCAGCTGCAATTGCAGACCAAACGAATCGCCGTCGTCGGCGCGCGCGAGGGCTCGTCCGACGCTCGCGCCGGCCGTGATTTCGCAGGGATGGGAGGGACGCCACGTGGCGAGCCCGTCGATGCCCCAGGCGCCGTCGGCGCCGTCGACCTCGTAGGCGAAGTGGGCGTTCAGGCTGGCTCCGAGGCACGAGGCGATACGGCGATCGAGGCGGGCGCCGGCCACCAGGTAGCGGAAGCGTCGCCCCACGGGCAGCAGCTGCGCGAGGTCGCCCTCGAACATGTACGTGGCCTCCGCCCCGACCCAGGTGTCGAGCAACCAAGGCGGCACCCCTTCGGCGACGGTTTCTAGGCGTGGACTCAGCGGGCCCGCGCTGACGCGGTCCGGCCGGAACCGATCGGTGACCGCGATGTCGCCGGAGGTGAAGCGGCGGCCGATGAGGAGTTGGCCCTGAACCGCGGTTTCGGTGGTCCGCCCGGCGCCCGGGGCGCGGGCTTCGAGGGCTTCGATGCGGGCGTCGATCCCAGCCCACCAGCGTTCGCCGAGGTCTTGGTAGGCCGAGCCATGCAGACCGTGACGTCGGCCGGCGAGGCCCAGCGCCGCCGTCGGGTTGGTCCACGGCTCGCCGGCGTAGCCGCGCAGCTCGAGCGTCGTAAACGGCTCGGACTGCTGGAGTCGAACACCCAGCCAGCCACTCAGCGCGTCACCCGGCGCCTCGGCGAGCAGAGTGACACCACCGCCGACCGCGTTGCCGGTACGACCGCCGGCGACGAGCGCGGCGTCGACGCGGAACAGGTCGGTCGTTGCCTCGCGGAGACCCGCCGCGGTCAGGGCGGCGGCGCGCCCTTCGTAGCGACCGTGTGACAGCCGCACGTTGGCGCGCAGCGCGTCGTCCAGCGGCACCGCGGCGCCCACCTCGCTCTCGATGGTGCGGTCGTCACCGGTGGCGCGAAAGCGGACCGCGCCGACTCCGGCGATCGCGACCTGATCTTCCAGTCGGTGAACCGCGCGTTGCGCTTGGCTGCTCTCGTTTTGCAGAGCCAGCCAGCGGCGATAGGCGCCCAGGGCCTCGACCCATTCGCCCTGCAGCTCCAGGGTGTGGCCGAGATCGGCAAAGACCCCGGCGTCGGGTCCGTGGTCGCGGAGGCTTCGTTCGAAGGAGGCCCTGGCCGCGGCGACGTCACCGGCGCGCAGGCGGAGCTGCCCGTCGACGCGGAGGAGGCGCTGGCCGAACGCGTCGCGGCGGGCGGCGTGGTCGATCCAGTCGCGCGCCTCGGCCAGATCGCCGCCGTGCAGCAGGACCTCGGCGAGATCCAGGGCCAGGTCGGAGTTTTGCGGCTCGCCAATGAGCAGGGTGCGGTAGAGCGGGATCGCCTCGTTGGTCCGACCCAGCCGAAACAGCATGCGGGCGATCATGCTGTCCTCGGCACTCGTGCGTGCCTCTCGCGCGCCCATCACGTCCACGGCGCGGCGGTGGAGCTCGGTGGCGCGCTCTGGTTGGCGCACCGACCAGTAGGCTTCGCCGAGGTAGTAGTCGATGAGCTCGCGATCGTCGGCCGAAGCCGCCAGGCGGCGCTCCAGAAAGCGGATCGCGCCACCGGGGTCGTTGCTCCAGGAGTGGATCTGACCGAGCCGCAACAGGGCGAGCGGGTGGTCGGCGTCACGTTCGACTACGGCGCGAAACAGGACGGCGGCTTGGTCGGTGCGGCCCAGGCCAAATAGCTGCTCGGCAGCGTCGATGCGGTCTTCGTTTGATGAGTCCGGATGCTCGGCCCGGCGGCGGACCCAGTTCATCGCTTCGTCGAGCCGGTCGGCGCCGAGAAGTGCGGCGATCAGTCGAGTCGTGGCGGCGGAGCGGACCCCGGCGGCTTCGGCGAGCTCGCGCCAGATCTCGATCGCGTCGCCGAGCTTGCCGCCGCTTTCGTAGAGCTCGGCCAGGCGGCCGCGGTTGTCGAGGTCGTTGGGGTGCTTCGCGGACCACAGCTCGCGCCCGCGGGTCTCCTGGTCGCTTAGGTCGGCCCAAGCGCTCCGGTCGATCCAGGCCCGCAACAGCGTGGCATTGTCGGGATAGTGCTGGGCCAGCTTGCCCGCGGCGTTGGCCCGGTCGAACGGCGTCGGCAGTGCGTCCACCAACTCGAGACGAAACGCCGGCGCGTCGGGATCGTCGGGATGGCGGTCGAGGAGCGCTTCGGCGATCCGGCGTACTCCTGGCCGGCCAAAGTATGGCCGGAGGCGCTCGAGCACTTCAGCGACGGCCGTCGCCGGCATGTCTGCCGCCTGCGCGACCTCGAGCGCTCGCTGCTCGAGCCGCGGCACCGCGCCCCGTTGAAACTGCTGGAAGTGCGCGAAGAACTCACCGGCGTCCTCCTCGAAAGCCGCCATGCGCGCGAGGATGCTGTTCGTGCGCGGCTCGTCACCGAGGCTCTTGCTGAGCGTCAGCGCCTCCAGCCAGCGACCGCGGTTTTGGGGGTCGGCGCTCAGGCGTCGATCGAGCAGGTCGGCGAGCTCTTGCCACCGTTCGGCGCCGCGATAGAGCCCCTCCAGCTGATCGAGGTACGCGACCGTCGGCTCGTCTGCGACGGCGTGCTCGAGCAGCCGGATGGCCCGGTCGACCTGCAGGTCTTGCAGCGCGTAGCGGATCGCGAGCTCGCGCCACCGGCGTGGATTGGCACTGTCGTCGATGAGCTGCTCGAGCAGGTCCAGCGCGCGATCGGGGACGCCGCTGGTGAGAGCGAGGTGGATCGCGCGTTCCGATTCGACGACTTCGCCCGCGCTTCGCGCCAGCTCCATGGCGTGCGGCACCGCGCGGGCCGGGGTCCCGAGGAAGGCGTAGAGCTGCAGCAGACGCTCGCGTGCCGGCGGATCCTCGCCCATGGTGAGCGTGCGTTCGAGGGCGTTGGCTTCGTCGGCGGGCCGGGTGAGCCAGGAGGACAGTTCGGCGCGGCGCTGCCAGAACGCGAGGCTCGACGGACTAAATGGGAGCGCGTGGTTGCACACGGCCCACGCCTCGGCCGTCCGCGACTCGGCGATGTAGGCGTCGATGAGGGCCTCGTATAGCCGCGACGATCCCGGGTAGCGGCGCAGGCCGCGGAGTAGCCAGCGGACCTGAGCGCGGCCGCGGCCGTGGTGCCCAAACGACTCCGCCAGGTCGACGTAGCGGTGTAGGTCGGTGCGGCCGAGGGCCAGGCCGCGCGCCATCTCGTCGGCTTTCGCGTCCGGGGGCCGCGCCGTGCCAGCACCGAAGTTCTCGTAGCGATCAGCGCCGCCGAAGAACCCCTCGGTCGCGGCGGCAATCTGGCGGTCTTGCCAAAGGTGCTCGAGCAGGTCGACGAGCTCATCGGTCGCCATTTCACCCTCGAGCAGGCGGCCGATCACGGGGTCGGCGTCTGCCGGTGCGAGCGGGACCGACAGCTCTCGGTTCAGCAGGAGCAGTGGGCGGTCGTAGAGCGGCTCGTCCGGATCTGCGTCGGCAAGGCTCCGGACCCGCTCCAGTGCCAGGCGGGCGTCGCCGAGGGCCCGTACCCGATTGAGGCGCTCGCGTGGTCCGAGGATCCGCTCGCCCGTGTGGCGATTGATGCGGGCGGGACCGGTGGCGGCGAGCTCGGCATCCACGATGGGCGTCGTTTCCGTGATCACGGGCGTCGGGTGTGGTCCCGGCGGGCCTTCCGGTGCCTCTGAGCGCGGATCGTCCACCGACGTAATCAGGTCGAACGGTCCTGGCACCGCGACCAGCAAGGCGATCAGCAGCACGCTGATGACCCCAAAGCCCAGGATGTGGAGAGGGCTGAAGATCAACGGACCCTCACCTGCACGCGTTCGCCGCTCTGCGGCGTCAGCTTGAGCGCCACCCGCCCCGCCCGGTCGGCCTGACGGGGTAGCGCCAGCCCATCGATGCTGACTTCGAGCTCACTGGCTGGCGGCAGGCCGGCGATGATCAGGTGGCGGGAGCCGCGGGATTCGCTGAGCAAGGTGATGCCGTCCTCGGTGAGAACGACGTCGCGCACCGCGTGGTCGGTTTGCTCGAGGTGGGGTCGCGGCGCCGCGTCTGGCGCCGCCCAGATGATGCGCGCCGTCGCGCCGCTGAGGTGTACGTAGAAGCTCTCGCCGATCCGGCGCGCGCCCACGACGCCGACGCTGCGCGCCCAGTCGACCTGACGGTTGGTGTGGTCGAAGCGGAGCGTCGGACAGTCGCCGGCACCGGCGACTTCCCAGCCGCCTGGGACACGCTGCAGCCGAACTCGCTCCTGCGCCGCGCGCACCGCCCGGGCGTAGGCGGATGCCAAGCAGGGCACGGTCTCTTCATCTTGCGACCACCGGGTGATCAGTCGCAGAAGCGCCGCCAGTCGCGCCGGCCGCTCGGCGGAGTAGAAGTGGATGTAGAGGTTGGCCGGCTTGAGGATGCGCGGCGTCCCGGTGTTCTCGAGCGTCTGATTGATGTGCTCGAAGCTGCCCGGCATCGTGTCGAAGAAGCCCTCGAACACGTTCTCGTTGGCGGCGCCGCAGTAGACCTGAAACTCGGCGCCGACTTGCTTGCCCCAGGGGGCGACGTAGCCCACCGAGTGATGCAGCGCATCGAATCGGTAGACGCCCCCATTGAGGTTGACGCAGCCGACCTCGGCGCACGCCGCGACCACCTCTTCGGTTGGGTTGGCCTGACCCGACCACAGCATGACCTGGCAGCGTTTCTCTGGCGCGCAGAGTCGTTCGTTGATGAAGCGGATCGAGTCGCGCACTTCGGCGACCATCGAGTGGTCGTAATGCGCGAGGTGGTCGTACCAGACCACGGTGTGCGGCGCCGACCCCGTGGTGTGCCGGCGTCGCCAATGCAGAGGGTGCAGCACCGCGTGGCTCGCGACCTCGACGTAGGGGCGCGCGAGGATCTCGCGGGCGAGCTCCATCTCCGGGGTCGGTGGGTCCACCGTGTAGTCGTCAGTGAGGCTGGCGATGATCACGCTGACCGTTGTGGGCAGGCGGAAGCGATCGAGCACCTCCTCCAGCATCACGCGCGCCGAGAGCTCCCCGTGGCGCGCGGTCGACGGACTCTCGAAACCGTCGCCGTCGATGTGCAGGATGAAGCGCCGGCGACCGCAGACCACGTTGGGGTCGGGCGCGGGCGCGTCGGTGAGACCAAGGGCGGCGCGAAAGAACGCGAACGGGTCGATGAGCCAGCGGCGGTCGCCCACGCCCGTGCCGAGCCGAATCGCCCAGGGCTGGAGGGCAATGCCGCCCCACGGCCCGGTGATCACCGGATGTCGTGGCGGCGCCAGGCTCGTCGACAACGTGGTCGCCAACCACGGACGATTGGCCGGTGAGGTGTTGCGCGGGCCCGCGTGGACTCGGCCGAGGAGTGGCCGGGATTCGAAGGGAGCGGTGCCGCAGAAGTCGACTTCGATCTCCAGCGGGTCGACGCTGCCGGGACCGTCGTCGACCATGCCGAGCCGGCGCAGCCACCCGCGTAGGCGTTCCGGGTCGCGCGCGAGTGGCCCGAACCCGCCAAAGTGCACGATGCGGAGCCGAGCCGCGTGGGCGCGCTCAAGCGTGGGCCACAGCCACTCAGGTGCCTCCGCGTCGTCGTGCAACCAGGTCAAGACGGCCCGCGTTCGACGCGGGTCGAAATCGGGCGGACCATCGCGCAGGTCGTGTTCGCGCACGACGATGCCGAGGTGGTTGAGCGGCATCTGGAGGACTTCGTGCACGTGGTCGAGCGACGGGCTAGCGCGGTCGTCGCGTCGCGTGCTCGTGATCGCCAGCACCTCGCGCGCGAACGGGACGTGCATTCCGCATTGCTCGGCGAGTGGTTCGGCCTGTGCTGGGGCTACGCACTCGATGGCGCATAACACACGACAGAACCCATTCCAGAGGAGGCCCGCGATGGCCGATCCCATTGATGCACAGACCCCGATGCCCGCAGTAAGAAAGCCCAAACGTTTTTCGTCATGGCGGAAATCTCGCCTTGAGAGACGCCGGATCCGTGTCGCGAGGCCGGGCCGCGGGTCGGGCGGCTAGCCCGGAACGACCGATGCGATCGGCGATTCTCGGCTTGGGGTTAGCCCTGGTGGGCTGCGCGGTGGCGCCCCCGAAGACGCCGCGTTTGAACGCGGTTCGCGCCTGGGCCGCGCTGCTACAGAACGTTGAGGGTGCGGCGCAGGCCGACGAGCTGGCCGCCGCACAGGTCGACTTGCTCGTGCTCGAGCCGACCCGCTCGGTGCGCGGGCGCGACGCAGCGGCGATGTTGCCCATCGTCGGCCGCGTGCGTCGCAGCGCCGGCGTCACCGTGTCGCGCAAGATCTGCCTGGCCTACTTCAACGTCGGCCAAGCTGAGGACTACCGGAGCTACTGGTCCGCAGAGTGGCGCGCGCCGCAGGCGTCGCAGCCGGGCGCCCCCTCGTTCTTGCTGAGCGTGGATCCGGACGGGTGGGAAGGGAACTACGCGGTGGCGTTCTGGGATCCGCGTTGGCGCGCCACGCTGTGGGGGCACCCAGACGCGCCACTCGACCAGCTGCTCGCGGATGGTTTCGACGGTGTGTATTTGGATTGGGTGCTGGCGTACGCGGAGCCCAGCGTGGTCGCCGCGGCGCGGCGGGATGGTGTCGATCCAGCGGCGGCGATGGTGGAGCTCCTCGCCGACTTGCGGCACTACGCGCACGAGCAACGCCCCGACTTCTTGATGATTCAGCAGAACGCGATCGACCTGATCGAGCGCGAGCCGGGCGTGCTCGACGTGATCGACGGACTGGCCCACGAAGACCTCTCGTTCTCGGGCCGGGCCGGTGCGGCGTGGGGTCAGCCGGGGGCAGGCGACGTCGCGGCGCCCGACGAAGGCCCCTGGTCCACGGCGTCACTCGGCGAACGTCTGGCGGCCCTCGCGCATCGCGGTGTGCCGGTCTTCACCATGGACTACGCCGCCGACCCACAGAACGCGGTCGTGGCGGAGCGCGCGAGTCGCGCGCTGGGGCTGGTGCCGTTCGTCAGCCGCGCCCCCGCTCGACCGCTTGCCGCCTGCGTTGTTGCCGCAGCCCGCGTCAGCTGCCGGTAGCGGCGTCGTCGTCCTCGATCCGGTAGAGATGGCTCCGGGTGCGCAGGATGAGAGCGTCACCCAAGACGGCGGGTGACGCCATGAAGCCGTCCTCGAGCTGGTTCACCGCGAGCTCCTCGTAGCGGTCACCCGGCGCGATCACCACGGTCTTCCCGTCGCGGTCGAAGTAGTAGATCCGCCCGGCGGCGTACAAGGGCGAGGCACAGTGCTCGCTCCCCAAGCGATGGCGCCACAGCCGTTCGCCGGAGATCGCGTCGAGGCAGGTCGCGACGTTGCTGTTGTCGACCATGTAGAGGCGGTGATCGACCAACAGCGGCGACGGCATGGTTGGCACGTTGCGGCGGTAGGACCACGCCACGTGAGTCTCCGTTACATCGCCGCGGCCGCCGGTGCGGACCGCGAGCAGACGCGGCCTCATGAAGCCAGTGGTCAGATACACCATGCCGTGGCCCGCGACGGGGCGTGTCGACATGGAGAAGCCGCGGTGACGTACGAACCACAGCGCGTCGCCGGTCGCGGGCTCGTAGCTCACGGTCGCGTCGGCGCCGGTGCTGATCAGCTGGCGCTGGTTGTCCACGTCGATCAGGATCGGCGTGCTGAAGGCCTTGCGTTCGTCAGGGGTTCGCGCCGCGAGGTCCTGCTCGCGCGGACGCCGCCAGGTGGTCTCGCCCGTTTGCTTGTCCAGGGCGATCACGTACTGCACGTCGCCGCCGTCCATCGGCACGACGAGCAGATCGTCCACGAGCAGCGGTGAAGACCCGGGTCCCACCATGTGGTCGCAGTGGATGTCGTCGCGCACCCAGAGCGTGTCGCCCGTCTTCGCGTCGAGGCAAGCGGTGCCAAAAGTGCCGAAGTGCGCGTAGACCCGTTCTTGATCCAACACCGGTGACGGCGAGGCGTAGCTGTTCAGCGAGTGCTTGGGCGCGGGTTCGTCGACCTCGAAGAGCGTCCGCTCGAGCTCGAGCTGGCCGCTGTCGGCGTTGATCGCCACCACGAACAACCGCTGGCCGTTGTCGGTGGCCGACGTGAGCCAGACCCGACCATTCGCGATGGCTGGAGTCGACCAGCCCTGTCCGGGGATGGCCGTCTTCCAGCGCACGTTGTCGGTCTCGCTCCAGCGCAGCGGCACCTTGGCCGCGGCCGCGTGGCCTTCCTGCCCCGGGCCGCGATAATCTGGCCAAGCGAGCGAGGCGGATTGAGCGTCGCACGTCGAGGCGGCCGCGAGCCCCGCGAGCAGGAGCGGGCCGGGCCGAAAGGGGCCGGGCGTCACGCGAGGATCCAGCCCGGTGGCGCATCGAGCGGCGGCTCGACGGCCGTCGCCTTCGCGCCGCGCCGAGCATCGCGGATCACGTGCTCGAGCTCGTTCAAGTAGGCGTTGAAGTGGGTCCGTCCGACCGTGGACAGGCGGATCAGCGTCTGGGGCCGACGCCCCTCGTGGCCCTTCCACACTTCGACGAGCTCTGCCTCCTGGAGCACCTGGATGTGCCGGCTGAGGTTGCCGTCGGTCAGGGCACAGAGCTCTTTCAGGTCGGTAAACAGGATGCCCTCGGGCTTGGTGTGCAGAGCAGTCAGGATGCCCAGCCGCGCCTTTTCGTGCAGCACGCGGTCCAGCCCTTGATAGGCGAAAGCGCCGGCTTCGTCGGGCCGCGTCGTCAGCGCCGGCTTCTTCTTAGCGGCCATCGAGCTGCCTCTCCAAGTGCCAGTGCAGGATGAAGGCGATCGCCGCTTGGCCGACGCAGAATGTCACGCCGAGCCCCTCGGCCCACACCGCCGGCTCGGTCGCGCCGCGCCACATCAAGAACGTGCCGGCGGCGAGGTAGTAGGTCGCGACCCAACGCAGTGGCCGTGGCAGATATGGGAGCGAAGCGAAGATGCCGAGCGCGTAGAGGATGATCCAGAGCCCGGGCAGTAGCGGTCGCGCGGCAGGCAGTACGAATCCCACCGCGGTGACGGCGGCGCCGGCGACGAGCGCGGGTAGGAACTGGGAGACCACCAAGATGGCCTGGCGCCGAAACACCCGGCCCCGTACCAGGCAGTTGCCCGCCAGATCGGTGCCACAGATCGCGGCGCTGACCGCGGCGTAGCCGATCCAAAGCAACAGCGCGTGGTTGACGCGGTCTGGCGTGAGCAGGGCCACGTGGATGGCGGCGACGATCGGCGCGACCGCACTGGTCATGGCGACCGGGACGGCGCGGTAGCCGCGGAAGACCTCGGTGCGAAGAACCTGTGCGTGGATCGCCGAGATCTGTTCGATGGCGCGTTGCAGCTCCATAAGGGGGCGCACTCCGGCAAAAGTCGCCTCGCACTTTATGCTGCAAAGACGAGGCGTCAACCGGGGGCAGGGCGGCTCGGGCCTAGGAGCGCCGCAGCGGGCGAACCGCCAGGTCCTTCAAGGCGAAGTTGCTGCCCTCGCCGACACGGGTCACGAACAGGTCGTTGTGGTGTCGGATCAGCCCGAACTCGTCGAGGCAGGCAACCCCGCCGCAGACTTCCATGGCCATCATGACGAGCTCGCTGGCGACCCGGCTGCAATCGATCTTGACCTTGGCCGCCTGCTCCCGCTGGAGCGCGCCGCGGTCGTAGAGGCCGCAGAGATGCAGAAGCCAGGTCAAGTTCCGCTCGAGGGCAATGTCCATGTCCAGGATGACGTCCTGCACGCGCTGGAAGCGGCCGATCGGTTGCTCGTCGAACTGGATCCGCTCTTCGGCGTAGGTGCGCGTGCGATCGAGGGCAAAGGCGAGCGATGAAAGCGCCAACCCGGCGATGAACAGCCGGCCGCCGTTCAGCGTCGTCACCATGACCTTGAAGCCCTCGTTAAGTCCGCCCAGGACCGCGCTGCTTGGGACCTCGACCCGGTCGAACACGATGGATCCGGTGCTCGACTGCTCCCACACGCGCTTGCCGGCCATCTCTTGGTAGCTCACGCCGTCGGCGTCCATCGGGACGATGAAGCACGTCGATCGTTTGCCGTTCGGGGCGCCTGGGTCGGTTAGCGCGTGCACGACCACGTGGCTCGCCCATTTGGCATTCGTCGACCAGCACTTCTCGCCGCGGATGATCCATCGGTCGCCCTCCTGCTTGGCCTCGACCTCGGGATTGGCGGCGTCGGAGCCGCGGCCGGGTTCAGAGAGGCCGAACACGAACATGCGCTCGCCGCGCGCGAGCGCCGGCAAGTGCTCCCGTTTTTGCTCGTCCGTGCCACAGAGCTGAAGCGGCTTGGCGCCGAGTGACAGCGCGGCGCCCGGAGTGATGGCCACGGCCTGGCTGTGATAGCCGAGCGCCAGTCCCATCAGCACCAGGTCGGTCTGGTCGCCGCCCTGGCCGCCGTGCTCTTCGGCGATGGGGAGGCCGAAGAGGCCGAGCTCGCCCATTTTCTTGATGCAGTCGTCGGGCACCAGCTCGTGGCGTCGCTCCCAGCCCAGCAGGTTGGGGGCGATCTCGTGGTCGGCGAAGTCGCGAACGACGCCGTAGAAGTCGAACTTCTCGTCCGGGAGCAGGTCCTTGAGGTACGAGTCGATCCGTCGTGCGGCCATAGGCGGGCATTGTGGCCGGGAAGGCCTGGCCGAACAACGCAGCGGGGCCGGCGCGGCCGACCCCGGGCGAGCGGCCCCTACTCGTCGAAGTCGCGGCCGTCTGAGCCCGAGGCGGCCTTGCGGTCGGGGGTGTCGAGCGCGGTGACGAACAGCCCCGCGGCGGCATCGTCCGGCGCGATCTCGAGGACGCGCTCGAACGCCTTGCGCGATTCTGTGGGCCGCCCGGAGAACCGGAGGTTGTAGCCCAGCAACAGGTGCGCGGCCGAGTCATACGGTTTGTCCCCGAGATAGCCGCGCAGCGTCTCCAGCTGACGATCGAAGGTCGTGGCGTCGGCGTAGAACTCGCGCTTGTCGACCTCGGCCTCCGCCAGCGTCGGGTCGAGGCGCAGGGCCTTGGCGACGATGAAGGCGGCGTAGTGGTAGTCACCGGTGGCGAACAGGGCGTCTGCCAGCACGAAGTGCAGCGGCGCGTCGTCGGGCGCGTAGGCGATGGCCTTCAAATAGCTCTCGGCGGCTTCCGAGAAGCGCTCTTCGCGGAAGTAGTAGTCGCCCAACGCGACGTGACGCTGCGCCGCGGTCCGCCGGGTCGACTCAGGGGCCGGGCCGGCCGTGATCGTCTCGGACTCGCCGGTTGGCCCGGTGCTCTCGCCGACGGTGACCGCGCCACCGACGTAACGGTCTCGGTAGTAACGGCCTTCGTCATAGCCATCGTCCCAACCGTCGCGGAAGCCGGTGCTGTAGCTGCCGCCGCCGTCGTCGTAGAGCGAGACGTAGGCGTTGGGGAGGTAGGTCGTCGTCGGCCACCACCAGGACGCGCTGGCGCGCCACGGATAGAAGCCGTTCCAAGCGAAGCACCGCGCCTGGCGGTATGAGAAGTACCAGCGCGGATACGAGATGCTGTAGTAGAAGGGATCCGCGTAGAGGCCCCACTGGCACCACTGCGGGGTGTAGCCGAACGCGAACGACAGCGAGCTGTAGTGGCCGCGCCAGTGCGTCGAGCCGTAGTAGTAGCGCGAGGGGCCGCCGTAGTAGGGGCGCCCGCGGAAGCCGCTGCCGACGCGGCGGCCGAGCCGCGGTGTCGGGCCCGTGGGGGGCCGGCGCGGCCCGCGCAGCGTGGGGCTGTCCGTCGTCAGGCGCGTGCCACTGCCGGTGCGCAGGCGTGGCCTCGCTCCGGTGCGAGGCTCGAGGCGGCCGCTCGGCCGATCGCTCCGCCTGGGTGTCGGCCTCACGTCCGTCGCGCGGTCGCGCGTTGGATAGCGGTGGGAGCCCATGCTCGGGCCGCGTCGCGGCGTAGCCCGTGTGCCGGCCTGGCGATCGCTGGTCGTCGGGCGCTCGGTCGGCTGGCGGCGCGTGGGCGCGTCCGTCACGCGGCGGGTGCTGCCCGGCGTCGCTGTGCGCAGGTCGCGATTGAGCCGCGTGCGGTAGCGCGAGCTCAGCGAGTCACGAAACGTGGCCGAGCCCGAGCGATTGGAGCGCGTGGGGCGTTCGGCGCGCGTGCCGCTCCCCGATGACGGTGTGCGCCGACCGCGATCGGACAGCGTCGATCGTTCGCCCAGTGGCCGACCAAACGACGACCGATCGATGCGGTAGCCGGTCCGCAGGCGGCCGCGGCGTGGCGGGGACTCGTAGCGCGGCGTGACGCTGCTCGACCCGGCCCTCGGCGGCGCCTCGCGGCCCGTGCTCGACGAGCCTGGGCGTTCGATGCCACGTCGCGGCGGGGTCTCCGGTCGGGACGTGCGGCTCCCGGTGTCCGAGCGACGAATGTCCGAGCGAGTCGACGTCCGCGGCGTCGAGGTGCGCGGGGTCGAGGTGCGGCGGGGCGGCGAGGTGTCCCGTCTCGTGCGAGACGGAGTCTCGCGGACCGAGGGGCGGTCGAAGGCCCGCGTCGGCGCGCGCGTGCTCGAGCGGCGGTCCGACGTGACTCGTCGTGGCGACCGGTCGCTGCTGCGCGGCGACGAGCGTCGGGGCGACGACGAGCGCGTCGGCGATGGCGACGGGCGCGCGTCGGAGCGGCGTGTGGGCGTCGAGCGGCTCCGGCTGTCGACTCGCCGGGGTGCCGAGGTCCGCGTCGGGGTCGGTCTGGCCCGGGGCACCGAGCGCGGAGCGCGCGGCACCGAGCGCTGGGCGCGGGGAGCCGAACGGGCTCCGGCGTCGCCGCGGCGCTGGGCGGGGGCGGCGGGGAGCAGAACGACGAAAGCCAGGCAGGCGAGGACGAGATAACGCATAAGAATTCGCCCGTGGGACGAGCGCTGCCAATGGAGCAAATAGGATACCCGCGGCCGCCGAGCGGTCGAACTCACGGCGACATAGGGAGTTCTGGTTCTGCACAACTCAAGTCGCGTGCCTCGTATGTGTCGCGTGGGGGACAAGCCAGGGCGAGAAGCAGGCAACCCGGGACCCTTGACGCGGAATCCCGTAACACACCTTGCCATGGATGCCCGCCACGCTGCACCCGCGCATGTTCTCGGTGGTTTGATGCTCATCGCTTGTTCGCCCGCGCAGCAAGTGGAGGTGCCGCCGACCTCATCACCGTCCGGCGCGCCGAGCTCGCGCCCCGCGGCATCGCGGCCGGCGAGTGGGGGGGACCACGCGGCGTTCGACGAGTTGCTGGCTCGTCACGTGCGCGACGAGCGCGTCGACTACGACGCGTGGCGCCGCGACGACGCCGCCGCGCTCGAGGGCTATCTGCAGCAGCTCGCTGAAGTCGAGCCTGCCAGCCTGGCCCGCGCGGAGCGGCTGGCGTTCTACATCAATCTCTACAACGCAACGATGATCCGCGAAGTGCTGGATCGGCTCGTCGACGGCTACTCACCGGCGGCGGATGACTTCGCGGTCTTCAAGGCTCCGGTTGTGGCGTTGAAGAGCGGTCGCGTCTCGCTCAACCACCTGGAGAACGAGATCATCCGGCCAGACTTCGGCGATCCGCGGATCCACGTCGCCTTGGTGTGCGCGGCGCGCTCGTGCCCACCGATCCTCCCGCGGGCCTACGTCGCCGACGATCTCGACGAGGTTCTCGACGCCAACATGCGGCGGTTCGTGGCCGACCCGTCGCGCAATCGCGTCGACCATGACGCCCAGCGGATGGAGCTGTCCAAGATCTTCGAGTGGTACGCGGACGACTTCGGCGGGGCCGAGGGTGTGGCTGGCTACGTGGCCAAGTATCTGCCCGGCGACCGCGCCGCCGCCGGCTACGCGGTGACTCACTCGGAGTACTCCTGGACTCTCAACCTGGCCGCGCCCGCGGCCGGCGGCTGACCGAGTCCGCGCAGCAGTATCGCGCTCGGCCGCCGAGTGGCGACCGTGCCTATGCGTCGCCGCGCTGTGCGCCGACGGGAGCCTGGGCCGGAGCCTTGGTCGAAGCCGCCGGGGCGGCTTCTTCCCACGGATGCGCGAAGGGTTGCGGCTCGACGCCGGCCAGGAGGGACACGTCCGCGCGCTCCAGATCCTTGCCGACGTCTGCCACCATGCGGCGGGTTCGGTCCATGTCGAAGAGCGCGGTTGCGATGCGGAGGCCGCCGACCTTGTCCTTCAGCAGCTGGCACTGCAGTCGCGCCACGCGCTGTTGGCCGGCGTCGCCGCTCGCGGCGGCGTGGTGACAGAGCACCAGCATGGACACGAGGTGCTCGATCGACTTGCCAAAGCGCTGCAGCGGCAGCTGCGCTCGGGTGAGCTCCAGCTGGAAGTGCAGATTGACGAGGAGCCAGGTCCAGCGAAGGCGGCGCAGGCGCCGCTCGGCGTAGCGTGCCAAGCCGCGCAGCGGCGCGGGCAGGCGGGCGTAGCGCGGCATCATCGAGCTCGGCACGAGGATGAGCGGGAGGCGCACGAGATCGGCGGCGGCGTTCCGCACGATCCAGCCGGCTAGCGACCAGAAGCCTCGCTGCTGCAGGAGCCGGCCCGTCGCCTTGAAGCATCGGCCGGGATTGCGAAGGATCTCGGCGGGATTGATGCGCAAGATGCGCTGCTCTCGGGGCAGCGGCTTCCCGTCGGGGCCTTGGTTGATCGACTGAATGACGCCGAGCAGCCCGGCGAGGTAGGACTCGGTGAAGCGGTTGGTGACGTCCTTCACCATCCCCATCAGGATGAGATCATCCTCACCCTCGACGACGCCGAACACGTGGACGTTGGCGCGCGCATCGGTGACGCGTGCGCCGGCATCGAAGCTGCGGCCGCCGAGCACGCGCTCGCAGGCGACCAGCGACTCCAGCGCGGTGCCGGCGGCAGCGGACTTCGTGAGGTCGCGCAATCCCGCCAGGTCCACGCCGTCGGCGTCCTGCCGCAGCGCGAGATGCGACAGCGCGCGCGACTGCAGGGCCCCGCCGAGCATGCGGCCCAGTGCGAGGCGCGGCAGCTCGTGCTTGATCACCGGACCGCCGACGCCGTCGCGCTGTCGTGCGTAGTGAGCAGCGTCCGCCGCAAACATGCGCTGATAGCCCGCGGACATCGCTGCCAGCATGCAGCGGCCCATGCGCAGGCAGTAGAACAGCACCTCGACGCCATCGGCTTGGATCTGGTTCTCGAGCGGGATCGAGAAGTTGTGAAAGTGAAGGCGCGAATTGATGTTGGCGCCGAACGCTGCCACGTCGGAGGAGCTGCAGCGGAACTCCTGTTCGGCGCCGGGGGCGCTGTCCTGCTCCGGCAGCCGCATCACGAATAGCCCGACCCGCTTGCCGTCTTTGCCGATGCGCGCGACGAGACCGACCAGCGCGCCGTGGCCGGCGTTGGTGATGTAGAGTTTGTTGCGGTCACCGGCGGCGAACAGGCGCCAGCAGCCCGCGGCCTCGTCCTTCTCGACGTAGGCGCGGACTTTTTTGGCGTTCACGCCGATGCGCACCTCGGTCAAACCGAAGCCCATCAGCTGGCCCTCGGCGATCATCGGCAGGAACGTGCGCTTCTGCTCCTCGGTGCCGTAGGCGAGCAGCGAGCCAGCGCCGATCGTCAGCTCGCCGGAGACCTCCACGGCGAGGGCCCCGAGGCCGTTCGCTGCGAGCTCCTCCTCGCACAGTGCGAGCTCGCCGTAGCTGCGGCCGATGCCGCCGAACTCGGCCGGCACCGTGAAGCCATAACCTGAGGCTGCGGCGACCTCCCGTCGCAGGGCCGCCGACAGTTTGCCGTCCGCGGTGAACGCCTCGCCGCGGGTGAGGCAGGACACTGCCGCGTCGACGACGGCGGTCGCTTGTGGCGAGTCGGTTTCGGCCACGGCGGCGCCGGATTGCAGCTCGGTTGCGCTCGGCGCCGGGCCGTAGAGCAAGCGTTCGACGAGGCCGCGCTCGGTGCGCGCCAGTTTGCGCTGTGCGGCCAGCGCGGCGTCGTCCAGCGCGCCGACATCGCGGGCAGACTGGGCGTCGCCGGCGGCTTCGAGCGCCTGCGCGGCGGTGGATGCCAGCGGGGCGGAGGTGGGTTCGGTCAGGCTCATCGGCGGTTTGCTCGGGCGGGCGACGCGCGGGGCGCGCAGAAGCCTTCGTTCGAGAGGGGGCGCTGGATGACGACGGCGTCGTTCGCGCGGGGCCTCAATCGTGCGCGGCAGCGGCCGCCGAGGAAAGGCCCGTCCTCCCGCGAGCAGCGATGACGGCGGCGATCCCGCCGCTGAGGCCGCCGAACAAGACGGTAAATGGCAGCCAGACGACGATCTGCGCGCCGCACAACCACAGCATTCGGGGCGCGGCCGCGAGCTCGATGCCGTCGCCGAAGCCGATCTTCTCGTAGTGCGTCCCCCAGGCCATCGGCACCGCGATCAGGGTCACGATGACCACCGGAATCCGCGCCGCGATGCCGTAGGCGAGGTTGAGTCGCGCCATCTCTGGCCAGGCGCGCCAAGCCACCGCGGCCGCAACCGCGTAGGACGCGCCGTTCACCAGCACGATCTCCGGGAACGCCACGAAGCGCAGACCGATCGCCGCGGCAGCAGCAGCGCCGCCGATGGCGAGCACGTGCACCAGGACGACGCGGCCCGGGCGCCCCGGCCCGCGGCCACTTTGCGCCAGCCGCCAGCCGAACCAGGCGCCGAACACGAAGACCAGCCAGACGATTCCGATCAGGGCCATGGGACCGCCGCCGTCGCGATTGGCCAGCGCGGGCGCGAGACTATTGAGCTCCGCGAACAGGCGGAGCAAGGTGACCCCGAGCGTGAGGAGCGCGGGCCAGGCGATGAAGCGCCAGATGGAACGCATGGAAGGGGCGACAACGGCCGGCCGGCGCGCGTGTTTCGTTTTTCGCAGCCGCGTGCGGGCGTCGCCGTCAGCGATCCTCGTCGGTTTGGGTGGGGGGCGGTGGCGCGCTCTTGATGAGGCCGACGGCTTCGCGTGCCGTCATCGCGAGCAGGACGTCGCCGCTGGTCGCGGCCACCCGCTCCAGCGAGGGCAGTGCCGCCGCCGCCGCGGGACCAATCTTGCCGAGGGCCCGGGCGGCTTCGCGCTGCAGTGGCGCGACGTCCTGAAATGGCGTGGGGTGGCGCGGCATCTGGCGCAGCAGGATCTTGGTCAGGATCTCGGTGCTAGGCGCCCCGCCGGGCCCGAGCGCCGCGATCCCGCGTAGGGCGGCGCGGGCGATTTCGTGGGAGACGCGCGTCACACCAATCTCGCGCTGCGCTCGCCCGGCGAGCGTCGTGACTACGTCGGGAGTCGCCGAGCCGATGCGGCCCAGGGCTTCCGCTGCCTCAGCGGCGATGGCCCGCGCCGGTTGAAAGTCCCGGGTGATCTCGTCCGACCCGAGGAGGCGCAAGAGGCTGGGCACCGCGGCGATGGCGTCTGGGCCAAAGCGGCCCACGGCGAACGCCGCCGCCGCCTGCGTGTCTGGGTCGAGGTCGACCAGCCGCGGCAACCACGCGGCGAGGAGCTCGCCTTTGAAACGCGGCTCCGCCACCGGGTCCTGCGGGAGTAGCGCGGCGAGCGTGGTGCCGCAAATGAGGCACGCGCCACCGAGGGCGAGCGCGCGCCACGCCGGCGCAAGCATGTCGGTCATGGGCCGGATTGTAGGGCGCGCCAGTCGTCAGCCCTCAGTCACCTCCTCCGAGCTCCGCGACCGCGCAGCGTCGCGCCGCGAAGTCGCGCACAGTACCGGCGCGCGTCACCACTGTGCCCTCGCGCCGTAGGCGTCGCACTTGTTCGGGGCTTGGCTTGCCGTCACCCCGCGGGCTCAGTTGGCCGCGCGCGCTGACGACGCGATGCCACGGCACGTCGTCGCGATCGGGCGGCAAGGCCGCGAGCGCGTAGCCCACTTGGCGGGCTGCGGCGCGTAGGCCCAAGGCCGCCGCGACGTCGCCGTAGGTCGTGACGCGCCCTTGGGGCACGCGCGCGACAGCGCTCCAGACGCGCGCGTGGAAGCCGGGCCCCACCACTCGGCGCGGCCCGTGCCGCTCGGGTTGGTAGGGCACGACCGCGTCGGATGTTAGCGTCCGAACGTCAGGTTCAAGGCGTTCGAGGTCACGAACAGCGTCGGTGCGGCGTCCAGCGCCAAGCCCTGCAGCGGGAAGCTGGCGCCGAGCAGGTCGGGGTTGTTCGGCACGGGCAGCGGCAGGGTCGGGCCGAGCGCCGGAATGATGGTGGCGAAGGGCAGGCCGACGAAGATGCTGCAGCCGCCGCCGAGCGGAATCGGGACGGGCGACAGAGCGAAGGACAGCGCATAGCCGCGGATGGGCCCGGCCGGCCCGCCGCTCAGGCTGACCGAGAAGCTCGGGTTCGGTACCTGCGGCAGGCCGCTCGCCTGCAGGCTCAGGTTGGACGCGCCCGATCCCGAACAGCCCGTGCCCACCGACGCAATGGCCGCCGTCGGTTCGTCGTAGGTGACGGTGAGTTGCGGCCGCTGCGCCGCGGTCGCGTCCTCGCGCGTGAAGAAGGCGCGAGCCGTCGGGCTGAGCGATTCGTCGCCGAGCATCAGCCAGCCAAAGTTGGTCCCCGGCGTGGTGACCCAGCCCTGCACGTCCGCCACGAGTTGCGCGGTGCTCGCCCACGTCGCGGCTGCGCCCACCGTGATGCCAACCGAGGTCGTCGCCGACGCCGTCGCGTCGAAGTCGCCGCCCGGTGTGGCCCAGGTGCTGCCGGGGAAGAACGTGTGAGTCCAAGTTGCGTCGCCGGCCATCGGCGCGCCACCGCCGCACTGACCGCCACCGAGGCCGGGCACCGACAGCGAGCCAGCTTCGCCCCAGTCCTGGGTGACTCGGTGCAGGCCCGAGTCGCGCGGCGAGTAGTCGATGTTCATCGCGATCACGACCTGGAGGCTCACGGACGTGATGGTCGCGGCACTAGGGATGCCAGACACGTCGAAGGCGAGCACGCCCCGCTTGCGGCGGCCGGCGGCGTCCACGCCGACGCAGAATTGGCTGCCGGCTCCATTGGCCAGGGCCCTGCCGCTCGTGTCCTCGAACAGCGTGACGTCGCGGCTCGGCTCTAGGGTCACGGTCACTTGTGCGATGCTAGTGCCGGCGAAGAGCGAGAGGCTGCCGACGGCAGCAGTGACAAGTCGAGGTGCGTTCACGTTCGTACTCGGGAGTGAGAAACGAGAGATGAGGAGCCCCGGATCTTACGCTCTGGGCGGCCGGCGTGGGTGGGGGTTCATCGCCCGAGTCCGCCCTGGTGCCGCGGCCGTAGCCGAGGGGCCGGTGTTGTTTGACACCGTCGTTGCGGCGGTGTTGCGTTTGCGGTCGCGGTCATGGTCCGCGCTGTAGCGGACCTGGACGCGGCGGGGCCTAGTCGCCCGGTGCCGCGGTCGCCCCGCGCCGGCAAAAGACGTCCATGCGATCGAGGCCAGAGCGCGGATCGAGCACGACGTAGCGGGGGCTGGTGAAGTGGGTCACCGGCTCAAACAGGCGCGAGAAGTGCGGCTCGTGTTGGACGAGCGCCGGGAACCACGGCCGGAAGATGATGAGATGGCTCGCCCCCTCCCGGCGCATGAAGCGCTGGAGCAGCTTGGCGTTGCCTTGCACGAGCCCCCAGTCTTTTGGGTCGTCGATGAACGCGCCCGTGTTCAAACCCATGAGGTCGATGACGCGGCGTTCGCCGAAGTAGCGGATGGCCCCGGCGTCGTTCACCACCACGGCGGCTTCGGTGGGCGTCTCGGTGGCGACCCAGTGCCCGAGCGCGACCTGCACCTCGTTCATGTTCTGGCAGTGCCACGCGTAGCTGCTCGAGGCGGCCGCGAGTCGGCCCGCCGTAGGAGTGAGCGTTACGACGGCCAGCAGCGTCGCGATCGTCAAACCGGCGGCGCCGAATCGCCGCCGCCCGGCGCGAGTCTCGTGTGTCGCCCAGCGCAACGGCAGCGCCAGGCCGATGGCCATGGCCGCGGACATCATGGGCAGCACTGGAGCGAAGTAGCGGTAGAACGCGAAGTAGTCGGCGAACCCGGGCGGGAACGTCCGAGTCCGCGCCAGCGCGAACAGCAGGGCTGCGGGGACGATGAGCAGCACGGTCGCGGTGACGCGGTCGCGGAGCCAGTAGAGGTGGGCGACCGCGAGCGCCATCAGCACGATCCCCGCCAGCCACGCGTTGGCGGGCACGGCGAGCAGTGCCTCGCCGAGCACCGATGGAATGCGGGTCGCGTCGCCCATGTCGAACTTCGCGTAGAACGTGTTCGGCAACGGCCGGCCGACGGCGAGCCAACAGTACAGGGCCCACAGAGAGCCCGCGGCGGCGACCGGTGCGACGAGCGGCACCGCCGCGCGCATCTTGTCGCGCGCCGTGGGGCGCGCCCTAGCGCACAGCGCGGCCGCCGTGAGCACGATGGCTAGGAGCGCGAGCTCGGGCCGGCTGAGGTAGGCGAGTGCGACGAACGTGCCCGTCCACCACAGGCGGCCGTGCGCGTAGGCCACCAGCGCCCACACCGCCATGGCGCTGCACAATGTGACCTCCATCCCGGAGACCTGAGCGAAGGCGCCGATGGGGCACAGGGCAGCCAGCAGGGCTGCGAACGCGGTCGCCACGCGGCTCTGGGTTAGGCGCCACACCAGCAGTAGCACGCCGAGCGTCGTCGCGGCGCCGCACAGGGTGCCAGCGATCTTCGCGAGGGCAACGGGCCCGGCGCTGAAGATCGCTCCCAGCAGGTGAGCCAACGTGAGCGCGACCACCCACAGCGGGCTGGTGAAGCCCGCTTCGGCGTCGCCCGGGTTGTAGTAGGGCAGGCCGTGCTCGGCGACGCTGCGGCCATACACCATGTGGATCCACGCATCGTCCAACGGGAACCCGGTCGCCGCCGCCGCCGTGCCCGGCGCGCGGTTGGCGACGAACAGGAGCGCCAGGGCGACGTGGAATCCGAGCACGGCTGCGACGAGCCAAGCTCTGCGCCTGGTGGGGGATGGCACCACGTCTTTGGATCGTGTCCGCGCCGGCTTGGACTGGAGGCAAACCGGGCCTGCGTCTTCGATGGCATCAGGCGTTACGCTGCGCAGTGATGACCCTCGTCCGGACCATGTGCGCGGCGCTTTTCGCCGTTGCTGCTCCCCAAGCGTCTTCCGCGGCACAAGACCCCGCCGCTGCGCCCGCGCCCGGGCGTGATCGGCTGCGCGTGTTGGTGGTCACGGGTGCCAACAACCACGACTGGGAGTGGACCGCGCCCCGCCTGCGCGACTTGCTCGTTGCGAGTGGCCGGTTCGAGGTGGACGTGACCGAGGACCCGACGACGACTCTGGCCGATGCCGATGGGCTGGAGCGCTACGCCGCGTTCGTGCTCGACTACAACGGGCCGCGCTGGGGCGAGGCCGCGGAATCGGCGTTTCTGGCGCGGGTGCGTGCCGGCGCTGGGGTCACGGTGGTCCACGCGGCCAACAACGCGTTTCCCGGTTGGCGTGACTACGAGGAGGTGGTTGCTTTGTGCTGGCGCAAAGGCACGGGGCACGGGCGCTTTCACGCGTTCGACGTCGCCATCACCGATCGCAATCACCCCATCACCGCTGGGATGCCCGACATGGTCGGTCACCCCGACGAGCTCTATCACCGGCTGGTCCACATGCACGGCGCCACGCACCGGGTGCTGGCCACGGCGCACTCGGCGACGGAGACCGGCGGGTCTGGTCGCGACGAGCCAATGATCATCGTGCGCGAAGAGGGGGCGGGGCGCGTGTTTCACACGCCGCTCGGGCACGTGTGGCGCAAACAGCCCAAGACGCACGCGAGCTTTGCCGACCCCCAGCTCCAGTGGCTGCTGGCGCGTGGCACCGAATGGGCCGCAACGGGGGCGGTGACGCTGCCGGTGGCGGTGCCCAATCACCTTTCGGCCGAGGAGCGCGCCGCCGGCTTTCGATTGCTGTTCGACGGCACCAGCACCGCGGGCTGGCGCGGCTTCCGCAAGCCCGGGGTTCCGGAGGGATGGACCGCGGCCCACGGGTCTTTGGTGTGCCTCTCCGGCGGCGGCGACCTCGTGACGGAAGAGCAGTTCGGCGATTTCGACCTGCGCTTTGAGTGGGCGGTCGCTCCCGGTGGCAATAGCGGCGTGATCTACCGCTGCACCGAGGAGGAGAAGGCGACCTACCGCACGGGACCGGAGTACCAGGTCCTCGACGACGCCGCGCTTGGGCCGGAGCCGCTGCACGCCGCGGCGGCCCTCTACGGGCTGTACGTTGCGAAAGGCGCCGAGCCGCGGCCGGCGGGGTTGTTCAACCAAGGCCGGATCGTGGTTCGCGACGGCCGGGTCGAGCATTGGCTGAACGGTGTCAGGGTCGTCGACGCGCGACTCGACGACCAGGCCTGGCGGGACCGTGTCGCCGGAAGCAAGTTCGGCGACATGCCCGGCTTTGGCCGCGCCAGCCGCGGCCACATCGCACTCCAAGACCACGGCGCCAACGTGTGGTACCGCAGTCTTCGGATCCGCCCGTTTCCCTAAGCGAAGGGCGGGCGCGGCAACGGCCCTGCTAGTGGGGCTTGTCGGTGGACAAGTTGAGGCGACGCAACGCCAAGAACGGCGCAGAGGGCCAGCGACATATGTGGCGAACTTTTGAATCGCCCCACTAAGGGAAGTTGATCTGCAGCGCGTTCGACGTCGCCACGGTGCTGCCGTCGAGCACGCCCCACTGGCCGTAGAGCACTGCTGGGCCGAGCCCGCCATTCACGGTGAACTCCACGCGGCCCTCGGTGTCGGTGAAGGCCGGCAGCAGCGCCAGCGGCGGCACGGGCACCAGCGTTCCCCAGCGCGTGGGCACCGGGTTGTTCTGGTCCGACAGGATGAGCGCGACGGAGGAGCTCACTGCGGCCTCGCGCAGGATGAACTGCGCCGACTGGCCGATTCCCAGTAGCCCGCAGACCTCGAACACTGGGACCGCGCCGCTGCTGCCCTGCGTGCCGAAGCCGAGGTTGACCGCGGGGGCGGGGCCCTCGGGCACGATCTTGAACAGCTCGCCGTCCAGGTCGCAGACGTAGATCTCGCCGTTAGCGTCTTCGCCGAACGCCGTGAGCCGGCCGATGGCCCCGGGGCCGATCGGCGCCAGCTCCGCGGTGCGCTCCTGAAACTCGGTCAGCGCCGTGCCGTCGTAGCGGAACGACCAGATGCGCTGCGCGCAGTAGTCGCCAAAGAAGTAAGTGCCGTCAAGGCCGGGGATCGCGCAGCCGCGATACACGTAGCCACCCACGACTGAGCAGTTCGAACCGGTGCTCGGGTAGTCGTGGATCGGCACTTCCAGCAACGGGCTGCGGCAAGGCGGCGGGCTGCTGCACTGGGCAGTGCTAAAGCAGTTGATGCCCTCCATGACCTTCCAGCCGTAGTTGAGGCCACCGTTCGCCGTCGCGGCTTGGAACGACACCTCTTCGCGCGATCCTTGGCCGACGTCGCCGACGTAGATGTCGCCGGTCTCCCGGTCGAAGCTAAACCGCCAGGGGTTGCGCCAGCCGAGCGACCAGATCTCCGGTGCGATTTCGGGATGCGTCGCCCACGGATTGGACGGCGGGATCGCGTACGGCGAGCCGCCGTCGACGTCGATCCGCAACATCTTGCCCAAGAGCTGGGTCAGGTTTTGCGCGCGGCAGGCCGGATCGCCGGCACTGCCCCCGTCGCCCAGGGGAATGTAGAGGTAGCCGTCTGGCCCGAACGCCAGATCACCTGCGTTGTGGTTGCTGAAGGGTTGCGCGATCGGGCCGATGATGACCTGCGCGCTGCCGGGGTTGGCGACGTCGGGATTGGCGGAGACGGTGTAGCGCTCCACGATCGTGGCGCCGTCTGCCCGCCGCGTGTAGTTGAGATAGAAGTAGCCGTTGCTGGCGTAGTCTGGGTGGAACGCGATGCCGAGCAGGCCGCGTTCGCTGCCAGTCCGGATCTTGGTGCCGATATCGAGGAACGGCGCTGTCAGCAGCGCCCCATCCTTGACCAGGCGCACCAGGCCCGTGTGCTGCTCGCACACGAAGAGGCGACTGAGGTCTGCGGGCGGCGCGTCGATGGCGACGGGCCGGGCGAGGCCGGAGGCCACGCGCACGGTCGCGAGGGTCGGGGTCTGGGCCGTGAGGTCGGGGGAGGAGACCAGAGCCGCAGCGGTCCCGGTCAAGCACAAGAGGAGGGTCCGGTTCATGGTGGCGGTAGAGGCGGGACGGGGCATGATCAGCATCGGCGGTTCGGTTGCGTGGTCAAGCCCGTGCTGTCGGCCGGACGGCGGTATCGTTGCCATGGTCAGGGCGCCGTTGCCGGGCCGTCGCGGCGGGGGCTTTCTGGCTTTCCGTTGTGCGGGAGTCCACGGTAGGATCTCGCGTTTCGTCCCCTTCAGGCCGAGCCTTGGCTCGAAACCACGGGGTATCCCCAATGACTGTCGACCCGGACCTTTTGAAGATGCTCGTGTGCCCTGAGGCCCGCACTCCGTTGCGCCTCGCGGCCGCCGACGAGCTCGAGGCCGTCAACCAGCAGATCCGCACGGAGCGCGCGCGCAATTCCGGCGGGGAGCTAGTGAGCGAGCCGCTCGATGAAGGCCTGGTGTCGACCGAGAGGGGCGTCATCTACCCGGTGCGCGACGGCATCCCGATCCTGCTGCGGCAGGAGGCGATCCCGCTCGCGGCCTCCGCCGGTCCGGCCTCTGCGGCCGGCGGGGAAGAACGCTGAACCTCGCCTTCGTCGCGCCGCTCCCGCCGCGCCCGACCCGCATCGAACGATGGCCTTCGACTTTTTTCGCAAGCATCAAAAGCTGATCCTCTACACGGCCGGCATCTTTGCGCTGGTCACCTTCTCCATCACCGGTGCGGTGATGGGGTTCTTCGCGCCCGATGCCGCCTCGTTCTACAAGGCGCCGCGGATGACCCTGCCCGGGGGGCGCGTGGTGGAGGTGACCTACCAAGATTGGCTGGTCGGACGCACCATGCTCACCGTGCTTGGGCAGCCCGCCGTGGTTCTGCCCAACATCGCCACCGGCGAAGAGGGTGAGCAGCTGGCGGAGCGATTCGGGGCGATTCGCCGCCTCGCGATCGAGGCCGGTGTGGATGCCTCGGAGGCGGAGGTCGATCGCGCGATTGATCAAGGTCTGGCGGTCATGGCCGCGTCGGGCAACCAGTTTGAGAGCCCGACGGCACTGGCCCGGGCCTCGGGCTTCTCGTCGCTGGCCGAGTACCGCAACGTGCTGGGGGAGGCGATGCGCATCGGCACTTACCTGCGCTTGATGTCGCTGGCGACCGACAACAGCGACGCCACGCTGGTGGAGGAGCTGCTCGAGGACTCGGAGCAACTAACCCTGCGGACCGCGGTGCTGGACAAGAAGGCGCTCGAGGAGCAGGTCAAGGCGGAGGAGATCTCGGACGAGGACCTGCAGGCTTGGCTCGACAGCCTGGAGGATAACGAGCGGGTTCCCTACCAAGACACCAACCACACCTCGCTTGCGGCGATCGGCCTCCTTTATGAGGGTTTCGACCCCGCTGCGTTCGCCGCCGAGCTCGGCGACAAGTCGTGGACGGACGAGGAGCTGGAGCAGGCCTACAACCAGCGCCGGGAACGCTTTCGCCGGCCCGAGCCCGAGACTAGCCCGGGCGGCGACGGTGCCACCACGGAAGGCTCCGGCACCGAAGAGCCCGGCACCGAAGAGCCCGGCACCGAGGGCTCAGAAGAACCCGGAGAGGGCGGCGAGGCAGGTTCGACCGAGGGCCCAGGCGGGCCCCGCGACGACGGTTGGCCAATTCAGGATCCCCCAACGCCAGAGGCCCCAACGCCGGCGGCACAGCCGCCCGAGGGCCAGGGTGCCGAACCCGAAGCGCAGCCGTCCGAGCAGCCTCAGGGCGCGCCCGGGGCAGCGGAAGGGCCGATCGGCCCGCAGGGCCCGACGGCCCCGGCGACCCAGGACCCCGAGAGCCCCTACCTGCCGCTGGAGCAGGTCAAAGAGGAGCTGCAGCGCATGCTGCAGACCGAGGCCGTGCTGGACGCGCTGCGCAACGGCCCGGTGCAGGAGAAGCTCGCCGCGCACGTGCGGTCGCAGGTCGAGGCCCGGAACGCCGCGACCCGTGAAGCCGCGTTGTCGCGCAAGGCACTCGCGGACGCCGAGGCTGCCCTCGCCGAGGATGAGGACGACGACGCGCTAAAGACCGCGGTCGACGAAGCCAAGGCCGAGGTCGAGACCAAGGAAACCGCAGAAAAAGCCGCCGAAGAGGCGTTGGATGCCCGTCGCAGCGAGTTCGACTTCGTCGCAGAAATGCAGTCGTTGCTCGGCGACCGTCCCGGCGTGGTGATGCACCGCATCGACACCCCGACCGGCAGCGATGGTCTGCGGGAGCTCGGCGACCTGGGCAGCTGGACCAACACTTGGATGGCGACGTCGATGAGCGCCAGCGGCGACCTGTCGACTCAGGTTCAGAGCACGGACAACGCGTGCTTCCACTTCCAGGTGCCGAAGGTCATCGTGCGGCCGCTGCGGCCCTTCGAGGACATCGCCGAGCGCGCCCGCGCCGACTACTACGCGAAGCAAGCCGATGAGATCGCGGAGGAGGCCAAGGAGGGCTTCACCGAGCGGCTCCTCGAGCTAGCCAAGCAGAAGATCCCGGACGAGCTGGAGCGGATCCACAAGGAATCGGACGAGGCCCTCGACAAGCGCTACAGCGAGTGGGAGGAGCAAGTGAAGGCCGATCTGGCCGAGGCCGACGCGATGATCGCGAAGGTCCCGCCACGCACTGCCGCACACCAGAGCTGGCAGACCGAGCGGGCGGCGCTGCAGGCGAAGCTCGACGGGAAGGACGACCAGCGTGCGGAGTTCGCCAAAGAGTCCGAAGAGGAGCTCGAGACCTCGATCGAAGAGGCGGCGCGCAAGGCCTACAAGGACGTCTTGGCCGAGGCGGTCGGCGAGGCGCCGATCGAGATCAAGGTGCTCGGTCCGCACCTGACCAACCTGTCGCGCCGGCCGCGTTTCCGCGAACGGCACGAGGGCCCGGTGGCGTTCCTCTGGGGCGACGGTACGGCCTCGCCCGAAGTGCTCGAGCTCGAAGAAGGCGAATCGACCGGCGTGCTCGAGGACACCGCGGGTCGCGCGCTGTATCTCGCGGTCTGCGAATCCCGCCAGCCGGCGACCCTCGGGGACCTGACGCGGCGTGAGGTCGTGATGGCGCGCAACGACTTGGCGCGGACCCGCCCGATGCAGGCCTTGCGGCAGTCGTTCACCATCGAGGCGCTGGAGAAGCGCTACAACTACCAGCTGCCCTCTGGCAGCCGCGACGCAGGTGAGCCCGAGGCGGCGGCCGCAGACGGGGCCTCCTCCGAAGAGGGCTAGTAGCTAGTCGACCCGGCTGCATGCCGGGTCGAGAACGTCACCGCGCCAGGCGGGCTGCGGCGTCGTCCGCCACGATGGCGGCCATGACCCCGTAGCCGCGGTCGTTGCAGTGGCCGTCGGGGATGAAGAACTGGTCGCGTGGTTGGCCGTCGATGCGCGCCGCAAAGCGCGCCGCCATGTCGATCCAGTCGGACCCGGTGGTGGTCGCGACGCGGCGAATGCTGCGCTCGAGCCGAGGCGCAGCGTTGGGATAGGACAGCAGCACGGCTTCCGTCCCGACCGCGCGACAGCGTTCCACCGCCTGGCGCAAGTGCGCTTCGTAGACCTGGAGCACGCCGGGTGGAATCAGCTCGACCATGATCTGGAAGACCGCCTCGCGGTCGAGACCGGCCCCACCGTTGGCGGCTGCCGCGGCATCGGCGGCACCGAGTGCGGCGGTTGGGTCATGGCGGGCGAGCAGCAGGGCCTGGGTGCGGAGCAGCTTGCCGCGCAGCGGATGCGCGGCGGGGAGCAGGTTCACCGCGCGCGCGGTGGTGCGTTGCGCGCTGGTCACGTCGCCGAGCATGCAGTACCGCCAGGCTGCGTGGGCGTGGGCCGGACCGCTGTCCGGGTGCTGCTCCAGCACTTCGGCGATGATCTCACGGCATAGCGCCTCGTCGTCGACGTCGACGAGCCCGGCCACCAGCGCAGTGCCTCGCACCGTGTCTGGCGCCGCGCGCCAAGATCGCCGCTGCCGGGCGATGCGCTCGGCCACCGCGCGATGGGCGTCGAAGGGCTTGGACGCGCGACGGAGCTTGCCGATCACCCACGCGGCAAAGCGCCTGGTGCGCCACTCCAACCGAAACCCGCCCACGGGGGGCGTCGCCGGATCGCGGTCGCTCGTCTCCAGCTCGAGGAGCTCAGGGCGACCCCAATGGTCATTGGCGCCGCACAACACATAAGCGATGCGAGGTCGCAGCTCTGTCAGATCGGCGTCGAGCTGCGCGAGGACGTCCCGGGAGCTCTTGCCGGGCCAACCGTGGTTGAGCACCCGGATCCCGTCGAACCCTTGCTGCGCGAGCTGCTGTTCCAGTTGTGCGGGGTACGAGCCCGAGTCGGTGGTCTTGCCGAAGCCGAACGTGAACGAGTCGCCGACGCACAGGATGGAGGTGTGGTCGGCGCCGGTCGCGGTGGGGTTTTGGCGGTGGGTGAACCAGACGACGGCGGCGCCGGCCTGGAGCACCGCTTCCAGGAGCAGCGCCGTCAGGATCGCCAGGACGGCGGCGCGGCCGAGCCAAGTCGGCAAGCCGCGTCGGCGGCTCACCCGGCCAGCGCGATCAGCGAGTGGCCGAACGGGAACTCGATGTGCCGCAGCAGCCGCTTCTCGCTGCTCATCACCATGCCGAACGCCGAGTTGATCGGTTGAGGGAAGCCATGGTGCAGGTTCGTCTCGCCCTCGGGGCGGCCGAACAGTCGCTCCTTCAGCTTCAGCACCACGAGGGCTGGGAGGATCAGCGGGAACAGGAACGTGTTGAAGTACGTGACCTTCTCCGGCCGCAGCCCCGCGGCGACGACGACGTCACGCAGCTGCGACGCGGTGTAGCGTCGGAGGTGGTGGACGACGTGGTCGTTCTGCGAGTAGAGCCACTGATAGGCGGGCACGGACAAGAAGACCTTCCCCCCGGGGCGCAGCACACGGCGTGCCTCTTCGAGCACGCCCTGGTGGTCCTCGATGTGCTCGATGACATCGAACAGCGCCACGAGATCGAACGTCTGGTCGGCGAACGGGACGTGGGTCCCGCTTCCGGCGACCACCCGCGAGAAGCCGCGTTTCTTGCAGTACGCCATGGCGTCGTGCGAGAAGTCGAGGGCCGTCACTTCGCCGTAGCGGGACAGCGGCTCCAGCATGCCACCGGCGCCGCAGCCGATCTCCAGAATGTCGAGAGAGCCGCTGCGATCGCCCAACCCGGCCTGCTTGAGGCTGCGGCCGATGAGCTCGAAGAAGATCTCGCGGCGCCCGTGGAACCAGAAGTGGGTCTTCTCGAGCTCGGCGAACTGATCGTAGACGTGTGCTTCCAAGGTCGGAGTCAGGCGGAGGGGCGAGCGACGACCACCATCTCGTCGCGGAAGTTGAGGTAGACGTTGGCGTTGCGGAACAGCGCCAGCGGCCGGAGCAAAAAGCTCAGGACGCCGTTGAGCCGCGCGGCGCGCTCGGCGATGAAGCCGAACGACACGTACTTGCCGCCGTAGGAGGCGGTGTTCTTGAGCACGTCGAAGCCGCCCTGCTGGAGCAGCCGCTGCACGGTGTCGGGATTGAAGTGGTACAGGTGTTCGCGGTGCTTGTAGTGGTGCCACTTGCGCCCGAGCAGGTTGGCAAAGCGGCTACTGACGTTCTGCGTTTCGAGGATGAGGGTGCCGTTGGGCTTCAACATCTGGCGCGCTTGGCGAAGCAGCTGCTGGGGGTCGGGCACGTGCTCGACCACATCCCACATCGTCACTAGGTCGAACGAGCCTGGCTCGAAGCCCCGGTCAGGCGGCGCGTCGCCGAGCACGCCGACGAAGACGCGGTCCTCGCCGAGGTGCTGCTGGGCGTTGGTTGCAATCGCCGCCGATGGCTCGACGCCGTAGGTGTCCCAGCCGCGCTCCTTGGCGGTCCGCAGGAAGAAGCCCGCGGCGCAACCAACGTCGAGCACGCGTCCCGGTTGCGGGCAGTGCTCATTCACCAGGCCGAAGCGGCGTCGAAACGTCTTGAGGTAGAGCTCCTCGTCTTGCGCGTAGTCGGCATAGCCCTGCTCGCGCGGCCGATCACTGCGCCAGTAGCTCTCGCTGTAGACCTCGGCGTGGAGGTCCTCTTCGGTCATGCGCGGCGACACGAAGACGAGCCCGCAGTCGGTGCAGCGCTGCACAGAGAACGGCGGCTCCTCAAAGAGCTGAGTGTGCTGGGTGCCTTGGCAGACCTGGCAGGTCCCGACCTCGACCAGCTCGGTCGTCGTCACCCGAAGTACTCCCGGCCGGTCGCGACCGCCTGGTGCCCGGTCATCTCCCCGGTGGCGAGCTCAATACCGACCTTGCGTCCCATCTCGACCGACTGGTCCATGTTGTTGTAGCGGAAGCGTCCCTGCCGGCCGGTCGTGTGAATGCCCTGCAGGCCATTCACGAAGTCGATGATCGGCTCGACGTGCTTCTTGTACTCGAGGTCGTAGACCGGGTAGGCGTAGGGGATCTTCTTGATCACGCTGCCGATCACTTGGCCCTTCTCGATGAGGCCGATGTTCACCAGGTCTTGCTCGGCGATGGCCTCGAGCTCCTCTTGGCTGGCCCGCCAGATCGAGTCGCCAGCGCGGCACGTGATCTCGGCGCAGATCATCGTCTTGCCCTCGGGCGCGCACTCCTTGCTGAAGTTGCGGAACTCTGAGAACCGGTGCACCGTCAGGTGTTTCTCAGGGAGGTAAACCCACGAGTCCGGGCTGACGCTCGGTCGGTCTAGCTTGAGATAGACGAAGACAATCGAGATGTAGCGCAGCGCCGCCGCGGCTTCCAGGACCTCGGGTGGTGCCTTCGGCGATAGCGCCTTCGCGAGCGTCGTGACCGGGATCGTGTTGACGAACTCATCCGCGTCGATGTCGACCCGGTGGTGCTTGCCGTACTGCACCCCGGTGACACGCATGCCGTCGCGGTACACCTTGATCGCGGGCGCGTTGGCGAGCACCTCGCTACCGTGCTCCTCGATCCGGCGCGCATAGCCGCGCGCGAGTTCGCCGATGCCGCCACGGCGCGGGTAGATGAAGCTCGTCACCAGCGTCCGGGGCGTGTTCTTCTCGCTCTTGAACAGCGTCTTCTTGACGGTGTCCCACAGGCTCAGCAAAGAGATGCGCTGGCTGGCCCAGTCGGCCGAGATCTCGCTCGGCGGCATCCCCCAGGCCTTCTCGGTGTACTGCCCGAAGAACACTCGGTAGAGCGTGTGCCCGAAGCGTCGGGTCACCCAGCCCTCGAAGTTTGCGTCGGTGTACTTGCAGGTGCCGATCGCCTGCTGAGTGCGAACCTTGAAGTAGTCCCAGAACGCCCTGATCAGCAGCCCACGCGGCATCTCCTTGATCACGTTCTTCGCGACCAACGGGTAGTCGAAGAACTTGTTGAACAAGACGATGCGCGATAGGCGCTCCGCCGTCGTTACGTTGTCGCCGAGGATCTCGCGGACATGATCGATCAGGTTGTCGTCGCGGCTGTGGAAGCGGTGCGGCCCGAAGTCGTAGCACCAGTATTCGTCGCCGTCTTCGACGAAAGATGACGCCATCCCGCCGATGTGCGGCTCGCGTTCCAGCACGGTGACTCGGTGACCTCGGGTCACGAGCTCATATCCGCACGACAGGCCAGCCAGGCCTCCGCCGAGAATGACAACGCGCTTGCTCATGGTGGTGCGATCCGGGGAGAGTCCGTCCTTGGTGTTGCTCGAAGTGCCCGTGGACGGCGCGTCCCGGACCACCCACGGCGGCAGCGAAGCGGTAGGCCGCAGGCTGCGGACGCGAAAGTGTAGCGCGGCGGTTCGCCGGGCAAGATTGCATCCACGGTTTTGTCCCGAGAGGGCCGGGAAGGCACCTACGCCCTACGGGCATGAGCCAGAGGGTCGCAGGAGCCGGCGATCGGCCCTCGTAAGAGATCGGCAGATTCGGCGTCAGAATCGTACGGCGGCTGCGCGCCGCCGCCTCAGGCCGGGACGGTGGCCGTGGCGGTGGAGCCGCGCCTATAGTCGTGCCCATGCGAACGACGGTTGCCGCATGCGGTACGCTGATGATGGGCTTGCTACCGAGCGCTCCGCTCGCCGCGCAGGCGGAGACGGTGGCGACAAAGGTGGCCGTGGTCGGGGCCAGCGCGAGCGCGGGGTTTGTCGACTTCGTGACCGGTGGCGCCGGCGCCAAGGAGCGCAACGAGACGGTTCGTCTGTCGGTGGCGCTGGAGGGGATTTGGCCGGACGCCGAGATCATCAACCGCAGCGATGCCGTGATGTTTATGGACCCGGACACCAAGGGCGAGCGGCAGATCGAGCGGATTCGCCGGATGGCACCGGATCTCCTCCTGGGTGTCGACTTCCTGACCTGGTTCGCGTACGGGCCAGTACCGCCGGGCCGAGACGAGATCCCAGGACGCCTCGAGCGGCTGCGTCGGGGGTTCGCGCTGCTGGACAGGATCGAGGCCCCGATCGTCGTTGGTGACTTCCCCGACATGCGCGAGGCCGACCCGCGGATGATGCCGCCTCGCTTCGTCCCGTCGCCTGAAGCACTGGTGGCGCTTAACGAGGCGCTTGCCACCTGGGCCGGAGAGCGGCCGCGGGTCGTGGTGTTTCCGCTGGATGCCTGGGTCCGCAAGGTGAAGCGCGGCGAGGATCGCGTGCAGCTGCACGGGCGGGAGGTGCTGCTCCCCGAAGAGCGTCTCCTACAGACCGACCGGCTGCATCCCACGCGGTTGGGCATTGCGCTGATGGCCTACCGCCTGCTGCCGAGTTGCCGCGCGGTGTTGCCGGCGGGTCATGCGCTCCTTGAGGATCTGCCCAACCTTGAGACTGTGATCGAGTTGGCCGGCGCCGACGTCGACTTGCCGGAGCCGGTGGGGGCGGAGGCAGGCCGCCGATAGCTCTCAGAGCCTGTAACTAAATCGATGCTACAGGCTCTGATCCATGCTCCTGGCGCCGCTCCGCGTCGCAGAGAGCGCGTGACTTCGAAAAAGTCACACGCTCTCACTACTCGCGCCGGGTCGCTTCGGGCAGGATCTGTCGCCACGGCGCCGACGTGGCGAGGAGCGGGCGCAGCGGCCCGAGCAGTCGAGAGTGCGCCGTGGTGAGTCGGAGTTGCTTGGTCTGCGCCGCGACGCCGGCCGCGTCGGCCAGCTCTGGTTCATCGGTGAGCAGGGCGGCGGCCGCGGCCAAACACAGCGGGCGGGCGTCGGCCACCGCTAGGTTTGCCTGGAGCTCCCGCAGTTGTCGGCTGAGGCGAGTCACCGTGCGACCTTGATCGGCGATCACTACCGCGGCCGCGTCGTCGGTGCTCAGTAGATCGACGCCGCGCACGAAGAGCTCTTCGACGCGATAGGCGTCGGCGGCGCGGCCCCAATCGGCCGCGCCATTGGGATCCCCGGCGTCACGCGACTGCGTTGCCCGCTGCGCCGCGGCACTGGCGAAGGCGGCGAAGTTGGCGGCGAGCGAAGCGCGTTGGCGCGGGTGTGGGTCACGCAACAGAGTGGCGATCGCCTCCGCGACCTTGCCCTGCCGCATGAAGATCGTGGCGGACATCGTGTGCGCCTCGAGATCGCCCGGGTCGAGGCGCAGCACCTCACTCAACAGGCGCAGCGCCGCCAGATCGCGGCCGGATCGAAGCTCGATCTCGGCGCGGAGCCGCAGGGTGTTCGGCTCGAACGGTCGGAGGCTGGCGAGGGCCGCGGCGTCATCTCGCATGTCCTCGGCCGTCGCGCCACGTCGTAGCCGCCGCCGTAGTCGCATCTCGCGCAGCTGGGCGTTCGCGGGATCCCAGGCCAAGGCGCGGGAGAGCGCTTGGTCTGCCCGCTCGCTGCCGACCTTCGCCGGGGGAAAGGAACCGGCGGCGGCGCACTGTCCCGAGACGTGCGGGACGCCGAGCCAAATGAGCGACGCGCCCGCCGCCGCCCACAGGCCGCGGAGCCAGAGCGAGGCCGGCGCGCCCGCCTGCCGGCCGAGCAGGCTCCCGGCGTAGCCGGCGGCAAGGGCGGCGGCGGGGGCGTTGCCGGTCGGCGAGCGGACCAACGTCAGCACGGCGAACGCTGCGAGAGGAGCCGCCGCCGCCGGCCCGTGTCGGCGCCACACTGTGACGAGCACGATCGCTCCGAGTCCGATCCATAGGCCGAGGCCCGCCAAACCCAGCTCGGCCAGCACTTCCAAGTGGTCGTTGTGCGGCGTCTTGGGCGCGGTGTGGAACTGGCGCCCGAAGCTCGATAGCTCGATCTCGCGTTGGCTGCGATAGCGCGGGTAGTGCACGGCAAACTGACCCGCGCCGACACCGAACCACGGGTGCTCGAGCGCCATCGCCCCGGTGCCGCGCCATAGCTCGAGTCGCACTTCGACGGTGGAGGGAGCGGTCGTGCCGGTGAGGTCGTTCGTCGCGGTGCCGGCGGTCGCCTCGCGCGGCGCCTCCGGCGGCGGGCCGGTGAGAGCGTTGCCGGCGGCCAGGCCTCCAACCGCGACGACGAGCAACATCAGGCGCGCGCGCCAGGTCGTGCCGCGGTGCATGGCCACGAGCGCTAACGCCACCGGCAAGGCGAGCATGCCCGAGCGCGAGCCGTTGCTGCCGAGGTAGGCGGCACCGAGCAGCAGTGCCAGCCACGCCAGCCGGCGCCGCGGTTGCGCCGGGTCGTCGGTCGCCACCGCCGCGGCCGCTGCGCCTGCGGTCGCCACGGCGACGAGCTCGGCGGCGACGTTGAGATTGCCGAGGGTGCTGGTCGGCGCACCGAGCTCGGGCACCAGGCGGATCGCTTGCAGTAGGCCGAAGGTGCTGACCGCCGCCCCCGTGAGCGTCATGGCGGTGCGCCACGCCGTGCCCGCGTGGCCGCTGCCGAAGCCGAACATGACAGCGAGGGCCAGCCAGTAGGCGGCTCCGCTCCACCCCGCGTGCGGTTGCGCGACGCCGAGGCTGCGCACTCCGGACCAAGCGGCGAGGCCGATCATGGCCAGCAGGGGCAGGCCGGGACGACGCGGCCACCAGGTGTGCGCCGCCAGGGCCAGACCGCCGCCGAGCACCAACGCCAAGCCGCGCCGGGCGTGCTCGTAGTCCGGCCAGTACGGGTGGAACGGCAACGCGAGCGCCGCCATCGCCAGCAGCGGAGCCCAACCGCGCGGCATCACGCGGTCGTCTGCGCGCTGTCGAGCGCCAGTACCGCGTCGACGAACGCGCCGGCGTTGAAGGGCTCGAGGTCCTCGATCTGCTCGCCGACGCCGATGAACTTGACCGGTAGCGGCAGATGGTTGCGGATGCCGAACACGGCGCCGCCCTTCGCTGTGCCATCCATCTTGGCCAGGATCAGGCCGCTGACTTCCGCGGCCTTCGAGAATTCCTCCGCCTGCCGGATCGCGTTCTGTCCGGTGGTCGCGTCAAGAACCAGCAGGGTCTCGTGCGGCGCGGTGGGGATCTGCTTGCGCACGACGCGGACGATCTTGCGCAGTTCCTCCATCAGGTTCTTCTGCGTATGGAGGCGGCCGGCCGTGTCGAGGATCAGGTAGTCGGCGCCGCGAGCCTTCGCCGCCGCGCAGGCATCGAAAGCGACCGCCGCCGGGTCCGCGCCCGTGGCCTGCTTGATGATGCCGATGCCCAGGCGCTCGGCCCACAACGTCAGCTGTTCGACCGCGGCGGCGCGGAAGGTGTCTCCCGCCCCCAGCATGACCCGGTGGCCCTGCACCACGAGGTGGTGGGCCAGCTTGGCAATCGACGTCGTCTTGCCCGAACCGTTCACGCCGACGATCAGCAGCACGGTCGGTGGCTCGTCGGCGCGTGTCAGCACGCCCTCGCAACCAGCCAGTCGGTCGATCAGCTGTTGTCGGAGCCACGGAGCGACTTCGCTGACTTCGCGCACCTCTTTGCGGCGGTACGCCTCTTTGAGCTGCTCGACCAGCTCGCTACCGGTGGGACCGAGGTCAGAGGTGTAGAGCACTTCCTCGAGTTCATCCAGGAAGTCCTCGTCGAGTGTGCGGCCGAGCGTGAAGAGGCGGCTGAGTCCAGTGGACAGCCGCTCGCGGGTCTTCTTGAGGCCGGCGAAGAGCTTGCCGAGCACCATGGCCGTGAGTGTCGCGTGTCAGAGCCCGGAACTAAATCCAGGATACAGGCTTTCTTCGATGTTGCTTGGGCGCCGCTCCGCGGCGCCTTCGGGCTTGTCACTTGAAGTAGTAACAAGGCTCCGGTGCAGAGGGGCTAGCCTACCGGCTCAAGTCGCCCCTTCTTCGGCCGCCGGCGGTTCGCGGGGCGGCAGCGTGCCGCCGCCGTGGTCCAGCCGCACGCGGTCCAAGATCCCGTTGATGAACGCGCCGGAATTGGCCGTCGAGAAGCGTTTGCCGAGCTCGATGGCCTCGTTGATCGTCACCTTGGGCGGGATGTCTGGGCACATCAGCAGTTCGAAGATAGCCACCCGGAGCACGTTGCGGTCGACGATCGCCATGCGCTCGAGGTCCCAGTTGCGCGTCACGGCGCGCAGCGTCGTGTCGATCTCGTCGGCGTGACGGCGCGTTCCGAGGATGAGGCGCAGCGCGAACTGCTGCACTTCTGCATCGGGCGACTCATGCTCGAGAAAGTCGTCGAGCAGCTCCATCGCTTCCTCACCGCGTACGTCCACCTGGTACATGAACTGTACGGCAATTTCGCGGGCACGGGTGCGGCGGCGCATGAAGGCAAAAGAGCGGCCAGGGAAGCGGCGTGGGCAGAGAGTAGCGCCGACCGCCTAACCTCGATAGGTGCGCCGTGCGGAATCAGGCTTCGCCGAGCGCGCCTTTCAGCGCCACCATCTCCAGAGCCGCGACCGCGGCCTCAGCCCCTTTGTTGCCTGCCTTGCCACCGGCGCGATCGAGGGCTTGGTCCATGGTGTCGCAGGTCAGGACACCGAAGATCACCGGGATCGAGCTCGCGACCGCGGCGTCTAGGGTTCCCCGCGCGGCCTGGCCACAGACGTAATCGAAGTGGGGGGTGGCACCCCGGATGACCGCCCCGAGCGCCAGAACGGCGTCGTGGCGACCGGAGTCGGCGAGCCAACGACAGGTCAACGGCAGCTCAAACGAGCCAGGCACCCGCACCACGGTGATGTCGTCAGCGGCCGTGCCGTGGCGTTGGAGCGCGTCGGTCGCGCCCTGCAGGAGCCGCTCAGAGACGAGCTCGTTGAATCGGGCCACGGCGATCGCGACGCGTCGTCCCGCGCCGCTGATTGTGCCCTTGATCTCGCGAACCATGGCGCCCACGGTAGCAGCTGGTCCGGCGCGCCAGTAGCGCTAAGAGGGCCGGCGCGCGCCGATCATGATCACGACCTGGTTTTGGGTTTCCTTTGCCGTGACCGGGGCCGGGGCGGCCGTGGCGACCACTGCTGGCTGGCGGCGGCAGCGTCGGCTTCACCTGTGGACCGGCCCGAGCACCTTGCTGGTGCTCTTCGTCACCGTCCTTCTGGCGGAGCGCTTGGCCGGCGAACGCGAGTTCCCCGACTACGCCATGCGGATTCATTTGCCGTGCGCCAAGACCGCGGGCCTGTTGGCGATCGGTGTCGCGCTCACGGGCGTCGTTCTGTGGAGGAGCGGCCGGGGTCGCGTGGCCCACCGAGTGTGCGTGCTGCTCTTCCTGCTCGGCGTGGTCGTCGCCACGGCGACCGGCTGCTGGGCGTTCTTCCTGTCGGTCCCGGCACCCCACTAGACTCTAACGGAACAACGCGGGCCCAAGCCCTACGGCTCGATCAAGACTTGGTTGGCGGCCGCCGCCGCGAACCCGCCGCCGGGCTCGAACACCACCGCGCCGAACGACAGCCGCAGGCCGACGGCGGCCGGTGGCAACAGGCCCGGCGCGGGCGCGAAGCGGGCCGTGGCGTTGCCGGCACCGTTTAGCTGACCGACGAACCCGACGAACGGCGGCGTGCTCGGCGCGCTGAGGCCGACACTGCTGAGTGCGTCGAAGTTGATCGGTACTGGCGTGCCGCGGAACACGAAGCCGGGCACCGTGCCGCTGAGGCCGGCAAGGACTGCATAGACGCCGCCGCTGCGTGGTGCGGCACCGGCCAGCCGGAGCGTCACGGTGTCGCCGGCGCCCGCCGAAAGTGCCACTTTGTCCGGCCGCGCGCCGAACGCAGGGGGGCGGGTTGGGAGCCGCAGCGAAGACGCTTCGGCGGCGTTGTGCAAGCAGTCGAAGGCGTAGCCTTCGAAGTAGGGGACGGTGCGGATCTCGCTGATCCCGATCGGCCGGTGCCAAGTGTGGTTCTCCACCGCCAGCACCACGCGGTGCCCTGCCGGGAACGTGTAGTTGGTGCCGCGCAGCTCGATGTCGTACTGCGATCGTCCGGCGGCGCGGCCTCGGATGCAGCGGTAGCCCCCCGTGATATAGCGGCGTTGGCCGGCGCCGTTCTCGTCGAAGATCGCCGCGTGCAGCTGCACGTTGGGGGCAGGTGAGTCAATGGGGAGGCGCACCATGGCGCGGCCGACGAGCTCTAGATCGGCCACCAGCGGCGCGCCGCGGTAGGACGCGGCGGACAGTGGCACGGCGGCGAACACCTGCGCGGGGTCGTTGCGCGTGGCAACCCAAGCCGACGGCGTGAAGCTGCCGGGCACTTCGTGACGCACTCGATCGGCGCTCTCGGTACCGGTCGGAGCGTTTGCCGACAGGACGCCTCCCTGGCGCAGGTAGAGCGTCGTTGGCGTGGTCAAGCCGGTGTTGGGGTAGGTCGTGGCGGTGCTGAGCTGCCAGATGCTGTTGGGGTTGGTCGCGGTCGCTTGGTTCGCTGGGATGTTCAGCAGCGTGAATGGCGGCTGCGCGTCGATCTCGTCCGCGGTCCCTTTGGCGAAGCGATCGAGCCACCGCTCAGTGAGCGACCGGATCGCGTCTTGCTCCAGCCGATTCAGGGGCGAGCGATGATCCCCGGTGGTTAGGTACACCTTGCGAGGCGTGGCTGCCGGCATGGTGTTGATGGCGTCGACGGCCGCATTCTCGGCGACGAAGGAGTCATCCCACGAGTACGTGTAGAACACCGGTACCGCGGTGTCGTTCAGGCGCAGGTGGTCCCGTCGCCAGGGACTGTTCTGCAGCCAGGTGCGGATGCCGTTGAAGTCCTGATTGAGGAAGAACGTCTGCACCTGGCTCTCGAAGGTCGGCTCGAAGTCGACGTTGGCCCAGAACCAGCCGCGGGTGAAGTTGCCCGCGAAGGCATTGTCGTCCGGTAGCCACAGCTCTTGCACATCGGGCAGGCCGACCCGCGGGCACACCGCCGTGATCTTGGGGAACGTCGTGTACGGGCCCCGCGGTTGCGGCAGTTGCTTCTCGCTCCACCCCGCGGCGGCAAATGAATGGTCGCCGCCTTGCGAGGTGCCCATGACGCACAAGCGGTCAAAGTCCATCATGCTGCCGAGGCGGGCCTCGAGCAGATGAAAGAGCTCGACCATGTCGGCCTTCTCCAGCGGGCCCGTGACCGTGGTACCCCCGGAGGGATTCAGGCTCTTTGCATCGCCCTGGCCGCGGACGTCGTAGGAGACCGTGACGTAGCCGCGCTGGGCGTACGACGCCCCCTCGCCCGTGATCGTGAACACGCCGCGCGCCCCGCTGAAGCCGTGGACCATCAGCAGCAGCGGCCATCCGGTGGCGGGGGGCGTGACCTGCGCCGGATCGGGCATCCGTAGGTCGTACCGCGTCCGGTAGCCGTCGTCGTAGGTCAAGAGCTGGTTGAGCTGCTCCACGATGGGGAACCCGCCCGGCGGCGCCGGCGGGTCCTGGAGGCGCGGGGAGGCGGCGAGCACCGGAATCGAGAGCAGCAGGAGGCTTGTTCGGATCATCGCGGACGAGGCGTAGGGGACGAAACTCGCTCGATACGCCCGCGCTCGGCCGCTAGATGCAGGAACTCCCGGACGGCGCCGGGGTCGCGGTCGCCTCGACTCAGTCGAGGACCTTGATCACGGAGACGGAGACGTCGTCTTCGCGTTCGCCGTCGCCAGTGAAGCCGTTGAGCTCGCGGAGGACGGTCTGCAGGACGTCGTCGGCCGTGCCTGCGTGGGACGCACGCAGGCACTCGATCAGGCGATCGTCACCGAACATCTCTTCGCTGGCACCAGCTGCCGTCGCCTCGACGACGCCGTCGGTGTACATGCAGAGCACGTCGCCGGGATGCAGCTCGATCTCGTGCTCGTCGTAGTCCATCCCGGCGAAGAAGCCGGTGGAGGGCCCGGTCGACTCCAGCAGCTCGACTTCGCCGGTCGCGTCGCGCCACAAGTAGACGTCGTTGTGTCCAGCGCTGGCGTAGGTGGCCCGGCGCCCGTCCGGGGCGATGCGGAACACCGCCGCCGTCACGAACATCCCGGTGTCGCCGGTCTCGTAGTGGATCTCGTCGTTGAGCTTGGCCAGCAGGTCGGCGGGACGCCGGCGGAAGGACTCGGCCCGGCAAGTGGCGCGGAACGAGGTCATCAGGAGCGCCGAGTTGATGCCGTGGCCCGAGACGTCGGCGATCACCGCGAACACCTCGCCGTCCTCCTCGCCGAGGTCGACATAGTCGCCGCCCACGCTTTGGGCTGGCTCCGAGGTCCAAGCGCACTGGATGCCGGTGCTGCTCGGCGCGGTGGTGGGCAGCAAGCGCGCCTGGATGCGCGACGCGATCGCGACCTGGGTCTCGACCTCGCGGCTGCGCACGGCGACTTCTTCGAGACGCAGGCGATGGAAGATCGCCGCGCCGAGCTCGCCGAGGCGGCGCACGCTTTCGATGCGTGACCGAAACGAGTCCGACCACACATCGGCGTTGAATACCAGGGCGATGCCAACGGTGAGGCCGTGAAACTGCAGCGGGCAGGCGACGAGGCTCTTCAGCGGCTCGGGGACCACCTCTGGATCCAGCGGCTCCATCAAGCCGTTCGCATCGCGATCGAGGACGGCGGGTGGGTCGGCAAGGACTTGGCGCGGCCACCACTCGCCATCGCGCGTGCGCAGCGCGTCCAGCATCGTCTCGGGAACGCCGAGCGCCTGGTCCAGGATGAGCTCGGAGTCGACGTTGCCAGGCTGATCGAGCAGGTACAGGGCGCCTGGGTGCGTGGTGAGCACCGCCGTGAGGAGGCTCAGGAAGCGAGCGCTCACGGCTTCGCGCTCCTGCTCCTGAAACAGCACGACGCCCTCCTCGAAGGCTTGCAGGCTGGCGAAGTACAGATCCGAGCTGTCGACGGCCTCTTGGTTGATCTGCAGGTTGAGCAGGGCGGAGCCGTAGTGGGCCAGCAGCTCCCGCAGGAACTCCAAGTCGATCGTGCCGTCCGCGCTAAAGCGCAGCTCGCCGATCGGCTGGCCATCGCAGAGCACTGGTAGCTGTTGGTCGCCGGGGGGCAACGCGAGGTCGGCGGGCACGGTTTCGCCGACGGCGTGATCGCTGTGTTGGGCGGCCTCGACCCGCAGCAAGTCAGGCTGCGGCGAGGTCATCAGGACCACGTGCCGCGTGCCGGGCAACGCCTGAGCGAGGGCGGCTTGCAGGTTCTGGTGCAGCAGCACCGGATCCTGTGCCTGGTGGAGAGACAGGAGGAGATCGCGCGGGACGATCGCAGCCGGCGGCGCGGCGTCGGGGCTGTTCATCAACTCAGGACGCCAGGGCCTCGAGCTGGGCGAGGGCGGCGCCGACGCTGTCCTCGAGATCCGCGCGGAGCTCGGCCCAGCGATCTGTGGTCAGCTCGACGATCTCCAGGTCGGACTGCGAGATCTCGGCTTTCTGCGTCGATTCGAAGCCCGCGCCGAGGTTGTGGGCGAGGGCATCCGCCAACCGCACGATCGCGACGTGCTCGCGCAGGAGATCGTTCTCCGGTGGCCGATGGTGCTCCGCGAGCACCGCCTGGACGGTGTCGGAGAGGTTCCACTTGCGTGCCACCAGCTCGCCAGCCTCGGCGTGATCCACGCCCAGTGCCGTTTGCTCCAACTCCACCAACTCCGCGTCCGTGGAACGTTCGAACTCCTGCTCGCGGAGATAGGGCGCCAACAGCATCTTGCCGATGTCGTGCAGCAGCCCGGCGACGAACAGCCCCTCACGCATCTCGGCGTCCTTGCCCAGCGTCGCCGCCAGAGCCTTGGCACCGCTCGCGACCGCTAGCGAGTGCTTCCACAGACCGTTCTCGTCGTGGCCGTAGCAGCGGTAGTCGCGCTTGAGGAACTTGGTGGTGCCCGAGGCGAGGATCAGGCTGCGCAGGCCCCGAAAGCCCAGGACCATGACCGCCTCGCGGACCGACGAGATCTGTCGGCTGATGCCGTAGAAGGGCGAATTGACCATGCCCAGCATGCGGGCGACCAACACCGGGTCGTGCTGCAAGTGCTCCTCGAGCTGCTCGGGCTCCGTGTCGCCGGCGTTGAGCAGGTCCAGGACCCGGACGACGATGTCCGGCAGCGGCGGGATCAGGTCGCCCTTCACCAGGATCTCGCGGCGGATCCGCTTGTGATAGGCGAGCTTGGCGAGGGGCGTTTGGGACATGTTCAACGTGGGCGCAGGTGCGCCGAGCGGTCGGCCGTCTACTCTCGGACGATTCGGCTACTCGCTCCTGACGCCTTGAGGTGACGTGCTGATGCCGTTGCGACCGGCGCCTCAGCTCAGCGCAAAAGACGAAACCGGCACGGTTCGAAAACAGACGCATGACGTCTGTCGACCAAGGCTCGGTCGCGGCTCCGGCAGCTCCGGAACGGACGGCGCCCATGTCTGCGCCGGCGACGTCATCAGCGACGGCGCCGGCGACGTCCTCGGCCCCGCGCCACGGCACCGTGTGGCGCCGACGGTCGCCGCCTGGGCGGCCCGTGCGGGGCCACTTCCGCCGTGATGTCCTGCGCGGTGTCGCGCTGTTGGTGCTGCTCCACCTTTTTGTGGTGCAAATCTCGGTCGTCCGCGGCCACTCGATGCAGCCGTGCTTGTCGGACGGGGATCGTCTTGTCGTCGACCGCTTGGCCTACTGCGTCGCCGCGGTCGCGCGGTTTGACGTCGTGGTGTTGCGTTATCCGGCAGATCCGACCGTGGACTTCGTCAAGCGGGTCGTCGGCTTGCCCGGCGACCGCGTCGAGCTTCATCACGGCGTCGTCTTCGTGAACGGGCGGCGCGTGGAAGAGGCCTTTGGACCGGTTCGCGACGGCGCGGAGATGGACGAGCGGCGCATCCCCGACGGGCACTACTTCGTGCTGGGCGATAACCGCCCCATCAGCTGCGATTCTCGCGAGTTTGGCCTCGTGCCGTTTGAGCTTATTAAGGGCAAAGTTCGCGTGCGCTTCTGGCCGGTCGGCCGTATGGCCGTTTTCTGACCGCTGAAGTCGCTCTCGGCGCCCTCGGGAGTGGCCAGGGCCTTCACTCGCGGGCCGCCGAGGCGTATGTTCAAGCGCGTGGCGGATCCATCAACACTCGAGCTAAGCGTTCGAATTGGCAAGCGGTTGCGTCGAGCCCGGCAGAACGCGGGGATGACGCAAGCCGAGGTGGCGGAGCGGCTGCAGTGCGCGCCCAACACGGTCTGCAATTGGGAGACGGGGGACCGGACGCCACGGGCGACGGACCTCAACACCCTGGCAGACCTGTACGACTGCACGTCGGACTACCTGCTCTGCCGCAGCGAGCATTCGACCCAGCTGCCCTTGGGCGAACTGCTGATCGATCACGAAACGGTCGAGTCGATTTTGTCTGCGCGGACGGAAGAGCAGCTTTATGAGAGCGTCGACTGGGATCCGCAGATGGTCATGTTTTGGTACAACTTTCGTACTGGGACGCGGGTTGGATCGCGGCAGAAGGTCAACGAGCTGACGACAAAGCTGGTGAGTCACATCCGGTCCATTGCACCGAGGCTGTGGCGCGAGTACGAAGAGGCACGTCAGCAGTTCAAGCAGTCGCAGGTGAAGTCGTGGAGCAGGATCCAAGAACGCCGCAACAGCGCGACGTAGAAGCGCAGCTCTCGATCGAGAATCGGCTGCGCCGTCATCGTTGCGGCGGTGTTGGCGTCGCGATGACGGATCGCGCGCCGCGTAGTCGCGGTCTGTGGATGCTCGCTGCGGTGGGGTTGTTCCTGTCCGCGGGCTTCGCGAGTCGCGGCCTCTGGGACGGGGCCGAATCCAACCGGTTGTCGGTCGAAGCCGCGAAGGACGTGATCGACAACCAGCGAGCGGAGTTCAACGTGCGACGCAGCGCGCTCGGCGAGACCTACAACCTCGCGGCGCGAGCGATCAAAACCTTGGCGCAGTCGGCGGAGGACCCAGAGCTCGCCAAGTACGGTCGGCTCTACCTTGGTTCGCTGAAGCAGCAGATCGATAAGGCCCACGAGGCCGTTCAAGCGGACGCCAAGTAGGCGCCCGCACCCGCCCGCGCCCGCCCCATGGGGGGGCTCGCGCCGGGTTCGGCGCCAAAAATGCTCCGGCGCGGCTGGCGTTCCGCCTCGGGGGCGCCCGAGGGCCGCACCTTTGGTCTCGAACTAAGCCACGCGCGCGTCTGACCTTGCGCGCGTTTCGCAAAGTGCGGCGCCATTCTCGCATGCGGCGATGCGAAACCTGGCCGCCGCCTTCACGCGGGGGGCGTACGATAGGGCTAGGGGTGGCTCGTGGTCGTAAGTGGCCAGGTTCCGATGGGCTGTGCGCCCAACTTGGCCGCCCGCGGGTCACCCGCTGCCCGAAAGGTGACTCGCTATGCACTCTTTGTTGCAGATTTCGACTGCCGCGCTGCTGACTTCTCTCGCTGCGACCCTGCCGCCCCCGAATCGGTTCGCGGGCACGACGGAGACCGTGGCGCCTGGTGGCACGATCAACATCAAGTTTTCCGACCCGAGCAAGGGCGGCCAGACCGTGAAGGTCACGGCAACGGATGGTGTGAACGACCAGAGCGAGGACGTGTTCATCACGCTCGATAGCAGTGGGAATGGCTCGGCGCCGTTCCAGGTCCCCGCTGGTTGGACGAACGCCGTTCTCTCCGGCCCCGCCTCGCAGGACATGCATGTCCCGGTGGTGCCGCAGAGCTGAGGGAAGAACGAGAGTCGAAGGCGATGTGAGCGAGCCGCGCTCAGCGGCTCGCTCATCGTCCGCCGCACGTGGCGCGCGGCGGCGGGTCTGCGCTTTTGATGGAGACTATTCGCGCTCGAGCTGGACGGTGTTCACCAGCTCACCGAGGTGCTCGATAGAGGCGACCATCCGATCACCTGGCGCCAGAGCGCTTACCCCAGCTGGGGTGCCCATCGCGATCAGGTCCCCCGGCCGCAGGGTCGTATGGCGCGAGAGGTACGCGATGGCCTCGGCGATCCCGACGACCATGAGCGACGTCCGGCTGTGCTGTTTCTGGTCGCCGTTCACGGTCAGCCCGATCTCCAGGTCGTGCACCTGGGGAAGCGCGTCGGCCGGGACTACCCAAGGGCCCAGGGGGCAAAACGTGTCGAAGGACTTGCAGCGCAGCCACGGTCGCTGCGCGCCACGGTCCGTGCCTTGCATCGCCCGGGCCGTGACGTCGTTGAGGATGCTGTAGCCAGCCACCAGGCTCAGCGCCTCGGCCGACGCCACGTACTTGCGACCGCGTTGTTCCGGGTCCGGGAACCCGAGGATGACGGCGAGCTCCACTTCGTGATCCACCCGGCTTTGCAACCAGTGCGGGATCTGCACGACACCCTCGTGCGGCAGGAGCGTGTCGGGCAGCTTGGTGAAGAAAATGGGCTCTTCGGGCACTGCAGCGCCGAACTCGGCAGCGTGCGCGGCAAAGTTCTTGCCCAGGCACAGGATCTTGCCAGGTCGCGCCACGGGCACTTCGAACACCGGCGCTTGGTCCAGGCGTTCACCGGCGTCGAGCCGCTCGGCGAGGCGTTCCGCGGTCAGACCAGCGGACGCAAGCAGCGACATCTCCTCCGCGTCGCCGAGGTCAAAGAAGTCGATCCCGCCCGTCGTCGGGATGGCGCCCCCCAGCCGCACGCGCCCCGCCAGGCGGTGGCGAAACCACGCCGGGGCGAGGAGCCGAGGGCCGTCGCTCATGAGCTGCACCGGTCCAGGGCGAGCAGGGCGTAGACCGTGCAGACGAGGGGCATGTTCTCCCACCAGCGACCGTTGCGCTCGTTGAGCCAAGAGCCATCGTCGCGTTGTGTTCCCGCAAGGTGGACGCGCAGGCTGGCGCGCCAGTCGACCGGGCTGGCCTCGGCCGCGCCAACGATCTCGTCGATCCCGACGAGGTCGAGGGCCTGGGCCATGACCATGTAGGAGTAGAACAAGCCTTGGTGCTGCGCGTCCTCGCCCAGCGCCGGATCCACGCCGGGGTTCCGTTCGAGCGTCCAATGCGCTTGGATCCAGCGCACGGCCGCCTGCACCCGCTCGTCGGTCGGCGGCAGCCCGCACAGGATGTAGCACTTCAGCAGCGCATAGGTCATTGACCCGTAGCTGCGCGGGAGCCGTGTGCCGTCGGGGAGTTCGTCGTAGCCGGCTGGTGAATTGCCGGGGTAGTACACGGCGCCGCCGTCGTCGCTCGAGGCGACCTCGTGCCAAGAACCGTCCTCGTTGAAGCGCACCTTGCCGCCGAAGTCGTTCGAGTCGCGTTGGTTTTGGCAGCGCTGCAGGAAGACGAGCGCCTTGCGGAACGCCTCGTGTTCCGAGTCAAGGTCCGTACGGCGCAGGGCGTCCACCGCGAACTGTAGGTTGCTGAGATCGCCGCGCTCGTCGCCGCCATAGCCGATCGAGCCGTAGTCGCGGTCGGCTGCCGCGTAGCCGCGGTCCTCGGTGTTCTGGAGCCACAGCAAGAAGTGCTGGGCCCGGTCGAGCGCGGCGCGGTCGCTGTCGCGCCCAGCCGCCGCCAGCGCCATGACTGCGGCGCACGTCGAGTAGTTGACGTTCCGTTGGCCGAACGCGCCGTCCTCGCCCTGCTGCTCGCGCAGCCAGGCGAGGCCGCCCTCGACCACCCGACGTTCCTCTTCGGTGCGCGCCGCCTCCGGCTTGGTCTGCAGCGCCGCAAGGCCGATGCCGCTCAAGCCCACGTCGGGGAAGCGCTGCCCACCCTGCTCGACGAAGAACACGCCGTCCTTCTGCTGTTGCAGCAAGAACGCGATGCCGTGCTGCTGGACGTCGGACCAGGGTGCCGCCGCCGGCGCCTCGATCTCCCGCGCCGCTCGCTGACAAGCCACGACCTGCACGAGGGCGTCGACCACTGCATCGGGGTCGGGCGCCGGACCGCCCCCGGCCGGGCCACCCAGGGCCGGGCCCATGGCCGCCCGCGCGGTTTGCGCCAGGTGATCCTCGGGGGCGTCCGCGGTGCGCGCCGTGCGGGCCAGCTCGTGGACGATCTCGGCGAGTGGCGATGCGGTCGAGTGCCCCTGGTCGCGCAGGTAGCGGGTGGCGGCGTCGATCTCACCGGCCATGGTGTCCGGATCGAGGGCGCGGAGTGCCGCGATGGCCCAGCGCGTGATGTCCACGGTCGCGGCGGCATCACCGGCGTCGGCAAACGAGCCGTCCTCGCGCCGATGGCGCAGCAGTGCATCCAGGGCGCCGCGGATCCACGGGCCGTCGTGCCGCGAGTAGAAGCGGTGACAATTGCCCATCGCCGCCAACGCGCGGGCCGTGGACCAGGCGCTGCCGGAGCCGAGCGAGCCATCGTCGCCGGCGCTGTGACGCAGGGCGCGCACGAGCATGTCGACCTCGCGCTTGAGGATCGTCGGCGCCGGCGGCGAAGCGGGCGACGGGCAGAGAAGACCGGCGATGAGCGCGAACGACGAGACAGTCAGCGACATGGTAGGCGCGAAGGGGCTGCGACGATGGCGTCGGCGCGACGGGCTCCTTGCGGCGGCGCCTGGTCGATGGATGGTAGAGAGATGCCCGTGAGCCAACAAACGGATTCGGCTGCCGCCGGTTCAACGGTCGGCCGACCCGCGGTTGCCTATTTCGCCAAGGTGCCGCGCCCCGGCCGGGTGAAGACGCGGCTGGTGCCGCCCCTGACTCCCGCCGAAGCGGCGGGCCTCTACGCGGCGTTCTTGGCCGACGGCGTGCGCGAGGTGGCGGGGGCGCGGACCCTGGTCTACGGCTGGCCCGGCGATGAGCTCGACACCCTCGCGGCACACCTCACGCCCTCGCTTGAGCTGCGCGCTCAGTGTGGCGAGGACCTTTTCGCGCGGATGGAGGCATGCCTCGCCGAGCTGTTGGCCGAGGGTCATCGCCCGGTGCTGATCCGCAACACCGACTCGCCGGACTTGCCGGCGGCCCGGTTGCAGGAGGCGATCGTCCGTTGCCTTGAGGGCTCGGTGGTGCTCGGCCCGGACGAGGGCGGTGGCTATTACCTGGTGGCGATGAGCGAGCTGCATCGTGGGGTCCTGGCGCCGGACTGGACGGAGACCCGGGACCGCGCGATTGCGCGAGGGCTGCGCGTAGAAGTCCTCGCCACCGAGCCAGACGTCGACACCTTCGACGATCTGCTGCAGCTGTGGCGGCGTCGCGCCGCGGGTGCCAGCGAGCTGGACTGACGGAGACTCAGGCCGGGACCGCGGCGACGAGCCGCACCGCGGTGCCGTAGGCCATGAGCTCGGCGGCGCCCGCGGCGACACCCGAGGTCGCGAACCGCACACCAATCACGGCGTCGGCGCCGATGCGCCGCGCGTCCTCGGTCATGCGGTCGAGCGCCTGCTCCCGCGCCTCAGCCATCATTTTGGTGTAATGATTGAGCTCCGCACCGGCCAGGTTGCGCAACCACTCGCTCACGTCTTGAAAGAAGTTCCGCGACCGGATCGACGAGCCCTTGACCATGCCGAGGACCTCGGCGATCTCGCGGCCGGCGACCAACTCGGTGGTAGCGACAAGCATCAGCGCATGACTCCGCGATAGCGATCGAAGTGGCTGGTCCGCAGCGTGAGCCGGACCGTGTTCCACAGCAGCACCGAGCCGCCGGCAACAATCGCGATCGCGCTGCCTTTGACCGTCAGTGGCAGTGCCGAGGTGAGCAGCAGGTAGAGGCCCTCCACGGCCAGCACGACGACGCCGCTGAGCAGGAGCACCCAACCCAAGCGCCACTCTGCGCGATTGTAGAACCGCGCCCAAAAGCGCCGCATCTCGTGGTCGGTCGGCTCAGCCAGCGCCATCGACTTGGAGGCGTCGAGCAGGTTCTTGAAGGAGACGGTCTCCAGCGCCAGCCCGGCGTCCTGCTCCATCTCGCGCTCGAACGCTGCTCGCTCCGCGACGCCGAGCTCGTCGTCGACGTACGCCATCATCTGCTGTTGCCGCTTGGTCAGCGGCGCGTCGGCCGTCATGGCGTTGCCTCCATGTAAGGCTCGAGGGCTTGCTTGAGCTTCTGTCTGGCGTGGAACAGGCGCGACATGACGGTGCCGATTGGGATGTCGAGGACTTGGGCGATGCTCGCGTAGTCGAGCTCTTCGAAGTGCCGGAGCAGGATGATCTCGCGGTGTTTGACGCCCAGCGTGCGAAACGCTCGCCACAGCTCCTCCTGCGCTTCCTGCCCTTCGGCATTGGCGGCCGGCCCCGGCGCGTTGTCGGGGAGCGGATAGTCCTCATCCCCGGGTTCGCGCGCGTGGATCGACGTCTTGCGGATGCGGCGTCGCTTCTCCAAGAAGGTGAGGCAAGCGTTGCGCAGGATGCGAAAGAACCACGGTGCGAACCGCTCGCCTTCGTGGAAGCGGTCGAGGTTCTTGAACACCCGGTAGAAGGCCTCTTGGGTGAGGTCGAGGGCGTCATCGCGGTTGCCGGTGTAGCCCATGGCGACCGACATCGCGCTGCCCATATATCGTTCCACGAGGGTTTCGAAGCTGGTGTGGTCGCCGTGCTTGGCGCCAGCGATCAGACGGATCTCTTCCGCGACGCTCAAGGCAGCTCGGCTACTCGGCGTGGGGCGCCGCATTCAGCCGGCGATCCTAAATTTGCGGCGGCCGGGTGCCAGCCTGGAGACGCCTCCCCGGCCCGGAACCGTCGCTTGCATCGGCCGACGGGGGCCGCGAGGATCCGGCCATGGCGGCCCAGCAGCAACTGATTACCTCAGCGTTTGCCGACCGGAGCCGGCTCGCGGAGCCCGCCTGCCGGGCGGCCGTGCTTGAGACGGTGGACCGTTTAGACCGAGGCGAGCTACGTGTCGCCGAGCCCGGGCCCGACGGCTGGGTCGTGCACGATTGGGTCCAGCAGGCGGTCCTCCTCTACTTCGCGGTCGCCGAGATGGCGGTGCATGAGGTGCGGCCCTTCGAGTTTCACGACAAGATCCCGCTGAAGCGCGGGCTGCGCGAGGCGCAGGTCCGCGTCGTCCCACCTGGCACCGTGCGCTACGGCGCGCACCTGGAGCCTGGTGTGGTCGTGATGCCAGGCTACGTCAACATCGGGGCGCGGGTTGGCGGCCGCACCATGATCGACACTTGGGCGACGGTCGGCTCCTGCGCCCAGGTCGGCGCCGACGTGCACATCAGCGGCGGCGTGGGTATCGGCGGTGTCCTCGAGCCGCCCGGCGCGCGGCCGGTGATCATCGAGGACGGCGCTTTCGTCGGCTCGCGCTGTGTGCTGGTCGAAGGCGTGCACATCGGTGCGCGTGCCGTCCTGGGGGCTGGCGTGACGCTGACCGCGAGCACACCGATCGTCGACGTGCGCGGCGCCGAGCCGGTCGTGTCGTCGGGGCAGGTGCCGCCCCATCGAGTTGTCATCCCAGGGACGATGCCGAAGCGCTTTCCGGCGGGCGAGTTTCACACGCCGTGTGCCCTGGTGATCGGCGAGCGCAAGCCGTCCACTGACCTGAAGACGAGTCTCAACGCCACGCTGCGCGAGTTCGCCGTCAGTGTCTGAGGCGCTGCAGCGCGTGGTCCGTAGCGCCGTCGAGCTGCTTGAGATCCCCAGTGAGACTGGCGACGAAGGCCGCATCGCCGAGCACCTTATGGGTCGCCTGGGTGGGGCGGTGCTCCATCGCCTCGTGCGAGCGGGGCATTCGATCGCGGTGGCGCCGCGGCCGCTCGACCCGAGCCGGCGCACGGTGATGCTGCTCGGGCATTCCGACACCGTGCCCGCGCACGGCGATGAACCGGTGCGCCAGGACGGCGACCGGCTCTACGGCCTCGGCGCGTCGGACATGAAGGGAGCGTTGGCCGTGATGCTCGAGATCGCGTCGAGGACGGCGGCCGAGGCACCGCGCGACAACCTGATCCTGGTGTTCTACGCCGCCGAAGAAGGCAGCTACGCCGGCAACGAGCTGCCGGTGATCAGGGAGGCCGTGTCCGAGTGGTTTGGCGCGACCGACCTCGGCCTCTGTCTGGAGCCGACCGACGGCCGGCTCGAGCTCGGTTGTCTCGGTACGGCGCACGCGACCGTGACGTTTGGCGGCACGCGGGCCCACTCGGCGCGGCCCTGGCAGGGCGAGAACGCCATCCACAAGGCGGCGCCGCTCCTGCAGCGGCTGGCCGCGCGCGGCACCGCTTCGTTCACGTTCGACGGCCTGGAGTTCGTCGAGTCGATGAGTGCCACGACCGTGGGGTTTCGCGGTGCCCGCAACGTGGTGCCGGACCGCTTCCAGCTCAATGTCAACTATCGGTTTGCGCCGGGCAAGACCGAGCACGACGTGCGCACCGAGCTGGAGCAGCTCGTTGCCGGCGAGGCGACGTGCGAGCTGATCGACTTCTGTCCATCGGGCCGCGTCTGTCGTGACAACGCGCTCTTGCAGGAGCTTGCTCGTGCCGCCGGGGATCCGCCGGTCGCGGCCAAGCAGGCCTGGACCGATGTCGGTCGTCTGTCGCAGTGGGGGATCGATGCGGCGAACTGGGGGCCGGGGGCCACGTCGCAGGCGCATCAGGCCGGCGAGTGGGTCTCTATCATGGCCTTGGGCGCCGCCCTCACCGCGCTGGAGCGCTGGCAGTTCGGGTAGGCGCGAGACCGCAGTGCCGGACGACGATGGCGGCGACCCGCGCGTCGGCACCCGGCTCGCCGAGCCGGGCACGGAGCTCGGTGAGGTCGGCGATGCAGGCGCGCCGCGGCGGGCCGTCTTCGAGGAGCTCGCGCACGGCCGCGTCGACCCGCGCCCAACCCGCGTCGTCGGCGAACACCTGCTCCGGCACGACTTGCCGGCCGGCGATCAGGTTGCTCGCGCCGATCCACGGGACCGTGATGAACTTGCGGTAGAGGAGATCCGAGAACCACCCATGGATCTTGTAGACGACCACGGTGGGGACGCCGCAGAGGCTCACTTCCAATGAGCCGGTCCCGGACTTCGCCAAGACCACGCGGGCGTCGCGCAGCACTTGCGCTGGCGCGGCCGCGACGAAGTCGATGAACGCATCGCCGTCGTGCGCTGCTAGGAGCTCGCGGATGAGAGGCGCCCGCCGTTCGTCGACGTGCGGCAGGACGAAGCGCAGGTCGGGGTGATCGGCGCGCAGGCCACGTGCCAGCTCAATGAAGTGCGGCAGGTTGCCCACCAGCTCGGAGCGCCGGCTGCCTGGCATCAGGCCGACCGTCCGGAACGCGCGCACGTCTACCTGGCCGGCCGCGGCGTAGCGCTCCAGGTGATCCAGCACCGGGCTGCCGACGTAGGTGGCGCGGACGCCGTGCGCGCCGAAGTACGCGGGCTCGAACGGCAGGATCGTCAGGGTGGCGTCGACGCAGCCGCGGTAGCGCCGCATGCGCCAGGGCGCCCAGGCCCACAGCTGAGGGGCGATGTAGTGCAGCACTGGCACGCCGTGCTCGCGCGCAAGCTGACCGAGGACCATGTGTAGGCCCGGGTAGTCGACGAGCACCACGAGGTCGGGTCGGTCGTCGCGGAGTACGCGGATGAACCTCGCCACGACCCTAACGAGAAACGGCACCGCGTGGAGCACCCCGCGCACGCCCATGATCGGATGCTCGCTGAGCGGCGCGAGCACGTCGGCGCCGGCGTCGCGCAGCGCCGGGCCCCCAAAACCGCTCCACCGCGCCTCGACACCCGCCTCGTTCACCGCCCGGAGGATCGCTGCGGCGTGCGTCTCGCCCGACGGCTCGCCGGTCGAGACAAAGATGTGGGGGGGGCGCCGGGCGGCGCCCGTTGGTTGGGCTGGCAGGAGCTCAGCGACGTCTGGATCCGCCGTTGGAGCTGCGACGGGCGCGGTCAGGGCGCGTTTGACGCTGCGCTCCCACGAGCCGCGCTGGACTAAGTACGCCGCGCAATGCAGCGGAAAGGCGAGCGCCCGCAGCAGCTCACGCGCGAGGACGAGTGCGACGCGGACCGGGACCGGTAGCCTCAAAGCTTGGCCTTGGCGAAGCAGCGATCGGCGATCGCGTACGCGGCAACCGAAGCGGTGAGCAGCCAGACGCCGCGCGTGACGAACAGGCGGCCGAGGCCCAGGTTGCCGGCGAGGATGGGGGCGTACACATCGTAGTCGGAGAGGCGAAACACGCTCGTGTTGCGGATCTCCTGCACGAAGTAGAGGCTGACTTCGAAGACGGCAATCGCGCCGACCACGGCGACAACCTGGAGCTGCGTGCGCGCCCGCACCGAGAACAGCGCGCTCACCGCAAAGAACAGGACACAGAACAGCGCGTTGTAGACCGCGCCGATCGTGACGGTGCCGAATGGCAAGTTCTCATCGATGGTCCAGCTGAGAGGAATCGCGCTCCAAGATGTCAGCAAGATCGGGACGACCAAGGCGGTGCCCAGCACCCAGAACCTCGCCCACAGAATGCGCGATCTCGACAGCGGCCGGGCGAGGAGGAACTCGAGCGTGTGGTTCTCGCGTTCGCGGGCGACCAGGAGCGCGCCGAACACGACGGCAAAGCACAGCCCGACGACGTTCACACCCTTGAAGAACAGCTGGAGCGCCATGTAGGCGCCGTACGCCGCGTCGGCGTCTGGGCTGGTGATCCCCTCGACCCAGCGGCGGATGAACTGGGCGGGCGCGAGCTTGGCAAGCGCCGGCGCCTGGTCCCGGAGCCAAGGCCACATCAGGACCGAGACGATCACGCCGGCCTCCAGCAGGATCGCGTACAACAACGTCAGCCAGCGCGCCTCGCGCCACGTCTTCCAGGCGATCATGGCGAGTTCTCCGTCAGCACGCGGTACAGGTCGTCGAGCCGCGTCGCGCCCACCTCGAGGGAGCGAATCGCCGCCGGGTCCAGGCGTGCGACCCAACGCAGCGGCTCGCCGATAACTGCCAGCCGCAGGCTGCCGTCCGGCTCGACGCCAAGCCTTGCGGCGCCGTCGGGCAGTGGCACCTCCGTCCTGAGCCGCACGCGTATCATGCTGCTCAGTCGATCGCGCGCCGCTTCGATGCGCGCGTCGTCGACGACCTGACCATGGAGCAGGAAGACCAGTCGGTGTGACAGCGCATCGACCTCCCCTAGGTGGTGCGAGCTCACCAGAATCGTGCGGTCGCGGGCCTGCAGCTCGTGTAGAGCGTCGCGCAGCTGAAGGCGGCTGGGTGGGTCGAGGTTGCGATCGGGCTCGTCGAGCAGATACAGATCGACATCCGGGAGCAGGGCCGCCATGAGCGCCAGCTTCTGCTTCATGCCGGAGGAATACTCGCGAACTCTGGCGTCAAGCGGCAGCGCGAAGTCCGCGCGCAACCTATCCTCCAAGTCGCGATGACGCCGCTCGTAGAACTGGAGCGCGAAGCGCAGCGTCTCCTCGCCGGTCAGTGCGTCGTAGAGCCCGCACTCTCCCGGTAGGTACGAGCAGCGCTGGCGCACCGCCACCCCGTCGCGACCAGGATCGTGGCCGAGTACGCGGGCGGTACCCCCATCGCGAAAGGCCAGGCCGACCATCAGCCGCATGCACGTGGTCTTGCCGGCGCCGTTGGGCCCGACGAAGCCGACAGTGGTGCCGGCCTGCAGCTGCAGCTCGACACCGCGCAGGACCGCTTTCGGGCCGAAGTGCTTGGTGACGCCGCTCAGGGCGACTGCTGACTCGGGCACGTCGGACGCTCCAGGAAGTTGCGGAGGAGCTCGCCTCCGTGCTCGGACAGAAACGACTCGGGGTGGAACTGCACCCCGAAGGTGGGCGCCGCGACGTGCGCGAGCGCCATGATCACGCCGTCGGTCGTGCGGGCCGTCACGCGCAGCTCCCCGGGGACCGTGTGCGGCGCCACGACGAGCGAGTGATAGCGGCAGGCCGCCAGCGGATTCGGTAGGCCGCGAAAGAGGCCCGTGCCCCCGTGGTGGATTTCGCTGGTCTTGCCGTGCCGGGGTGGGCCGCGATCGACGGCCGCGCCGAAACACTCCGCCACCACTTGGTGGCCGAGGCAGACCCCGAGAATGGGTAGAGAACCGCTGAGCTGAGCCACGGCGGTGAGGCAGATGCCGGCATCGGCGGGGCGCCCGGGTCCAGGCGATAGCACCAGGGCGTCCGGCGCGTGCGCGTGGATCTGTTTCATCGACACCGCGTCGCTTCGTTGGACCGCGACGCAGCAGCCCAGAACCTCGAACGCCTGCGCGAGGTTCCAGACGAACGAGTCCCGGTTGTCCAGCAGCAGGACCTTCGGCGGCGGCACGGCACGCCTGGTTTACCGCGGCCTTGACGACTTGGCAAAGCAAAGGCCGTTGCATCCGCCGCGATCCGAGCGGATCGTGTCGCGCCGCATGAACGTCCTCATCGTCGGACTCGGCGAGGTTGGCTCCCACCTGGCCAAGGTCCTGTCCCAGGAGGGCAAGGCCGTGACCGTCCTGGACTTCGACTCGCTCCGCTTGAAGAGCGTCGCCGATAACCTCGACGTCAACGCCGTGAAGGGCGACGGGTCGCGGCTGGAATGCCTCGAACGTGCCGACGCCAGTTCCGCGGATCTGCTGCTTGCGGTGTCCAACGACGACCGCGTGAACATGCTGACCTGCCTGTTTGGTCGGCGCATGGGCGCGAAGAAGACCGTGCTCCGCGTCAAGGACATGACGTCGATCCGGCGCTTCCGCACTTTCTACCGCAAGAACCTGCAGTACGACCTGCTGCTCTCGCTGGAGGATCTCGCCGCCGACGAGATCGTGAAGACGATTCGGCAGAACCAGGCGGTGGGCGTCGAGACGTTTGCCGAGGGCAAGATTCAGCTGCGCCGGCTACGCCTTACCGAGGAGTCGAGCATGCTCGGGATTCCGGTGAAGGAGCTGAAGATCCCGGACGGCGTGCTCATCGCCGCCATTGACCGCGACCACGAGATCATCATTCCGGGCGGCGACGACGTTCTGGCGAGCGGCGACGAGATGTTCGTGCTCGGTGAGCCGAAGGCCATGGCCACGCTGGAGAAGAAGACCGGTGTGCGCCCGACCTATCTGCACGACGTGTTGCTCTACGGTGCGTCGGGCACGACAGCACACGTGTCCAACCTGTTGGCGCGGCTCCGCGTCCAGACGCGCATCCTGGTCGAAGACCGGGAGGAGGCCGAGCGCCTGTCGGCTGAGCTGGACGGCGCGACCGTCCTCCACGGCCAGGGTACCGATCTGTCGCTTCTGCAGGAGGAGCGCGTCGGTGAGGCCGATGCTTTTCTCGGGCTCTCGCACGATGACGAGAAGAACCTCATGGCGTGTCAGCTCGCGCGCAGCCTGGGCGTCGCCCGTACCGTCGCGTTGGTGCAGAAGTCCGATTACGTCTCGATCTACGAGAAGATCGGCATCGACGTTGCCGTGTCGCCCCGTCTGCTCTGCGCCAACCGCATCCTGTCGTTCATCCGCGCCGGCAGCGTCAGCTCGATTGCCAGCTTCGAGGAGGGCAAGGCCGAAGTCCTCGAGGTCGAGGTGCGGCCTGGCAGCAAGCTGGTCGGTCGGACGCTCGCCAAGGCGGGCTTTCCGCGTGGCTGTGTGGTCGGCGCGATCGCGCGCGAGAGCGGCGATATCCTGATCCCTCGCGGGGAGGATGTGGTGCAGGCCGGAGACAGCCTCGTGCTGTTCGCGCTGCGCGCCGTCCTCGACAAGGCCCTCAACCTCGCTGGCGTCGCGAAGGGCTAACAGGCCGGTGAGGAGGCGACGCCATGTCAAAGTCGGGATTTGGTGACAGGCTTGGAGCGCGATTGCGCCGATAAAGCCGGGGAATCGCCCCCGGCTCCCCGTGCGTATCGATCGCTCAGACCCGGCCGTGACGCTCGTGGAGCACCGGCCGCTCTTCGTGCCTGGCTTCGGCCTGCTGTTTGTGGTGGTGGGCCTCTATGCCCTGCAGTCCGGAGTGCGTTCGGGCGAGTGGGGCGCGAACGACGCGTTTGGGATTCCCGCGAGCGTGCTGCTCGGGGCAGGTCTCTTTCTCTACACGGCGCGGCGCGACGTCTATCGCTTTGACGCGCGGGTTGGCGAGCTGTCCTGGCGACGCTGCAGTCTGTTCGGCCGCGCCGAGGGGGCCGTGCCGCTGGACGACATCGAGCGGGTCTGCGTCCGCGCCGGCCCGCACGACAACAGCACGACCTACCGGGTGGAGGTGGTGACGCGCCATCACGGCGCGTTGTCGTTGGAGCCTGGGTTCAGCGCGGGTCCACGACCCCAGCGGCGCGTGGTCGAAGCGATCCGCGACATCATGCAGCCGCAGGCGAGCGCCCTGGTCGACGCCTCGAGCTAAGTCAGAGGGTCTTGGTGGGCTCGATCCGCCGCGCCGGCGGATCGAGGCGCAACGCGGGCGGTGGGTTTGGCGTTCGTCTGCCGACTCTTCTCCCCCCAAGGCCCCGGGAATCTCCTAGGATTGGGGCGCCCCCCCGTCAGATTTGGCCCGCGCCGTCGGCCGCGTGGGCGCCTGCCCACCATGGATGACCGCAACTTTGCCGGAGAGACCCCCGCGGATTCCCTGTTGCCGCCCGCGGGAGAGACACCTTGGAGCGACGAGGAATGGCGCGCTCGAAGCCAGCTTGTCTTCGGGGCGGCGCGTCGCAGCGTGCCCGACCCAGAAGTCGCGGCGGAGCTGGCGCAGGAGACGTTGATCGTGGCGATGCGTCGCCGTGATGCGCCGCCAGAGCCGGCCTGGTTGCTCGGCGTGCTGCGCAACGTGCGTCGTCGGTTCGTGCGCACGGAACGCACCCGGCGGCGGCACGAAGCCGAGGCCGCGCGCCTGCAACAGCTGCACGACGGCGGCGGCGAACGTCACCATCGGCTGACCGATGACGTGGGCGCCGCGGTTGAGACGCTGCGCGAGCCGTTTCGCAGTGTGGTGATCCAGCGCTTCTACGAGGGACGGCGGGCGACCGAGATCGCCGCGGCGCGGGGCGTGCCCGCGGCGACCGTGCGCGTCTGGCTGCATCGTGCTCGCCTCAATCTCGCCGAGGAACTCGAGCGCCGGCAGCGCCGACAGCAACCGAAGCGTCGCGAGCGTGCCGCCATGGCACCGTGGCCCGCTCTGCACCTGGGCTATCGCTGGTTGCGCGCCCGGGCCGTGGGCGGGTTGCTGGCGGTGGGTTTGGTGGTGACCTCCGGGATCGCAGTGCTGCAGTTCGACGGCCGCACTGCGCCGTCAGACCCGCTCTCGCTGGCGCGGCACTCGGCGGAGTCTCCTGCCGCCGAATCCCGTCTTACCGCGGCCGCGGGCTCCACGCGGGCGGCGCTCGCCCCAGCGGCGCCGTCTCCAGTGGCGCCGATTGCGCTAGCGCCGCTGCCAGCCGCGGGCCGGGTCCTCGTGGTCGACGTTGCCGGGACGCCGCAGCCCGGCGTCGCGGTCGAGTTTCGCGGCGGCCGGGCCGATGTGGGCTTCGATGTTGGCTCGGCGTTTTGGCCCGACGGTAGGACCAAGTCGCTAGGCGTGACGAACACCCGCGGCGAGCTGGCGGTCGGTGACCTGCGGGGTCCCGGGGTGTTGGTGGCCGCAGACGGGGATCGAGCCACTTTGTTCGCGGGCCTGGTGCACGCGCGGCGCGTCGCCAAGCCTGTCGTGGTTACCGCCCCGGCGCGCACTGTGGCCGGGACCGTCGTCTCGACGCGCGGCGCCTCGGGCGGTCGCGCGGCCCTGCAGCTGAGGGTGCCGCGGGAGCTGTATCGCGAGCTGCCGGTATCCATCGCGGAAAGCGTGCCGTGGGAGCCGGTGGTGGCCGCGGACTCCGCGGGTCAGTTTGCGTTCGCGGCGGCCGCGGACGTTGTCGGCGCCCGGCTTCGCGTGCGGTGGCTGGACGATGGCGAGAACGAGCGTTCGTTGGCGGTGGGCGACCAACCGGCGCTGTGGATTGACCGCCAGACCTTGGCGGCGGGCGAGCGGCCTGGCTTCGTCGGCGAGCTCGTTGACGCGGCGGGCGCGGTCATCTCCGGCGCGCTGGTGGCCAGCCCGGACGCAGTGGCCGTGACCGGTGTCGACGGTCGCTTTCGGCTGCCGCCCGCGGCGCTCCGCACGCCCGCGGCGTTGACGGTCTTGGTGCGTGGCCACGTGCCGATGACGCCCGAGCTGGCGCCATCGACGGACGCTGCTGTGATGCGTTTAGTGGCGGCGCTCGATCCTGCGGCGACACTGCGAGGCCGCGTGACCGATGCGCGTGGGGACGCCGTCGCCGGCGTCGTTCTCCTGCTCGCCGACGAGCCCATCGTGGCGGGGGAGCGCGAGATTCCGGTGCCAGCGTACGACTGGACGTCGTCGTCGGCCGGCGCGCGGCGGTCGCATGATGATCCGGCGGCGTTCTTTCGCGACGGCTGCTTCAACGGTCGCCCCCCGCCGCGGAGCAACATCAGGGGCCATGTGACCCATGATGGCCTCGAGCACCGGCCGCACGAGGTCGTCCTGCTGCGGCGACGCTCCATGGAGCTGGCGCGTGTTCCCGACGTGCACCCGGACTACGGCCTCGCCCGACTGGTGTTCCCGCGGGCGTCGCTCCGGCCCGTGGGCGGGTGGGTGCGCGGCGGGGATGGGCGGCCGATCGTCGGTGCCCGCGTGCGCGCGGTGCGGCCGACCGTGGCGGTGCCGCGCGTCGGACGCGCGCCGTTGCAGCTCATGATGCGAGGCCTCATCGCCACGACCGATGCCAACGGCCGGTTTGATCTCGGCGAGCTCGACACCAAGGACCTCCGGATCAGTATTGAGCATCCCGACGTCGGTGCCCGCTGTTTGCCGCTCGACCCGTCGCGGCCCGCCGACGCGCAGTTGTGCGCGGCGCCACGGCTCGCGTTCCTGCGGGTGGACGCGGCATCGCTCGGTGCCGATCGCTGCGTGCTGCTCGACGCCGCCGGCCTTCCGCTCACCGTGCGCTCGCTGCACGACAGCGACTTCGCCGGTGAGTCGGTGGGAAGCTCGGTGCCGCTCGACGAAGGGCGGTCGGGTCTCGTGCTTGTTCCCGAGAGCGCGCGGCGTCTGGCGCTGTGGCGCGGTGGCGCGCAGATCGCTCAGCGGTCCATTCGCGCCGAGGTCGGGGCCTTGGTGCGCTACCGCTGGTGACGCCGGCGGCGCCGTGAAGGCCGCCGGAACGCAGGTGTGACGCGTCGACAAACGACCTCTCGCGTGCCCGCCGCGCGGCCATCGCGTATATCCGGGGCATGAACGCGCTCGAGCTCGTCGGCGCCGCTCCGGAAACCGTGTCCTTCCCGGCCGGCGCGCTGATTTTTCAGGAGGGAGCGGCCGGACGACGGATGTTCGTGGTCAAGAAGGGCTCGGTCGAGATCATGCTCCACGGTCGGACCGTCGACGTTGCGGAGCCCGGGGCCATCATTGGCGAGATGGCGATGATCGATGCGCAGCCGCGCAGCGCTTCGGCGATCGCCGCTGCCGACTGCGAGCTGGTGCCGTTGGATCGCGAGCGTTTCCTGGCCCTGGTCCGGGAAACCCCGGCCTTCGCGCTCCACGTGATGGGGGTGCTTGCCGACCGTCTGCGGTTGATGGACGAGCGGTCCTAAGGCGAGTTCGGCCCGGTCCCAGTCGCGCCAACGGGGCGTCGCGCCCCGCCGCGGGGCAGGCTCGGGCGCCCGTCGCGGCCCGCGCTCTGCCGGAACCTGCGGTCTGGCCGACGGTTGCTGGCCGCGGTGGGGTGCGGGGCCCGGGACTATCGGCGCCTGCCCGATCGGGGTATATCGAGTGGCGCCTTCTTCCACCCTCCCCTGCCACCTCTGGGTGCTCGGCGGTCTCTCCGGGCCCCCCGATCCCGAGGTAGAATGCGTGGAACGCCGCGCGTCGACCGGGAGTCTTTACCGGTCGGCAGGGCGTTGCCGCGCACCTCGCCGCAACTCCATGTCCAGCCCTTCTCGGTCCGCGGGATTGACCGATCCCCACGCCGCCGCGGCGACCACTGCCGCCAGCCTATCGGCAGCCGGCCTCGAGAGCGTCGCGGCTGGCCGGGCTCCGAGCAGCGCCAGGCCGAGGATCCCGCCCCAGCAGTTGGGACGGCTGTTGCTCCTGTTGGTCAACACCGTCTTGATCGGGTTGGCGATGCTCGGCGCCTACGGCCTGCGCTTTGTCCTCGACCTCGGCGAGCCCGCGCGGGCGCCGATGCTCGAGTATGTGACGGTCGCCGCGATCCTCGCCCCGATCATCCTGATCCTCGGCCAGAGCTGGGGGCTGTTTCGCCTGTTCAGCTTTCACTCGACCCTCGAGCAAGTGCAGCTCATCGCCAAGGCGGTGACGACGGCCACAGTGGTGGTGCTGGGGCTGACGTTCTTCGACCGCGGCTTCACGTATTCGCGGCTCGTCTTCCTCTACTTCGTACCCATCTGCGTCGTCGCCCTGACGGCCGCGCAAGTCGGGTTTCGCTCCTGGCAGCAGAGCCGCTATCGGCGCGGCTTGGACCGCCGTCGCGCCCTGTTGGTCGGCGCCAGCTCCTACCTCGCCGCTCGCCTGGCGCAGGAGGAGGCGTTTGGGCTCGACGTTGTCGGGCGGATCGACGTCGACGTGGATGCGTCGCCCGATCTGTCACGCCCCCGTGGCCTTCTCGCTTCTGCGGTGCGCTCGGAGACGGAGTCCGTGCACTTGCCGGAGCTGGGCAAGCTCTCCGATCTGGACGAGATGCTCGACCCGTTGCGCATCGAAGAGGTGGTTGTGGTCGAGCAGGGGCTGACACACCGAGCGCTCCTCGAGTGCATCGACGCGTGCGAGCGACGCGGCGTGATGGTTCGCTTGGTGCCGGCGATCTACGACTTGCTGGTTGAGCCCGACGACTTCAGCTACGTGCACGGGGTGCCGCTACTGCGGGTCGACGAGCGTCGCTACCACTGGCTCGCCCGGTTCACCAAGCGCGTGTTCGACCTCTTGATGTCGTCGCTGCTGCTGCTCTTGCTGCTACCGGTGTTCGCGCTCCTGTGGGCCCTGATTCGCTTGGACTCCAAAGGACCGGCGCTGTTCAAACAGGTGCGTGCCGGTGAGGGCGGCCGGCCGTTCCGCATGCTCAAGTTCCGCACCATGGTCGTCGACGCGGAACAGCAACTGCGCAAGCTCGTCGACCTGGACGCGCTGGACCAGCCGATGTTCAAGCTCAAGCGTGACCCGCGGATCACCCGTCTGGGCGGGTTCTTGCGCCGTACCTCACTCGATGAGTTGCCGCAGCTGTGGAACGTGCTGATGGGCCACATGAGCTTGGTCGGCCCGCGGCCCGAGGAGCTGCGCATCGTCGAGCGCTACGACGTTTGGCAGCGCCGTCGCCTGAAGGTCAAGCCGGGCATCACCGGTCTCCAGCAGGTCGAGGCGCGCGGTGCGCTTAGCGACTTGAACGAGCGGGTGCGGTTGGATGTCTACTACATCCGTAAGCAGTGTCTGCTGCTGGATCTGGTGATCCTGGCGCGGACGTTCGGCGCGGTCGCGCGCGGCTCCGGCGCGAGCTAGTGTTGCGTGTCGGAAGTTCGTCACATATGTCGACGGCCCTCTGCGCCGCTCGCGGCGTTGCGTCTCCTCGACTTGTCCACCAACAAGCCCTGCGTCGACAGCGCCTTGCGAGCGGCACACATGGCTCGCCGACT
>JBCCGH010000022.1:0-74456 GCA_039029375.1 Planctomycetota bacterium
GCTCGCAAGAAGCACCGACGCAGGCATATTGGTGGATACGTCGAGGAGGTGCGACGCAGCGAGCGGTGGCCGGACGGGTGCCATCTGTGCAGGAACTTCGGATCCAGGACACTAGCGCACCCAGCCCGACCAATGCGCCTCGTTCACTCCCGGCAACGTGCGCACGCGCTCGAGGATGAGCGGCGCGCAGAGCGGATCGCGGCACCGCACGTGGAACTTCAGCTCGTAGCCGCCGTCCGCCTCGCGACCGAAGCCGCCCGAGATCTCCTGAAGGCGGCTACGGTTCTGGATCAGGATCCCCTTGACCGACTTCATCAGGCCGGGGAGATCGCGGCCGTCGCTGCGCACCGACAGCCGGCGATACACCACGGTGCGGGACGGCAACACGTCCAACACGATGAGCGCAAACAACGTGAGGGCGGTCATCCAGATCGCTAACCCGTACGCCCCTTGCCCGATCACGACGCCGAGGCCGGCCACGGACCAAACCGTGGCGCCGGTGGTCACGCCGCGCACAAACTCGCCGGCGCGAACCACGGCAGCCGCGCCGAGAAACCCGATGCCGGTGACGATACCGGCAGCGAGCCGTTGCGGGTCAAACACGATGGTCGCGTCATCACCGGCCAGCTGTGGCAAGACGGTGGAGCTTTGCATCAGCACGGTGGCCGCCAGGCAGACGAGGACGTGGGTCCGAAGACCGGCAGGGCGCCCGTGCAGCTCTCGCTCCATGCCGATCGTGCCGCTGAGCACCAACGCGAGGAGCAAGGGCGTGACCTCGACGTTGACGAGCTGCGAGGCGATGTTCGAGAAGTCCGGCAGCGAGATTCCGCCCCCGCCGCCCCCCCCATTCGACTCGCTCAGCCACGCAGCCATCCACGTCTCTTCGACCACAGCCCGGCGGAAACCAGAGCAAACCCTGGACGACACAGCCGTGCTTGCCGGGCGCTACGGGCGGCAGAGTGGATTGGCCGCGGGTCGCCACCGGACCGATCACGCGCCGCTGAACCCCGGCGGCCGTCGCACCCCTCCCGGCCCGACCCTCCCACGCTTCAGCAGGATCTCGGCACGGCCCCGCGGCTCGGCCAGCCCTCAGCTCGACAGCACCGTCGTCACCATGTCGGTCAAGGCCAGACACGACGCCGGCACGGGTTCGGCGCGGGCACCCTGGACCGCCAAGGTGATCCCCACCAGCACACCGAGGTTGGGGATGGCGATCGGTGCCGCGGGCCCTGGCACCAGCAGGCCCGGGCGCACCGACAAACGGCACGCCGCGCGACCGCCGCAGGCGATCGCCGCACCAAACTCGAAGGGAGTGGCCAGCGGTGCGCCGAGGACGAACGCGTGCGCGGAGCTGGGCGCGCACGGGTCCATGGCCAGCGCCACCGCGCCACCCAAGCGCCGCGAGCCGGTCGCGACGGGTGCGCCGAGACCGCACCCCGAACTTGCGACCACCGCCGGCGCTTCAAACACGTAGACCGCGCCGCGTCGGCTGCCGCTGATCTGGGCGCCCTGAGCGCCGACGGCGATCACACCGCCGCTCACCGCCACCGCGTCGCCGAACGAATCGCGTGGTTGGCCATCGGCGGGTACCAGCTTGGTCGTTTCGGTCGCCGTGGCCCAGCCCTCGGGCGGCCGCACAAACGCGTAGACCGCCCCCGGTCCGCGGCGAAAGATGTCCGGCTGACCTACGGCAATGACGTCACGGTCGATCGCGACGCGCGCCCCCAGCTCGTCGAACACGGCCCCATCTGAGGCCGTCAGCTCGGCGACTTCAGCGGTCCCCGCGACCCCAGAGGGAACGGCGAGGGCGAGGCATGCGACGACGGCGGCACGCCAGCGCTGGGCGATAGGACGGCTCATGGTTCTGCTCCTCCTCGAACGAGTGGTTCGCAGCACCGGCTGCAAGCGGGGTGCCAGCGTAGCACCAGCAGAGGAAGCCTGGCGCGCGGGCGGCGCGGCGCGCGCGCCAAGCCCTCCGGAGCCCGGCGCCGGCCTCCCGCTCGCGCTCCGCGCGCGACCGACACGACCGCGACCCGAACACCTCATCGGCCTGGCGTGTGGGAAGTGCACGCTTCCTTCGACCAAGAGGATGCAACCCTGCAGTGGCCGCAGAGTGGCCTGGCAGGGCGTGGTCACGGGGCAGGGCACCGCCACCACCAACCCGGCGTTTGCGTGTTTCCCTTCTGAGGCTGCGCGACGACCGCGGATCAGCGCCCGGGCAGAAGGGTGCCGATCACAAGCTCATTTTGGTCCGACGGAGGGCCGCTCTCCCGACACTCAGAGCCTGTAACGAAATCGATGCTACAGGCTCTGATCCATACTCCTGGCGCCGCTCCGCGTCGCGGAGAGCGCGTGACTTCGAAAAAGTCACACGCTCTCAGACCCTGTAACGAGATCCACGCTTCAGGCTCTGATCCATGCTCCTGGCACCGCTCCGCGTCGCGGAGGGCTTGCCACGCTGCAAGCGTCACGAGCCGTCAACGGACGGCGCGGTAGGTCCGCGTCGCCCTTACTCCCTGGTGCATCCAACGAGGATCCCCTTTCGATGAGACCCCACACGCTTCTCGCTTCCCTGGCCGTCGTCGGCTCGCTCTCGGCGCAGGGCGCCTTGACCACCGCCACCGACTACGTCGTGTTCGCAGACGCCTTGGCCGGCAGCAGGCAAGGGGTGCCTGCAGGCACCTCGATCGGCGCGTCCGGGCTGGCCATTCGCGCGGCCGACTCGGCGTTCTCCAACTCGGCGAACGCCAGCACCCAGGTGGGGTTCATCCCCACCATCGCGATTGCCGGCACGGCGGGTATCGGCGTCACCGAACGAGGCGATGCCTTCTCCGTGTCTCCCCCCACGTCGGCCGGGACGGCCAACGGCCGGTCGCCAGGTGCGCATGACCTGACCTGGCAGCTCCGGGCGCTTCCGGGTGCGCGGGCCGCCATCGTGGTAACCTGGCGCGCCGCGGCCTCGGTCGGTGCGATGACCGGGGCGAGCGTGGACGTGGATGGCGATGGCACTCCCGACTTCGGTGAGCGCATCACCGCGGGCCGCGCCGACAAGAGCGCGCGCTTCGACGTCACGGCCGGACGGCAAGGCTTCACGATCGGCGTGTCGACGGTCGGCCTCGCCCAGGTGGGTCTCGCCGAGCTGAGCAGCACAACGGCGGACTATGACGCGACGCTGAACGTCGTCGTGCAGATCCTCAGCCCCGGTTGCCGCTTCACCGCGTTTGGCCGCGAATGCGCTGGCAAACTCGAGGGCAGCGAGGTCGGCCCGTCGCCCCGCCGAGTGATCGATCTGCAGTTGAGCGGTGCCGCGCCGAGCGCACTTGCCGCGTTGGTGCTCGGCGATGCCCTGCCGGCCGGAGTGCCGCTGCCTGGTAGCCGATGCTTCTTGCTCGTCAACCCGGCCGCGTTGCTCCCGGGTCAAACCGATCCACGCGGCAACGCCAGCTGGCAGGTCGGTCTGCCCGGAGTTGCCGGATTCCTAGGTGTGTCGGTGTCGTGTCAGGCCGTGACGCTCGACCTGAGCGGGCCGACCCTGGGCAGCAGCAACGGCATCCTGGCCGAGTGCCCGTAGCGGCCGCAACCCGCGCGGCGTGAATCGGCGCGGCCCCGATACAACGGTGTGGGAGCGGTTGGCGTAACACGCGCAGGACCGGCCCCTCCCGCCAAGCCCGCATCAGACGACCGCGGGACCGACCCGGCTCGGCTCGCCCGCGAGCGTCGCGCTGAGGCGCTCGAGTCCCCGCCGCAGGGTCTCCCGGGTGGGCGACGCACTCAGCGAGACGCGCACCGCGCAGGGCGGCGCGCCGCTGCCCACGTGAAAGGTCTCAGCAGGGGTCACCATCACGCCCTGACGCCGTGCTTCCTCCACGAAGCGGACGGCGTTGCCCCAGGCGCGCGGCAAGGTCAGCCAAGCGTGGTAGCCCGTATCCGCCGTCACGACGTCGTGGTCCCGCAGAGCTTCCCGCAACATCGCGACACGCGCGGCAGCCTCCGTCTTTTTCCGCGCGATGGTCGTCGCGGCGGTGCCGTCCTCGATCCAGATCGACAGGATCTCCGCGTTCAAGGGTGCGACCAGCCAGTTCGTGGCCCAGATGCCGTGGATGAGCTTCTCGAGCGCCGATTCGGGAGCCGCGAGGTAGGCGACGCGCAGACCGCCCGCCACGACCTTCGACGGGCTCGCGATGCAGAGCGTGCGCTCTGGCGCGAAGCGCGCGAGCGGCGGCGGCGGATCGTCCAACAGCAGATGATGGATGGCGTCCTCGATGATCCACACGTCGTGCCGTCTGGCGATCTCGGCAATCGCGCGACGCCGCTCTTCGGCGAGTGTGGTCGCGGTGGGGTTGTGGATGGACGGAACGCTGTACAGCACCTTCGCGCGCTTGGCACGACAGGCTGCGTCGAACGCTTCGGGCACGAGGCCGTCTCGATCGACACGAATGCCGGTGACCTTCAGGCGCAGAAAGTCCGCGACCGCGCGCACGCCCGGGTAGGTCAGCTCTTCGGCCAAGAGGGTCTCGCCCGGCTGCACGAGCGCCGCGAGCGCGACCGTCATCGCGTGCTGCGCACCTCCGCAGATCAGGACCCGACCCGGGGCAACCTCGAGACCGTGCCAAGCCAGCCACGTCGCGCCCGCCGCCCGATGGTGGGCCATGCCGGCGTTCGGCTGATACTGCAGCAGGTCGCTGAGGTCTTTGCGCCGCACGAGCTGGCGCAGTGCCGGGGCCAGGTCGGGATTCTCGACCTCCAGGGGCCAGGTCATGCCCAGGTTGATGCCACCACCCACGACGCAGCCCGTGTCGCCGATCGGGAGTCCATGCGCCTGAGCGCTCCCCACGAAGGTGCCGCGGCCCACCTCGCCGCGCACCAGGCCGCGCTTCTCGGCCAGCGTGTAGGCGCGGGTGACCGTGCCGAGCGAGACGGCCAGGGCCCGGGCCAAGTCGCGCTGGGGCGGGAGCTGGGTCCCTTGTGGGAGCTCGCCCGAGGCGACGTCTCGCGCCAGCGCGTTGACGATGGCGAGGTACTGCGGCACTCCGTCGGTCAGCTGGGGAGCCCAGATTGTCATAGCGACAATGACTCTATTGTCACAGTCCTGGACGTCAACCTATCCTCGGCCGCAACGTTGGCAACACCAGGAGTCCGACCGTGCACCGACCGACCGACCGAACCGCCGCTCCCGAGCTCACCCTCGACCCCGCCGACTGGGAGGGCATGCGCCAGCTCGGCCATCGGATGGTCGACGACATGCTGACCTCGCTCCGGACCATCCGCGACCGGCCGGTCTTCCAGCCGATTCCCACGGCGATCCGCGCGAGCCTGACGGAACCGGTGCCACGGCAGCCACAGGCCGCCGAGGCGGTCTACGCCGATTTTCAGCGGATGGTCCTGCCCTACCCCCACGGCAACATCCACCCGCGCTTTTGGGGTTGGGTCGTCGGCGCTGGGACGCCGCTCGGAATGCTCGCCGATTTGCTGGCCGGCGGCCTCAACTCCAACACGGGCTTCGGCGACCACGGTGCCATCCACGTCGAGCAACAGGTCATCGCCTGGCTGAAGGAAGCGCTCGGCCTGCCGAAGCAAAACAGCGGCACACTGACGAGCGGCTGCACCACCGCGAACCTGACGGCGCTCACCATCGCCCGCAACACGCACGCGGGAGGCGACGTCCGCGCCACGGGAATCCAGGACGCCGCCAGGCTCACGGTCTATGGCTCGGTCGAGACGCACTCCTCCAACCTGCGCGCCCTGGAGGTGCTTGGCCTGGGGCGCCGGGCGTTCCGGCCCATCCCGACGGGAGCGGACCACCGAATCGACATCGACCAGCTGCGCGAACGGATCCGCGCCGATCGGGGCGATGGCTGCCAGCCGATCTGCATCATCGGCAATGCCGGCACGGTGAACGTCGGGGCCTTCGACGATCTCTCGGCGTTGGCAGACGTCGCGGCGGCAGAAGGACTCTGGCTGCACGTGGACGGCGCCTTTGGCGCGCTGACTGCCCTGTCTCCCCGGCTACGCCCGCTGGTCCGCGGCCTCGACCGCGCGGACTCAGTCGCCTTCGATCTACACAAGTGGCTGCACGTTCCCTATGACTGCGGCGCCGTCATGGTGCGCGATGCGGATCGACATCACGACGCGTTCCGCATGTCAGGAGCCTACCTGGCGCACTTCGAGAGCGGCCTGGCGAGTGGACCAATCAACCTGATGGAACACGGCCTACAGATGTCGCGTGGCTTCCGCGCCCTCAAGGCCTGGATGACGATCAAGGAGCATGGCGTCGACCGCCTGGGCGCCGCCATCGCCCAGAACGTCGATCAGGCGGCCTACCTGGCCCGGCGCGTCGAGGCCACCGCCGAACTCCAGCTCGTGGCGCCGGTCCCGCTCAACATCGTCAACTTCCGCTACGTTCCAGTCCGTCTCGACGGGCCTGTCGTCGACGTCGACCGACTGAACCGCGAGATCCTGGCGGCCTTGCATCAGAGCGGAGTGGCCGCGCCGTCGCACACCGCACTCGAGGGCCGCTTCGTCGTTCGGGTCTCGATCACCAATCACCGCAGTCGCCAGGAGGACTTCGATCTCCTGGTGCACGAGGTCCTACGCCTCGGCCGAGAGCTCGACGCGCAACATCCGGAATGGAGCTCGTGACCCCGCGCGAACGTCGCCGATGAACGCACCACTTTTTGACACCGCTTTGTTCCGACAGTTGACCTCGGGCATCACCGAACTCGCTGCGCGCGAGCTCGAGTGCACCGCCGAGGAACCGCAGTTCACCGGGCTCACCCGCGACGCCGTGCGGGCGCGCTTCGAGGAGCCCCTGCCGCGCCAGGGCATGGCGGCCGCGGAGCTGCTAGAGATCCTCGCGCGCGACTACGCCGCCGAAGCGCAACGCCTGCATCATCCGCGCTACATCGGCCACCAGGTCGCGCCGCCAGTCCCGGTCGCCACCGCCGTCGACTTGCTCACCTCGACGCTCAACAACGGGTTGGCGGTGTGGGAGATGTCGCCAACCGGAACCATGGTCGAGCACGCGGTGCTCGGTTGGTTCGCGGAGCTGCTGGGCTGGCCCGCGGGCTTCGGCGGCTCGTTCGTGACGGGCGGCGCCGTGGGCAACCTGACGGCGCTCGCCGCCGCACGCGCCCACCTCTGGCCGGACGCGTGGCGCGCCGGCGTGGGCGCGCGGAGCGGCGTGATCGTGACGTCGGAGGCAGCGCACTATTGCATCGAGCGCGCCGCGGGCTTGCTCGGCCTCGGCAGCGAAGCCGCGATCGGAGTGTCGACGCACGCCGGTCGCATGGTCCCGGAGGCCGCCGATCGAGCGCTTGCTCGCGCTGCCGACGAGGGGCGCAGCGTGCTCGCGCTGGTCGCCACGGCGGGCACGACAGCGCTCGGCGCGCTGGATCCACTGGACGAGCTCGGCGCGGTGGCCGCGGCGCACGGCGTGTGGTTCCACGTCGATGCGGCGCACGCCGGCAGCCTGCTGCTCTCGGAACGTTTCCGACCAAAGCTCCATGGCCTGGAGCGGGCGGACAGCCTCGCGATCGACCTGCACAAGATGATGTTCCAGCCGATCTCGACCGCGCTGGTGCTATGCCGCGAGCGAGCGCGCCTCGCGGCGGCCTTCGCCCAGTCTGCGCCCTATCTCCTGCGCGATGACGCGCAGGAGGGCTACGACTTGGGCGGCCTCACGTTGCAGTGCTCGCGGCGGGCGGACGCGCTGCGCGCCTGGGCCACCTTGAAACTGCACGGCGCGGCGGCGATCGCGGCCCTACAGGACCGCACGATCGAGACCACGCAGACCGCGGCGGCGCTGATTGCGAGCGCGGCCGACTTCGAGCTCTTACACCAGCCGGAGACCAACATCCTCTGCTTTCGCCACGTGCCCGAGCCCCTGGCCGGCGACCCCGCCGCGCTCGACCATCACAATGACCACGTCCGCGACCGGTTGCGCGCCGAGCGCTTCGCCTACCTCACCGGGACGACGCTCGAAAGCCGCCGCGTACTGCGCTTCACCTTCATGAACCCGCGGACCGAGCACACGCACGTCGCCCAGGTCCTCGATCGCATCCGGAGCTACGGGTGGTCATGACCACCGCTCCCGAGAACACCAACGCCCGCACGGCCCACAGCCGCGGTCCCTACTCGCCGACGATCAGCCGCAGCCGGTCGGTCAACGCCAGCGGCGGGAAGGCACCGGCAGCGTCCGCGACACCCCCTGCGTGGCCAGAGGCCCGCTGATCAGGGCGGCATCGCCGGGGATCGGCAGGGGCAGCCGCAGCAAGTAGGCCGCAGCGGTGATTCCAACGAGCGTGGCCGGAGCCGGAGCAGCGGCCAGCAGGGTGCGCGGGCCGAGAGGGATGCTCGCTGCGCGCGCCGCGACAGCACACCGGCAGGTGCGCGCGGGATTCTCGCGATAGGCGGCGTGGGCGACGGAAGCCACCGGACACCGGCCATCCCACTTCGTCCGTCTCGAGCAGTGCCGAGCGCGCCGGGAGTCTGTCGCCCAAGAAAACCGGCGTACCGAACTAGACCAGAGACTGACAACACTCGCGACAGCCTGTCAGGGCGGCAACGCGTCGGCGTCGACGTCATCGAGCGTGCAGCTTGTCGACCACGCCCCGACCATCTCCTGCAGACTCGACCAGGTCGGGTGTAGCGGACACGGGTCGTCCGGATCGCAGCTCCCCCACCCGTAGGCGCACTTGCCTGGTTCGGGAGCGGCGTCGGTGGCCGCCAGCAACTCGGCGAACGTCACCTGCTTTGGCGGCCGGCTCAACGCGAAGCCGCCACCGTGCCCCTTGCGGCTCGTCACCAGGCCGGCCAGAACCAGCCGCCGCATCACCTTGGAGAGGTAGTGCACCGGCACGTGCGTCCGCTCGGCGAGCTCCTGCGCCCGGATGCTCATTCCCGGCGGCAGGGCAGCCAGCGCGGCCGCAGCCCGCAGCGCGTAAACGGCGGTCTGGTTGAGGATCACTGGCTCTCGTTGCGAAGCACCAAAAAACCAAGCGGCGGAAATCCCGGGCCGAGCGCTGAGTTTACGTCAAAAGACATCGATGTCTATTGAGAGGACGACGTCAGTGAACCGTTTCTCGCGCTGGGTGTTCCTGGTCCCGGGCTCCTTGTGGTTGCTCGGATTGGCCGGTTGCAGCGACCGCCAGCAGGCCCGCGCCGCGGGCCCGCTTCTGCCCCCCGTCCACGAAGAGCCGATCGTCGGCGCGGAGGCCGCCACGCTTGCGGCGCCGCCGCAAGTACCGCCGCCCATCACGCGTGACCATGCGACCAAGGTCATCGTCGAGCTCGAGGTCGTGGAGAAGGTCGCCCCGATCGCCGAGGGGGTCGACTACACGTTTTGGACGTTTGGCGGCTCGGTGCCGGGCAGCTTCATCCGCGTGCGCGCAGGGGACCTCGTCGAGTTCCACCTGAGCAACCACCCGGACAACAAGATGCCGCACAACATCGACCTGCACGCCGTCACCGGGCCGGGTGGCGGGGCCGCGTCGTCTTTCACCGCGCCTGGGCACACGTCGCAGTTCTCGTTCCGGGTCCTGAATGCGGGCCTCTACGTCTACCACTGCGCCACCGCGCCGGTGGGGATGCACATCGCGAATGGGATGTACGGCCTGATCCTGGTCGAGCCGCGCGAGGGACTGCCCGAGGTCGACCGCGAGTTCTACGTCATGCAGGGCGACTTCTACACCAAGGGTCGCTACGGCGAAGGCGGGTTGCAGCCGTTCGACATGCAAAAGGCCCTCGACGAGAACCCCGACTACGTGCTGTTCAACGGCTCGGTCGGCGCGCTCGTCGGCGACAACGCGATCACCGCATCCGTGGGCGAGCGGGTGCGCCTGTTCGTCGGCAACGGCGGCCCCAACCTCGTGTCGTCGTTCCATGTGATTGGCGAAATCTTCGACCTCGTCTACACGGAGGGCGGCGCCATCGCGAACGAGAACGTGCAGACCACGCTGGTGCCCGCCGGCGGCGCCGCGATCGTCGAGTTCCAAGTCGACGTGCCAGGCACGTACATCCTGGTCGATCACTCGATCTTCCGCACCTTCAACAAGGGCTCGCTCGGCATGTTGAAGGTCGACGGACCGGAAGACACGAGTCTCTACTCCGGGCTGCAGAGCGACAGCGTCTACCTGCCCGAAGGCGGCGCCGTCCAGGAGGTGCCCGGAGCGGTCGCCGCGGCACCGGCCGCGCGCAACAAGGCCGAACGCATGGAGATGGGCCAGCACGTCTACGCGCAGATCTGCCTGGCGTGCCATCAGGCGAACGGCCAGGGCATCCCGGTCGCGTTCCCGCCGCTCGCGAAGTCGGACTTCTTGATGGCGGACAAAGAGCGATCGATCGAGGCCGTCGTGAAGGGGCTCCAAGGCAAGATCACGGTGAACGGCAAGGACTTCAACAGCGTCATGCCCGCCGTGAAGCTCACGGACGAGCAGGTCGCCAACGTCCTGACCTACGTGCGGAACAGCTGGGGCAACGAGGGAGAGGCCGTGACACCGCAAGAGGTCGCGGCCCTCCGGTAGTGGATCCAAAGGGACTCCGACGTGACGCACGCCCACCACACCGTCTGGCTCCTCGTCGCGGCGATCGTCGCCGGCGGCTGCGAGCGCTCCGACGCGACCCGGCCGGCGCCGACGACGACGCGCAGCCGGGCTCGACCGCAGCGACCCGTCGAGGCAACTGCCGCGATCCCGGCGGTGCCTACGCGAGTCGACACCCGACTGGTGACCGTGCGGGGTGGCTCCTATCGGCCGGTGTTTGCCGGCAAGGGGGAAGCCACAGAGGTGCCCGTTGCGCCCTTCTCACTCGAAGAGCACGCCGTGACGAACGCGCAGTTCCTGGTGTTCGTCGCCGCGAATCCGGCCTGGCGGCGAAGCTCGGTGAAAGCGCTGTTTGCCGAAGACGGCTATCTGCGGCAATGGCGCGGCGACCTCGATCATGGACCGGGCATCGGCGTTTCCCCGGTCACGCACGTCTCGTGGTTCGCGGCTCGCGCCTACGCGCAGTGGATCGGCCGACGTCTGCCCACCCTCGCGGAGTGGGAGTACGCCGCCGCCGCGAACGAGACCGAGCTGCAGGCTCGCGACGAGCCGGCGTTCGTGCAGCGCATGCTCGACTGGTACGGCCGCCCCACGCCCGACGTGCCGGCTCCCGTGCGCTCGACGTTCCGCAACGCGCACGGCGCCTGGGACATGCACGGTCTCGTGTGGGAGTGGCTCGAGGATTTCAACAGCGCTCTCGTCACGGGGGAGTCGCGCGGCGATAGCGGCTTGGAACGCAAACTGTTCTGCGGCAGCGGATCGGTGGGCGCTGCGGATCCCTCGGACTACGCCGCGTTCATGCGCTTCGCCTTCCGCGGCAGTCTGCGCGCGAGCTACGTGGTCAAGAACCTCGGCTTTCGCTGCGCTGAAGATCTGCCCGCCACCGCGGTTTCGGAGACGCGATGAGCGACGTCAAAAAGACGCTCTGGCGGCTCTTGGCCGCCGCCCTCGCCTCGCTTGCGGTGGGATGCAGCGATGCAACCATCGACGCCGCCGTCGCCGACGCGGCTGAACGCGAGTGCTGCGCCGACGAGGAGATCGCATCCACGACGCCGCTCCCCGACACCTCGGTGTGGCAGATGACGTCGCGATGGACAGACCAGCACGGCGACGCCCGCCGCCTCGGCGACCTGCGTGGCCAAATCACGGTCACGGCGATGATCTTCACCAACTGCGTCTACGCCTGTCCGACGCTGCTGGCCGACGTGAAAGCGATCCGCGCGGATCTGCCGCCGGGCGCGGCGCGCTACCTGTTGGTGTCCATGGACGCCGAGCGCGACCAGCCCGACGTCTTAGACGCTTGGGCCGAGCAGCACGATCTCGACGACCAATGGACGCTGCTGCACGGCAGTGCGCACGCGGTCCGCGAGTTAGCGGCCGTTCTTGGCGTCAACTACACGCGTTCCCCCACGGGCGACATCGCCCACTCCAATCTCCTCACGGTGCTCGACCGCGACGGTCGCATCGTGCATCAGCAGCGAGGGCTGCAAGCGGAGAACGGCGCCACCGTGCGCGCCATCCGCGAGCTCATCGACGGCTGATTGGGATTTCATCACACCACACGGAGCCACAAGTGCTTTCCAAGAAGGGCGCGAGGTCATTCTTCATTGGAGGGACAGCCCTCTGCTTTGGAGCGTTCGTCTTGCTGACGCTCGACACGCTGGCGCAGATCCCCGGCCAGACCAATCAGGACCAAATGTCGGCGTCCGTGGTGCGCGGTAAGCACCTCTGGGAAGTCAACAATTGCATGGGCTGCCACACGCTGCTCGGCGAGGGCGCGTACTACGCACCCGAGCTCACCAAGGTGTACGAGCGGCGCGGGCCCGCGTTCATCCGGGCAATGCTCATCGACCCCGAAGCGATGTATCCGAACCAGCGGCGGATGCAGCAGTACGACTTCGACACCCAGGAGATCGCGGACCTCGTGGCCTTCTTCGAGTGGATTGGCGAAATCGACCTCAACGGCTTTCCGGCGGAACCGGACCTTGTCCCCGTGGCCGTCCCCGAGGCGACCGGCGACAAGTCGATCATCGCCGACACAGCCAATCGCCCCCGCGTCTTCAACCTGTTTTGCATCGCGTGCCACTCGCTCGACGGCCAGGGTGGCGTGGTCGGGCCGGCGCTGGATGGAGTCGGGGGCCGTTACGACAAGGACTACATCACCAAGTGGCTGCGGGATCCGCTGTCGGTGAAGAAGGACAGCAAGATGCCCAAGCTACCGCTCTCGGAGAACGACATCGTCGAGCTCGTCGCCTTCCTCTCGCAACTCGAGCAAGAGTGATCCCATGCGGTACGAATCCCAACGAATCGCCTACTGGTTCTTCGCGACCTGCATGCTCCTGTTCGCGCTGCAGATCGTCTACGGCTTCATCATGGGCTTCGCCCATATGGGCTACGACGTCCTGCACGACATCATTCCGTTCCACGTCGCGCGCGCCACGCACACCAATCTCCTTGTCGTCTGGCTGCTGTGCGGCTTCATGGGCGCCGCCTATTACATCGTGCCCGAAGAAGTCGAGCGCGAGCTCATGTGGCCGAAGCTCGCCTGGGTGCAGCTGATCAGCCTGGTCGTGGTCGGAGTGGTCGCGATCGCCGGCTTCCACTTTCACTGGTTTGAGGGGCGGAAGTTTCTCGAGATCCCGCGTCCACTCGACTACCTCGTCGTGGTCAACGTGTTGGCCTTCATTGCCAACATTGCCGCGACGATCCTCAAAGGGCGCCGGATCACGACGACCAGCTGCGTCCTGTTCTTCGGCTTGCTAATGGCGGCGCTCCTGTATCTGCCCGGGATGATCGAGACCGACCACCAGACCCTCGACAGCTACTGGCGTTGGTGGGTCGTGCACCTGTGGGTCGAAGGCGTCTGGGAGCTGATCATGGGCGGCATCCTGGCCTTCTTGCTGATCAAGCTCACGGGCGTCGATCGCGAGCTCATTGAGAAGTGGCTTTACGTGATCGTCGGGGTGACGTTCCTGTCGGGCATCCTTGGCACCGGCCACCACTACTACTACATCGGCACACCGAGCTATTGGCTGTGGATCGGCGGCGTGTTCAGCGCGCTGGAGCCATTGGCCTTCCTCGGGATGGCAGTGTATGCGCTGGCGATGGCCCGTAAGGGTGGCCGCCACCACCCGAACCGCAACGCGCTCGCGTGGACTCTGGGGTGCTCGATCATGTCATTCGTCGGCGCGGGCTTTCTCGGGTTCGCGCACACGCTGCCGCAGGTCAATCTCTACACGCACGGCACGCTGGTGACCGCGATGCACGGCCACATGGCGTTCTGGGGCGCCTACGCGATGCTCGTGCTTGCGATCATCTCCTACGCGATGCCGCAGCTCACTGGGCGCAAGTTGTATGACACCGGGCTGTCATCGTTCGCGTTCTGGGTGAGCAACGTGGGCATGGTGTCGATGACCCTCGCGTTCGCGGTGGCCGGCGTCGCGCAGGTCTACCTCGAGCGGAAGATCGGCCTCGACTTCCTGGCCGTCCAGGAGGAGATCCAAGTGCACTTCTTCGGCGTCGTCCTTGCCGCCGGGGTCTTCACCGCGGGCATCGTCGCCTACATCGTGACGTTCATCCGGTACGGCAAGCCGGTCGGCACCGTCACGCCCGCCACGGAGGCCGAGCTGGAAGGCCTCGACGCCGTGGCCGCACCGAGCGAGGCGTGACCCCGATGTCGACCACCGACACGCGACCGTACTACCGAGCCGTCGGCGGCGAGGTCGAGGCCTTCACCGCGGCCTGGCGCAGCAAGCTGCCGCTTCTCCTCAAGGGCCCGACGGGCTGCGGCAAGTCTCGCTTCGTGGAGGCCATGGCGGCGGACCTGGGGCGGCCGCTCGTGACGGTGGCTTGCAACGACGAGACTTCGGCGGTGGACCTGCTCGGCCGGTACCTAGTCGAAGGTGGTGACACGGTGTGGCAGGACGGCCCGGTGACGCGCGCGGTGCGAACCGGGGCGGTGCTGTACCTCGACGAAATCGCCGAAGCCCGCGAAGACGTGGTCGTCGTGCTGCACCCGTTGGCCGACCATCGGCGCGAGCTCTTCCTGGACCGCCGGGCGGAGACGCTCGCCGCCCCGGACGAGTTCTGTCTAGTCGTGTCCTTCAACCCGGGATACCAACACGGTCTCAAAGAGCTGAAGCCGTCGACACGCCAGCGCTTCGTCGGGCTGGCCTTCGGCTATCCCGAGCCGGCCATCGAGGCGGAGATCGTGGCCGCCGAGGCCGGCGTGGCGCGCGCGACCGCACGGCGCCTCGTCGATTTCGCCGCGAAGATCCGCAAGCTCGACGAGCTCGGCCTGGCCGAGACCGTGTCGACGCGGCTGCTGCTCAGCGCGGCCAGGCTGATGAGTGGTGGGTTGCCGGCGCGCACCGCGTGCGACGTCGCGATCGTCCAGCCGCTGACCGACGATCCCGACGTCACCGCGGCTCTCCAGGACGCGGTGGCACTGTCCTTCTGATCCCGTGGGCCTCGACGAACAACTCTGGGCATGGCTTCGTCGCAAGGTGCGGCGGAGGATACGCGCGAGTCACGACGCCCCGCAGCGCGCACCACACCGGGTCCACCTCAAAGGTGTCGAGGCCCGGCTGCGCGCCTTGAGCAGCGTGCTCGCGGACACGCCACTGGACATCCACGCCGCCGAGAGCGCCGGCGGGGTCCGGGGGGAGGCGCTGTTTCTGCCGGTGTCGATGGACTGGGCCGACGACGCCGAGAACAACGCCGCGGCGTACGTGTTCCGCGTCGCGTGGGCGGTCGCGTCGCGCGACGCCGGCTTTCTGTTGCCACGGAACGCGCAGTGCGAGTTCGAGCGAGACCTGGCGACCTTGCTGGCAGTTCCGCAAACCGTGAATCTCCTCGAACGCCGCTGGCCCGGCGCGCGGGCGCTGCGCCAGAAGCTGTCGGCACAGCTCCGGCCGCTACCCACCGGCACCGCGCCGCTCGAGTGCCTCGAATCCGCGCTGCTGGGAGCACTTGCTCCGGAGATGGCGTCGCGCCACGCGCCGGCGACCCTGGCGTGGGTCCGCCACGTGTTGGCGTCGCCACCCGAACCGAGCGACCTCGCGGACGCCGTGGCAGCCGCTACCGCGGCGGCCGACAAGCTACCTCGCGGTCGGGGCCGTTCCCGAACCCGCCTTTGGCTGTGGGGCCGCCTGTTCGCCGAGTCGAACGCCGATGCCGACGAGATCGCTTCGTTGGCCGACGCGGTCTGCGCGGACGCACTACCCACTGGCACCGAGTGCCCGGCCAAGCCGCGCGAGGAGACGAACCGGCGCCAACCGAGCGCGCAGCGTGACGGCGACAACCCACTGACGCACGTGTTCGAGAAGCTCTTCACGGCCGAGGAATACCAGGGCGGTGACCGCCGCCTCGACGGTGCCGACGAGCTCGACGAGCATGCGGAGGCCCTCGACGAGCTCGAGCTGCGCCACGTCGTGCAGTCCGCCGAGCCGACCGCCTCCATCTACCGGGCCGATCTTCCGGGTGCCGGCACGGCCCCGGACCTCGCCGGCGATCCGATCGCCGACGACGGTAACCGTTTGCACTACGACGAGTGGGACGGTATGCGGCGCGCCTATCGACCGCGATGGTGCACTCTATTGGCCGAGCGCCCGGCCCCCACCTTGACTGCGGGTCGGGTGGCGCAACACGTGGGCTCGGTCCGCCGGCGGTACGCGCGGCAGATTCGCCAGCTCCGCGCGAGCTTCGACCGACTCGAGCGGCGTCGGGCCCCCAGAAATCGCCAACGCAGCGGCAACGACGTCGACATCGACGCGGTGGTCGACCGGCGCGCTTCACTATTGGCAGCCGAACGCGGCGAGGGCCACGCCGCCTGCGATCGCCTGTATATCTCGCGCCGCCCACATCGCCCGGCGGTGGCCACGCTGGTCCTGCTCGATGCCAGCCTCTCGACGGACGCTTGGGTGGCGGGACGGCGCGTGATCGACGTCGCGCGGGACGCCGTGCTGGTGCTCGGCGAGGTGATGGAGGGCCGGCGATTTGACGTCGCCATTGGCGCGTTCCACAGCAACTCGCGCACCGACTGCCGCTATCTGCGCGTGAAGGACTTCGACGACGGTTGGAGCGCGGCGCTGAGTCGCCTGCTGGGGCTACGGCCGACCGGCTACACGCGCGTCGGTCCGGCGTTGCGTCATGCCACCAGCGTGCTCCGTTCATCGAGCGCGCGGCGCAAGCTTCTGCTGTTGGTGTCCGACGGCAAGCCCACCGACTACGACCACTACGAAGGCAAGCACGGCGTCGCCGATGTACGGCAGGCGCTACGTGAAGCGCATCGGGACCGGGTCGCCACATTCGCGCTGGCGATCGCCGAGGGCGCGTCGCAGCACCTGCCCCCCATGTTCGGCCGCGGCGGCTACGAGATCCTCGCGGACCCCCGACATCTACCCGACAGCCTAGTTCGGCTGCACGAGAGGCTCTGTGTCTAGTGGTCCACGAAATCGAGAGCGACTTCGACACATAGGAGAATGACGATGGTGTTTCCCAAACACGTGACGACACTTTTGATGACCCTGACCCTGGGAGTCATCGCCTCGTGCGGCGGCGATTCGGGAACCAGCCCGCCGACCGAGGGCTCCGCCCAAAAGAGGGCGGCGGCGGCGCCACCCAGCGTAGCCAACACGCCCGCGAAGCGCGCATCGTCGGTCCCCCTCGATCACAGCATGATGGTCGGGATGTTTGGCAGCGACCCCGCAACCCCCAAGGTCCGTAAGCGCCGGGCCTGGGCCGCGCTGGGAGAGAAGATGTATGCGGACACGCGCCTCTCAAAGAACGGCGACGTCTCCTGCGCGACCTGCCACGACCTGACCAAGTATGGCCAGGACGGCAAGAAGACCCCTGACGGCGGTCGGCGCAACGTTCCGTCGACCTTCAACGCGGCCCGGCAGTTCAAGCAGTTCTGGGACTGTCGCGCCGAGACGCCCGAGCAACAGGCGATCATCTCGTTCACCTCCGTGCACGAGAACGGCCTCGGCGACGAAGCGAACCTCGTCCGTGTGGTGGCCGCGATCCCGGAGTACGTCGAAGCCTTCGGGAAAGAGTTCTCCCGGGACGAGACCCCCATCTCGGCCAAGAACATCGGTCGCGCCATGGGCGCGTTCGAACGCACCCTGGTCACGCGATCGCGATGGGATGAATACCTCGACGGCGACGAGAACGCCCTGTCGGATGCCGAACGGCGCGGCGCCAAAGCGTTCCTCGAGACCGGCTGCACGGCATGCCACCTCTCGCGGCTGGCCGGTGGCCAAATGGTCCAGAAGCTCGGTCTAGTCGAAGCCGTCGAGTGTGAGGACCAAGGCGTCTTCGAGGTGTCTGGCAAGGAAACGGACCAGTACTTCTTCAAGGTGCCGCTGCTGCTCAACGTCGCGGAGACAGCGCCGTACATGCACGACGGGTCGGTCGCGACGCTCGAAGAGTCGGTGCGTTACATGGCGAAGGTGCAACTCGGCCGCGCGTCGATCAGCGACGCCAAGGTCGACGACATGGTCGCGTTCATGAAGGCGATGACCGGCGAGATTCCGGCGAAGTAGCCCCCCACGGATCGGTCGGCAAATCGCGGGGGCCCGAGAGGAGGGACGAGGCCGGGTGAAGCGGCCCTAAAGCGCGCCTGCTCGGAGCTCTCGTAATTGCCACACGACAAGCGTTCGGCGAGGCCTACGATCACGACGAGCCGGAGCGTCCCCGGACTCGCCGGGATGACGACGGCAACGGCTTGCGAACAGATGCGGGGACCAGCGTCCCACAGGGAATGCACCGAAATTGAAGAAACTCCTCCTGCTTGTGCTCGTGCTCGTCATCGCCGGCGGCGCCTTCCTCTACTTGCGCGGCGGCTCGCTGGTGCAGGGCATCATCGAGACCGTGGGCAGTGACGTCACTCAAGTGCCGGTGACGCTGGACGGCGTCGACCTTTCACTGGGCGAGAAGAAGGCCGGCCTGCGTGGCCTCACGGTGGGCAACCCGGCCGGCTTCGAGACCGAGCACGCCTTCTCGGTCGGTCAAGTCAGCGTCTCGCTCAACTCGTTCGGCGGCGATGTGGTGTCGATCAAGGAGGTGCTGATCGAGGCCCCCAAGGTGATCTACGAGGTAGGCACCGGCGGGAGCAACATCGACGTGATCGCGAAGAACGTCGAGAAGTTCAGCGGGTCCGGGGGCAGTCAGGAGCCGGCCGCCGATGACCCAGCCACCGATGACGGGGGCCCGGGAACGAAGATCACCATCGACCACGTCTACATCCGCGACGCGGAGGTCGCCGTGAGCGCCGCGCTGCTGGCGGGCAAGCAAGTCGGCACCAAGCTGGCGGAGATCCACCTGCAGGACATCGGCAAGGACAACGGCGGCGCGCATGCGGCCGAGGTCGCGCGCACGATCCTCGAAGCCATCACGGCTGCCGTCGACAACGGCATCGCCGACCTCGACGTCGACGGCATGTTGGCTGATGCCCAGGCCAAGCTGGACGAAGCCGCGGGCGAAGTGACCAAGGCGGTGGACGATGCCACCAAGGAGGCGGCCAAGACGATCGACGACGCCACCAAGGGAGCCACCAAGGCCGTCGACGAAGCTGCCAAGGAGGCCAGCAAGGCCCTGGGAGGCCTGCTCGGCGGCAAGAAGAAGAAGGACGGCTGAGCCTCCGCGCGAGCGCCGCTCTTCGCGATCATCGAACCGCGCGGCGGTGCAACGGTCTCGCCCGGTGCGCTCCTAGCGACGCGGAGCGGCGCGGAGAGCGCGTGACTTCGAAGAAGTCACACGCTCTCAGGGGTTGTTGCATCGATTTAGTTGCAGCCCCTGAGCTCAGCCTCGAGTCTCGCGAGGGCTCGGGACAGTTGTTTCCGGGTGGCGACTTGCGACTGCTCCAGCCGCCGGGCGACTTCCGCGTAGGAGAGGCCCTCAAACTTCACCAGGCGCAGGATCTGTTGCGCCGCTTGCGGCAGCCTCTGCAACGCGCGTTCGACCCGGCCCAGCTCCTCGTGGGCCTGGAGGACGCGACTCGGTGTGTCCCGCAACACGGGACCCGTTTCGTGGTACTCCGACCCGTACTCTCGATGCAACGGCGCCTCGCGACGCGAGTCGCGCCGCGCAGCTCGATAGAATCGATTGCGATCTACGATCCTGTGGTTGGCGCGAAGAAAGAGCCACTTGCGGAAGCCGCTACCCGCACTGTCTCGAAACTTGCTCGCGCGCTCGAGAACCTCTCGGCATACCGATTGCACGACGTCGGAGACCGCCTCTCTGCTACGAAGAGCGGCGCCCATTCTGAATCGAACGAAACGCCGCAGACGCGGCATCTCCTGCACGAGTCGATCCTCAACCCGCCGTGAGGCCGGGCGACCCGACAAAGGGGTATCGCGGAAAGACATCCGGACCGCATCATAAAGCGTGGTCGTTGGGCCGCAAAACGAGATGCAGAACCGGACCGATCGCGGCGAAGACAACTTCGAGCTGCTTCTCGCCGAGTGTTTGGAACGCGCTCTTGCGGATGGCGAGCGCGGGCTGGCTGAGGTCTGCCGGGAACACCCCGCGGCGGCGCACCGGCTCCGAGAGGGGGTGCAGCGGCTGCGGGACGCGGGGTTCAACGTCACCGCCGCGGACGAGCCGACGAACGTGCCCAAAGTCGACGGCTATCAGCTGCACCGACGTCTCGGCGGCGGCGGCATGGGCGTGGTCCATTTGGCTCAGCGGGACGGCGATCACCGGCCGGTCGCGCTCAAGCTCGTCCGCCCAGAGTTCTGCGGTTCTCGCGAGGCGCGCGAGCGGTTCCGGAGAGAAACCGATGCGGTCGCGAGGCTAGAGCACCCGTCGATTGTCTCGATTGTTTCGGTCGGGTGCGAAGGAGACCAGGCGTACCTCGCGATGGAATGGGTCCCGGGGCTCAATCTGTTGCAGGTGCTCCAGGCGACCGAGCAACGCAACGTAGAACGGCTCTCTGGCGCGCACGTCGCGTCCATCTTGGCAGCGCACTGCGGCTCCGCCGCCCACGGCGATCGCGACTCCAGCGTGTTCAGCCAGATGACATGGAACGAGACCTGTCTATACCTCGTGCGAGCGGTTGCCGTGGCGCTCGAGCATGCGCATGGGCGCGGAGTCATCCACCGTGACGTCAAGCCCTCGAATCTCCTGGTGACCCGCGAAGGACGCTGCGTCGTGATCGATTTCGGACTCGCCTTCCTCCCCGAGGCGACCCGGCTCACGCGGACCGGCATGGCCGTGGGCTCCCTCTCCTACATGTCGCCCGAGCAGCTGACCGCGCCCGAAGCGCTCGACGCCAGGACCGATGTCTACTCACTCGGCGTGACCTTGTACCAACTGCTGACCCTGCGCGTTCCGTTCCTGGCGGACTCGTACGACGCGACGCGACGGCAGATCCTCGGTGGGCTGCCGCCCTCGCTGCGCAGCTACAACCGGCAGGTTCCGGCTGATTTGGAGAACGTGTGCCTGCATGCAATGAACGTCGATCCGCGGCGCCGCTACCCGTCGATGGCGAGTTTTCGGCGAGATGTCGAGAACCTCATCCATCAGCGCCCGGTGTCGGCTCGACGCATGAGCCCGGGACAACGCCTCCTCTTGAGTCTGCGGTCCCGGCCACAACAGACCCTCACGATGCTCCTTGCCCTCGTGGTCATCGTTGCGATTCTGGCGTTCGCGCTGCGCGAGCGCGCCTTCGCCGCGTCGGTGCGACCGCTGGCGGACAGATCGTTGATCCGCTTCCTGAGAGGGGAGATCGAGCGGTTCTGGCCAGCCGACCCCATCGATGTGTTAGCGATGGAAGGGTGGCTGAGGCGAGCTCACGAGCTGCTGGAACGCCGTCCACTGCACGCCGTCGCGCTCGCAGAGCTACGGAAGGACGCGCTTCCCTACTCCGACGCCGATCGCGCCCAAGACCAATCCGGCCCGCGGGCCGCCCTCGTCGGCCTGCGGCGTGAGCTGGACGCGTTGTTGAGGTATCTCGATGACACCCAGCAACCCCGGTCACGCGAGAGTCAGCAAATTGGAGACCTGGTGAGGAGCATCAGGGAGCAAGAGGTGCTGCTCCGCACCCGTCGACGCTGGCGTTTCACCTCACAGGTCTCCCAGTGGCGTCACGACTCCCAGGAAGAGCTGTTGACCGCGCTCGATGAGCTCGCCGATCTCACGGGCGCCGTCGAGGGGCAGCGGGATGCAGCGGAGACCATCGCAGCCCAACACATCGAGCGACTCGGCCAATGGGAACGCGCCATCGACGGCATCCGCGCCGCCTACGATGGACTGTGCATCGAGCCGCAGCCAGATCTCATCCCGCTCGGTCGTAACCCCCGCTCCGCGCTATGGGAGTTCGCGCATACACGGTCGGGCACCGTCCCCAGGCGCGGCGATAGCGGCGAGTGGGTCGCGGACGGGTCGACCGGGATCGTTCTGGTCCTCTTGCCGGGCGGTCGCCACCTCATGGGCGCCTCTCCAGCCGATCCGCTCGCGAGCGAAGCAGAACACCCCGCACACGAAGTGACGTTACGGCCGTTCCTGTTATCAAAGTACGAACTGACGGTTGGACAGCTTCGCCGGATCCGGACTGCGGCAGGCCGCGCGACCAGACACGATCGGCAGGCCGCCACTCTAGCTTGGGACGACGCCGACGCGGCGCTCCGCGGCACCGGCTTGGTGCTGCCCACGGAGGCGCAGTGGGAGTACGCATGCCGCGGCGGTACGACCACGCGATACGTGACCGGCGACGACGTCGAGTCCCTGCAGGGCTTCGCCAACCTCCGCGATCGAACCTGGCTCGAACGACATCCGGGCGCCAGCGGCGATCAAACCTGCCTGCGAATGCTGCGAGACGGGTCCGCGGGAGTTGCCGCGATAGGATCGTTCGCGCCCAACGCCTTCGGGCTCTTCGACGTCGTGGGCAACGTGAGTGAGTGGTGTCGAGACCCGTGGGTGGGACGCGCCTATCGCACTCTCGTCCCGCGCCCGGGGGATGGGCTTCGAGAATCGTCCGAGTCCAACATCGGCCGTGTGGTCCGCGGCGGCAGCTGGGGCGATGGCGCAAGGCGCACGAGATCCTCCGCGCGCACGTTGCAAGTGCGCCAATGGGGTCACCGAGTCGGCTGTCGGCCAGCACGGCCGCTGCCGCCGACAAGCCGGTGATGCTCTTGGGCTAACGCGACTCGAAGTTGGCCCACGGATCTTGGATGCCGATCGGATCCGTCGTCATCAACTGCGTGCCCACGTTGTTGCCGGGTTGGATCGCGAACGCGGTGCCACCGCCGATCGAGCGCTCGTAGGTGTTCTTCAGCACGTGCGTTCTGACTCCCTGGATGGAGTAGCCGGTCAACGAGTCCGACACGTGGTTGTTCTCGATACGGTTGCCCGAGCCGATCACCCGAACCGCGACTCCCCCTGCCGGCGAGTTGTCGACCGAGTTCCCGCGGACCAAGCAATCCGCGGTCACCAGGATCCCCGCGGCATTGGTGGCTCCAGAGTGACCGTCGGCCGTCGAAATGCAGTCCTGGACCAAGGCCTGCGTGGCGGCCAAGTAGTAGCCGAAGTCGGCGTTACGCGCGGACACGCAGTCGCGGACGGACGAGGTGGTCCCCACCCGGGCGCCGGCTCCTCCGTTGTCGGAGAGCCGCAGGGCGAAGAACCGCGCGTTGTCGGCGCTTTGCGCATCGATGCCATCGCCCCCCCACCCGCGGATCACGCCGTTGTGGACGGCGAGATTCGTGTGGGATGCCCCGACCCGAACCCCCGAACGCGACCCAGCCGTGCCCCGGAGCGTGAAGCCATTCAGGTCGATGGTGACGTCGTCGGCGAGCACTTCGATCCCGTGAAAGCCGGCAGTGCCAGTGAGGCACGCGCCAAGGTAGTAGGAGCCGCAGCGAGTGATCGTGTAGGGCAGGGTCCGAATCCGCGTGCGGGGGTCGGCCGAGTGCAGGGACAGCAACTCGTCTGGCGGGGCCCCGGCGTTTTGCGGCGCCGTGGCGGACAGGGTGAGCAATGCGGCGACGCCGAGCAGGGCACCGCAGACCAAGGACTTGCTGTTCGTCATCGTGTTCTGGTTCAAACGAAAGAAGGTCTCGGATTCCGACCGAGCCGATCCAACGCCGGTCGGGATGAGCTCCCCGCACAGCGGCAAGCGCGGAAGTTTGTGACTTCCGCGCTTACGTTTTCTGGCGACCAGCTTCTTCCCTTGCGCTTGCGACGACGATTGGCCAGCGGCGGCGGCGTCGTCTCGGTGGGCCTCGGCAAGGCCCCCGGCGCAGCGCTCAAGGTCGCGTCGACCGGCTGCCGCAACTCGAGCACTCGAGCGGCCTGCTGCCTCTGCTGATCCCAACCAGGGTCCCGAAGATCGGTAGGCTCTTCAACATGTGGCTGAGGGCCGGCAACCTCGACCGCTACATCGCGCTCGGCGTCAGGGAACTGTCGCCCGGCATCAAGCTCGACCCGGTCGGCGGCCGGGGCTGCGTGCTCGCGGTCCAGCCGATGCTGATCTTCCCGCGCGGCCTGCTGCCGCTTGCGATCCCGCAGAACCCGGCGTTCATCGGCGCCGACCACAAGTATCAGGGCATCGCTGTCGACCCGACCTCCGCGAGTCGTCCCCGCGCATCACCAGCAACCTCCTCACCGCGACGATCCAGCGGTGAGAGCAGGTGAGGCCGCTACTGGCTCGTGTGCCAGGGCAACACGTTGCTGACCCAGTACGTCGCAAGGTCCGGCTCGACGGCCAAGAACTGACCGAAGTAGGTCTGGCCCAGCGGGAACAGCGACGGGACATCGAACGGGACCTGCACCGCGCCGCTCGGCGGCACGGTGTAGGGGCCCGAGTTGAGCACCGGCACGCCGAGGATCGAACCCGGCATGAAGGGCTGCAGGGGCACGACCGTGGCGTCGTAGGCGAGGATCAGCACCGCCAGGCTGCCCGGCACCGCATCTAGCTCGAACTCGATCGTGCTGCCGCGCGCCGATGTGCCGAGCAAGTCCGCAGCCGGGGGCGCGGCCCCAGGGTGAGCCGTAAAGGACGAGCCGGTCGTCACGACGATGGGCTGGCCGGCGGCGGTACCAAACGGGCCGCCCTCGTGATCTCGGCGCTGGGCGCGGCTTTGTTACGCCGAGTTCATTGGTCCTCAGCGGACCGCGCGGCGCCGCACGAGGAGCGCGCCGACGTCGAGCAAGCCCGAACGTTCGCCGCGCGCGGGGACCGGGATCTCGAGGCCCTCGATCCGGGCCACGCTGCGTTCCCAACTCCCGGGGCGACGCACCTCGATGTCGACGTCCCACGTGCCGGGGCGTGCCCAGAGGCCGAACTCGACGTGCTCGCGCTTGCCGAGGGGTGGCCCGGTCGGGACCCCACCGGCTGCGCGCCAACGTTCGCCACTCGCACTGCGGGCCGCGGACCTCACCTCGAGCCGCGTGTCGTCCGCCCAAGGCGCGCTGCCCGCACCGCTCCACACCAGGCGTCCACGCAGGCGGACCGCCCGATGCAGCAAAAACGACACCCGTCGCGCGGCGTCCTCGATGGTGAGCGTGCGCTCGACGCGCTCGGCCCGGACGGACCGGCCAAAGCCTTCGGGCGGGACCGCGGCGACCTTGAGGCGGACCCCGCGCGGCAAGCCGCGTACCCGGGCCACGCCATCCGGGCCGCAGCTCGCGTACCACGAGTGCGACACCTGCCCCCCACCGGTCACCTGCAAGGTCGCGCCTTCGACCGGTTCGTCGAACGCATCGCGCACGGTGCCAGTGAGCGTCGCGCCGGGGTCGAGCTCGAGCATGCCGAGGTCCAGCGTTGCACCCTCGGTCAACTCGACGCCGGAGACCACCCACGGGACGAACCCATCGATCCGTATCACGAGGCGCGCCGCCTGACTCGGCTCAACCCCTGAGGTCGCGAAGCGGCCGTCGCGGACGACTGCGACCTGGGTGTCGCCTCCCGACTGCACCGAGACGGCAAGATCTTCGGGCAACTGCAGCCCCGCGGGAACGACGACCGCGCCGCGCACCGCCGCGCCGCGCCGCAGCACGACGCGCAGGTCCTGCTCGCCCACCAGCGCGTCGACGGTCGTCGGGACCAGACCGTTAGCACGCAGGCTCAAGGCGATGGTCGTGCCGTTTGGATAGAGGCGGCCGACGCCCACCGTGAAGCACCCATCCTCGTCGCTGGGCGTCGCTGCGGACCGATCGTAGATGCCGGCATAAAGGGCTGCGCCTTCGACTGGACGCCCCCGACCGTCGACGACGCGGCCGCGGATCGTCTGCGCCGGGCCGAACTGCGCGCGGATCTCCGCCGCTGTCACCTCGGTGCGGGCCGCCGGCGCACCGCCGTCGGCAGCCGCGAACTCGTCGTCGCGCGGCGCCAGGGCGCATGACGCCTGCAGCACGAAGAGCGCGACGAGCAAACATGCGGTGCCGCGACCGACACCAACGGTGCCGCCGCGCGGCGGCCCGTGGACCGGGCTGTGTTGGTCGTGGTTCCATGCCGTCGGGTTCATGGGCTCGTGTGCCAGGGCAGCGCGTTGCTGACCTAATACGTTTGGAGATCGGACTCGACCAACAGGAACTGGCAGAACTAGGCCCGCTGCAACGCCGCGTGCTCCGGCGGCGAGGCGGTAGCCTCGTTGCGCAGACTGACGCCGCCACCGCGCCTGTGGCGCGTGCTCCGCGCGAACGGTCATGAATCGTCCGGGTCAAGCCGCGTCGCCGGCCCGGCGCGGCGATGCCAGCCGCGGTACTTGCGGGACCTGGTCGCCGATCCGGCCAGCGCATTCGCCGGCCGGGCGGTCAGCAATGCCGCGCGGATCCAGTTGGGGAGCTGAGCCCCACTAATACGCCACGGCCGTCCCGCCTGACCGAGCGTCGGCGACCCCCACGCGCGTGCCGTCCTCGTGCACGGCAATCGCCTGGCATCTGCCGATCTTGGATGGTTTGGGCGCAAACCGATGGCCGAGCGCGCCCAGCGCCTCGCGCACATCGGCGCTCAGCACCCACGGCTCGTAGAACAGATGGTTCGGCTTCCACTGGTGATGCACTCGCGGGGCATCCACCGCGTGGCGGAGCGACATGCCGTGGTCGATGAGGTTCAGCGCGACCTGCAGCACGGTGTTGATGATGCGGCCGCCACCCGGGCTCCCCAACACCCAGCGCACCCGCCCCTCCCGGACGATGATCGTCGGGGTCATCGACGACAGTGGGCGCTTGCCGGCGGCGACCGCGTTGGCCTCTCCCCCCACCAGGCCAAACTGATTGGGCGTGCCCGGCTTGGCGCTGAAGTCGTCCATCTCGTTGTTGAGGAAGAAGCCGGCGCCTCGGACCACGAGTCCACTGCCAAACGTCGAGTTGATCGTCGTCGTGCACGAGACGGCGTTGCCGGCCGCGTCCACCACGGAGAAGTGCGTGGTGTCCTCGCCTTCCTCGGCCCCCGGCGGCCGGCCCGGCGCCACGTCGGTGGCCCGGTCGGCCCGGATCGTGGCGCGCAGCTTGGCGGCATAGTCCTTCGAGATCATTCCCTCGACGGGCACGGACCAGTGGTCGGGATCGCCGAGCCACCGCGATCGATCGGCGTAGGCCCGTCGCATCGCTTCGGCGGTCAGGTGCAGGGTCTGGCTACTGCCAAAGCCCAACGCGGCGAGGTCGTAGTCCTCGAGAATGTTGAGCATCTGCAGCAGCGCGACGCCACCGGACGACGGGGGCGGCATCGACAGGATCTCATAGCCGCGGTAAAGGCCGCGCAGCGGCGCGCGCTCGACCGGCCGATAGGAAGTCAGGTCCGCTGGGGTCGCGGCCACTCCGCCCGCGCGCAGCTGCGCCAGGATGCGCTCACCGGTCGCGCCGCCGTAGAACTGCTCGACGCCACCGGTGGCAAACCGTGCCAACGTGCCGGCGAGGTCCGTCTGCACCAGCCGCTCGCCAGCGCGCAGCGGCCGCTCGTCGTCGACGAAGAACACGTCCCGCGTCGACGGGAAGCGCCCCAGGACCGCCTGCTTGGCCGCCAGGGCATTGGCGAGGAAGTGGTCGACCTCGACCCCCTGGCGAGCCAGCCGGATGGCGGGGGCCGCCAGCTCATCGAGGCTCTTGGTCCCGTAGTGCTCCAGCGCCCACACGATCCCGGCGGGGCTGCCGGGCACCGCGGCGGCGGTGGCCCCGAACAGGCTCTTCTCGGCGTCGACCGTGCCGTCCTCCCGCAGGTACATGTCCCGATGCGCGGATGCCGGGGCCCGCTCACGGAAGTCGATCGCCACCGCAGGGCCCTTGGCCGGCCGGTAGAGCAGGAACCCGCCACCGCCCAGGTTGCCGGCCTGTGGATGAGTGACCGCCAGCGTGAGGAACGTCGCCACCGCGGCGTCCATGGCGTTGCCACCGCGACGCAGCACCTCGAGGCCCGCACGCGACGCGTGGGGCTCGGCCGAAACCACGGCGCCGCGCTGGCCCTCGGCTTCCCGATCGTTGGCGCGCCGCTCGGGGCCGCCTGGCCCCGCGGCCGGGCTCGACAAACCAAGGAGGCACAGGGCCGTCGCGGCGCCGTGCCAGCGCAGCTCAGGCATCGGCGCTCTCGCCCAGCCCGTCCGAGACGTCAACGCCGCGATCGTTGAGGTACGCGATGACTTTCATCACCTCGGGCTCTTCGCCCTCGAGTTCCAGGGCGATGAACCCACCGCCCTCGGAGACCGAGGCGCCGCGGATGTTCACCACCACGTCGAACTGGCGGCTGAGCTGGTAGAGCAGAGGCTGCTGGACCAGCTCCTGGGAAAACTCGAAGTGGATGTTGCGCTTGAAGGTCACGGTTTCCTTCCCGGCCCGTGTGTCGTGCGAATCGCCGCGGGGCCAAGCTCGGACCACCCATGGTAGCCGGTCTTGATCCATCCGGACCAACCTCATAGGTTTCCCCGTCCCGTTGGGTGACGTGGCCGAGTGGTTAGGCACTGGATTGCAAATCCAGGTACGTGGGTTCGATTCCCGCCGTCACCTCCATTCGTGACAAAACGTCGCGCGACTGCTCCCAGCGCCGCCGCTGCGTGGTGGCTACTGCTCGTGCCTGTCGTCTCGGCGTGTGTACCGACCACGGCAGCCTACCTCCGCATTCCGGTCACGACGGACGACGGCCGCCCGCGCCGCGCGACGCTCCTGCAGGTCCCCCTGGACGAGCTTCGTCGGCAACTCCGGGTGAAGAGCCTCGACCACCTGGCGTTCTTTCACGACGACCGGGCGCCGATTCCACACCGACTCGCCGACCTCGACGGGGATGGCGACCCGGACGTCGCCGAAGTCGTGCTACCGATCCGCGGGGACGGAGAGACGCGGTTGATCGCGCTCTGCCCGGGGCCCACTGCCGACGCCGGCACCCTGCCGGATGCGCCGCGCGACGAAGGCGTCCAGCTGCAGCTCGACGACGCGGTGCGCTGACTCGGCGTCAGGCGAGCATCATCGGGCCGCGCAGCTCCTGAGCCGCCGCGGCACCGCACAGCCTTTCCACCAGCGTCAGCGCAAACTCGAACGAGGTCCCGGGTCCACGGCTGGTGATGAGCTGCGGGGTCCGGACCACCGCGTCCTCCGAATACTCGCCGTGGCCCGCCACCTCGTCGCGGACCGACGGATGCGAGGTCAGGGGCAGGCCGTCGGCGATGCCGTGTCGCACCAGCGCCCGCGGCGCCGCGCAGATCGCCGCGATCGGTCGCCCGGCCCGCTGCTGCGCGGCCAGCAACCGCCCCACTTGCGCCGAACCGCACAGCCGATCGGTCCCGCCGGCGCCACCGGGCAACACGACCAGATCGAAGGCCTCGGCTTGGATCGCGGCCAACGCCACGTCCGGCACGATCCTGACACCGCGGCTGCACTCGACCGGCTCGGCGCTGTCGACCCCGGCGATCACCACATTCACACCGGCCCGGCGCAACACATCGACGGTGATGGTGACCTCCATCTCTTCAGCCCCCTCGGCCAGCAGTAGCAGCACGCGCGACATCTCGACTCCTCAGGACTGAATTTTCCTCGGCGATCGGCCGACGCAATATACTCCGGCCCGCGCGGGTCGCGCCGATGCTGCAACGCTTCCTCTGCTACCTCATCTTCAGCGTCATCATGGCGCTGAGCATCGCCGGTTCGGCGCTGGTGGTGGTGTTTCTGTACCTACCGTTCGTGGCGCTGAAGGCGGTGTTCCAGGTGGTGGCGGGCAAGGCCCGCATCAAGACGCCCGCGCCCGCGACCGAGTCCTGACGCACCACTAGTGGTGTGATTCAGGAATCTGGGGCCTTCTCCACGGCCCTCAGCGCCGCTCGCAGCGTTGGGTCGTCCTCGCCGTATCCACCAATATGCCTGCGGCGACCCGCCTTGCGACCGGCGCCGATGTCTCGCGGATAAGGCCCCATCTGCCTGAATCACACCACTAGAACGCAGCGACCCGTCCCGCGGTCGCCCTGGCACGCCCTACGGCTTGCCCCATCCGCCGGCCAACTTGGCCGGATCGAGCAAGCGGTCGAGCTCGTCGGCCGCCAGATCGGTCTGCTCGGCCGCGATCTCACGCACGGTACGGCCGCTGGCCGCCGACTCCTTGGCGATCGCCGCGGCCGCCTCGTAGCCGATCGCGCCGTTGAGCGCGGTGGCCAGGATCGGGTTCTGCTGCACCTGCTCGGCACCCGCCTCGCTGACCTCCAAGCCCTCGAGGCACCGCTTGCGAAACATCTCGCAACCGTTGGCCAAGAGGACCACCGACTCGACGCCGTTGCGACCGATGAACGGCAGCATGGTGTTCAGCTCGAACTGCCCCTGCGAGTTGCCGAAGGCCACGGCCTGGTCGTTGGCCATCACCTGGCCGCACAGCATGAGCACGGCCTCGCAGATCACCGGGTTGACCTTCGCCGGCATGATCGAGCTGCCCGGCTGCACCGCCGGGATCCGCAGCTCGCCGAGCCCGGTGAGCGGGCCGGACGCCATCCACCGCACGTCGTTGGCGACCTTGTAGAGCGCCGCCGCGAAGGACCGCAGCGCGCCACTCATATGCACCACACCATCGACGCACGCCTGGGCCTGGAAGTGGTCCGTGGTCTCGCGCAGCGGCACGCCGTAGTCGATCGTCAGGCGCTCGCAGACGGCCGTGCCAAACCCGTCCTTTGCGTTGACGCCCGTGCCGACTGCGGTGCCGCCGAGCGGCACTTCCATCAGCTCGACGAACGCATCCGCGACGCGCTTGCGGCCGCGGGCAACCTGGCTGGCATAGCCGCGAAACTCTTGGCCGTAGCGGATCGGCATCGCATCCATCAGGTGCGTGCGCCCCGTCTTGACCTGGTCGAACGTCCGGTTGGCGATCTCGTGCAGACAGCTGGCGAGCTCTGCCATCTCCGGCAGCAGCCGCTCTTGCACCGCGAGCGCCATCCCGAGGTGCACCGCCGTGGGAAACACGTCGTTGCTCGACTGGCCGCGGTTGACGTGGTCATTGGGATGGACCGCCTTGCTGCCGAGCTCCTGCCCCAGCAGCTCGCCGGCGCGATTGGCGATCACCTCGTTGGCGTTCATGTTCGACGACGTGCCACTGCCCGTCTGGAACACGTCGACGACGAAATGCTCGTCGAGCTTGCCCTCGACCACCTCGGCCGCGGCGCGCTGGATCGCATCGGCGATCTCCGGGGCGAATTCGCCGGCCTCGCCGTTCACGGCCGCAGCCGCGCCTTTCAACATCCCCAGCGCACGTATGATCTCACGCGGCAGACCCCGCCCGCTGATCGGGAAGTTGTCGCGGGCTCGTGCAGTTTGGGCGCCGTAGTATGCGGTCGCGGGCACCTGCACCTCACCCATGGTGTCCTTCTCAATGCGGAACGCTTCGGCCATGGCCGGACTGTAACTCCACAACGGCGACGACAACATCTAAGTTGCGTCGCGACCTCGTCGTGGCGCGGCCCCAAGCGCCGCTGCACCATGCGGGGAAACACGAGGGGTGGGGACGAAGTGATGCGGGGAGAGGGACTCGAACCCTCACGGGGGTTGCCCCCCAGCGGATTTTAAGTCCGCTGCGTCTGCCGATTCCGCCATCCCCGCACGGGCGCGGTTCGCCGTCGGCGAGCCAATAGACCAGGGCCCCCACGCGGACGCAACGCAACGCGCGGCATCGGCGGTCGCGGGCCGCCGCGCCAGCTGCCGCCGTCAGCGCGACACCGACCGTGGCACGACCCAGCCCGTCAACACTGCGCAGGCCACCGCCACCGAGCCCCACGCCGCCACCTCGGCCCAAGCACCAAAGATGACGGCCCCCACCGCCGGAATCGTCGCGAAGACGATGCCGCTGGCCGCGAAGGCCGCGAGCACCGACCGACCGAGTCCCTGGTCACACTCCACGTCGGGGGCCGCGCGACGCTGGGGCCCCCAGCCCGGCCCCCCGGGGCGGGTGCGGCGAAAGAAGGCGAGCAGCACCTCGGGACGCTCGGGGCGCGTGAGCATCGTGGCCACCAGCCAGGTGACGATCGTCAGCACCGCGACCAGCGCCATCCGGTGGGTCTCACCCTCGACCCAGCGACTCACCACGACGAACCACAGGAGTGACCCACCCATGGCGGCGATCTCCGACCACACGTTGATCCGCCACCAGAACCAGCGCAGCATGAACACCGCGCCCGTCCCGGCGCCGAGAGCCAGCAGCAGCTTCCACGCCTCGTCGACCGAGAGGTCCCGCATCAGCCAAGCGGTGCCGATTCCCACCACCAAGACGATGACGGACGCCCATCGGGCCACCCGCGCCAATTGCGCGTCGCTGGCCGTCGGCCGCAGAAACCGGCGGTAGACGTCGGTCACCAGGTAGGACGCGCCCCAGTTCATCTGGGTGCTGATCGTCGACATGAACGCCGCGCCAAAGGCGACGAGCAGCAGCCCGCGCAGACCCGGCGGGGCCAGCTCGCGCATGACGATGGGGAACCCAGCCCCCGGGTTCGTCGCGCCGTCGTCGTCGAGGGCCCACGACCGAATCTCCGGGTGCAACGCCAACGCGGCGAACGCCACCATCAACCAGGGCCATGGCCGGACGCAGTAGTGCGCGATCTGATACCACAGCGTGGCCCACTGCGCATCACGCTCACTGCGGCACGACGCCATCCGCTGCACCACGTAGCCGCCGCCGCCAGGCTCGGCGCCGGGATACCAGGTAGCCCACCACTGCACGAAGAGCAGCAGCAGAAAGACGTCCAGCGTCATCCAGGCTTGGTCGGCGCCGAAGTCAGGGATGAAGGCGAAGGCCTGGTCACCGCCAAACGTGGCCGTGACGCGCTCGCGCAGGGCATCGACGCCACCGACGTGGTCAGTCGCGATCACCGCCAACGCAACGCAGCCCGCCATCGCCAGCACGAACTGGACCACGTCGGTGACCGCCACGCCCCACATGCCAGACAGCGTGCTGTAGGTGCCGACGACGACCAGCATCCCCAACACGACGAGCCACGCGTCGAGCTCGGATGCGGCCCCCACCAGCACGGTGTTCTCCAGCACCGTGATCATGGCGCCGACGACCCAACCGATGATGATCGCGTTCACCAGGAGCGCGACGTAGAGCGCCCGGAAGACGCGCAGAAAGGCCGCGGCGCGCCCGCCGTAGCGCAACTCCACCAGCTCGACGTCGGTGAGGACGCCGGCACGGCGCCACAGACGGGCGTAGACGAAGACGGCGAACATCCCGCCGAGCGCCAACGCCCACCACACCCAATTGCCGGCCAACCCGTTCTTGGCGACCAAGCCGGTCACCGCGAGCGGGGTGTCCGCGGCAAACGTCGTGGCCACCATCGAGGTGCCCGCCAACCACCACGGCATGGCCCGCCCTGAGGCGAAGTACTCCGTCGGGCTGCGGCCCGCGCGCTTGGCAAACAGCAGGCCGACGCCGAGCACCAGCACGGAGTAGCCCGCGATCACCCACCAGTCGAGGGCCGTCAGCTCCATGGCGGGGTCTCCATGCGCCCGCCATCTTGCCGTCAACGGGCGGGAATGTCGCGCGAGGGCCCTCTCTAGAACCAGCTCTTGGCGCGGCCGAGCGTGCGGGGGCGCTCTTCGGCATTGGCGACGTTGTGCCCCACCCAGTAGGCGAGCCGGGCGATCGCCTCCATCTTCACTGGATCGAGCCGGTCGGCTTCATCGGTGACCTGGTGGTAGTCCTCGTGCTCGCCATTGCAGAAGAACACGACGGGGATGCCCAGGCGCGCGAAGTTGTAGTGGTCGCTGCGCGTGTAGTACTTGTCGCCATTGGTGAACGTAACGCCGAGGGACTGGCCGAGGTGCGCGGCGTCGCGCACGATCGTCGAGAACTTCTTGTGACGGTAGCTCGGCGTCACGGTGATCTCCGTGGCTTCCGACTCCGGCCCGCTGCGCCCGATCATGTCGGTGTTGACGTTGGCGACGATGTCGTTGATGTCCCACGTGGGATGGTCGGAGTACCAACGCGAGCCCCACAGCCCGAGCTCTTCGCCCGACACGGCGAGGAACAGCACCGAACGCCGCGGCGCTTGCTCGGCGCGGGCATAGGCCTCGGCGATCTCCAGCAGACCCGAGGTCCCCGACGCATTGTCGTCGGCGCCGTTGAAGACTTCGCCATCCGGCCGAGTGCCGACGTGGTCCATGTGTGCCGAGTAGATCACCGCCTCGGCCGCCGCCACGGGATCGCCACCGCGACGGAGCGCGACCACGTTGCGCGCATGGCTTTGCGCCGCGCGCACCCGCATGTCCAGGCGACCCTCCAGCCGCCTGCCGTGCATGCTCGCCGCTTCCGCAGGGTCGTCCACACCAAACGCCGCCAACACCTCGTGGCTCGCCGCCGCGGTCACAAACACCTGGGGGACCGCCGCGCGCCAGGCGGTCGCCATCTCGGCCATGCCACCTTCTTGGCCATGCTGCAGCTGCGCGCGCTCGGGCGAGATCGCGAAGTAGCTCATCCCGTCTGCCATCCCGGCGTCTTCGAGGAGACAGAACACGGTCGCGCTGGCACCGGCCCGCGCCGCCCGCTTGGAGAAGCCTCTGGCTTTGGCAAAGCCGCGCATCGCCGCGGCAAAGCCGCCGAACACGCCTCGGGCGGCGCGCGTCTTCAGCACGGTCACGGCGACGGCACCGTCGAACTGCGGCATGTCGCGGCGCAGGTCGACGAACACCAAGCCGCGGTCGAACGGGCCGCTGCCGGTCGCCGAGTTCGCCGCCTCCAGCAGCGAGAACCCGCGCTCGACAACGTGCTCGCCCAGCTGCAAACGCGGCTCCAGCAGCGACCGCACGGTGATCGGGTACTCCTGAAACCAGCTCCGCGAGCCGTCCTCTTGCTCATCGCCCCAGGGCTCCAGGCCGAGCGCCTCGAAGTGCTCGGCAATGTACTGCGCCGCGGCCTCTTGGCCGGGCGAGCCGGTGAGCCGCCCCCCGAGGGCATCGGAGGCCAGGAACTCGGCGTGGCCCAGCAGCCCCACGCGGTCGATGTGCGCGAGCTCCGGCGGTGCGTCGCTCGGCAGCGCCGCCGCCTGCGGCGAAACAGCTTGTTGGCCGGCGGCCATGCTGGCGAGGAGGCAAAGGGAGGCAATGGTTCGGTACATCTGAGGTGCTCCGCGATTCGGTTGGGCCGCGCCGCGGGCGGGCCCATCGGCGCTCTACTACGTGTTCGGGCGGTGGCATGCCAGATCCGGAGGCGCTTCTTCCTGCATCGCGCCTCGCTGAGGCTGGCATCTCCGCGCGGGCGCGCTCGAATGTCGCGCGATGCCCGCTCACGTCACCCGGCGTATGCCGATTGCCGCGGCCAGGGCCTCGGCCGGGGCACTGATCGCTTGGCTGCTCCTCACGAGCTGCGGTGCCGGCCCGTCCCTAGGGACGCCTTTGCGGCGGCGCGGCGACGAAGTCGTGGCCTGCGGCGCCATGTTCCACACCGGCTCGCCCGTCGTGCTGTGGATGGACCCTGGCGGCTATGACGCCTATCGCCTCGAGCCGCGGTTCAGCGCCAGCAGCCGCGACGGCCCGACGATGGGCGCCAAAGCGCGCTACGGGCCGCATCGCCGCGGCTTGCCAGAAGCGATGGCCGAGCGGGTCGAGCGCGATGGCTGGCGACTCGAGGACCTCAACCGCGCGGTGCGCATGCTGGTGCTCCACTACGACTCCGCCGGCACGTCGCGCCAGTGCTTCAAGGTGCTGCACGACGTGCGCGGCCTCTCCGCGCACTTCTTGCTCGACCTCGACGGGACCATCTATCAAACGCTCGACTTGAAGGAACGCGCCTGGCACGCCGGCGACGCCAATGACGCATCCATCGGGATTGAGATCGCCAACATCGGCGCGTACTCGAGCCCCAACGACGCGAACCTGCGCGAGTGGTATCGCACCGATGCGCAGGGACCGCTCGTGGCCCCGCCGCGCTGGATCGTCGAACCCGGGTTGCGCACACCCGGCTTCACGCCGCGACCGGCGCGTCCGGATCTCATTCGCGGCGAGGTCCATGGGCGCACGCTCTATCAGTATGACTTCACCGACGCGCAGTACCGGGCGCTCGCGCGATTGCTCGCCGCCTTGCATCGCGTCTTGCCGCGCATCCGGCTCGATGCGCCGCGGGACGCCAACGGCGCCGTACTCCGACGCACGATGAGCGAGTACGAGCGTTCGCACTTCGAGGGCGTCGTCGGGCACTGGCATCTCACGGAACGCAAGGTCGACCCCGGACCGGCGTTTGACTGGGACCGGCTGTTTCGCGACGCGCGCGCGCTCCACTAGCCCTAGCCGACCACCGACAAGAACTGCGAAGGAACTTCGCAGGCACCCCCAACCCCAGTCGCGCGGGGCCTAGTGGTGTGATTCAGAAATCTGGGGCATTCTCCGCGGCCCTCTGCGCCGCTCGCAGCGTTGGGTCGTCCTCGCCGTATCCACCAATATGCCTGCGGCGACCCGCCTTGCGACCGGCGCCGATACGTCGCGGATAAGGCCCCATCTGCCTGAATCACACCACTAGCGCGCGGTCCGACACGCGCGGGCGCTGTAGGTCTTGTAGCGATACGCGCCGTTCCAAGCGGCGAAGGTCCGCAGCGCCACCGGGCTCTGCGGGTTGGTTGGATTCTCGGCGACGCGCGGCGCGAAGTACTCCGCACCGCCGCGGTAGCCGATCCCGTCCGCCGCGGCTTCGGTCCCGGGCTCGCCGTCTTGGCGTGGCCAGTCGGCGTTGGTGGCGTCGCCGGTCTCCGAATCGAGCACGCCATCCCCGTGCGAGCCGCGAAACGCGCGGCCCGCGGGATGCCCGATGGAAACCACACGCTCCCACAGGCTCCCGGCTAGATCCATCACCCAGTAGTGCGAGGCCGCCAGTGCGACCCGGGTCTCATCGGTCAGGGCCCGCTCATGCTCGGCGTCGGCGTGGCGGAGGTCGCGCAGCGGCTCGACCTGCCGCTCGACCCGATGCACTTCGGCCGTGCCCCAAGGATAGTCGAGCGGAACCGGCCGCTGCGGCCCACGGGCGGCCTTCTCGAACTCCAGCTCGGTCATGGGCCGCAGCGCCATCCAGTCGGCGAAGGCGCAGGTGTCGGCCCAGGTGACGAAGTTGCACGGGCGGTTTGGCGCTGCCGCAACGAACCCCGCGTCGGTGCGCTGGATCGATTGCGATTCTGCATCCTCGTCCTCGATCCCATCATTCGCGCGGCGCTCGCACCAAGGCTCGGGCAGCGCGTTGAGGAACGCGGCGTACTCGCCCTGACGCAACTCGTACTTCATCACGTAGAACGCCCGCGTCCCTTTGGGGAAGGCCGCCGGCACTGGGCCTTGCTGGTCGCCTCGATACTGCGGGGTCCCGCCGGCCTCGTAAAAGAGCGCGCCAACGTCGGGCCCCACCGGCAGCTCTGCTTCGCTCTCGATCCGCAGCGGCCCGGCTGGCGCGCCGCCCTCACCGGCGGCAAAGACGGCGCCAAAGCGCACCGCGACCTCGTGATCGTCGCCGACCTCGAAGCCGCCGTCCGGCACCAAGACCATCTCGACGCCAAACGGCTGCACCGCAGCCGCCGACGCCGGGGCCGCCAAAGCCAACGACAACCGCCACTCGACGTCGCCGCGATAGGGGGCCTGCGCCGAGACGAACACGCCGAGCTGGTCTTCGCTCACCTCGATGGTCACCGGCACCGCACCCGCTAACGCTCGGTGACCCGTGGCCGCGAGACGCAACGGCGAGCGGTGCGGCGCCGCGGCGTCGCGCAGAACGATCCAAGCCGCATCGTGGTTGCGGGCCTGGTGCCACGCGTTGACCCAACTCACCGTGACCTCGACCACGTCGCCGTCCGGCCCCTTCGCCACGACGGCATCCGTCAACCGAAGCTCGCCAGCGCTGGCGGCGCCGGACAACGCCAGGCTCAGCGTCCCCAGACACCAGACGCGTCGCACACTGGTCCATGCCATCCGGACAGCATGGCCGGTCGACGCGTGGCCACCGTCCGGAAAGTCGCCCGCGGCGCCGGCGGTCGTCCGCTACTGGGGCCTGCGAGGAGCCACCAGCTCGCCGAGGTCGAGCTTCGCCGCCGGCGCCAAGTCGAACTCACCGAGCGACACTGGCGCGGTGCGGCCCACTCGGACAAGTAGCGCGTAGCGGCCCGCCGGCAACGGCCCAAGGGCGAACCGGCCGTCGGCGTCGGCCTTGCTGGCGATCCGGCCGATGCGCGGATGCGCGGTCGGCGCGGCGATGACGCGGACGGCGGACCGCGGCGCACCCTGCGGGTCGACCAAGCGACCCGCGATCCGGGCGTTCGGCAGCTCGCTCCGCCCGACGATCACGTCGAGGTCGACACCCGGCTCGATGTCGGCGCGCCGGGCGAGGACCACGGCATTGTCCGGGTGGTCGTCGACGCGCGCGAGCACAAACACCTCGCGACCGACCGTCGCGTCGAGATCCTGAAAGCACACCGTGCCGGCGTCGTCCGCGCGCCGCGACGCCTGTACCCGAAGCACGCCGTCGCGGCCCGGGGCGACCAAGGCGACCGAGACGCCGCGCAGCGTCACGCCATTCACGGCTCGCACGTGCACGCATAGCCGGCGGCTGCGATCGAGCTGCAGGTCCAACGACCGGCGCTCGCCTTCGGCCAGCCGCACGCGGACTTCGGCCCAGCCACCGTCGCGGCGACCGCTGCGGACGCGCAAGCGATGCCGGACCGGCGTCAGACCAGACAGCTCGAAGCGGCCATCGGCACCGGTGAACGCGGTGCGAGGACCGACGCGTTTGGCCACGGCCTGACGCTCGGGCTCGGCGTCCGGCCACGCGGTGATGCGCCAACCCGCGCACGGGACGCCGTCGCTCAAGACGATCCCCACCACGGTCGCAGCCCGCGGCAGGGTGACGTCGGCTTGCGTCGTCGGCGCGGCCGCCGCGGCTGTGGCCACCAGGTCGACCTCGGCGCGCCCTTGGCCCAGGTCATCGCTGTCGCACCACGCCAACAGGACATGGCGACCGGGCGCTAGACCGGCGAACGCGAAAGCGCCATCGGCGTCGGTGCGTGACACGTGCGTTCCGCCGTCCGTCCGCGCCAAAGCCACCACGTGCGCACCGGCGCGGGCCCGTCCGTCGGGCGCGAGAACGCGGCCGCGAAGAACCGGGGCGCGATCGCGCAAGTGGAGGTCGAGGCCGACGGTGGCTCCCGCCAGCCCCTCCGCTGACGCGGGCGCCGACGCGGCGGCATCTGGTGCCCGCGCCCAAAATTCAAAGCACGACTCGGCGTCCGCCACCGCGTAGCGCCCCTCGTCATCCGCGCGCGCCACCTCCCGCACCCACATCGACGCATCGCGGCCCCACACGCGCGCGTTCGGCACCGGCGCCCCGCTCGAGCTCAGCACTCGACCTTCGACCCGCAGCCCGCGCGGCAGCGCCAGCTCGATCGGCTCGCTCCGTTGCTCGGGTGCCGGCACGGGCCACTCCACCGAGCACCGGTCGAGCCGCAAGGTCGCCGACCCCACGTCCAAGTCTCTGAGTCGAGCCAGGCCATCGGCGTCGGTGAGCGCGTGGGCCAGAACCTCAGGCATCGACGCTGCCGACACGACGTAGACACCGAGGTTCGCCGCCGGCCGACCGTCGTCGGCGTGCACCACGCGAACGTGGAGCATCGGCGCGCTGGCGCCACCTGCGCCGGGGCCCGCAGCGGCTCCCGCCGAGGCCTCGGCTGCGGGCAGCGCTCGCCGCGCGGAGTCGACCACGAGGGTCGAATCCGCCGCCGCCGGGCGCGCCGCCTCGGTCGTCGCGCCGGTGCCGGCGGGGTCACCGCCGCTGAGCTGAAGCCCGACCCAACCGAGCGTCACGAGCGCCACGGCGCCGGCGGCGCCGACGCCCCAGGTGCGACTCACGCCACGCCAACCACCGGAGGCCGACCCCACCGGGCCAGCGCTGACGGGACCGCGCTGCTCCCGCGCTGCGTCGAGCACCACGGCGCGCAACGCTTTGAGACCACGGCCAGCTCCAGCCGCGGCCGCGCCCGCGGGCGCCGCGATCCAGCCGGCGGGCAGCGACCGACGCACCTGCGCGAGGCCGCGCGAGATCTGCGCGCGGACGGTGCCCTGCGGCCGCTCGAGCGCGTCGGCGATCTCGACGGGCCGCAGACCTTTTTCGAAGTAGAGGCGCAGCACCGGGCGGTACGCGTCGGGGAGATCCTCGATGGTCTGGTCCAGAGCCTGGCTGAGCTCCGACGCCGCCGCGTCGCGCACCGGGTCCGGCGCGGCGCGCTCCGGCAGCCGATCGGGATCGACCGCGCGCCGCGATCGACGCCGCGCCATCCGAGCCTGGTTTGCCAGGATGCCGACGAGCCACGGCAGGACGCGCTGGCGCGGGTCGTATTGCGCGGCGGCCTGCATCGCCGTGAGGAATGTCGCCTGCACCAGGTCCTCGGCCTCGGCCTCGCGGCTCGCCAAGTGGCGCGCAATCGAAAGGAGCTCGTCCGCGGTGGCATCAAAGACGATCCGCAGTTGGCTCGGATCGCCGTTGGAGCGATAGCGACGAAACGCCTGTTCGACGGGTGCAAGCAACATCGGGGAGGTCTGGACCTAATGCGCCCAGACTGCTGCGGGGATTGTCGCGGATCTGCGGTCGCCGTGGGGCTGCACCGGGGCGCCTACTTCTCTTGCTAGCGCTCCAGCCAGGCGAAGTCCGTGTTCCCGCCGCTGAGCACCAGGCCGATGCGAAGGCCGCGCCAGCGCTCGGGCTCGCGCCGCAGCACCGCGAGCACGGTGCCTGCCGACGGCTCGATCAGGATCTTCATGCGTTCGAGCACGTCGCGGGCCGCGGCGACGATCGCCGGCTCGTCCACGGTGATGATCTCGACGTCCCGCTCCTGGAGGATCGCGAAGTTGCGCTCGCCCAGCCCGGTCAGTAGGCCGTCGGCGATGGTCTGTGGCGTTGGGACCGCCGGCTGCCGCACCCCGCTTTGCAGCGATCGGTAGGCGTCATCGACCGCCTCGGGCTCCGCACCGATGACCCGCGCCTCGGGGCAGCGTGACTTCGTCACGATCGCGGTGCCGCCAAGCAGGCCGCCGCCTCCCACCGGCGCCACCATGACGTCTACCGCGCCGACCTCGTCCAGCAACTCGAGCGCCGCCGTGCCCTGGCCGGCGATGATCTCATCACGGTCGAACGGATGCACGAAGGTGCCGCCCCGCTCCGCCAGCACGCGGTCCGCGGTGGCTTGTCGCTCCGCGTTCTTGCACCAGACGATGTCGGCGCCGTAGCCGCGCACCGCCGTCGCCTTGATCGCTGGCGCCGTGTCGGGCATCACGACCGTGCAGCGCACACCGCAGATCCGGGCCGCGTACGCCAAGGCCGCGGCGTGGTTGCCGGACGAATGGGTCACGACACCCTCCGCCCGCTCCGCCTCCGGCAGCGAGAGGACCGCGTTGACCGCGCCGCGCGCTTTGAACGCTCCGACCTTCTGCAGGTTCTCGCACTTGAAGAACAGGTGCGCACCCAGCTCGGCGTCGAAGGTCGACGACGTGAGCACCGGCGTGCGGTGCACAAACGGCCGGATCCGCTCGGCCGCGGCCTGCACCGCGCTGAGGTCGACGCTCACGCCATCCGCTCCGGCCCGCTACTGCGAGCTGATCTTCAGCTTGGCGCCCTTGCGCTCCACGCTGAAGCGCTTGTTGCCGACCGGCAGGTCCGTGACCTTGAAGTCCGGCATGTTGGCCATCACCGGGTCGTCCTGGATCTCACCGAACCGCACGACGAAGCCACAGCCCACACGGAAGATGTTGTCGAGCATGAACGAGTGCAGGCAAATGTCCGTCGCGCGGTAGCGACTGGCTCGCCCGGTGATCGGGTGGTAGTGCTCGAACGACCGCGGCTCCGCCACGCCTTCCAGCTCGCCGGACATCATCGAGACCGTGCGCTCAAACAGATCGCCGCAGAGCTTCTGCGCCCGCTTGTTGCCGCGCTCAGCCACGTAGGCCAACGCCTCGAGGATCTGCGAGTTGACCATCGGCCACACGCGGCCGTTCCACGGCGACTCGGTGCGCGTGCCCTTCCAATGCCCATCGGCGTTGAAGCTCGCGTCGGTGATCGCCACCGTCGGCACGGGATACTTGGTCCAGAACTCCTTCCGATCGCCCAGCGCTTCGAGCAGCTTGTCGACCTGCGCCGGCTTGGGGATGTCGGTGCCCAACGCGTAGAAGCCGACCGCGGCCTTCACGCCGGTGCGGCGCCGCGTCTTCGGGTCGAGGTCCATGAACAACCCGGCCTTGTCGTCCCACAGCCGCTTGCGGATCACGTCGTGGATCACTTCCTTCTCGGCGAGGAAGCGGTTGCACATCGCCTTCTCCTGCAGCTCCTCGGCGACCTGCGCCAAGAAGCGCACGAGCTTGTAGCGGAACAGGCTGGCGTCGACGCCCTTCAGGCGGAACTGCTCCGAGGCTTCCTCGGCACGGTCGGACTTGTCGTCGATGACCATGAACCGGCGCGACGGCCCCTGCCCACTCTCGAACTGGTGGACCACGTCGGTCAGGCCGCTGCCCTCGGGGTCGCGGTTGTTCGCCAGCCACTTCACGTAGCGCTGCATCGACATCAGCACCGCGCGCTTGGTGGCACGGTCGGAGTGCACCGCGTCCAACGCCTCAAAGCCACCGCCCCAGTCGGCGTGGTAGTGATCGACGCCCGACAGCGACGTGAGGTGGAGCCGCCCCGGCACCATCCCGCTCTGGCGGACGTTCTCGAAGAACCCGCGCAGCACGCCGCGCCCCACCGTCGGATCGCCGAGCCAGCGCGCCTCGCGCAGGATCGCCGGCGCCGAGAACGCCACCGGGATGTGATCCTCGCCGGTCCCCTGGCACACGTTGTACGTGCTCATGTGACCGACGCCGTTGGGCACGCGCAGCAGATGCAGGGACTCGAGGCGATGCTTGACCAGCTTCTCGAGGCGCTTGTCCTCACACACGAAGCGCGGCGTCTTCTCCATGAAGGCCTGGTAGCCACTCTCGTCCTTGGCGTCCGGGCGCCGCGGCCGGTAGTTGATCCCCTTGCCCTTGAAGATGACGTTGGCCTCGAAGCGATGCTCGACGCTCCCGTTGGCCTTCAGCTTGATGCGGCGGAACAGACCCAGATAGACCTTGGCGTCGGGGAGGATCGGACTCGGCTTCAGCATCTGCCGCTTGGCGCGCGGCGTCGGCAGGTCCGCCATGTCGAACCACGGCGTCTCCTCGAAGTCCGGCCGATCGCTACCGCCGAGGCAGAAGAACGCCTGCAGACAGCGCGCGCCCTTGGAGTCGGGACTGCTCCAGACGATCTCCGCCGGCACCGCCGGATCCTCGCCCCGGGCCAGGCTGCGCTTGATCCGAAAGCTATCGCCCTCGAGCGACGGGGCCTCGCCCTCGGGGTCGGTCCACGTCCACTGCACGATGACGAGCTCGCGCTCGCCCTTGCCCTCGTGATGCACCTTGAGGTTTGAGACGAAGCGGTCATCGGTCGTGACGAACCGCGTCTCGGTCACCTTCAGCGACGGGCGCCCCTGGTAGGTGAGCACCGCATTGCCGTTCTCGAACTTGATCCCGGTGCACTCGAGCTTCACCGGCACGTCGTTCTCCAGGACGGTCAGCCCGTACAGCGGGCGGACCTCGGCGTCGAAGATCAACACCTCGTCGAAGAAGCCGGGCTCGCGCTGAAAGCGGGGGTATTGGGGTGCGTAGAGGGTGTAGCCGCCCCCGCCGAGGGCGAACTTGTCTGTTTGATTCATCAGTGCATCCTGGGCCGGGCGCTGGGCGCCTCGGGCCAAGCCGGGAAATCTCAACCGGCATAGTCCAATTGGAGGACACGACCCGACGATGCCGGCGCCGGCCACGGCGTCAGACGACGCGGGCGACGAGCCGAAGCCGAGGCTTCGACTAGGCTTACGGTGACAGTCTGGTCTTGCGAGGAAGCTTGTCGGTCACGCGCCCAGCGTGGCCCTTACCCGAGTCGCGCCGCCGCGTCAAGGCAGTGGGAAGTGGCCACCGCGATTCACGACGGCGACGGGCGCCGACCTACTTGCCTTCATCGGTGCCGTTGATCTTCGCGAGCGCGGCACGCGCCGCGGCCGCGACGTCGGGGTCCGGGTCTTTCCACAACTCGAGCAGGAACGGCGCCGTCTCGGGCATGCCGAGAGCACCGAGGGAGGCGATCGCGGCCAGCCGGCGTTCGGGGTGGGAGGTGTCCCTGGCGGCGCCGACCAGGGCCTCGGCGGCGGAGGTCGGGTCAGGGAGGCCGGAGGCGCCCTGGAGGCGCCGCCAACGGCCGGCCTGCTGTTCGTAGGCCCACAACGTGTCCAGGGCCGCCATGGCGGCGGCTCTGACCCCGGTGCCCGGATCATGCATGGCCTTCAACAGCCCTGGGACGGTCTCGAGTGCCACCAGCGTGCCGGCTTGCTCGCAGGCCGCGCGACGCACGTTCTCGTTGGGGTGCTCCAGCGCCGCGCTGAGGAAGCGGGGGGCCTGATCAGGATCGAGCGCCGCGACGGCCTTCATCGCCCTGTCGACGACCTCGTCGTTCGGGTGCCCCGCAAAACGAACGAGATCCAGCGGTTGAGGCAGCCTCTCGGCGGGCATCAAGGGGAGGGCCGTCAAGGCGGTCGCCAAACTCGGGCCACCCTCGACCAAGGTTTGTTGGACGAACTCGGCGTAGCCCGGCGCTCGAGCCGCGACCAACTGCGCCGCCACGTCGACACCGATCGAGCCGCGGCTGTTTGCCCGTCGAAACAGCATGTCGACGAGTTCCCTCGGCCAGGCGCGCCAGGCCCCTGCCTTGATGAGCTTGCGTACCTCATCCCTCGGTGACTCTCTCCGCCGGTCTGACTGATCCCTGGTGACGCCGACATCCAGGCATGCCTCGACGACCGCTGCCAGATCCGCGGGCTCCCAATGCGACCACGCCACCTCGCTGTCGAGATGCGAAAGCCCACCGTAGAGGCCGAGCTCGTAGGCCCTCGCGAACTGTGGCGCGGCGGCGCGACTAGCGCCCAGCTCAAGCGCGCGACGGAACAGCGAACTCCTGACGTTGGGGTCGTAGCCCGCCATCGTCATCAGCCTCAGGAGCACTGCGACCGGGGGTTCGACGCTGGGGTCTACGAGGGCCTCCGCCGCATAGTAGAAGTCTTTGGGACGACCTTCGATTGAGGCCAGCAGGGCCTGCGTGGCCACCGTCGGATTCGCCGCGATCATCGCGCGCGCACACGCGAACTTGGCATCGAAATCCGAGCCCTCGTCACCGAGAGGGCGCTCCTGCCACCACTTCGCCAGCAGGGGATACGCGCCCTCCGGCATCTCGCCCTTCACCAGCCAGTCGAAGACCAACCGCGGCTCCGGACAACGATCGATCCGTTGGAGCAGGCTGAGGCGCGACGGTCCATCCTTGGCCCAGAGCATGAGCGTGCTGGACAATCCCTGGTGGCCGAAGCCGAGATCCCACAGCTCCACGACGGTCGGGAACGCCTCCGCCGACCAGTCATCGAGGCAGCTGGCGACAAACCAGCGGAGCAGCCTCGTCGCTTCATCCTCGCGACCGCGCAGCTCCCTCGCGAGCGCCAGCACGTCAGCCAGGTGCTCCGTCGGCCCAACTTCGAACAGCGGCATGGTACGCCCCATCGACAAGCCTGGAATGCGCAGCGCCCGAAGCAACCCGCGCCGACCGGTGGGCGTGCTCAGCACCGCCTGGGACATCAACAACTTGCCTGCCTCGCGCGCCGACGGCGACCCGGTGTCTGCTAACGCCGCGAGCAGAGCTGGGACGAGCTGCTCCGCGCTGTCTTGCTCCGACGCCTCGTGCCGCAGCGCGGGCCACTGCTGCACCAGCACCCGCAGCGTGGCGTGCCGCACGCGGGCGCTGGGATCCGCGGCACGGGCGATGACCCGCGGTGCCGGAATCACCAAGGCGAGCGCGTCCAACGCCGCGACGCGGACCCGCGGATCGGGATCCTCGATCAAGACCTGCAGCCGGTCGCTGATCGCCGCCTCGTCGATGAGGCCGTCGTGCGCCTCGATCACCGCGAGCTTGGTCTCGGATGCCTCCGTGGCTTTGACGACGCGGTCCAGCCACTGGATGCAGCGTGCGTCACCAATGCGCAGGAGGGCGTAGGCGACCGCCTCCAGCACTGTGACATCAGAGCCGTTCGTCGCCGCCGTCCAAGCATCGAGCAGCGCGGGCACAGCGGGCTCGCCGATCCATACCAGGTCGTGCCTGGCGGTCTTGTCGCGGCCCAGCCGCGCGACGGCCTGGGCGATCCGGGCTTGAAGCTCATCGTCCGGGTCCTGCCCGCCCAGGAGCGCCGCCGCGCGCCGCGCGTTGGATCCGGTCCCCGCCGCCGCCTGCTGCAGCGCCTCGCGCGCCGCCGCCTCATCGCCCGCCTGCCGCAGCGCCTCACCGAGCCGCAGCCACGCCTGAGTGCGCACGGCGACGTCGTGGCTCGCCGCGGTCGCGACCGCGCGATACGACTCGATCGCGCCCGCCAGATTGTGCTCGATCTCCTCGACCGCGATCGCGCTCTGCAGCGCGTCGTGGCCGGCGCCGTTCTGCGCCGCCAACGTCGCGGTCAACACCAACGGCAACAGCACCGCCGACTTCGCTCGTCTCATCATCGTTGACTCCTTGGGTCCGAAGAACGGCCCATCCGACGCGTTCTTCGACCCGCGGCGGTGACGCCTCGGTCAGAAGCATGTCGCGAAGTTGTCAAGGCGCGTCGCCCTCCAGCTCCAGCCGATAGCCAACGCCATGCACGGTGCGCAGGTAGCGCGGTTGCCTTGGCTCGACTTCCACCTTCTGCCGCAGATGCAGCATGTGCGTGTCGACCGTGCGCGGCCCGACAAACTGGTCGCTGCCCCACACCTCGTCGAGGAAGCGCTCGCGACTCACGGCCTTGCCCGCCTGCGCGCGCAGCAATGCCAGCATCGCAACTTCGGTGGGGGAGAGCGGCATCACTTCGCCGTCGCGCACCATTTGGTACGCCTCGAGATCGATCGCGACCGCGCCGATCGCAAACCGCGGCGGCGCGGCCGGCGCGCGATCGATCCCGTGCCCGCCGACTCGACGCAGCAGCGCCCGCACGCGCGCCAGGAGCTCGCGCAAACCAAACGGCTTGGTCACGTAGTCGTCGGCGCCGAGCTCGAGGCCGAGCACCTTGTCGGTCTCGTCACCGCGGGCGGTCAGCACCAGAACGGGCACCTGCTGCTGCGCTTCGCGCAGCTCGCGCAGCAACTCGAGGCCGCCGCGCCCCGGCAACATCAGGTCGAGGACGACCAGGTCGAAGTGCCGCGAGAACAGCAGCTCGTGGGCGCTGTCGCCATCCGCCGCCGTGGTGACCGCGTAGCCCTCGCCCGCAAGCGCATCGTCGAGCCCGATGCGCAGCGTGGGGTCGTCCTCGACCAAGAGGATGCGGCGGCTCACGATGGCGCCTCCGCCGCCAACGACTCGAGAGGCACCGTGAGGCAAAAACACGCCCCGGGTCGATCGGACGCCGCCGGGTCCAGCCGCAGGTCGCCACCGTGCGCGCGTAGGATCGCGCGCGCCAGCGGCAGACCGAGGCCCAGGCCGGGCGTGCTGCCGTCGGCCTGTCGGGCACCGCGGCGAAAGCGCTCGAACACGAGTTCGCGCTCGGCGGCCGCGACGCCAGGCCCGCGGTCGCGCACGCGCACGTGATACGCAGCGCCATTGCGCTCACCCTCGAGCTCGATGACGCCGCCACCGGCACCGTACTTGCGCGCGTTGTCGAGCACGTTGAACAGCGCCTGCACCAGCGCGTCGCGGTCGAAGCGCGCGGTCACCCGCCGCAAATCCAGCTGCACGTCGAGCCGCAGCCCGGCGCGTTCGGCCACCGGCGCAAAGAGCGTGACGGTGTCGCGCACGGCTTCGACCAACGGGCCGCTCTGCAGGTCGTAGGCCCGCTCGCCGCGCTCCATGCGGCCGAGGTCGAGGACGTTCTCGATCAGCACCGAGAGCCGCATCGCCTCGCTCGCGATCATGCGGTGGTACTCGCGCTGGCGCTCGGCACCGGCAACGCGGCCCTCCTGCAGCATCTCGGCGAGGAGCCGCACCGACGCCAGCGGCGTCTTCAGCTCATGGGTCACCGACGTCAAGAACTCGGCCCGGGCGCGCAAGGCGTCGCCCTCCCGCCGCAGGCCGCGCACCGCCGCGAGCAGCGCGATCACAAAGACGGCGCCGAGCGCTGCCAGCAGCACGATCGGCGCGACACCCCGCGACGCCCAGCCGCCCGCGGCGACGCGGCGGGGCAGCACGGCCAACGCCCCCGGGTAGACGGGCACGGCCAACGCAGACGGCGCGGGTCCCGCCACCAACTGATTGGCGGCGAGTGCGGCGACGCCGTCCTGTTGGACGTCGAGGTGCGCGACCAGGACGTCGACGAGAGGTTGGCCGGCCAACACGGCGCCGCTCCCGTCGCGCGGGTGGTAGACCAAGAGCTGGGAGCCGCTCTGGACCACCGTCGGCTCGGTGGTCCCCTCCCACACTGGCTGCTGCCACCGGGCCAATCGCAGCACCGCGCGGCGCACGGCCGCGGCGCGGCACGCCCTCCGCAACGGCGCCACCGGCAGGCCACGGTCGGCCATCCGGACGAGCACTTGCGCCGCCGTCGCAGGGGGCAGACGCGTCACGGCGCCTGCCGCCCACTGCGGCACAGCGCCGTCGAGGTGTGCGGCAAGCAGGAGGCGTGAGGCGAGGGCATCGGGCGGGATCGACGCGGGGTTCGCGCCGAGCCGTCGCGGTGGGGCCACGGCATCCGCCGCGGCCTGGCGATCCCCCGCGCGGAGGGCCAACCAACCCAGCTGCGCGTCCACCCGCGCAGTGTCCGCGGCATTCAGCGACTCCTGGACCCGGAGCGCCTCGAGCAGGGATCGAGCCTTGGCCGGATCCGACCGTTCAAGGCCACGGGCCCGGCGCATCGCGTGCGCCACGCCGAATCCGGGCCCCTCGACAGCCCCCGGGTCGAGGGCGCCGAGATCGGGCGGGACGACGACGGCGCCGTCGCGCACCACGAAGCGCCTCGCCTCCGCCACCTCCGCGAGGAGTGCTGGATCCCGCAGCGCGGCACGTAAAACTCTCGCGGTTTGCTGCGCCGCCAGACGCGCCTCGACCGCAGCACGTGCACGGGCCTCCCCGAGCGCCCCCCAGAGGCTCAGCGCGGCCCCGATCACCAACCCAGCGGCCGACCCCAAAGCCAGCAGCAGCAACAGGTAGGGTGCACGTGGGGGCTGCATGACGAGCCGTTTGGACGGCCACGCTAACCGGGCTCCTGCGAAGGTTTGTCAAGAAGGGGTCAAGCAGGGGCCGGGGGACTGGTCGAAGGCCCGTACACGCACGGAAACCCACTCCTGAGGCCAACCTATGCTCGACTGCATCGGCGAGTCAGTGACGCACGGCGCTCGACCTACGAGCCCTTCATCCGACCGACAGTGTGGACCGACATGCTTGACAGCCGCGGTCAGCGTTTCCTAACACTCGCCCCCACCTCCCCGAATGGCTGCGAAAAAGAAGCAAGGTAAGCCCCTCGTCATCGTGGAATCCCCGGCCAAGGCACGGACGGTCGGGAAGTTCCTCGGTAAGGACTACGTGATCGAGGCGAGCGTCGGCCACATCCGCGACCTGCCCGCGAACGCGGCGGAGATCCCAGCCGCCTTCAAGAAGGAGAAGTGGGCTCGGCTCGGCATCGACATCGAGAACGCGTTCAAGCCGCTCTACGTCGTACCGAAAGAGAAGCGCGACCAGATCCGCAAGCTGAAGCAGCTGGTCAAGGACGCGTCGGTCGTCTACCTCGCGACGGATGAAGACCGCGAGGGTGAGTCGATCTCTTGGCACCTCGTGCAGGAGCTCGCGCCCAAGGGCGAGACCAAGCGTCTGGTGTTCCACGAGATCACCAAGAGCGCGATCGAGGAATCGCTGCGCAACCCGCGCAGCATCAACGAGCACTTGGTCGAGGCGCAGGAGACGCGCCGTTTGGTCGACCGGCTCTACGGCTATCTGGTCTCGCCACTGCTGTGGAAGAAGATCCGGCCAAGGCTGTCCGCGGGTCGCGTGCAGAGCGTGGCAACGCGGCTGGTGGTCGAGCGCGAGCGCGAGCGCATGCGCTTTCACACCGCCGAGTACTGGGACCTCGACGGCACGTTCCAGGGCGAGGGTAGCGAACCGTTCAATGCCGGCTTGGTCGCGCTGGGTGGCCAGCGCGTCGCAACCGGCCGCGATTTCGACCCGGACACAGGCCAACTCAAGAAGAGTGACGGCGAGGCGCCGATCCAGCTCACCGAGCAGCAGGCGAAGGAGCTGACCGAACGGCTCACCGGCCAAACCGCCGAGGTGAAGAGCCTCGAGCAGAAGCCGTTCACCGAGCGGCCGTCGCCGCCGTTTACGACGAGCACGTTGCAGCAGGAGGCGGCGCGGCGGCTGCGCTACACCGCGCAGCGCACCATGCGCGCCGCGCAGCGCCTCTACGAAAACGGCTACATCACCTACATGCGCACCGACTCGACGACGCTGTCGGACGAGGCGCTGACCGCATCGCGGGCGCTCATCAAAGAGACCTACGGCGCCGACTACCTCCCGGCGGCGCCGCGCGTGTACAAGACCAAGGTCAAGAACGCGCAGGAGGCTCACGAGGCGATCCGGCCGGCCGGCGCGACGATGCGTACCCCGGAGTCGCTCGCGGCGGAGCTGGGCGCCGACGAGCGCAAGCTCTATGAGCTGATCTACCGGCGCACCGTGGCCTGCCAGATGCTGGACGCCCGCGGCCAGCGCACCACGCTGCAGCTCGAGATCGACGACGCGCGTTTCCAGGCCACAGGCCGAACGTTCGAGTTCCAGGGCTTCCGCCTAGCCTACGCGCAGCCGACCGAAGAGGGTGACGCCTCCGGTGACCGGATCCTGCCCAACGTGCAGCCGGGCGACGGACTCGAGGTCGCTAGCCTCGAGGCGCAGGGACACCAGACGCAGCCGCCGGCGCGGCTGACGGAAGCCTCGCTCATCCGCGAGATGGAGGCGCGCGGCATCGGCCGACCGAGCACCTACGCCAGCATCATCGAGACCATCCTGGCGCGCGATTACGTGTTCAAGAAGGGCTCGGCGTTGGTCCCGACCTTCACCGCCTTCGCGGTCGTCAACCTGCTGGATCGGTTCCTTAACCATCTCATCGACTACGCGTTCACGGCGCGGATGGAGGACGATCTCGACGAGATCAGCAACGGCCGCCAGGACCGGCTGGAGTACCTGCGCAGCTTCTACAGCGGCAACGGCAGGCCCGGCCTCAAAGACACCCTCGACCGCGTCGAGAAGGACATCGATCCGCGCGAGGTGTGCGGCATCCCGCTCGGCAACAACGAGAGCGGTGAGCTGGTCGAAGTGCGCGTCGGTCGCTACGGGCCGTTCTTGTCGTGCGGCGAATCGCGGGTCAGCGTCCCAGACCAGACGGCCCCCGACGAGCTGACGCTCGAGAAGGCAATCGAGCTGCTCATCAAGGGCGGCGACGGCCCGCGCTCGCTCGGCAAGGACCCAAAGACCGACCTCGAGGTGTTCGTCAAGATCGGCCGTTTCGGGCCGTACTTTCAGCTCGGTGATCCCGACCAGCTCGACGGCGAGAAGCCGAAGATGGCATCGCTGCTGGCGGGCATGGAGCCGGACACGGTCACGCTCGAGGAAGGGCTGGCCTGCTTGTCCATGCCGCGCTCGGTCGGCACCAAGAAGACCGAAGAGGGCGAGGACGTCGACATCCTGGCCGCCAACGGGCGCTTTGGCCCCTACATCAAGTGGGGCAAGGAGACCCGCAGCATCCCGGAGGGCGAGTCGCCGCTGACGATCACCCTGGAGCGGGCGGTCTACCTGCTGAGCCAGCCCAAGGCGCGCGGTCGACAGTCGCGCCAGCCCAAGGTGCTGGTGGAGCTCGGCGAGCACCCGGAGACCAAGGAAGCCGTGCGCATCCTCGACGGCCGCTACGGGCCCTACGTCACCGATGGCACGACCAACGCGAGCCTGCCGCGCGGCGAGTCCGCCAAGGACCTGACCATGGAGCGGGCCGTCGATCTGCTCGCCGAGCGGGCCGCACGCGCCCCGGCGAAGAAGAAGAAGACCGCCAAGAAAGCCACGGCCAAGAAGAAGACCCCGAGCAAGAAGGCCGGGGCCAAGAAGGCCGGCGCCAAGAAGGCGGGCAGCACCAAGAAGGGTGCTCCTGGCGACGAGCAGACCGCCAAGTCCTAGGCGAGCGGCGTGGCGAGCCAGCCGGCCCGGTTGGGTCCTTGGCGTTTGGCGAATCACGGCGGACAATCGGCCGTCCGCCCATGAGCCCAACATCGATCGACCCCTCGCTCGACCTGTTTGCCGAGATCGAGCGACTCAAGCGGGAGCGCCGCGCCGTCATTCTGGCGCACTACTACCAAGACGCGGACATCCAGGACATCGCCGATCACCTGGGTGATTCGCTCGACTTGGCCAAGCGAGCCCGCGACGCCCAAGACGTCGACGTGATCCTGTTCTGCGGCGTCCACTTCATGGCGGAGACGGCGAAGATCCTCAACCCGAGCAAGACCGTGATCTTGCCGGACCTCGAGGCGGGTTGCTCGCTGGCGGACTCATGCCCGGCCGACAAACTCGCCGAGTGGCGCCGCCGGCACCCCGACCACTACGTCGTCACCTACATCAACTGCAGCGCCGCCACCAAGGCGGAGTCCGACATCATCTGCACGTCCAGCAATGCCGAGCAGATCATCCGCTCGGTCCCCGATGACCAGCCGATCCTGTTCGCCCCGGACAAGAACCTCGGCGCCTATCTGATGCGCAAGACCGGCCGCGAGATGGACCTGTGGCCTGGCACCTGCATCGTGCACGTCACGTTCTCCGAGCGACGCATCCTCGAGCTGAAGGCCAAACACGACGGCGCCAAGTTCATCGCCCACCCCGAGTGCGAGGAGCACATCCTCCGCCATGCGGACTACGTCGGCTCGACCCGGCGGCTGTTGGAGTTCGTCGCCAACGACGAGGCAACGACGTTCATCGTCGGGACCGAGACTGGCATCCTCCACACGATGCGCCGGGCCGCGCCGAACAAGACCCTCCTCCCCGCACCCGTGCAGGAGGGAACCGGCTGCGAAGGCTGCAGCCAGTGCCCCTACATGAAGCTTAACACGCTCGAGAAGATCGCCCAGGCGCTCGACACGCTGGAGCCGTGCATCGAGCTCGACGACGACATGCTGCGCCGCGCACGCCTGCCCCTCGACCGCATGCTGGCGCTCAGCTGAGCCGGTCGCTCGGAAGATCGGCGGGCCAACGCCGAGCGGCTGGCACCGACCACGAGTTCTGCCGCGAAGTTCGCGCGTCGTCGCAATACAATGGCCGCCGGCGCAGGATGGTGGCGTGTCGATGAACCCCCTTTCGGACGAGCTCGGCCGCAGTCCGCGGCCGTGCACGTTGGTGATCTTCGGCGCGACCGGTGATCTCACGCGGCGGAAGCTGGTGCCGGCCTTGGCCGGGCTGGCCCGCGATGGACTGCTGCCGGCCGCTTTCGCGGTCGTCGGGTTCGCCCGGCGCGACAAGAGCGACGAGCAGTTCCGGCAAGAGATGACGGCCGGCGTCGACGAGTTCGGCCGGGAAGGCGTGGCCGACTCATTCGCGGCCATCGTCGACCACCTCTACTACCATCAGGCGACCTTTGAGGACGCGGACGGCTACGCGCGCCTTGGTGCCCGCCTGCGCGAGCTGGACGCCGCGCACGGCACCCGCGGCAACCGCATCTTCTACCTGGCGACACCGCCCAGTGCCTACTCTTCGATCCTGGCGCAGCTCGCGGCCCACGGACTGTCGCAAGAGGAAGGGGACCAGTTCGCGCGCGTCGTGATCGAGAAACCGTTCGGCCGCGACCGCGCCACCGCCGCCGAGCTGAACAGCCAGGTCGCGGCGGCGTTCCACGAGGGCCAGGTCTTCCGCATCGATCACTACCTCGGCAAGGAGACGGTCCAGAACATCCTGGCGCTGCGCTTTGCCAACCGCTTCTTCGAGCCTTGGTGGGATGAGCGGCACGTCGACCACGTGCAGATCACGGTCGCCGAGTCGATCGGCGTGGGCGGTCGCGCGCGGTACTTCGAAGAGGCCGGGATCTTGCGCGACATGATCCAGAACCACCTCCTGCAGGTGCTCACGCTGATCGCGATGGAGCCGCCGGTGTCGCTCGAGGCGGACGCGGTGCGGGACGAGAAGGTCAAGGTGCTGCGCGCGATCCGCTCGTTCGAGCCCGACGCGGTGGCGCGCTGCACGATGCGGGGCCAATACACACCCGGCTTCGTCGGCGCATCGGAAGTCCGCGGGTATCACGAGGAGACGGACGTCGCGCCCGGGTCGCGCACCGAGACCTTCGCCGCCGTTCGTCTGGAGGTGAACAACTGGCGCTGGGGTAAGACGCCGTTCTTGCTACGCGCCGGGAAGCGGCTGCCGCGGCGCGTCACCGAGGCCGCGATCCACTTCCGCCGGCCGCCACACCGGCTGTTCGAAGGCGGTGCCCCGCGGCAACGCAACGTGCTGCTGCTGCGCATCCAACCAGACGAAGGCATCAGCATGCGCTTCGGCTCGAAGGTTCCCGGCCCGGAGCTGCGACTGCGCGATGTGCTGATGGACTTCCGCTACGGCGTCGCCTTTGGCGGTCGATCGCCCGACGCCTACGAACGCCTGCTGTCGGACGCGATGCTGGGTGACGCGACGCTGTTCGCGCGCCGGGACGAGGTCGACGAGGCGTGGCGCATTGTCGATTCGATCGCCTCCGGTTGGCGCGAGGGCGCGGCGCCGCTGCCGTACGCCGCCGGCACGTGGGGGCCGGACGCGGCCAACGAGCTGCTGGCAGGCAATCGCGAATGGCGGCGGCCGTGACGGAGCTGCGACGACAGCATGCCGACGTCGAGGACCTGTCGGATGCCCTGGCCGCGCTCTGGGAGCAGATCGAGGCGAGCGACCCGACGCCGCTGTGCCGCTCGCTCACGGCGAACCTCATCGCCGTCGCCCCGTTGACCCAAGACGCTTGGCTCCGCGAAACGCTCGGCCGCGTCCTCCTGCGGCATCACTGCCGCGCCTTTCTGATTCTCCTCGACCCTGACGAGCCCGGATTGGCCGCGGAGCTCGCCGCGCGCTGGACCTCGGAGGGTCAAGGGCGCCAAACCGTGCTCGAGGAAATCTCGTTGCGCACGGCCCCCAGCGGGTTGGCCCGCGCCGCCTCGACCATCCGGCCGCTCGTCGAACAGGATCTGACGTCGCACCTGTTTTGGGCCGGACCGCTGCCGACCAACGCCTTCGAGCTCACGACCATGGCGCGACTCACCGATCGCGTCATCGTCGACTCGGCGGCGTTCGGTGCCCCGGTCAGCGACCTGGCGCGCCTACGCGAGATCCCGGAGATCGCGCCCGTGGACCTGGCGTGGTTTCGGACTCGACCATGGCGGCGAGCGCTGGCTGAGGCGTTCGAACGGTTCTCGTGGGATCCGCAGCAGCCCACCACGGTCCGCCTCCAGCACGGGTCCGCGTGTGGCGCCGTCGCAGCTTCGCTCGGTCTGCGGGATTGGCTCCAACACCGCCTCCGCGCCGAGGTCGTCCTGGAAACGAGCGGCGCCGACGATGCCCCAGACGGCGAGCCGACCGCGCTCGAGCTGCGGCACGGCGCCGTGCGGATCGAGCTGTCGCGCCAAGACGCACCGTCGCGGCTGCGGATCCTGGTCACTCGCGGCGACCATTGCCTGCTGCCGTGGGAGACCCCGGCGTCGCGCGGCCAGGTGGGGGACCTCCTCGCCGCGGCCGTCGACGCGTGCTGAAGGACTGCGTCAGCCGAAGCGCACGTCGCGAAAGCCGCAGGCCTTCACAGCGTCGAGCGTCCGCGCCACATCGCCGTAGGTGGTCGCGGGGCCGGGCTGGATCACCACGGGCAACGCGGCCCAGCGCCCGTCGTCACCGCGAGATCGCCGGGTCGGGTCGTTGAACACGTCGCAAAGCGCCGCGCGCAGGTCAGCGACGGTGCGAAACGCGACGGGCCCCAGCCGCCATGACACCCGGTGCCCCTCGAGGCGAAACCGCGACACGGCGCCGTTGGCGGTGCCCATCGAGACTCTCGTGCCCGGCTCGTCGCAGACCACCCGCAAACGCAACACGTCCTGCGGCGGCGGCATGCCCGTGGTCGCTTGGCCCACATCCGGCAACGAGGCCGGCAGCTTCGCCTCGAGCACCCGGAAGTCGATGCACAAGAAGAAGATGATCAGAAGGAAGACGACGTCAATCATGGCGGTGAGCTCGAATCGCTCCTCGCCTTGAACGCGCTCTAGGTGTGCGGTCATGGCGCCTCCAAAGGGGGGACGTCCACCCAGAACGACGCACTGGCCGGTGCGGATCACTCAAGTCCGGCAATCCGCGGCACGCGGTGGGGCGAGCTCACCGGACGCTTAGGTCCACGGCTCTTCGTCGTCCGACTCGTCGACGTCGACGTCGACGTCGACGTCGACGTCGATATCGAGCTCGTCGATCGTCACCTCGATGGCTGGCGTGCCGTCGTTGTGCGTCTTTGGCGAGAAGCCCGGCGTCGTAGAGCCGAACATCGGCGGCGGCGCCGACTTGGCGCCGAACGCCGACTCCGGCGGAGCGGCGGGCGTCGGGGCCGAGGCGGCCGGGCTGAGCGCGTCCGGTTCCGATGCCGGAGCATCGGTCGGGCCGGGTACCGGCTCGGCCTCGCCAGCCGGCGAGATGTGGACCGCCTCGGGCTGGAGCGCCACCATGTCGTCCTCGGTGACGGGTGTCGGCTCGAAACCGTCGGCGCGCTCTTCGTCCGCGAGCCGTGCCGCGTTGAGCATCAGCTGGGTCGTGTTCAGAGTGACGCGCATCTCCAGCGACGTCAGCCGGTGGCTCACAAAACAGAAGAACGCTTCATCCAGCTCGAGCACGTGGCGGAACAGCGCTTGCACCTGTTCCTCGAGGGCGTCGCGAAGATCGTCCTCGCCGATCAGCTCCATGCGCGTCATGGCTTCGCCGATCCGGCCATCCTGGCGCGAGTACTCGCGCAGGAACTCATCGAGCCGATCAGCGCTAATCTTGTTCTGGCTGACCAGGATGGTCCCCAGGCGGGCGGACGCGTTGGTCGAGTCGCTCGTCGCGTGCACCACTGCGCCATCGGAGAACTCGAGCACGAAGCGCTCCGAGCCCGCCTTGATCCACAACGATCCGGTCTTCTTCTGCTCCGACAACAGAGCCACCAGCTCGCTGATGCGCAGGGTGCGCGTCGAGCCGCGGAACGAGTCGGGCGGCATGCGCGGCATGCGCTTTTGCATCTTCGACGATGCCCGCACGATCCCCATCGCCTTCTCGAAGCGGGCCACCTGCTCGGCGGTCCGGCGGATGTGCCACCGCAGGTCGTCAAGCAGGGAGATGATGTCCGGCATACTGACGATCTCGTGGTCGTCGTCGTATGCATCCTTCAGGCGGCCGATCGCAGCCTGAATCTCGTCGCACCGACACTCCGCCTCCATCAGAGCGCGGAAGGCAGACACCTGGCCCTCGTTCTTTAGTTCGACCATGTCCCCCGATGGCGTGGCTTGCGCGACGTTGGATGGGCTGCGAAGGGCTTCATGGAGCGTTGGGCTCAGATGGGGAGGCAGGCCGGCGACCCGCCGACCTCTCTGAACTACCATCGGAATGTCGGCGGCCTGGGCTGCAGCGCTCTTGCCCCCGAAGGGCCAGCCCCCGGGGCACCCCGCGGCGCAAGCCGAATGCAAGCGCCGCCGAGCGCGCACGATGCATCCTCCCCACATGCCGGCCCCGGACCGCACCGGGCTGGCCCGAGGCGCCGCTGGCGCCGGCTCGACGCGGTCGGTCGAAAACGACGAGCCGCCGTGGCAATGGCCCGCGCGGGCACCTTCGCGACCCCAGGGGTCGTCGAACGACGCAACAGGCGGTGGTGTTGGTTTTTTGCACCAGCAACCGCCCTCGCCGGCCTCGGTGCGCCTCGTCATGCGATGCCTCGACGCCCGCCCGCTCCAGCCGGCGCCGCGGAATCCCGCCTCGGTTTTGGCGAGACCGGGCTGACGGGCGTGCTTATCGTCCCCGTTCTCTTGCCACGCGCGTTGCCTTGACACGATCCTCACCGTTGGCAGCCCTTGCCGCGCTGCTCGCTCTCTCCGCTCAAACCCACGCGCAGGCCGCGCCGCACAACGGGCCGGCGGCCGTGCGGACCGAGCTGGGCAAGATGTGGCTGTTCGAGAACCCGCCCCTCGCGTACCTGCGCGACGAGTACGGCTTCGCGCCAACGCAGGAGTGGCTGCAGGCGTTGCGACTGGCGTCGTTGCGCTTTGGCAACTGGTGCTCGGCGTCCTTTGTGTCGCCGCGCGGCCTGATCCTCACCAACCACCACTGCGTCCGCGACAACGTCGCCGATGCATCGAGCGAGGACCGCGACCTAGTCGAGAGCGGCTACTACGCGCACAGCCTCGAAGACGAGTTGCCCCTGCCAGGGCTCTACGTCTCGCAACTCGTGGCGATTGAGGACGTGACGGACGCCGTGCTCGCCGGCACCGCCGACGCATCAGACCCGGGCCGCGTCGAGCAACGACGGCGTGCCAACGAGCAGTCGATCCTCGACGACGCCGCGACCCGACACCCCGACTTGGCTCCCGAAATCGTCACGCTGCATCAGGGTGCCGCATTTCACCTCTACCTCTACAAGCGCTACGAGGACGTCCGCCTGGTATGCGCTCCGCCACTGCAGGCAGCCCACTTTGGCGGGGATCCGGACAACTTCACCTACCCGCGCTACTGCATGGATTTCGCGTTCTGTCGCGCGTGGGAGGACGGCCGCCCTGCCGACACGACCAACCACCACTTCAGCTGGAGCGGCCGCGGCGCGCAGGACGGTGAGGTCGTGTTTGTGACCGGCAACCCGGGCTCGACGGGTCGTCTGCTGACCCACGCTCAGCTGGTCTACCTGCGCGACGCGCAGTACCCACTGGAGCTGCAGCTGCTGAAGCGCCGGCTCGACATCCTGCGCGCCTTCGTGCAGCAGTTTCCGCCGCTCGAGCCAGCCCTGCGCAACATCATCCTGGGAGACGAGAACTCCCTGAAGGCCACCCAGGGCTACTACCGCGGCCTGATCGAGCCGCAGCTCATGGCCCGCAAGCGGGCGTTCGAGGCCGAGTTTCGCGCCGCGGTGGCTGCGGATCCCAAGCTCGCGGCCAAGTATGGCGACGCGTGGCAGGCCCTGGCCGAGATCAGCGCGGCGAAGACCGCGCTCGAGGCGCCGCTCCAGTTCCACTCGCCCGCGTACTCGGCCCACCTGACCCGAGCTCTGGCGATCGTTCGCGCCGTCGACCCGCGCGGATCCGAGACGGAACGCGCCACGGCCCGCGAGTTGGTGCCGGCGATCCAAGTGCAGGTATCCCCGCTCCAACAAGCGCTGTTCATCGACCACTTGCAGCGTGCGACGAAGTGGCTCGAGCGGGACGATCCCTACCTCGTGGCTCTCGTCGGCGACTCCTCGCCGGAGGCCGGTGCCATCCGCATCGCGCAGAGCCGCGTCGGCGAGGACGATGTTGCGCAGGAGCTGTTGGCGGGCGGGATGGCAGCCGTCGAGGCTTCGGCGGATCCGGCCATTGTCGCCGCCCGCGTCATTGCGCCATTGGCCGACGCCAACGACGCGGCAGCGCGCCGACTGGAGGAGGCGGAAGCCGTGCAAGCACGACGCATCGGCAGGGCGATCTTCGCGGTGTTTGGCGATCGAGTGAGCCCCGACGCGACGATGACGCTCCGCTTCAGCGACGGCCGTGTGCAGGGCTACGCCTACAATGGCACTCAGGCACCGTGGCGCACCACCTTTTGGGGTCTCTACGGGCGGCACAACGACTTCGACGGGCGCCAGCCCTTCGACCTGCCGGAGCCCTGGCTCGCACAGCAGAATCGCGTCGACCTCGGAGCGGCGGTCAACTTCGTCAGCACCAACGACATCATCGGTGGCAACTCCGGGAGCCCGGTCGTGAACCGCGACTTGCAGGTGGTGGGACTGATCTTCGACGGCAACATCGAGCAGCTACCGAACCGCTTTCTCTACCGCGACCGCTCGCAACGCTCGGTCTCCGTCCATACCGACGGCATCACCGAGACGCTTGCCAAGATCCTCGACGCCACTCCGCTGCTGCAGGAGCTGGGCGGCGTCAGCGACGGCCGATAGCACGCCCCCCCTCCCATGCCTGACACCCTTCGACGCTTCCGCTCTCTCTTCCTTTGGCTCGCGATCGCGCCCGCCGCCGCCGCGCAGGGCAACCTCGAGCTCGGCAAGATGTGGACGTTCGAGAGTCCGCCTCTCGACTACTTGCGCGATGAATACGGCTTCGAGCCGCCGGCCGGCTGGCTCGACGCCCTGCGCATGGCGTCGCTGCGCTTCGGCGATGGCTGCTCCGCATCCTTCGTGTCGCCGCGCGGGTTGATCATGACCAACCACCACTGTGCGCGAGGTCAGATCGCCGAGATCTCGCCCGAGGATCAGGACTGGGTGCGCAACGGGTTCTACGCCTCGAGCCTTGAGGACGAAGTGCGGATCCCGGGCCTCACCGTCCAACAGTTGGTGCAGATGCGCGACGTCACCGCGGCCATGAACGCCGGCATCGCCGGCGGCGACGACGACGCCAGCATCGCCGCGGCGCGGGACCGCAACGAAGCCGGTCTGCTCGCACAGGCACGGGAGCAGTACCCTGAGCTGCAGCCCGAGGTCGTCGAGCTGCACCAGGGCGCGGTGTATCAGCTCTACCTGTATCGGGTGTGGGACGACGTGCGCCTCGTGTGCGCACCCCACCTGCAGATCGCGCACTTCGGTGGCGACCCCGACAACTTCACCTTCCCGCGATACAGCCTCGACTTCTCGTTTCTGCGCGCCTGGGTGGACGGCAAGCCCGCGGCTACGGAGGCGCATTACTTCGAGTGGAGCAAGAGCGGCCCCGCCGAAGGCGACTTGGTCTTCGTCACCGGCAACCCGGGATCGACCGACCGGCTCAAGACCAAGGCGCAGATGAACCACCTGCGCGATGCCGGCTACCCAATGATCCGGCAGCTGATCGACAACCGCCTGGGTCTGATGAAGGAGATTGCGAAGCTGGGCCCAGAGCAGGAGAAGCAGTTCCGCACGCAGATCCTCACCTTTGAGAACGCGCAGAAGGCCTACGCCGGCTACCACTCGGGCCTGCTCAACGAGCCGCTGATGGCCCGGAAGATCCGCGCCGAAGCGGCGTTCAAGCGCGCCGTCCTCGCCGACCCAGATCTGCGCGAGCGCTACGCACACCTCTGGGCGAGGCTCGAAGAGACCGCCGCCGCGAAGACGGCGTTCGAGCCGCAACGCCGCTTCCACACCCCTGGCGGCTCCAAGCACCTGGCTCGGGCTCTCGAGCTGGTGCGGGCTGCGACCGCGACCGATCCCGAGCGTCGACAGGAGTACCTGAAGGGTGCGATGGCCGTCGCGCTGGAGGCGAGCCCGTACGACCGTGCGTCCTTCATCGATCACCTGGCCCGCGCCCGCGACTGGCTGCCGCCGAGCGATCCGTTCCGCCGGTACGTGATCGGCGACAGAACGCCGGAACAGACCGCGGCACTTCTCGAGTCCTCGCAGGTCGGCGACCCGGAGTTCGAGTCGCGGCTCGTGGCCGCGGGCGAAGAGGCAATCAAGCTGTCGGATGATCCGGCCGTACGCATGGCCGTCGTGCTCGAGCCGCTCATCCGCGCCAAGGACGCCACCTCCGCGCGCCTGTCCGAGCAGGAATCGACGCTCGGCGCCGAGCTGGGGCGGGCGATGTTCGCTGTCTATGGCGCACGAGTAAGCCCCGACGCAACGTTCACCCTGCGCTTCAGCGACGGCGTCGTGATGGGGTACCCCTACAACGGTACCATCGCGCCGTGGCGGACCTCGTTCTACGGTCTGTTCGGCCGCCACGCCGAGTTCGAGGGCGAGCATCCGTTCGACCTGCCAAAGCCGTGGCTGGAGCGACAGGACCAGATCGACCTGCGCAAGTCCGTCTGTTTTGTCAGCAGCAACGACATCATCGGGGGCAACTCGGGCAGCCCCATCGTCAGCCGCAATCTGGAGATCGTCGGGCTGATCTTCGACGGGAACATCGAGATGCTCGCCAACCGCTTCGTCTACTCCGACGACGTGCCCCGCGCCGTCTCGGTGCACAGCGAGGCCATCATCGAAGCGCTGGCGAAGATCTACAACGCCGACCGCGTTCTGGAAGAGCTGCTCGGCCAGTAGGGGTCTGGGGCCACCGCAGGCCGGTGCCTATACTCTCGCGCCCTTCCCGCCGCTGGCATCGTGCCTGGCGGCGGCGCAACGCCGCAGTTTCGCGCATTCTCGCTCGCTGGATCGATGAGCTACACCCACGCAGGACGAACTCTTCGCAAGATTGCCGTGATCGGCTCGGGCCAGATCGGCCCGGACATCGCGCTGTACTTCAGCAAAGTGCTTTCGCCGCACAGCGTTCAAACGGTGGTGGTCGACATCGCCGCCGAAGCGCTCGAACGCGGCAAGGCGAAGCTCGAGAAGAAGATCGCCAAGGGCGTCGAGACGGGTGCATTCAGTGCCGACCAACAGTCGCAAATGCTGGCCAACGTCGAGTTCACTTCCGACTACGACGCCGTGCGCGGCGCCGACCTGGTGGTCGAGGCCGCGACCGAAGACAAGGCACTGAAGGGCCGCATCTTTGCGCAGGTTGAGGGCCTGGTCGACGACGCGGCGATTCTGGCGAGCAACTCATCGCACCTCGAGCCCGAGGCGATCTTCGCCGATGCCCGACTCAAGCGTCGCACCTGCGTCATCCACTACTTCTTCCCCGCGGAACGCAACCCAATGGTCGAGGTCGTGCCGAGTGCCGACACCGACCCAGCGCAGACCGCGTGGCTACTGTCGTTCTACGAAGCCATCGGCAAGGCGCCGATCGCAGTGCAATCGCGCTATGGGTATGCGCTCGACCCGGTGTTCGAGGGCCTATTCCTGGCCTCGGCCCTGATCGCCGAGTCGGGCTTGGCGACCACCAAGCAGATCGACCAAGTGGCGCGATCCGCGCTTGGTCTAACGGTGGGATCGTTCACCGCGATGAACCTGACCGGTGGCAATCCGATCACCGCGGTCGGCCTCGACCAATACCACCAGAAGATCCACCAGTGGTTCCGCACACCGCAGTCGCTGAAGGACCGTCTCACTTCGGGTGAGCCTTGGGACACGCCGGGGCGCGGCGAGACGGTCGAGGTCGCCGACGACGTCGCCGCCAAGGTCACAGAGCAGCTGCGCGGCGCCTACTTCGGCCTGTGCGGCGAGATCCTGGACGCGGGCCTCGTGTCGCTCTCGGACTTCGATATGGCGCTGGAGTTGGCACTCGATCTCAAGCCGGCGTTCCGGTTCATGAACCAGCTCGGCACCGCCGAGGCCCTCCGCCTGGTGCAGGCCTACGCCGGCGCCAACCCGGGCTTCCCGGTGCCAGCGTGCCTGGCGGATCACGGCGCGACGAACCGCCCCTTCGACATCCCGGTGGTGCAGCGCGAGGATCGCGACGGCGTCGCCGTCCTGAAGATCCGCCGCCCCAAAGTCCTCAACGCGCTCAACGAAGCGGTGTTCGAGGAGCTGCGGCAGCGCTTTCGGGACGTGGCAGCGGATTCGAGCGTGCGCGCCGCCGTCCTCACGGGCTTTGGCAAGAAAGCCTTCGTCTCCGGCGCGGACGTCCGCTTCCTGGCGGCCATCGAGACGGCCGACGAAGGCGAGAAGACGTCCCTCGGTTCACAGAGCGTGCTGAACGAGATCGAGGACATGGAGAAGCCCGTGGTGTGCGCGATGAACGGGTTGGCGTTCGGCGGTGGCCACGAGCTGGCGATGGCATGCCACGCCCGGGTCGCCCGCACCGACCTGCGCCCCTTCGCGGCCCAGCCCGAACCGAACCTCGGCATCATTCCGGGCGCCGGCGCAACGCAGCGCCTGCCACGCCTGGTGGGACTGCTGCCGGCAGCGGAGCTTCTGCGCACGGCTCGACCGTTCTCCTCGGCGCAAGCGCTCGAGCTCGGGCTCATCGAGCGCGAAGTACCGGCCGACGACTTGATCGGCGCAGCGGTCGAGCTGGCGCGCGATCTAGCGGACGGCAAGACGCCGCGCCGCGCGATTCAACGCGAGCCGATGGCGGACGTGCCCGCCCAGCTCCCCACCGTCGAGCTGGGTCATCTGAGCACGAAGGTCGATGAGATCCTCTGCAAGGCCATCCTTGAGGGCGCGAAGCAGTCGCTCCGCGACGGCTTGGCGACGGAGGCCAAGTGCTTCGGCGCAGTCTGCGCCACCGAGGACAAACGGATCGGCGTCGAGAACTTCCTGACCAAAGGTCCGCGCAGCCGCGCCGAGTTCGTCCACCGGTAGGCGCGCCCGAGGACGCGCGGTGCTACTCGCGGCGACGGACCGTGAGGCGGCGGTCGGCGTCTTCGAACGCCACGATCTCAAGTGGCCGGGCGTCGATCGCCTCACGGACTTCGAAGGCGAAGGGGCCGGGTCCCACGCCCGACAGTGTGGCTCGGCCTTCGACATCGGTGCGCCCGTGGGCACGCCGTAGCTCGCCCTCTTCGGCCACCACGTGCACGCCGGCGAGCGGCGCCTCACCTTCTTCGACGACCAAGACCTCCAGCGTCTGCGCGCGCACCAGCATCAGCTCGAGGTCCACGCCCCGGTCGAGCGTGACCGGTCGGCGCAGACCGAGGGCGCCACGGTGGGGCAACGCCTCGACCACATACGTCCCAGGCAACAGGCCCGCGCAGGCGAACGAGCCGTCCGCCCGGGTTCGCACAAACCGCCGCGCACCCTGCCCACGCACGCGCAGAAACGCCGCATCACAGGGCTCGCCGTCCGGGTCACGCACGTAGCCCCGCAGCACGCGGCCCGGTGCGAGCGCCAGGTCGGGGAGAGGCACCAGCCCCTCGTCCCGGGTGGGATACACGGGCTCGCTGCGCGCCACCCGGCCCGTGGCATCGTGCGCCAGTAGGGTCGCGGGGCTGCCCGGCAACCCGATCCGGTAGCGCCCTGCCGAATCCGTCAGAGCAACGTCCTCGGTCTCCACCACCGACACGACGCCGCCCTCGACAACGTCACCCGCCGCGGTCCGCAGAAACCCCTCGCCGGACAGCGACGGCGGGGTCGAGCGCGGCGAGGGCTCGACATCGCGCGTCCAAGGCAGCGCGTCGCGAAGGACCACGGCGGCCGGCATGGCCGGGTGCAGCGAGATGATCTGCGGCTCGAGGCCAGGCGCGCCGACGCCGACCCGGTACGCGCGCGGCTCCGGCACGGGCAGCTGAAACGCGCCGCTCTCGGCCGTCCCGCCCTCGACCGCCGAGGCTAGCAGCGTCGCCCGCGCCCCCGTGACGGGCCACCCCAAACGGTCGATGACCCAGCCGCGCAGCACGCCCACGGCGCTGGGGACCGGCGGCTCGCCCTGTTGACGAACGACGCGCGGCGCTTGCTCCGAAGGCGCCCCCGCGACCATCGGCCGGACGGCGCGCGTGCGCGGCCAGAGCAGGTAGCCCGCACCAACCACGGCGCCGCAGACCAACACCCAGTAGGACGCCCGGGACAACTTGATCTCAGTGTAGCCGCCAGCCGTCGTCGTGACTGCGGTGATCACAATGGGCGATACGATGTCATGGTGCTGAGCGTCGTCATTCCGCTGCACAACGAGGTCGAGGCAGTCCCCGCGCTCGTGGCGCGTCTACGACGTTTCGTTGCGGCGTCAGATCGGCCCGTCGAGCTGATCGTGGTCGACGACGGAAGCACCGATGGCACCTACGAGAAGCTCCAAGGACGCGACCCGTTGGACCTGGTTGTGGTGCGCCATGCGCACAACCGCGGGCTGACGGCGGCGCTGTGGACCGGCCTCGGGGCCTCCCGCGGCGCGTTGGTGGCGTGGCTGGACGGAGATCTTACCTACGATCCAGACCTGCTGCTCCAACTCGCGGCCCAGGTCGACGCCGGCGCGGATGTCGCCCTGGCATCGTGCTACCACCCGAGCGGCTCCGTCGAGGGCGTCGAAGGCTGGCGACTGCTGCTGTCCCGCACCGCGTCGCTCGCCTACCGCTTGGGGAGCGGCCATCGACTGTGCACGTTCACCTCGATGGTGCGCGTCTACCGCCGCGAAGTACTCGACGCCGGCGAGCCCCGGCGCGGCGGCTTCTTGGGCGTCACCGAGGTCTTGCTCCGCGCATTGCGGCAGGGTTACCGCGTGGTGGAAGTGCCGGCGACGCTTTCGCGGCGCCGTGTCGGGCAGAGCAAGATGCGAATCGTGCGGGTGAGCCTCGCGCACGTCGGCCTGTTCGCCGATTGCGTGTGGCAACGACTGCGCCCAGGCCCTCGCCCGGCGCCGCGCGGCCGCCCGGCGCGGCCGTGACGGAAGCCGGGGAGCATCGAGTTCGTGACAGGCTCTGACCCGGCCGCGTCGCTTAGTGGGGTGTGTCGCCCGGGGCGGCGGCGCCACCGAGCGCGCGCTGCCGGAGCCACGCGTCGGCAAGCACGATCGCGACCATCGCCTCGAGCACCGGGATCACCCGCGGCACGATGCAGGGGTCGTGCCGCCCGCGCCGCGCCACATCGCCGATCGAGCTCGTGGGCTTGATGCTGGCGAGGAGGCGCAGGTCTTCCCCGGTGCTGATCCCGCCGAGGATGCCGCCGAAGTGACGCCGATCCGCGACGTATTCGCTGCCGCGCAGCGTCGCCACATCAAAGCCCGCCCCGTAGGCGAATCCAGTGACCGCACCAATGCTGAGGATGGCCGTCGCCAGCTCGGCCTTGAGCTTGCGAAACGTCGGATCGCCCAGGCCAGTCGGTGGGTTCTGCACTCTGACTTCGACCAACCCGCCCGCCGAGTCGCCGGCCTCGCGGAGCGCCAGCAGCTCCGCCTCGATCACCTTCGCCACGTCGGGATCGGCACAGCGCACCGGGTTCTTCTCGATCGTCTCGGGCTCGAACACTTGAGCGCGGTGCTGCCCTATCTGCACCGCGTGACCGAGAACGCGAACATTCGCCGGTAGCACTTTGCGGGCGACGACACCGGCGATCACCCGTGCCACGGTCTCCCGCCCCGATGAGCGGCCGCCGCCCCGGTGATCGCGGTGCCCGTATTTGGCCGTATAGGTTTCATCGGCGTGGCCGGCGCGCGGCCGCTGCCTCAATGTCTCGTAGTCCGCGGATCGCTGGCCCTCGTTGGCCACCAGCACAGCGATCGGCGTTCCCGTGGTGCGGCCTTCGAACACGCCCGACAGCATCTGCGGCGCGTCGGGCTCGACCCGCGCGGTCGTCACCGCGGATTGGCCTGGCCGCCGTCGCGCAAGCTCGGGCAGGAAATCCTCGACCGCGAGCTCGATCCCCGGCGGGCAGCCATCGATGACCACGCCGAGCGCCGCGCCGTGCGACTCGCCAAACGTCGTGATGCGAAACACGTCGCCGAAGCTGTTGCTCGCCATTCGCCGTCACCACCGACACAGGGACTTCAAGCCACGCACCATATCTGCGGTTGCCTCCGGGATCGAAGTCGTCCCGTCGACGGTCACCGCGGCGAGCCCCTCGTAGTGTGGGCGACGCCCCGCCGCGACGACGGCGACCTCGTCCACGAGATCGCGCCCCGTGATCGACGGTCGGCCGCTCCCCGCGATGCGCGCCCGCAACGTCGCCTCGTCGGTGTCGACGAAGATCACCGTCGCCGACCGCGCGAGCTCGTTGCGCACGGCGTCGGTCTCGATCGCGCCGCCACCGAGCGCGACGACCCGTCGTGACGCACGCAACGCTTCGCCCGCGACCTCGGCTTCGCGGGCCCGAAAGCCCGCCCAGCCCGCCGCGCCGTCCACCATGTCGGCGATCGCCCCGAACCGCCGCTCGATCTCCGCATCGGTATCCACAAAGCTCCAGCCCTGCCGCTCGGCCAGCGCCTTCCCGAGCGTCGTCTTGCCGCTGCCACGCATCCCGACGAGCGCCACGCAGCGCGACTGTCGCCGCAAGCGTTTGAGGTCGACCAAGAAGTCCGGGTAACTCTTGGCGACGCAGCCGACGTCATTGATCTCGATGCCTGACTGCAAACTCGCGAGAACCGCGAACGCCATCACCATGCGGTGGTCGGCCTCGGGATCGAGACGTGCGGGCCGCAACGCCTCCCCGCCGCCGCGCACGACGACACCGTCGTCGTGGCTCTCGAGGTCGATACCCACCTTGCGCAGCTCGCGCACCAGCACGCCCAGCCGGTCGCACTCCTTGCCGCGCAGGTTGGCGGCGCCGACGAAACGGGTCGTGCCCGACCGGCGGGCGGCCAGGACCGCGAGGTTCATGAGCTGATCCGGCACGGCGTGGACATCGATCTCCAGATCGCCAGTGGCGCGCAGGTCGGCAATCACGTCGGGCATCCGTCGATCCGGCTGCAGCGAGTCGGCCCGCAGATTGGTAGCGACCACCCGGCTCCCGGTGAGCTCGGCGAGCACCAAGAACGCACCGAACGCGCTCCAGTCGCCTTCGATCGCGTAGTCGGGCCGCGGCTGGTAACCGCCGCCTGCATCCTCCGCGCCGAAGTCCGCGCGCGTCAAGCGAGTGAGATCCAGGTACTCGGGCGAGGCCCGCGGCCCGATCCACTCGATCTCCAGGGGTCCCGGCAGCACCGGCTCGATCAGCTGCAGTGCGGTCGCGAACTGGCTGCTCGCGGTCCCATCGAGCCGCACTCGTCCGGATCGCAGCGCCCCGCCGCGAATGCGCAGCAGTGCCTCGCTGCCACCCGCGGAGATGTCGGCCCCGAGCCCGCGCAACGCCTCGACCAATCCGTCGATCGGGCGCTCGCCGAGGCGGTCGGCGCCGGTCAGATGCCAGACGCCGGGCACCACGCAGGCCACCGCGGTGAGGAAGCGAAACACGGTGCCCGCGGCTCCGCAGTCGATCGTGCCGCTCGCGCCCGGCTGTCGGGGGATGCCACCGTCGACCGCCACGACGCCGGCGGCGCGGTCGCGCCACGCAAGCCGGAAGCCGAGCTGCTGTAGACCGCGGACCATGTGGACGACGTCGTCACAAGGGGTGGCGTGCCGCAGCTCGCTCCGCCCCGACGCGAGCACCGCGGCGATCAGCGCCCGGTTCGCGTGGGACTTGGAGCCAGGCATCGCCAGCACTGCGTCAAACGGAGCGTCCAGGGGTTGCACGTCGGCGATTGGGTTCGGGGCGCTAACGCAGCCGGCGCGCCGGCGCGAGATCGAGCACGGTCTTGAGGCCGGGCTCGGCGGTCACCACTTGCGCTACGGTGTTGACCAACATCGCGGCGGTCGCGACGTCGCCAGGAATCCCGCCGGGGAACTGCACGTGCAGCGGCGCGCTGCCCTCTAGGAACACTTCGTCGCGCGGGTCCGGCGCCCCGACGTACATCTTGAGGTCGAGCTCGACGAGCAGCTCGCCCGCGCGACGGCCGCGGCCGACGTTGTGGATCCCCGCGACTTGGCCCGGCTCCACGCGGGCGTGGGCCGTCTCGATCCCGTGCTGAGCGAGTACCGGGTCACAGGTCTGCTGGACGTCGTCGAGCTCCAGCTCCAGCGCTCGTCCGAGCAGGGCAACCGACTCTCGCATGCCGATGTGGCCAAACCGCCCCGTCTCCTGCTCGCGCGCGAACTCGGCGGCGGTCAGTCCCGCTCCGACCTTCCGCTGCAAGGGACCGCGACGGGTTGCCGCGTCGACCACGCGCACCCCCCGCACGCGCTCGACGTCGGCACAGACCGATGACGCGATCACCGGCAGCAGGTCGAGCACGAATCCCGGGTTGATGCCCGTCCCAACGATGGTGGCGCCACCAGCGACAGCCGCTTCGTGGAGCGTTCGAGCGAGCTCGGGGTGCTGTAGGTCGGGGACCAGCAGCTCTTCGGCCGACGACACGACGTTGACTCCGGCCGCCGCCGCCTGCGTGAGCTGATCGACAATGCGCGGCAGAAACGACGACGTGCAGTGCAAGATGGCGTCGGGCGCAACGCGGCCGAACACGTCGGCGGCATCCCCGGACACGACCACGTCGGCCGGCGCGGCCGCACCGGCGAGCTCCTGCAACGAGCGGCCCTCGAGCGCCGGGTCGGTGTCCACCGCGCCGACAATCTGCAGCCGACGCTTCGTCGCGGCCAGCCGTGCAACGGCGAGCCCGATCGGGCCCAGCCCATAGCTCACCACGCGGATCGGTTTCGTGCTCATGGTCCCTCAGAGCCTGTAACGAAATCCACGATACAGGCTTTCTTCGATGCTGCTGGCGCCGCTCCGCGGCGCCTTCGGCCGGTGACTATAGAAAAGTCACCGGCCCCCAGTAGCCGCGCCCGCGGCGGCCCGCGGACTGCGTAGCTGGGCTACAAACATCTCAGTGACGGGGTGGTTGTGCTCCAGCTCGGGGTGAAAGCACGCTCCCAGTACGGCGCCCTGCCGCACCAAGACCGGATCCTCGTCGCGACGCGCCAGCACCTCGACGCCGGGGCCGCACCGTCGAATCCGCGGCGCGCGAATGAACACGCCCGTTGTGCCGGGCGGCAGCACCGAGCCCCGAAGAGGAAACGTGCCGCTGTGCACCTGCCGCCCGTAGCCGTTGCGCTGCACGTCGACGTCGAGCAGCCCCAGGCTCGGCTGCTCCGGACCGCTGACCGACCGGGCACACAAAATGAGGCCGGCGCAGGTCGCCAGAACCGGGAGGCCGGCGCGAGCAAGGTCCGCGATCGGCCGGTCGAGCGCTTCGAGACGCAACAGCCGCAGCATCGTGGTGCTCTCCCCGCCAGGCAACACGACGCCGACGACGCCCCGCAGATCGGCCGGGCGACGCACGAGACGGACCGTCACGCCGCGCCGCTCCAGCGCCTGTCGGTGCTCGGCGAAGTCGCCCTGCAGGGCCAAGACACCTACCGGTCCATGCATGGCTTGATCGCGCTACCAGCCGCGGCGCGCCAGCTGCTCGTCCTCGCTCAGGTCTGCCGCTTGGCGGCCGCGCATGGGCGCGCCAAGGCCCGTCGAGACTTCGGCCAACGTCGCCGGGTCCTCGTAATGGGTCACGGCGCGCACAACCGCGCGGGCCCGCCGCGCCGGATCGTCAGACTTGAAGATCCCACTGCCGACGAACACCGCCTCGGCACCCAACTGCATCATCAGCGCCGCGTCGGCGGGAGTCGCCACGCCGCCTGCCGAGAAGTTCGGCACCGGCAGTCGCTGCGCCTCCGCCACCCAGCCGACCAGCTCGACTGGGACGCGGTACTCCAGCGCCTTCCGCTCGAGCTCCGAGCGGTCCTGGCCGCGAAGCGCGACGATCTGGCGGCGCACGGCGCGCAGGTGGCGGACCGCCTCGACCACGTCGCCGGTCCCGGCCTCACCCTTGGTGCGGATCATCGCGGCGCCCTCGTGGATCCGGCGCAGCGCCTCGCCCAAGTCGCGACAGCCGCACACGAAGGGAGTCTTGAAACCGCGCTTGCTGACGTGGAACTCCTCATCGGCCGGCGTGAGCACCTCGCTCTCGTCGACGCAATCGACTTCGAGCGCCTCGAGGAGCTGCGCCTCGACAAAGTGACCGATACGGCACTTCGCCATCACCGGGATGGAGACCGCGGCCTGGATCTCTTTGATCATGGCCGGGTCCGACGCGCGGGCCACGCCACCGTCGCGGCGGATGTCCGCGGGCACGCGTTCGAGTGCCATCACAGCCGCCGCGCCCGCTTCTTCCGCGACGCGCGCTTGCTCGGCGTTGACGACGTCCATGATGACGCCGCCCTTGAGCTGCTCGCAAAAACCGATCTTGCTGCGGACCTCTTCAGGCGTGAACCCCGGCACGGCGGGGACGGTGTTGTCGACTGCCATCACTGACCTCTAGGAACGTTGATTCAAAGGAAGATGCGAGTGCGGGCGGGATGGGCGCGCTCGAGCAGCTCGTGGGCGCATTCGCCAAGCACTTCGATACCGGCGCGGATCGCCTCGCAGGACACTCGAGACAGCGACAGCCGCAGCCCGCGCTGCGGCTCGCCGCCCGGCTGAAACACGCGGCCCGGCGTGACGAGCACGCCGCGCGCGGCCGCGGCCTGCGCGAGGACCTCACAGTCCAGCGCCGGCGGCTCGACCCAGGCCGCGAAACCGCCTTCGGGCTCACTCCACGCGGTGCGCTTGGGCATCGCCTGGGCCAGGGTTTGGCGTGCCGTCGCGTGTCGACGGGCCAACTCGGCGCGCAGCGACGTGACGTAGCGGTCGAAGGCTCCCGCCGCCATAAAGTCGACTAGTGCTGCCTGTAGCAGCGGGCTGGTCTCGAGATCTGTAAAGCGCTTGAGGGCCGCCATGCGGCTGAGGACGTCGCGCGCCGCGCGTACCCAGCCCGTACGCACCGCCGGGAACAGGCCCTTGCTGAACGTCCGCACAGTCACGGTCAGACCCCGTGGATCGAGGTGCCGCAGCGATGGCAGCGGCTCGCCCGCGAAGCGCAGCTCGCGCTGAAACTCGTCTTCCAGCACGGGCACGCGCGTCGGTGTCAGGGCCTCGACCAGCGCCTGGCGCTGCGTCAACGACAGGGTGCGGCCAGTCGGGTTGTGAAACGTCGGCATCACGTAGAGCAGGCGGACGTCCGGCCGCCGCAACGCCGCCACGAGCGCGTCGAGATCCAGGCCGCTCCGATCCTGCGCCACGGGCACGAGCTCGAGCCCATGGGCCCGGAGCAGACCGAACAGGTGGTGGTAGGTGGGCACCGGTACGACCACGGCATCGCCGGGCGACGTGAACGTGCGCAGCACGAGGTCGATCCCCTGCTGCGCGCCGCTGGTCACGAGGATCTCATCGGGGTCGCAGCGCGGATCGGCTTCTTCGGGCCGCCGGGCCAGCTCGGCGCGGAGGTCCGGCGACCCGAGCGGATGGCCGTAGCAAAGCACCTCGCCGCCGCGATCCTGCAGCACCCGCGCCAGGGAGTCGCGAAAGGCCGCGACCGGAAACTGCTGCTGGTCCGGCAACAGCTCGGCAAGGTTGGCGACGACCTCAACGCCGAGGGGGAGGCTCGGCGACTGGGGCGCCCCCCGCAGCTGCTCCCACGCGGCGTGAGCGCCGGCACTGAAGACGCTGGCCCCGTCGCGCCCCCCAGCCGCCGTCACGATCGTGCCACGGCCGACGGTGGCGCTGACAACACCGGCATCGGCCAATCGGCGGTACGCGTCCTGCACGGTCGCCCGGGTCACCGCCAGACGCTGGGCCGCCTCGCGAATCGGCGGCAGACGGTCGCCGGGCCGGTAGCGGCCTTGCTGGATGGCGGTCTCGAAGTGACGCACCAGCTGCTCGACCAGCGGTGCGGCCCCGCGCCGCAGCTCGGGCAACGGCAGGCTCATGCCGGCCGATGTAATGCCCGCGACTTGTCCGTGTCAATCCGGACAATTTGACCAGGCCAATTGGCGGGCCCATGGCTCGGGCGACCGCAACCCGGTCTTGGATCCGCCCACGGACCCGGGGAGCGCTAGCGACGCCCCACTAGAAGGTCACGCCGCCGCCCACGAACCACCCCGCGAGCCGCAGGTCGCCGCTGTAGTCCTGGCCGTCTTCGGAGCCACTCACATCGAGACTGATCCAGCGATAGCCGCCGAAGATCTCGGTATGGGAGAACGGCTTCACCCGCAGCATCCCTTCGAGGTCGATGAACGTGCCGTCGATGTCATCCACGCTCGCGTCCATCGCCGCCCCGTCCACGGTCAACGCCACCGGGCCCAGATCCACTTCGCCCTGGAGGTAGACGACCGGAACCGGTGCCTGCACGTCGATGGTCTCGAACACCGTCGGCACTGTCTGCGACTGCACCGCGAGGTCGAAGTCGAAGTAGTCGACGCCGAGCCCGGGAGCGAGCCGCACGGGACCGAGGTCGATGAAGTTGAGCAGGACCGCCGCCTTGCCGTTGAGCACCTCGATGTCGGAGGTCACCGGCACACCGGCCGGAATGCCACCGAAGGTCACCGGCAACGTGCCCGACCCGGACGCGTCGTAGCGAAACGCCGACGCTGTCACCGACACGATCGATGCACCCAGCTCGGCGCGGACATACGGCGACCCGAAGTCCTCGTCGAGACCCAGGTCATCCTCGATGTCGGCCGAAGTACTGACCGCGAAGCCCGTGTCCGCCAGGGCCACGTCGCCGCTCAACGCGGTCTGGATATAGCCGCCGTAGGCCCGGCCGTAGAAGCCTGAGCACGCCGTCAACCCGACCGACGCACCCAACACGACGAACTGCAGCCACCTCCTACTCATAGCACTCATGTCGGCCTCCACGCTGCTAGCGCTCCAATCCGAATCCTCGCGCCCGCAGGGGCGCCAGCAGCTCTCTCGCGCTGTAGCCCGACGTGCCCACGGCCCACAGGGCCGCCATCCGCTCGGTCCACCCTTTGCGCTGCTAGCGCTCCAATCCGAATCCTCGCGCCCGCAGGGGCGCCAGCAGCTCTCTCGCGCTGTAGCCCGACGTGCCCACGGCCCACAGGGCCGCCATCCGCTCGGTCCACCCTTTGCGCTCGCTGAC